>CALJDU010000012.1 GCA_938024995.1 uncultured bacterium
GAGACCCCTCGGAGACGCCATGCACCACGACGCTCAACGCGCGCGTTTGCGGGGCGACCGTTCTCAACACATGAAGGTCGCTCTCATTGTCGACCTCCAACGATAGCTCAAGCGCGACCGACGGGGGCAACTCGGACAGCACAGCGAGCTGTTCGGACGTGGCCGAGGTCACCCGAAGCACCTCGAGCTTGGGGAGCGCCGCGAACGACAGAGACGAGAGCCACTGACCCGAAATCGTAAGCTCTCGGCACGCCGCGAAGGCGCCGCGCTCCTCCGCCTCCGCGAACTCCGTCGGCGCCACCCAGCGCGGCTCGAAGGTGACATGCGAAGCCGACGCGAACGCCTCGCGGCTGAGAAATCCGGACAACGAGAGTCTCCCGCGGAGGGTGATCGCGCGGAGCTGCGAGAACGGGATCCCGTCGAGTGACGTGAGCGCTCCCGAACGCACGCCCGCGTTGAGCGTGAGCTCGGCGAGCGCGGGGACCCGAAGCGAAGCGAGGTCGGCGAGACGAAGATCTTCCGAGACGCTCTCGACGCCACCCACATGGAGACGTTGCAGCGCTGGCAGCTCCGTCACCGGCACGCCCCTCAGCGCCCGCACCTGACCGAGTCGCAGCTCCGCCAGCGACGCCTTCGCCGGGCCGTTCATGAGCGCGGTCCACGCGGTGGTCGCGTGATTCACCGGGCCCATCACCACGGTGTCGAGTGACGTCAGGTGCCGCGACGAGAAGAGCGCGTTGAGGTCGGCCAGGCCGACGCTGAGCCCCGCCAGGTCCAGACCTCGGAGCTGGCGCAGCGCGGGGAGACGAGCGAGCGCTTCAGCCTTCCCTTGAAGCCGCTGAAACCGAACGCGCTCAAGAGGGCGGCGTTCGAGCAGCGCCCCCTCCTGCTTCACGAACTGACTGGAGAGCACACGTGCGTGCTGCACGAAACCGCGACGGTAGGTCGCCTTGCGAAGGCTCTTGAACTCGCTCGACCAGGCTCTCTCGTGCTGGTGCAGGAGCGGCGCGGCGACCGCGAGCGCGTCGAAGTACGCGCGCGAGTTCGGCGCGGCGTTCGCCATCGCCAGCTGCGCTTGGATGAAGCCCCCGCGCGGATCGTCCTGCTCTTGCAGCCAGTCCGCGTAGACGGCACGGGGCGTGTCGTCATCGGGCGCCGCCAGGATGGCTCCAAAGAGGTCCGCGTTGCTCATCGCCAGCCGAGACTAACGCGAACGCCGCGCGGAAGTTCACCGCTCGTCCACCCGGATCCGGGTCGACCCCTGAAGCGCCTTTTTCGCGCCGACGATCCGCGAGCCCGCGACGTGCAAGCGAACCAGGTGTGGACACTCCAAGACAAGCGCCAACGCATCAGCCACCTTCACGCGATCGTAGACCGTGAGGCGACGGAGCGACGAGCCCTTTACCGCCTTCGCGAGGTCCGCAAAGCCGTCCGCCTGGCTGTCGACGCCACGCACCTTGAGCGACAGCAGACGCGGCCAGCACTTGTTCGAGAGCGCCGTGATGAGATCACTCGTCCGAACCCCGCGCGTGGTCCGGGTCACGTCGTCTGTAATGTTCAGCTCACCGAGAACGGGAAAGGTCGTTCGGAACAGGCGCTCCCACGAGTCGCGCGGCGCTTCACACGCGAGCGAAAGAGATCGGAGCGTCGGCGCGAGCGCGATGAGACACGTCATGTCGTTGTCGTCGAGGATCCCGGACAAGGCGAGGTCTGCGAGGGGTCGTGGATCTGCCTTTGCCAGTCCGCCAGGGTAAACGCCAAGACGAAGAGACGTCAGGTTGGGGAGCCCGCGCAGCGACGCGGAGTCTGCCAAACGGCGCGGTAACCGAATCGCGGCGCAGTGGTTCAGCGCGTCTGCAGTCAGCAGCCGATCGAGCTCGCCTTCCGGATAGGCCTGCTCGTCGGTCGCGAAGCGAAACGAGGTAAGCGAGCCGAACGCTTCGTGCTCGGCGAGCGTCGAGAACACGCCGCGCTTGACCTTCGCCGCACGGATCGACAGCGAGGCGAGCGGCGGCAGCGTCAACGCCGTGAGGTCTTTCGTCATGAGCTGATAGGTGGCGATGGTGAACGAGGTCAGCGCGGGGACCCGCAACGGCGCGAGCTTCGCGACGCGATCGCCATGGGACGTGAGGCGCTCCAACCGCGGCAGCGAAACGTCTGGGAGCGCTCCTGGCACCCCAGACAATGTGAGGTCCTGAAGAGACGTCGCCGCGGCCCCACCCAACAACGCGTTGCGAACGCGGGTGCTCATGCCCGACGACCCATACGTCGACAGCGCTGTAAGGTTCGGAGAGCCCAAAATCGCGATCTGGTCCGCATCGGGGACGGTCATCTTTGTGAAGTCGAGCCCGCGGAGCCGCTTGAGCGCGGGCGCGGCCGCGAGCTCCTCGCCCCTTCCTTTGACCCGTTGAAGACGCAGCCGCTCGACGGGCGCGCGTTCGAGCAACGCCTCGCCCTTTTTCAAGAACGCGGTCGCCAGCATGGTCGCTTCCGAAACGAACCCGCGCTCAAATCGGGCGTTCCGGATCGCGGGCAGTCGCTTGAGCCAACTCGCGCGGTGGTCGTTCTCGAGTCGGTCCGCGACGCGCAGCGCGTCGAAGTACGCCGGCGACAACGAGTCGCCCAGACCGACGGTCTGCTGCGCGCGAATGAACGCGCCGCGGGGGTCCCCCTGCTCCTCCAGCCAGTCGGCGAACACCGTGCGGGGCACATCGTCGTCGGGCGAAGCGACGATCGCGGCGATCAGCTCAGCTTCGCTCATCAAGCAGCCGCGCGAGGACCCGCTGCGCGAACACCTCGCGCGGGTCCGACAAGAGCACGTCGACGCGGTCGCGCATCTGTACCGCTGCTTTGGACCACGAGGAGATCAGCGCGCCGGACGTGAGCATCACGTGGAGCTTGGGTTCGCGCCGTGCAGGGACGAGCAGGCCATAGCTGAGGTCGCACGAAACCACCGCGTCGACCTCGCTTCCCTCCGTCACGACGAGGACCTTCGCGCCAGACACCTCTCGCGCGAGCGCAGCATGCGATGTCACGATGGTGGGCTGGCCCGGGAACGCGGCGATAAGGTGCGCTAAGAACGTGCGCCCCGTGCGCGAACCCGTGACCGCGTCGCTCACCGCGATGCAATCGAGCGGCGTCCGCCGTTCACGGCGCTTCGGAATCGGCTCTTCGATCGGCTGCGCGAGCAGCGGCAGCCGAACGGTCACGAACGCCTCATCACGACCGGTTGCCGCGTTCGACCTCGAGCCCCTCGCCTTCCCAGTTCAGAAAGCCGCCGGCAAGGAACCCGACCTGGATGCCCTTTTCCGCGAGCGACGCCGCGGACTCTTTGCCGATGTCACCGCTGCGTCCATAGAGAACGCGGATGCGGCCATCGACGGGCTGTAGCTCTTGTGCGCGCGTCACCAGCTCCTCGCTCGCGAGATGGATCGCGGTCGGGATATGGAAACGCTTATATGAGTTCGCGTCGCGCAGATCGACGGGGACCGCGCGCCCCTGAGTGATCAGCTGCTGAAGCTCAAGCGGCTTGAGCTCGGACGCATCGCGCGGGAGCACCGGCTCAAGCAACGCGAGGAGCGCGTTCTTGTCGGCGGCCCCCACATGGTGGTTGGCGACCTGACCTTGCGCGAAGACCACGAGCATCGGGATGTTCGTGACCTTGAAGGTCTGCGCGACCATCGGGCTCTTCTCGATGTCGATCTTGACGAACTTCACCTTGCCAGCGAGCTCGAGGCTCAACTGATCCAGGATCGGCGCCATCGCCTTACACGGCTGGCACCAGTCCGCGTACAGATCGACGAGGACCGGAAGCTCCGCGCGCAGGACCTCTTGTTCAAACGTTGCGTCGGTTACGGCATGAACAGTCATGCGCTGCTCCTAGCACCGAGGTTTCGGAACGCCAAGGCCCGCGCGTGGTCTCAACACAAGTAGTCCTTGAGCCGCTCGACGTCCTGCACCGCGCTCAGCTTCGCCAAGCCGGAGGTCTCGACCTGACGCACGCGCTCACGGGTCAGGTTCATGATCTCGCCGACCTCTTCGAGGGTGATGCCCCCGCGGTCCGACACGTCGAGCGCGCAGGTGTCCGTCATCTCCCAGACCTCAAGGTCAGGAAAGTTGAGCTTGATGGATCCGCGGATCGGGTGGACGTCGATGTAGAGGTGGTACTTGCACGAGACGTACGGGCATGGGCGCTCCAGGTCGGCGCACTCCGAACGTGACTTCGGCTTCCAGTAGTCCGTCTCCGGGTACAAGAGCCGGCCCCGCTGAAGCTCCGCCTTGCTGAGACGGCGAATGGAAATGGTCCGGGCACGTGCACGAGAGCGGCGCTTACGACGCTTCCGCTTCGGAGCCTCGTCGACCGCGAGCGCGAGCGCGCCTTCGGTCTGCGGCGCGGCCGGGATCTCCTCGGGCGTCTCGGTGGGACCGCTCGCGGTCATCGGGAACTGATCGTTTTGTTCTTGGGTCATCATCATGGTGGACCTCCAGGTCCGGCCGCTCGCCCGCGGCGTATAGGTCAAACGACAGCTCGCTCCATGCGGGCGCGCAGCGTGACGCGGCGCTCCATGGCTTCGAGCTTCTCCATCAAGACCAGTCCCGATGCGCGCGCTTCTACGAGCGCGGCGTCGAGGTCGCGGTCCGGCGACTTGGCGAAAGATTCCTCAAACGCGACGTAGACGCGGTCGAGCTGACGGCGCAGGGCGTCGATGTCGCCCCGCACGAAGAGGAACTCCTGCTGGATCTCCTCGATCGTGTTGCCCTGCTTCATCAGCTCACGAATCCGCACGAGTTGGCGGACGCTCGCGGTCGGGTAGAGGCCCTGAGAACCTCGTCGCCGACCACCACGCGCCACCCGCACGCTCCGAGGCAGGAGCCCCAGCTGGACGTACTTGCGAAA
The DNA here is from genome assembly GCA_938024995.1 of uncultured bacterium. Lineage (GTDB taxonomy): Bacteria > Myxococcota_A > Polyangia > Polyangiales > Houyiibacteriaceae > CALJDU01. The sequence goes on from CALJDU010000012.1 coordinate 4,898, forward strand.
CGTCGACTCGGTGAGCCGATGTCCGCGTCGGGTGAAAATTTCCACCACCTGCTGAACGTTCATCCCCTCTGGGTACTGGCGCTCAAGAGCGTCCAATTCCTGGTCGGAGAAGCTCGCCTCGCCGCGTCCTTGTCGTGTTGTGTGGTTTCTACTCGCCATATCTGACTCAATGGATGCGCTGGAATGTATTCGTTTGAAACGAATCGGGTCAAAAAATTTCCTGCGATCGCGGAAACCCTCGTTATCACTGAATAACTTTTTTCGATTTTTCGAAATCCGTGCGTTTCGTCACCACTGAACATTTGAAATTTCGATCTCTACTGGATCAAAACGATCGTCCATGCGAACAACGATCGCGTATGGGCCAAGCAGCAAACTCGCCACCTCGCGGCACTCTCAACACGTTGATTTCGTTGGTCTTTGCGATCGTTTTAGTTCTCAGCGGATCGCTAAACAGTGGCTGCAACAACAAAGCGGTGGGTGAGCCGTGCACCTCTGATCAATCTTGCCGTTCCGGGATCTGTGCGAGCGGGGTCAGTGCTGAGGGCTTCATCTGCACCAAGAGCTGCGATGGGTCGCCGGGGTCGTGCCCAGAGGGGTTCAGCTGCGCTGGGATGACCAACAACAACGTCCTGGTGTGCACCCAGCGCGCCGCGACGCCGTTCAGCGGCGCGCAATAGGAGCCGCTTCCGCGAGGTTCACGTTGACGGGCTGACCTCTTCCTCGGTACCCCAGCACGCGATGCTTCTCCCCTCGCGGTCGATCTCCACACGCACCTCCGTGCGACCGGATGGAGCGACGCGGCCAGGAGCGCGTTGATGGATCCGCGTGCTTGGCGACGGTTCAAGAAGAACAAGGGCGCGCTCTTCGGCGCCGTGCTCGTCATTTTCGTGACCCTCCTCGGCGCCCTTGGCCCGCTCGTCGCGCCCCACGATCCCAACGAACAAAGCCGCGACGTCCTGCTTCGCGATGACGGCACTCCCCTCGGCCCGACCTGGGACCGCGCGGAAGGCGAGCCCGCCGAAGGTCACTTGCTGGGAGGCGACACGGTCGGCCGCGATGAGCTCAGCCGCTTGCTTCACGGTGGCCGCGTCTCGATGCAGGTCGCCTACTTCGCGACCGCCATCGCGGTCTTCCTCGGGCTCTTCGTTGGAGTGAGCTCTGGCTACTTCGGAGGCGCGTACGACTTCGCGGTGATGCGGCTCGTCGACGTTGTTCTCTCGATCCCCTTTTTGTTGATCGCGATCACGATCCAACGGGTCGTGGACACACCCGCGCTATGGGCGCTCTTTGTCCTATTGGGTTTCCTCTCGTGGACCACCCTCGCCCGCGTGACCCGAAGCAAGACGCTTCAGGTCCGCGAGCTGGAGTATGTGCAAGCCGCGCGGGCGCTCGGCATGAGCGAAGCGCGTGTGCTCCTACGTCATGTGCTCCCGAACGTGCTCGGCCCGGCCATCGTGATCGGGACGACGCTGGTCGCCCAGATGATCATCGTCGAGTCCGCGATGAGCTACCTCGGTCTCGGGGTACAGCCGCCCAACGCCAGCTGGGGCTCGATGCTCCGCGAGGGACAAGAGATGATGGGCTCGGCCAACCGGCTCATGGTCTTCCCCGCGGTCCTCATCGTGATGACCGTCTTCGGGTTCAACCTCATGGGAGAAGGGCTGCGCGATGCGTTCGATCCCAAGGACTAGCCCCCGTCGGAACACGCGACTGGCGATTGTGGGCATCGCCTCACTGGTTTCGATCACTTGCGTCGCGCTCACCATCACGGGCTGTCCCAAGCGACCCGACGGTCCTCGCTACCAAGAAGCCGGCAACAGCACGCCGCGCTCGGGCGGCACCTTCGTCTTCCACCACGAGTCCAACGTGCGCACGCTCGAGCCCCACATCGCGTACGACGAGCTCAGCGGCATGGCCGTGCGCCTCGTCTTCGATGGCTTGCTCGACTACGACCATGACGCGCAGATGATCCCGAGCATCGCCGTAGCGATGCCGACCGTGAGCAACGAGGGCAAGACGTTCCAGTTTCGGCTGCGCGACGATGTTCGCTTTCACCCAATGCCGGGCCTCCCGGAAGGCCGACCCATCGTCGCGGAAGACGTGAACTGGTCCATGCATCGTCTCCTCAGCAAAGACGTCGGCTCACCGGGCTATCCGTTCTTCAAGAGCATCGTCGGCGCCGAGGCGTACCACCGCGGCGAAGCCGCAAACGTCACCGGCATTCGCGTCATCGACACGCACACCATCGCGTTCGACCTGATGGAAGCGGACCAAACCTTCCTCAACGCGATGGCGATGACCTTCGCGTACCCCGTTCCAAAGGAGAACTACGAGCACTGGGGCGACGAGGTGAAGTACCACCCGGTCGGCACGGGTCCGTTCGTGTTCGAGGAGTGGGAGCGCGGCGTTCAGATCTCGTTCACGCGCAACCGTCGCTACCGCGATTCGAACCGCGCGAACCCCGACCGGATGATCTTTCAAGAGAACCTCTCGCGCGGGGTCGCGGCGCTGCGTTTTCAGAACGGCGGGCTGGACTCCATTCACCGACAGAACACCGCCGACTTCCTGCTCTTCAAGCAATCCGAGAAGTGGGCGCCCTACCGGCTAGAGTACCCGCGCGTCTCGACCTTCGGCATCGGCATGAACTGCGAGATCGCCCCCTTCGACAACGTGCACATTCGGCGCGCCGTCGCGCACGCGATCGATCGCGCAGGCTGGTCACGCGCGCGTTCAGGAAGGCTCGCGGCCGCGACACAGATCTTGCCGCCGCAGCTGGCGGGCTACGACGAGAACCTTGAGCACGCGCAGCGCTACGATCTTGAGCTCGCGCGTGAAGAGATGCGCTTGGCGGGACATCCCGACGGACTCGATGAAGAGATCGTCACCTGGGTGACCGAGGGCGACGTCGGCCGGATCTACGGCGAGCTCTTTCAGCAAGACATGGAGAAGATCGGGCTCAACATTCGCGTGCGTCAGGTGTCGTTCGCGACTTACCTCGCCGAGACCGGAAAGCCGCGTCAGGTGCAGGCGTTCTTCACGGGTTGGAACATGGACTTCCCGGACCCGAGCAACTTCATCGACATCTTGTTTCACTCGCGGAGCATCCACCCCGAGAACTCCGAGAACCGCGCGTTCTACCGCAACCCGGAGGTCGACCGGCTGCTCGACGAAGGGCGCGCGGAAGTGGATCGCGAACGACGACTCTCGCTTTACCGCCAGGCCAACAACATCATCGCCCACGACGCACCCTGGGCGTTCACCTACTACCCGATGACCATGGAGGTCTGGCAGCCGTACGTGAAGAACTACCGGCCGCACCCGATTTGGTCGGAGGACTATCGCGACGTCTGGCTTGACCTTCCGCGGCGTCGCGCGGACGCGCGCTTTCTGGGAACGCGTTTCCCGAACGCGGTTCCGGCGTGGGCACCGTTCGGAGGCGTTCGTTCCTTGGCCGGTCGCTCCGCCCGAGGCGCTGCGCGAGGTACCGCGCGATGACATGGATTCGCAAATGACCCAGTACGTCCTCAAGCGGATCTTCTGGGCGCTCTTCGTGGTCGCCGCGGTCATCACGGGCGTCTTCGTTTTGATGTTCGGCTTCGGCGATCCTGCGCAGGCCACCCTGCCCCGCGCCGGTCCGGAGCAGCTTGAGGACTTCCGCCGCAAGCAAGGGCTCCACGAATCGCTCACGGTGCAGTACCTGAGCTACCTCGGCGTCACGCCTTGCGTCCGCGAGGCGTCGCCGAAGTGGAACGAGGACGAGAGCAAGCGGGAGCATTGCGGGCTCTTGCAAGGCGACTTTGGCGAGTCGTATGGGCACAAGGAGCCGGTCGCGCGCGTCGTTTGGCAGCGCTTGCCGCGGACGCTCCTGCTCTCAGGCATCGCGCTCACCATCGAGATCATCTTGGGGCTGCTCTTCGGGATTTTGGCGGCGACCAAAAAGAACTCGTGGTTCGACACGGGCTTCATGGCATCGGCGTTTTTGGGCATCAGCCTGCCCACCTTCGTGACCGGGCCCATCTTCCTGCTCGTGTTCGCGTTCCTCTACGGCTGGTTCCCCGTCGGAGGCTACGGCGTCGACTTCTGGGACCACGTCTATCACGCGCTCTTGCCCGCCTTCACCTTGGCCATCGTGGGCGCCGCGACCTACGCGCGCATCATGCGCAGCGAGATGATCGAGACGCTCCGGAGCGACTACATCCGCACCGCGAAGGCGAAGGGCCTCAGCCACTTCCAGGTGGTCGTCAAACACGGCGTCCGCAACGCGCTCTTGCCTATTGTGACGCTGATGGGCCTGTCCATGGCCATCTTGGTGTCCGGTGCGATCATCACGGAGAACATCTTCGCGTGGCCGGGCATGGGCAGCCTTGCGATTGAGTCGATCCACAACCTCGACGCGCCGACGGTGCTCGCGGTGGTGTTGATCTTCTCGATCACGGTGCAGATCGGGAACCTGCTGGCGGACATCGCGGTGGCGTACTTGGATCCGCGCGTGCGCTTGGGTGGATAGCAGGCCGCGAGTACACGTACGCGAACGACTCTCGCGGAAAGGCCGCTATGCGATCCGTCGTTGCTCTGCTCTTCGTTTTCGGTATCGCCTTCGTCGGCTTCTTCTTCGCGACCTACTTCGGCATGGACGCGCTGATGGGGGAACCGTGGGAGCTGCCGACCGCGTGCGCCGTTGGGCTGCTCGGGATCGCGTTCATCGTCGGCGCGGAGGCGCGCGCGATCACGGTTCCATCCTTCGCGGCGTTCGTCTTCGCGCTCGCGCCCTTTTGCGTGACGGTCATGCGAGCGCGACATCTGCTCGCAAAGATCTTGCGCCTGTCCGTGGACGGCACTCCACACGCGAACCAGTCGCTGACGACTCATGCGATCGGCGACGTGTTCCGCGCACACGCGATCGGGCTCGGGTGCAGCGCGACGCTCTTGCTCGCATTCACTTCAGGGCTGGTCCTCGCGGCCGCGAGTGACAAAAAACGCTCCGGACTTGAGCGTTTCTTCACGGCCGTGATCTTCCTGCTCACCGCGGTGGCCGTGGCGATATCGGCGTATGCGTCTTACCACCTCGGCCACACCCTTGAGACCGCTTCCAGCGCGGTACAGGCGCTCGACCTGCAGTCACGCTGGGCTTGGTACCTCTCGAGACTCGCGGAGCACAAGTCTGCGGTCTCGGGTGAGTACATGGTCCTCGGCCTCGTGCTCTTCCTCGTCGTGATCGCGACGGTGATGACGTGGCGGAAGCGAGAGGGGAGAGCCTCTTCGCTGGTTCTGGGCGGGATCTGCGTGGCGCTCGGGATCGGATGTCTCGCGGCAGATATCGATACCCGACGCGGCATGTTCGACGCGCTCGCCCGTCACGACCGCGAGCCTGACTGGGCCCCCGCGGACTTCGTGGTCGCCGCTTCGACGATGGTGATGCGTCGATCGGCCGGATTGAGGACGGCGAGACCTTGCCCACTGGGTACCTGGCGCCGTCTCGCCTCCTGACAGAGCGAGTAAATGATTTGGAGCCTCCCACCCATGTTCGCTCCGCTCAGCGCTCCTTCGTCGCTTTCCAATATTGGTCTCCGACCTCGAGCCGCTGCGCGAGGCCCTGCTCGCGGGCGATCGCGCGATCATGATCGGGCGCGACGTGCGCGGTTCCGACCTTCGCGAAGCGCTACGCGTGATCCCGCTGCCTCCCCCCGGCGAGCTTGGGGTCATCCTCGCGCTGGGCGGAGCCAACGCGCCGCGAGGGTTCACCCCGTCGTGGGCGACCGGGGCAGTGGTCCAAAACTCGTGGATCAAAGTCTTCGTGGGTTGGTGCGACAGGGAGCCGGGCGCGACGCTTCGTATATCGCGCGAAGGAGAGATCTCGGTCCCTGTCGCCCCCGGTCAATCGATCGCGATCATCTTCGACGACGACATCTCCGCCGAGCGACTCTTCGAAGCGCTCGCACTGGTCCATTCACGACGATGCCTGCTTGTCGGTGACCGGCTCGAGACGTGGTCGGCCCGGCCCAGAGCTCCCGAGGTCGTTACCTTCGAGCCGCCCACGATCGAAGGCGGCCTCGCCCCAGAGGTCGTTCGCTGGGTCACGAGGCGTCGCGGACGGGAGCTCGAACGCTGCGGCGGTAACGGATCCGCGGAAGGCCGGGGAGTGATCCGCATCAACATCGGCGTCGATGGCGCGGTCACGCGCGGAGAGGTCATCGAGAGCACTCTCGCGCTGGGAATCAACGAGTGCATTGCCGCGAATGTGCGGAGCTGGACCTTCCCGCGCCCAGACGGCAGGCGCGCCACCGAGGTCGTTCTTCCATTCGAGTTCGCTCAGAAAAACTGACCCTCCAGCTTCGAGATGATCACACGCTTCTCCTTCCTTGCGGTCAGCGATGAATGTCATAAATTCATTTCAGTACGGTGCCGAGCACATAGGGGCGCTGGGTCGCGAACTGAAGCGCAAACGGCGACCCGCGCGACTGAGATTTGAGTGAGACTTTGACGGAGATCGTGACGGGCATCTCGCGATCGGAGCACATCGCGGATGGCTATCGTTCACGCGCCCTACGCGTGATCGCGTTCACCGCCAAGCAAAGCGAAAACCCGTGGCCGACCGTAGCCATCATGGCGGCGTTCTTTGAGTCGGGCTCCGTTCTCTTCGGCGTGATCGCGTCGGCCGTCGGCGACCTCCTCGCCGTTGCGTTCTGGTGCTTCGCGGCCCTCTTCGGGCTCATCGCGCTCTTCTTCGGTTACGTCCTGCTGCAACCACTTGAGCTTGAGCATGTGCTCACGTTCGGTGCCGACGGCGTCACCTTGCAGACGAGGCGATCCACCTTCTGGTCGAACCGCGAGGTGAGCTGTCGACACGACGAGTTCGCGGTTCAACCGCTCCCCGACGACCCGCGGCGCCTTGACCTCCTGCTCGCCGAGAGCGTCGTCCCGCTCTTTGTTCAAGAGCCAGCTCATGCGCCCATCGTGGAGACCGCGATTCGGGAAGCCGCGACGCGATTCGTTTGAAGTCTTCGTCGCTCCGGAAGCAAAGCGCTCCGCTTTCGCTTTCAACAACCGTCAGCCAGCGACTCAAGACCCAAGACGACCCGCCAAAGGCGCCCACCCAAAGAAACCGCTCAGCTTGGGCGCACGAACGCTTTGCGCGCCTGCTCGACGTTCTTGCGCGACGAACACCCCGCCAAGTGATCGTTCACCATCCCCATCGCTTGCATGAAGGCGTAGGCGGTGGTCGGACCGACGAACGACCAGCCGCGCTTCTTGAGCTCTTTGGAGAGCGCGATCGACTCGTCGGTTTTGGAGAGCGCGTAGAGCGTCGCCTTGTCGAGCTTCTTGGGTCGGTTCTTCTTCGCTGGCTCGTAACGCCAGAAGAACGCCGCGAGTGAGCCTTCGTCCCTGACCATCTCCTTGGCGCGCTTGGCGTTGTTGATGGTCGACTCGATCTTGCCGCGGTGCCGCACGATGCCCGCGTCCTTGAGCAGTCGTTCGACCGAGCGTTTGTTGAAGCGCGCGACCTTTTCGAAGTCAAAGTCGGCGAAGGCGTTTCGGAAGTTCTCGCGCTTACGCAAAATCGTGAGCCAGCTGAGCCCCGACTGAAAACCTTCAAGACAGAGCTTCTCAAAGAGGCGATGGTCGTCGTCCACCGGAACGCCCCACTCGTTGTCATGGTAGTCGGCGTAGTCGGCGTGCGACGCGCCCCACCAGCAGCGCACGATGCGCCCGTCCCGAACGAGTCCGTCTGCAAGTTCTGTCTTCGTCACCGTCTTCTTGCTCATGCGCCGAGTCTACGCGGCGGCCGCGTGAGCTTGCCCGAAGAAGTGCGTGTTCATCCGCGCGGTGTAGTCGCAGAGGTTCGCGTGCTTCTGCGCCTCTTCTTTGAGCGGGCTCTCCAACGTGCAGTCGAGGACGCTCGAGAGCGAGGTAAAGACCGTCGCGTCTGCGCTGCTCACGGTGTCCCCGAGGAAGAACGGCTTGTCTCCGAGGAAGCTCGCGAGCGACGCGAGGTCCTCCGCGCCCAAGGCGTAGAGCTCCTCGCGACTGTGACGACCGAGCCCCTGCATCCAGAGGCTCTTCATGAAGTCCTTCTTGATCATCGCCGCGAAGGGACGCCGAATCATCGCCGGCATCGTCTTGAAGTACGCTTCGCGAAGGAGCGGCCAGTTGTGAGGCTCGACCCAACGCGAGTACGCGATGATCCAGTACAGATGCTCTTCGCAGAGCTTCTTGTAGGCGGTCCCGATCGCGCGCTGTTCGGGCGCGACGCCTTCGTCAAAATCGACATTAAACGCCCGCTCGAGGTGCCGCTTGATGAACTCCGAATCGGCGATCAGCTGACCGTTGTGACGAAGCGCGGGGAGCTTCTTCTTCGGCATCTTCATTGGGTTGTCGAGCGTCTCCGTCTCGTAGTCATGGCCCGTCATGACGAGCAGGACCTCGACCTTCGTGCAGAAGGGGCTCGCGCTGCGGAGACCCAACGCCGAGTCGTATTGGAGAAGCGTTGGCGGCGATGTCTTTGTCATGCCCCGACGCTAGTGACACACTACTGACATCTTCTGTCAGCAGTATGTCCTTCCACTTTTTGGGGTCTGAGTCTCAAACCCTCGCGCCTGCGGCGCTTCACCCACCGTTCGCTTCGCTCTGCGGCGTGATCACTTCGCGCCGTCCCTGCGGCCGTTCTTGCTTCATGCTCGCAGGAGGTCCCCAAGTCGCGTTGCGTCATCTGCGGCGCGTCATGTCGCACGATTTTCAAGGTTCAAATCCATGCGCGCCCAACGTCTCCTCGAAATCGTGACCCTGCTTCGGCGCGCCCGAAGGCCGGTCACCGCCGCGCAACTGAGCGAGCGCTTCGAGGTGTCGGTTCGAACCGTTTACCGCGACGTGGTCTCGCTCCAGAGCACCGGCATCCCGATTCGCGGTGAGGCTGGGGTCGGCTACCAGCTCTCGCGGGACTACGATCTCCCTCCGCTCATGTTCACTCCGGCGGAGCTCGAAGCGCTGATGCTGGGCGCGCGTTTGGTGGCGTCGCGGGCGGATGCTCAAACAACGAAAGACGCGGAAGACGCCATCGCCAAGATCCGTGAGGCGCTCCCCAGAGACAGACGCGAAGAGCTGGAACACGCGCCGCTCTTCGCCCCTCGATTCAGCCCCCCGGTCGAAGACAGCATCGACCTTACGCCGCTCCGGGAAGCGCTCCGGCGCGAACACAAAGTGTGGCTCTCGTACCGCGACGCCAAGGGTGACCTGACCTCTCGCTCCGTATGGCCCATCTCCATCGGCTTCTTCGACGGTGGCCGTTCCTTGGTCGCGTGGTGTGAACTGCGTGAAGGGTTTCGCGCGTTCCGAACGGATCGCATGCTCGCGGTGACGAAGTCGAACGACCGCGTGCCGGAACGTCGACAGGCTCTGCTCGCGCGCTGGAAGGAGCACGTGAGCGACGAGATCCGGAAGGGTTCGCCGGCCCCGCGTTAGAGCGTGAGCGCGAACGCGGCTTAGCGTTTCTTACGCGGCACGACCGGGAACACCTTCTTCCCGTCCGCGTGCCGGATCGGCGCGAGCACCTGCATCACGTCGAGCTTGATGCGCCGTCGGCGTCCGCCGCTGGCGGACTTCAACCAAGCGTTCCCCTCGTCGTCGAGCTTCTCGACGCGGCACAGTCCAAAGCTCTTGTGATCGATGTAGTCGTGGACCGACGGCCAGTGATCCTCGTCGTCGTCATCCACCTTCGCGAGGGGCGCCCCTGGCGTCGTTGGACCGATCTTCTCTCTCTTCTTACGGCGCTCAGCCGGCTGGAAGCTGCGCTTCTCCCGCTTCTGAACCTCCGCCGATGCGCTGATCGCCGCGCCCCACCCGGTCACGGCCTTCGGTTCTTCCGCGGCCTCCGCTTCGCGCGCCGGAGTCTCTGGGCTCGCCGGCATCGGCGCGCCTTCGAGCTTCGCCGAAAACGTCAGCGTCGCGCGACCACTGGACATGACCACGCGACGAAGCGTTCCGCCCATGAGCGTGCCCTTCGTCGCGACCAAGCCGACCCGCTCCTCCGTCCCGCGCAAGAAAACCAGGACCGCGTTTTTGATGTCGCGAGGCTCTCCGCCGTCCTCCAAAATCGCGGACGAGACCACGCCCGTGACGTCGACATCGATGAGCATGCCTTCGACTTCTTCGCAGGCCTCCGCGATCACCTCATCCAGCCGGTCTCCCGGATCCAGTTCAACGACCGCGCGGGCGAGGTGATGATGAAGCTCCATGGACGCGGCATAGCAGCAAAGCGCCCTTTCTGTTCAACATCCCTTTTGAACAGTTCACGAAGCTGCGGTAGACCCCGGTCATGCACGTCTACATCGAAGATCTCGCGAAACACGTTGGGGAGACCGTCACGCTCAAGGGCTGGCTCTACAATTCTCGCGGGAGCAAGAAGATGCAGTTCCTCGAGGTCCGCGACGGGACCGGGATCGTTCAGGCCATCGTGAAGAAGGCAGACGACGAGGCGATGTTCGAGACCGCCAAGACGCTCGGGCAAGAGAGCTCGATGATCGTTGACGGCGAGGTCAAAGCGCACCCCAAGCGCGAGGGCGTGTTCGAAATCGCGGCGACCTCGCTGACCGTTGTCGGGCACGCGGCGGACTACCCGATCACGCCCAAGGACCACGGCGTCGAGTTCTTGATGGACCACCGGCATCTGTGGCTGCGCAGCAAAAGGCAAAACGCGATTCTGCGCATCCGTGCCGAGATCGTCTCCGCGATCCGCGACTACTTCGACGACCGTGGCTTCACCTTGGTGGACGCGCCGATCTTCACGCCGAACGCCTGCGAAGGCACCTCGACGCTCTTCGAGACCGAGTACCACGGCGACACCGCGTACCTGACGCAGAGCGGGCAGCTCTACATGGAGGCGGCCGCCGCGGCCTTTGGCAAGGCGTACTGCTTCGGTCCCACCTTCCGCGCAGAGAAGAGCAAGACGCGACGTCACTTGGCCGAGTTCTGGATGGTCGAACCGGAGGTCGCGTTCATGGATCTCGCCGGCGACCTCGACCTCGCCGAGGACTTCATCTGTCACATCGTCCAGCGCGTGCTCGCGAACCGACGGCAAGAGCTCGCGACGCTTGAGCGCGACATCAGCAAGCTGGAGTCCATCCAGAAGCCCTTCCCGCGGATCCGTTACGAAGAAGCGGTTCAGGTCCTGCGCGACTCCGGCAAAGACTTCACGTTTGGTGACGACTTCGGCGGCGAAGACGAGACGATTATCGCGAACCACTTCGACAAGCCCGTGATGATCACGCACTACCCGATGTCGCTGAAGGCCTTCTACTTCAAGCGCGACCCCGAGGATCCCTCGCGCGCGCTCTGCGTTGACGTGATCGCGCCGGAGGGGTACGGCGAGGTCATCGGCGGCGGCGAGCGTGAGTATGATCTCGACGTCCTCGAGGCCGCGATCAAGGAGCACGAGCTCCCCATGGACGCCTTCAGCTGGTACCGCGATGTCCGCAAGTACGGCGCCTTCCCGCACGCTGGCTTCGGCCTCGGGGTCGAGCGAACGGTCGCGTGGATGTGCGGCATCAAGCACGTCCGCGAGACCATCCCCTTCCCGCGGATGCTCAACCGCCTCTCGCCCTAACTGGTGCTGTCGTCGCAGCGCACGATCGAGTACAAGCACTCGTGACCGAGAAGGCGCCCAAGCAAGCGAAGCGGAAGAGCATTCGTGAAGATGCGCTCAACATTCCGAACCTGCTGACCTTCGTTCGGATCGGGCTGATCCCAGTGGTGTTGTGGCTGGTGGCGGATGGAACGCCGCGCGCGAACTTCTGGGCCGCGATCGTCTACATCGTCAGCGCCGTCACCGACTTTCTCGATGGTTGGCTCGCGCGTCGCTGGGGCCTCGAGAGTATCCTTGGGAAGTTCCTAGACCCGCTCGCGGACAAGCTCCTCGTCATGGCGACGCTGGTCTTCATTTGCTATCTCGGCCGGCTCCCGCTGCTCGGGGTGGCCGCGGTGATCATCATGATCGGCCGCGAGATCTCGATCACTGCGCTCCGAACGATCGCGATGAGCGAAGGCGTCGTGATGGCCGCCGGACGCGGTGGCAAAGACAAGACCGCGCTGCAGATGGTCGCGATTTTGATGCTCATCGTGCATCACCGGTACTTGATCGACTTCTACTTTTTTAAGGTCTGGGCGGACCTTGGCCAAGTGGGCTTGGTGTTCCTCTACGTTAGCCTTTTCTTCGCGCTCACCAGTGCAGGTGAGTACATGAAGTTGTTCGTTGAAGCGGTCGAAGCCAAAGAGCGCCGACTCGAAGAAGCCTGAGGATCCGCTCTCGACAGAACCTCCTCCCGCGTTTGAGGAAGGTCACAGAAAAAGCGCCATGTCACGGGAACGTGGGACGCGCGCAGACGTAGGTCTCTCTAACGTAGACCCAGCACGTTGGGGCTCCGCACATCGCGGTGCGCGTGCTGACTTAGAAGAGAGATGGAACAAATGGGAAGATCGAGATGGCTTGGGCTGTCACTTGCGCTTGTGGTGTTCGCGTTTGGCTGCGGTGATGATGACACTGGCACCACCGACACGAGCGTCGGCGTCGACACCGGCGGTGGCGGCGATACCGGCGGCGGATTGATGTGCGGAGCGCTCACCGAGTGCGATGGCGCTTGCGCCGACACGCGGTTTGATCCCGCGAACTGTGGCGCCTGCGGAAACGCCTGCGCGGCGGGCGAGTCCTGCGACATGGGCACGTGCACGATGGGCGGCGGCGGAGAGTGTCCGAGCGGCCAGACGGACTGCGGCGGCACGTGCGTCGTCACCAACAACGATCCCGCCAACTGCGGCGCCTGCGGAAACGCCTGCGCAGCGGGTGAGGTCTGCTCGGCGGGGGCTTGCTCCGCGACCGGATGTGGTCCCGGCACGACCGATTGTGGCGGCATCTGCACCGCGACCCGCGTCGACCCCATGAACTGTGGCGGCTGCGGCATCGCGTGCTCTGAAGGTCAGCTCTGCAACGAGGGCTCGTGCGCGACCGCGTGTGGCGCTGGCACCGAGGACTGCGGCGGGATGTGCGTCTCGACCGCGTTCGACCCGAACAACTGCGGTGGTTGTGGCGTGGCCTGCGCCGACGGCGAGGTCTGCAACGACGGCGCCTGTGGCGTGACCTGCTCGGGCGGCACGACCAACTGTGACGGCGCCTGTGTCGACACGAACAGCAACGTCAACCACTGCGGTGGCTGCGGCATCATGTGCGAGGTCGGCTTCGCGTGTTTCGATGGCACCTGCGGCACGCGCCCGACCGTCGACACCGACGGCGACACCATCAGCGACTTCGACGAGCAGTCGGACATCCCGCGCGACACCGACGCCGACGGCACGCCGGACTTCATGGACGCGGACAGCGATGGCGACGGAATCTCCGATGCCGACGAAGCGGGCGATGACTCCCCCGGCACGCCGCCGGTCGACAGCGACGGTGACGGCACCCCTGACTTCCAGGACACCGACAGCGACAACGACGGCTTGACCGACGCGGAAGAGGTCACGTTGATGACCGACCCGACCGACAGCGACAGCGACGACGACGGCGAGCCCGACGGCGTTGAGGTCGAGGGTGGTTCGGATCCGCTCGACGGCGACGACACGGTCACCGGCGGTGGCGGCTTCTTCTTCGACCTTCCCCCGATGGGCATGGCGCGAACCGATGAGCTCACCTTCGAGCCGACCATTCAGAAGGCCGACGTCTTCTTCCTGGTCGACACGACGGGCTCCATGGGCGGCGAGATTAACAACCTCCAGGCATCGCTCACCTCGTTGATCACGTCGATTCGCGGAACCATCCCCGACACCGCGTTTGGCGTCGGTCGCGTCGATGACTTCCCGGTCTCGAGCTACGGAAGCGCCCCTGACCTTCCCTTCACCCTTGAGCAGCGCATCACGACGACGGACGCCGATGTCCGCGCCGGCGTGAACGCGCTCGACATGCCGCTTCACCGCGGCGCGGATGGCCCCGAGAGCCAGATCGAGTCGCTCTACCAGGTCGCGACGGGCGACGGCTTCCGCTCCCGCACCGGGGCCACCTGGACGCCCGCGTTCGACGGCGACACCGGCTTCGACGCCAGCGCCGGACATGGTCGCATCGGCGGCGCCGGCTTCCGCGACGACGCGCTCCCGATCGTCATCATGGCGACGGACATCACGTTCCACCGCAACTGGATGGACACCACCGTAGATGCCGCGGACCCGCTCACCTGGTGCGGCGACCGCGCGACCGACAGCTGCGACGCGTACCGCGCGACGGACTTCGGCTCCGCCATGGACCAGATGCCGAAGACCCGCGCGCAGACGCTCACCGCGCTGAACGACATCGGCGCCAAGGTCTTGGGCATCGTGTCGGAGGGCACCTCGGGCAGCGACCAGCGCACCGAGCTCTCGGCGTTCTCGGTCCAGACCAACTCCTACATCGAGCCGACCCGCGGCATGTGCTCGACCGGCCCCTCGGGCGGTCTTCGCGCGCCCGATATGGTCGACCCCGACGGCGCCGGACCGCTCCCCGCGACCGCGCTCTGCCCGCTTGTCTACTCGATCAGCAGCAGCGGCAGCGGCCTCTCGGACAGCATCGGCGACGCGATCGAAGATCTCACGAGCTTCGTCTCCTTCGCCACGCTCCACACCGAAGCGCGCGACGACGCGGACACTCCGATCGACGAGTCCCGCTTCTTCATCCGCGGCATCCCGGTCAGCGCCGATCCGGCGACCTGTATGCCCGCGCCCACCGTCGCCGACCGTCTCGCGGGCTCCCCGCCCGTGCCCGGCACCGACGGCACCTTCGACAGCTTCACGAGCGTCAACCCTGGCTGCCTCGTGACCTTCCAGATCGTCGCGCGCAACGATGGCTTCGTGCCCGCGATGTGTGAAGACCAGCTCTTCAACCTCCGCGTGATCGTCGTCGGCGACGACGTCGTTGAGGCCGACTCGCGTACGGTCGTCGTCCGCGTGCCCGGAGACCGGTCGCTCTGCGAGTGATCGCGCAACCGTTCAGCTTCGGCTGAACTCACTTTGAACGGGCCGCTCGATTCGTCGAGCGGCCCGTTCTCGTTCGCGCTTCTTGGTCCGTCGCGCTTTACAACGCGCGCGCGCATGGCAACCTCCTTCGCGATGCGGCTCTTCCACGTGTTGGTGCTCTCGACGGTGCTCTCGGCGATCTCGAACGGTTCTGTGGGCTACGGTTCTGTAGGCTACGCGCAGACCGAAACCGTGACGGAGGCTCCAGCGGAAGAGGGAGCAGAAGCCGCGCCCGCGGAAGAGACCCCAGCCGCGATCCAGATCGATCCGCAGTCAGGCGAACGCTTCCGCGAGACCCGTCCTGACGAACCGATGCGACGTGGGCGCATCTCCGTCGCGCCTTGGGTCGTCTACGTCGTTGGAGGCTGCGTGGTCCTCCTCGCGCTCGCCCTGCTCGGCAGACGCGCTCGTCCGCGCACGGCGAGAGCGCGCGAGCAAAAGTAGCGTGGCCTCTGACCCGCTCGACGCGGACCGCGCGGTCACGTCAGACGCTCGCGGATCTTCGCTCACCAAGAAGCTGATCGGTGCGACGGTCTTTGGCGTGGTCGTGTTCGCCGCGCTCTCGTTTTATGGAGACGTGAACGCGCTCGGTGACGAGCTCTCGCGCTTTCAGTGGTCAAGCTTCGGACTGGCGTTGATCCTCGCGACCGCGAACTACGCGCTTCGCTTTGCGCGATGGGAGTACTACCTCACGCGACTCGAGCTCTCGGTGCCCCGCGGGGAGAGCCTCATGGTGTTCTTGGCCGGCTTCGTTATGAGCATCACGCCCGGCAAGGTGGGCGAGGTCTTCAAGTCGGTTCTGCTGAAGGAGTCACGCGACATCCCGATCGCGCGAACCGCGCCCATCGTCATCGCGGAGCGGCTCACCGACCTCTTCGCGCTCGTGCTCCTGACCGCGCTTGGTTGCCTGGTGTTCGAGCGCGGCCTGCCGATCGCGATCGCGGGGTTCGCGTTGGTCATGACGGGATGGCTCGCGCTGATGTGGCCGGCTCTCGTCGAGAAGATCTTCGCCGCGCTTGAACGTGTGCCCTTGAGCGCGCGCTTCGTGCCCAAGCTCCGCGAAGCGCACACCTCACTGCGCGCCCTGATCGGCCCCCGGGCCGTCGCCGTGGCTGGCTCGCTCGCGGTCGCCTCGTGGTTCTTTGAGTGCGTGTCTCTGTGGGTCCTCGCGGACGGCTTTCGGCAGTCTCTCGATCTGCTCCAGGCGACCTTTGCGTACTCAGCCCCGACTATCGTTGGGGCGGTCGCGATGCTCCCAGGCGGTCTTGGCGTCACAGAGGCGGGCATGACGGGCGCGCTGACGACCTTTGGCGTGGAGGCTGCTGCGGCGACTGGGATGACGATTCTCTGCCGGCTCGCGACGCTCTGGTGGGCCGTACTGCTTGGAATCCTCGCATTGGGAGTGCATCGCGCTCGATACGCCCGGGGGAAACGTCTACTTGCGCCTGGAAATGACCGCCGGTAGCTTACCTTCCGGCCGATCGGCCAGCGTCTTATGTCCCGCTCCACGACACTCAACATCCGTACTGCCGCCAGCGTGGCGAAGCAGAACATGGCGGTCCAGGACTACGTCGTTCTCATCTTCTTGGGCTATGAGCTCTTCCGTGCATTCACCGCGAAGATGAACGACGACATCGCGGTCGCGCGGCCCTTCTCGCTTCTGCTCTTTACGGTCTCGGCGCTCACGATCCTGCTCGTCCGAGGTCAAATCCTCAAACCGGGACGTCTGCGCGCGATCATCTATCGGCTCGGGATCTTCCCGCCCATCGTGATCTCGTATTTCTGCGGCATGTTCCTTTTGCCAGGGCTCGACCCTGTGCTGGTGGACGAGCCGCTGCACCAGATCGACCTCGCGCTCTTCGGCTTCACGCCTTCCGTCTTCTTCGCGCAGTTCAACACGCGCGGCGTCGTCGAGTGGTTCGCGTTCTTCTACTACAGCTACTTCTACCTCATGGCGATCATGCTGATCCCCGCCCTCTTCTTCGACCGCGGTCGACGACTGGGCGAGCTCATGTTTGGCGCGATGGTGGTCTGCGCTTGCGGCCACACCTTGTACACGCTCGTCCCCGGCATCGGCCCCTTCGCGACGCTCGAGTTCGCAGAAGAGATCAACGGTGGGTTCTTCTGGGGTCTCGTCCAGGCCACGGTTCACAGCGCGGGTGCGCAGCTCGACATCTTCCCAAGCCTCCACACCGCCTACCCTTGCTTCTACGCGCTGCACGCTTTCGGGAACCGCAAGACCAAGGCCTTCAAGTACACCTGGCCCATCATCGGGTTCTTCGCGTTCAACATGATGATCGCGACGATGTTCCTCCGCTGGCACTGGGGCATCGACGTCGTCGCCGGGCTCTGCCTGGCGCTCACCGCGCGACACGTTGGCCACTACATCGCGTCTCGCGAGATCCTTCGCGGCGGTGAAGAAGACGACCGCTCACCGGTGTGGGAGCCGCTCTTCCCGGGTCAAGAGATGACCGACGAAGAGCGCCTCGCCGAAGCGAACATCTAGCAGGCCCTACTCTTGTTCGAAGAGGAGGTGGGTCACGACGTTCTCGTTCTCTTGTCCGACCACGACCGCCTCGAGGTGCACGAGCGGATCGGTCTGGTACACCGGAGCGACCGGGTAGATACCGTTGACACGTCCAGTCGCGGGAAGCGGGAAACGAAACACGGGGAGCTCATCGAGCGGAAGCGGACCGTCGGCGGTCGCGACGCGTAGCTCAACCCCGCCGGTGGACGGGCCGGTGAGGACCCCGAGCGCGTCCCTGGTGGGTAAGAAGCGGGCGCGAAAGGTCGACGGGAAAACGTGCCGTGCCGCGCCGAAGCTCGCCCCGCCGGCGGCGCGATAGAAGTACGCCGCGGCGCCGCCCGAAGTCCGCGCGAGAAGATGGAGGCCCTCAGAGGCGTCGACGAAGAAATCGTTCGTCGAGGTCACCGCGTCGCCTGCAACCGGCGCGAGCGCGGAGGTCCACGTCGCGGGGGATGAGGTCGAGAGGTCGGCGTCGCCAAGGAGCGTCGCGAACGTCCAATCTGGAGCGCGGCCCGAGACGACTTGACAGAAGAAATGAAAGCCCGTGCCTGGCGGGAAGACGGCGTGGGCGTAGGCGCAATCGTTGAAGCCACCGATGGGACCGCGACGCGGACCGTTCCATCCGCCTTCGTAGTCGACGACGTAGGAGAAGCTCCCGCCGCCGCCATCGACGACATTGGTCCACCACGCGAGCCGCGCTCCGCTCGGAGCGCGGGCCGCGCCGATGTAGTTCGCGTTGGGTCCCGTGGTGATCGGGATCGGCGCGCAGGCCTGCGCCAAGGTTCGCACGTTAACCGTGCACTCCTCGACGCGATTTGCGCTCACGTTGACGCCATAGATCCGGATCACCTCGCCATCCGCGAAGGCCCCGGTGTTCTGCTGAATCTGGCTCGGGAGCGGGACCGTCGCGATGCGCTCGAACGACTCGCCGCGGCGCCGGAAGACGCCGACCCGACGGTTCCGAAGGACATCGCAGTCGCCCGCGACGTCCTGATCGCACACGTCGTCCACCCAGTAGAGCACGTCGTCCACTCGCATCAGGTGACCGAGATGTGGACCCCAGCCGCCGAACATCGCGCCGGGGACGAAGCGATGCTCATCGGTGACCCGCGTTGACGTCATGACGTAGCGCGTCTCCGCTCCGCCGCTATCGGCGGTGTCGAAGTCTGCGTCGATGAGCGCGTCTGGCGCGTCGACCATCGTGTCGGTTACGCCTGTGTCAGCAACGTCCATCGTGTCGGCAGCGTCTACGTCTGAGTCGGGCGCGTCGGCCGTCGCATCCGCTGCGTCCGTCGGAACGTCGATGGCGACGTCAGCGCCGGTGTCTGGCTCAGGCGAGGCGTCTCGCGAAGCGTCCGCGCTGTCGTCGCCTGCGCACGCGGAGAGAATGAGAACGAGAAGTAAGACCGCACGCACGATCCAGTTTCCCACGTTGAATCACATCCCGCACGGACCTGGTGGCGGCCGCCGGCGGGCGCCTGGCGGCCGCCGGCAATCTCGACGAAGCGCGAGCGCGATCATTCGTCTTCTGACGTCGGCACGCGAGTTGCTCATAGCGATGGTGTCGGCAAGCGCAGCCGACGACTTGGATGGACGAGAGCGAGACGCATCGCGACGCGAGGCACCGCTCCGTCCACGGCACCGGCGGGGGACCTTTTGGGGGTCCGGGGGGTGGGATGATGACGGGGTGTGTCTTGACGATGGTCAGCGAGTCCAGCCGGCGGCCTCGCAGGACGAGAGGGCGCGCGGGACGCGAGCGCGCCACGCGGCTTCGTTGTGGGCCGCGCCGGGCTCATGCCAGTGAAAGAGGTCAACCCCGAAGGTGTGCCCCGCCGCGTCAAGACGGTCCCGGAACTGGTTGGTGACGCAGTACAGGTCGCTGTCGTCCGCGTCTTCCATCACGCCATCACCATCGACGTCCACACAGGTCCCGCCTCCGCCGCTGTCGAGATAGATCGGGACCTCGAGCGGCGCTTCCACCTGATGCACGAGCGCTCGTGTCGGCTCACCGCTGTACGCTCCCCAGCCGAGCGAGGGTGACATCGCCATCGCGCATCCGAGATGTTCCGCGCGCACCATCGCAGCGTATGCGGTCACGAGGCCTCCGAGTGAGCTGCCCATCATCGCGACGCGCGCCGCTTCCGCGCCAACCCCGAAACGGCTCCGCACGAAGGGGAGCACTTCATCAAAGACCTCGTCGAGGTACGCGTCTGCGCCCCCCGCCGCGCGCACTTCCCCGCGCGCGTCGGGGACATGCGTGTACTCGTCAAAGCGGCTCTTTGGGAACACGCCCACCGCGAGGACATCGTCGAACGCGTCCGCCAGCGCGACCTCGACCCGCCAGCCACCGAACGGCGCGTCGTCTCCGAAGACGTTCTGCCCATCGTGAAGCAGAAGGACCCTGGCGCGCTCTGACCTCGTCGCCGGGACCCGCACCTGTACGCGGCGACGTCCGGAGCGCGTCTCGAGGTCGCATCGCGCGAAGTGCACATCAGCGGGCCCGCTCATCCAGCCATGCTCGCCAAAGTCGTCGAACCCGAAACGCGCGCTCTCGGGCGGCAAGAACGCGCCGTCGACCACGACCTTGAACTTGCCAGCCGTAAACGGCACACGCGCGAAGAACACGCCCTCTCGCGCTTCGCGCATCGGCGCGGAGTCGGGGTCCCAGTCGTTCCCATCTCCTGCGACGGAGACGCGGCCGCCCTCTCCGCGGTAGATCACCAGCGCTTGCCCATCGCGGATGAACGGGAGGTCCCCCGCGCACGCCGCATCAGCAAGAGCCGCGCTCAGATCGCTCCCGAGGAGCCGTGCCTCAATCTCCGCGAGCGTCTCCATGCGTGCGTTGGTGTCGCTGCTCGTATCGCTCGCGTCTACGTCGGGACTCGCGTCGCGGGTGATGTCCTCGACCGTGTCGCGGGATGCGTCGCTGGCGACGTCGATCGCTGCATCCATGCCGACGTCACCGCCCGCGTCCGCCGCGTCGTCATCGCCGCAGCCCGCGACGACGAGCAAACAGAGGAGCACCCGCTTCACGGAGTCCCGCGCGGATCCGGCGCGCCGTGCTCATTCTCGTGAGGCGTCGGAATCGGTCCGGGCAAACGCGCGGCGTCTCTCAGACCAGCGAGATCTCCGACGATCCACCCGGTGTCCGGATCGACGAAGACCGACTCACGGCCGAACACGGTGTACACGTGAACCGTTCCGAGCTCTTCGGTCGTGTGGTCTGGGTCGCGGCGCAGGGCCACCTCATCGATCTCCTCGTACGGCTTCCGGAAGTCGAGCACCGGACCTCGCGTGGTCTCGCCCACGTCGAGATCTGAGGACTGAATGTAGGCGTTCAGGATGGCGCGCCCCGGGCCGACGAGCGCGATGGGACGCTGGCCATCGATGATGCGGTGCGCCCGACCGTCGGGCGTGTCTTCCGTCATCGTCACCTGTTCGGTCCGGAACTCGTAGCGACGGATGTCGAGGTCTTCTTCGCCAGGGACCGACTTTCGTTTCCACGCGCGCAGCGGTCGCCAGTCTGCGTCAAACACCGCGTCGACCTCTGCGAACGCGAGGCGCCACTCTTGTCGAACGGTGATGGTGTGGAGGTCCCCACAACGCGTGACGCGATAGAACTCGGTCACCGCCTCGCGACTTAGCGGACCGGCCGCGAGCACGCCTTCGCTCAGCACCTCTGCTGGCGTCTCGCACTCTGGGTACGGCAGCACCTCCACGTGCTCCACCGCGTGGCGCTTAAGACAAGACTCGCACCCCAGGAGGAGCGCGAGTCCAAGCCAAACAATCCGCTTCATAGTGCGACGCTAGGGTCAGCCCAGCTGGGTCGCCCGCGTTTTGTTAGCGCGCGAGGTGGAACTCGATGCGGCGGTTCGCCGCGCGGCCTTCGTCGGTGTCGTTCGCGGCAGTGGGCTGAGACTCACCGTAGCCAGCAGCCGTCAGGCGCGAGCGAGCGACGCCGCGACGGGCGAGCGCGTTCTTCACCGCACCCGCGCGGCGGCGACTGAGGATCCGGTTACTGACGGGGTCGCCGACGTTGTCGGTGTGACCAGAGACCTCGATGACCGCGGTCGGGCAGCGACGCGCCGCCTGCGCCAGACGCGAGACCAGCGCGTAGCTGCTCGGCTGGATCTGCGCAGAACCGGTCGCGAAACCGATGCTTCGACCACGCATTCGCGTCGCGAGCTCCTGCTCACACGCGGTACCGCCGATGGAGTCTTGAACCGCGTTCGCCTCGGGGCGGTAACCAATGTCCGGCAAGGTCGCCAAGAGCTCGGTGATCTGCGCGTGCTTCGCCGAGTCGGTGTAACCGCGCGCGCGAACCGCGTTGCCGGTCAGCTTCACATAGCCCGCCTCGAGGTGCCCCAGCGTCGTCGAGACAATGTCCGCGGCGGCGCTCCAGTTCACCGGCGCGGTGCCTTCGTGAACCGTGAGGCGGTCGACCGGTTCGACACCCGTCTTCTCCTGCACGAGGGCGAGCAAGCGCGCCTTCTCTTCTTCAGACGAAACGCGACCGCGGCACACGACTCCGTCGGCGTTGCGCTCGAACCAGAGGTCGTAGATGGAGTTCTCGAAAGGGGCCTGCGCCATCGCGAGCCCAAGCGCGAGTTCTTCGCCGCCCTGCTCGGAGAGGCTGGCCGCGGTGCCGTACGCGTACTGCCCGTTGGAGCCATCCACGCGACCGCCGTTGTACTCGCTGACCTGCCCTCGGTAGTTGGTGTCGTTCAACGTGTAGAAGAGGAAGATCCCCATGAAGATGAAGGACCCGAAGAAGAAGAGGCCGTTGAACATCTTCTCGTGCTTCATGTGCATGAACCACGTGACGACCAAGCTGGACTTGAACGCCGCGATGATGACCGCGACCAGCAAGTTCCACTCGCCGAGGCGAACGTTGTACGCGAGGACAGTCAGACCGGTGAGCGCGATCAGAAGACCGAAGATGATGTAGTAGGTCCGAAGCGGCGCGATGTGCGCGTGGACATGATAGTTGTCGCCGTGTTCGTCGTGGGCGTGTGCGTCTGCCATGGTGATTCTCTTTGCTCTTGATTCTTGGTGTCGGTCGCTAGGAGCTACGCATCAATCGATGAGATAGAGCAGCGGGAACAGGAAGATCCAGATGAGGTCGACCAAGTGCCAGTAGAGCGCGGCGATGTCGACGGCGGTGAAGTGCTCGGGACCGAACTCGCCCCGCTCGTTGCGGCGCCAGATCCAGAAGAGGATCCCGATGCCGATGACGACGTGGAGGCCATGAAGCCCCGTCATGATGAAGTAGATCCCGAAGAAGGACCGAAGGTGGAAGGGGATGCCTTCGCCCTGGTAGCTCGCGCCGACCGCGGTCGCGATCTCGCTCATCGCCTCGCCCTTGGCCTGGTTCCAGTGCTCAAGCGCGGCCGCTCCCTCTGGAGGGACGCACTCAAAACCGGGACACAAGAAGAACTTCGCCGGGAGGATGCCGAGGTGAATCTTGTGGCTGTACTCGATGTACTTGATGATCATGAACCCGAACGCGCACGCGATCGTGATCAGGAGAAGCATCGAGGTCTTCTTCTTCTCGCCGAGCTGCGCGGACCGAACCGCGAGCGCCGCGGTCAAGCTCGAGAAGAGCAGCACGCACGTGTTCAGGCCGCCCCACCGCCAGTCCAACATGTGGGAGCCAACCGAGAACGACTCGGGGTACCAGGTACGGTAAATGCCGTAGGCGACGAAGAGCCCCGCGAAGAAGAGGATCTCCTGCGCGAGGAACGCCCACATCCCAAGCTTCGCAGCATCGAACTGCTGGATCGGAGTGAAGAAGTGGTGAGCCAGCCAGGAAGGGCCGTGATGGTGATCGTCGTGAGTCGCAGACATGAGGCTTTGCTTTGCTTTGCTTTTGCTTTGCGGCGAACTAGCGGTCGCTCGGGACGAAGTCTTCCGGGAACCCGTCCCAGAGCTCTTCTTCCGTGCACAAGTGGTAGTCGTAGGGACCGCGCTTCATGACCGGGTCGATCGCAAAGTTGTGCGGGTGTGGCGGCGAAGTGGTCATCCACTCGTAGCCCGCGGAGGCCCACGGGTTGGGCGGCGCCTTCTCTCCGTTGAACCATGAGCGGACGAACATCACGCCCATGATCGTGAACCCGATGCCGATGATGTACGCGCCACCGCTGCTCGCCATGTGGAGCGGCTGGAACTGGTCCAGGTAGTCGTAGTAGCGACGCGGCATGCCGCGGCTGCCGAGGATGAACTGAGAGAAGAACGTCACGTTGAAGCCAACGAAGACGAGCCAGAACGCGATGTTCGCGACCCTCTCGCTGTACATCTTGCCGGTCATCTTGGGCCACCAGTAGTGGAGGCCGCCGACGAAGCCGAACACCGTGCCGCCGACCATCACGTAGTGGAAGTGAGCGACAACGAAGTAGGTGTCGTGAAGGTGGATGTCGATGGAGAGGATGCCCAAGAAGACACCCGTCAGACCGCCGATGGTGAAGAGCACCAAGAAGCCGAGCGCGTACTTCATCGGAGACGCAAACGAGATGCTGCCCTCGTAGAGCGTGGCGACCCAGTTGAAGACCTTCACGCCCGACGGGATCGCGACGAGGAAGGTCAGCGCGCTGAACACCATCGTGGAGTACTCGCTCATGCCCGAGGTGAACATGTGGTGACCCCACACGAGGAAGCCGAGAAGCGCGAGCGCAACGGAGCTCATGGCGACGAACATGTAGCCGAAGATCTTGCGCTGGCTGAACGTGGCGATGAGCTCGTTCACGACCGCCATGCCCGGGAGGATCATGATGTAGACGGCGGGGTGGCTGTAGAACCAGAAGAAGTGCTGAAAGAGCACCGGGTCACCACCGAGCGCCGGGTCAAAGATGCCCATCGAGAGCGTCTTCTCCATCGTGAGGAGCAAGAGCGTGATGGCGAGGACGGGGGTCGCGAGGACCTGAATGACCGCGGTCGCGTAGATGCCCCAGATGAAGAGCGGGAGGCGGCGCCAGTGAATACCGGGCGCGCGCATCTTGTGGACCGTCGCGATGAAGTTGACGCCGGTCAGGATGGAGCTGAAGCCCAAGATGAAGACGCCCATCGTCATCCAGATGACGCTGTTGTCCGCTCGCGCGCTGTATGGCGTGTAGAAGGTCCAGCCAGTGTCGACGTGGCCCGCGACAATCGCGATCACCGTAAAGGCTGTACCGAACACGTAGATGTAGAAGCTCCCCAAGTTCAGCCGCGGGAACGCGACGTCCTTGGTGCCCAACATGATCGGCAAGAAAAAGTTACCGAGCGCCGCCGGAATGGACGGGATGATGAACAGGAACACCATGATCGCGCCGTGCAGCGTGAAGACCTGGTTGTACATGTCCGCTTCCATGATGGTCTCGCCGGCGTGCGCGAGCTCGGTGCGGACCAAGAGCGCCATGATGCCGCCGACCAGGAACGCGACGATGACCGACGCGAGGTACATCATCCCGATGCGTTTGTGGTCGAGCGTAAACGCCCAGGTCTTCCAGCCCTTGGTGGCCTTCAGGTAGTTCCCGGCATCGCCCAGATCGGCGTGCGGGTCGTGGATTCCGTCGTGGGAAACTTCAGCTTCAGCTACGGTCATCGGTTCTACTCTTCGTCAAGCGACCGCATGTAGGCAACGATGGCCTGAATCTGACGGTCGGAGAGTCGGTAAGGGGGCATGTTGACGTTGTTGTATCCCTCGACGATTTGCGACTGCGGCTCGCGGATCGACTGGGTGATGTAGTTGAGGTCCGCTTCGCGATCCTCACCCTCGACGAAGGCTCGGTTGCTGCCGAGGAGACCCTTCCAGTTCGGAGCAGGCTGCTGACGAACGCCGTCCACGGCGTGACACGCGATGCAGCCAGAACTGTTGTAGAGCGCCTCGCCCCAAGCAGCGCAGTCGGCTTCTCCCGCGCACTCGGGTGGGGGCGGCGGGCCTTCTTCGATGAACTTCTCGTACTCCTCCATCGTGACGACGTGGAGGTCCGCCATCATCGTGGCGTGGTTGCTGTTGCGCTCGGCGCTCCGGTCAATACCCACCGGAGCACCGCAGTACTCAGTGCAGAAAACCGGAAGGACGCACTCGCCGCGCTCCCCTTCTTGGTGCGAGGAGCAGCTGTAGCTGTTCATCGCGTAGGCCGCGCCCCAGTCGACGCCGAGGGCGACACCGGAGGTACGTGCGCAGTCGAGGTCACTGTCGCAGTTGCTCACGCAGCGGTTTTCGATGCAGGACTCAAACCCGCCACCGACCCGTGTCTCATTGCAGTCTGCGTCCGATTGGCACATCGGCTTCGTGAGCGTCGTCGCCTCAAACCAAAGCGTGGAGTACATGCCGGGAACGACATCACGCTTCACGCGGAGCGACGGCACGAAGAAGCTGTGAAGCACATCGCTCGAGCTCATGATGAGCCGAACCGGCGTGTTCACTGGAACGCGCATCATGTTCATTTCGTCGATGACGCCGTTGCGATGCTCGAACTCCCAGTTCCACTGCATCGCGCGGACACGAATGTCGATCGCGTCGTCGGGCGGAATGATGCCCTTCACGTAGCCGGAGAAGCCTTCGTGGAAAAGGTAGACGAGGAGGATGACCGGCAGGAACGTCCACGCGATTTCGAGCGCGGTGCTGTGTCCGGTGGGCTTCGCCTTCTGGCCAGGACGTCGACGATAGCGCCACATGAAGTAGAGCATGGCGCCGACGATCGCGACGAAGAACGCCACGCTGACCCAGTAGACGAAGTAGTACATCCAGTCGACATCGGGGGCGATGGTCGACATCTGGGGAGGAAGCTGGAGGGTACCTTCGGGATTCATGAAATTACCTGTGAGCCAAGGCTCTCGGGGGCTCGATCACTTGTTGGATCACTAGAGGGTAGGTCCGTGGTTTCACTGGAACCAGATGAACCATCCTTCGACAGCGCATTGGAGGGTGAACGACGACGCTCACGGATCCAAAGAACCGCGAGAAAAGACCCGAGCGCGAGCGCGGTAAGCGCACCGCCGATCCGCATCACTCGCATCGCGAGCAATGAGTAACCGTTCGCCTCGGGATCGTAGGCGTAGCAGTAGAGCAGGAAGTGCTCTCCGGTCGTGATGCTTCGACCCTCGGAGGCCTCCAGCAACGCGAAGCGGACATCCTGCGGATCAAACGCGAGCCCGTAGAGGTAGCGCGCGAGCTTGCCCTCGGGCGTGGCGAACATGATGACGGCGGGGTGCGCGTACTGCTCTTGGTTCGCGTTGTAGAAGTAGCGAAAGCCGATCGCCGTGGTCAGCTCTTCGATCGCATCGTCGTCTCCGACCAAGAACGTCCAACCGGACTCGGCCTTGGCGGTCAGCGATGCGCGCTCTTCCGCGTTGTCGCCGCGCGCCTCGGCGTACTTGGCGATGAGCTCGTCGCGCTTTGCGGTCGCGCTCGCGGGCGTGTCCTTCGGATCGATGCTGACGGTGATCGCGCGGTACTGGTCACCCAGCGTCCACTCTTGACCTTGGATCCCTGCGACGGCCGCGTCCTGGACCATGCTGCAAAGCGTCGGACACGAGTGGTAGGCGAGGATGAAGAGGACAGGCTTGTCGCGGTCCTCGTTGTCGCGCGCGAAGAGCGACCCAAGCGTGACGTCGTTGCCGTCTTGATCTTGGAACTCGAGGTCGAGCGGGAGCGTGTCGTCGAGGTGCTCGTTGACCCCGATGCGATCGAGGCCGGGGACCTCACGCGAAGGACGCGCCCCGTTGAGCTCTTGGTCGAGCGCGCCGCCACCGAGCTGCGCAGAAGCGACATCGGCAACGAGGCCGTTCACAAGGGTGCCACCGCTCGCGCACACCCCCACACACGCGAGCGTCGCCAAAGGACGAGCCCACGCGGGAGAAGAGGTGATGTGCGAGCAAAGGCTCACGGCGCTTGCTCTCCTGCGAGGGCAGCGGCGGCCTGGGCACGAGCGCGAGCCGCTTGGGCTTCACGGGCGGCGCGGCGAGCCGCGCGACGAGCGTCACGCTTGGTCGCGATCGCGCGCTCGGCAGCCGCGACGGCCTCCGGGTGCTCATCTTGGGACCAACCGGCGAGCGCGCCGAGGTCGTCGGACGCCTGCGGGCGAATCACGGCGGCCTGGCGCGGCCCCGCGACGTTCTCAATCGCGCGACCGATCGGGAGACGTCCACCGTTGAGCTTGCCGCGAACATCACGTCGATGCGCTTCGAGCTCGGTCTCGCACACGCGGTAGTCGTCCCCAACCGTCAGGCAGGTTCGGTCCCCCGTGCAGTCGGAGTCGTCCATACACGCGCGCGCTTCGCCCGCCGCGCTTCGCTCGCCTTCAACCATGCTCGCGAAGTAGACGTGGAAGAGCGGGACCAGCGCGAAGAGCGCCAGGACCGAGCCCACGCCCGTGATGAGCATCGCGTAGCCAGCAGGGGGCGAGTCGTCGAACTTCTCGTCGCCAATTTCGTATTCGTCTTCGTGCGCCATGATTATTGCTCGGAGAGTGGTTGCGCCTAGTGCGACTGGTGATGGTGAAGCGCTCGCGCGAGCCGCGGGTCACCGATCGGAATGAGAGGGAAACGCTTCATCATAAGGAAGACGTAGGTGAAGAAGATCCCGCCGACCATCATCAGACACATGATGTCGATGAAGTTCAGCTGAAGGGGTCCGGCCTGCGGCATGACGTACCAGTAGATGTCCGCGACATGCATGCAGAGGAGCCCAATCGCGCCAACACGAAGCATACCGATGTTGCGCTTCACGAGCCGCGAGATGAGGAAGAAGAACGGGATCACGAAGTGCCCGAACATGAGCATCAAGCTCCACCACTCCCAGTTGCCGTCCCAGCGCTTCTGGAACCACGTCGACTCCTCGGGGATGCCCGCGTACCAGATGAGCATCCACTGCGAGAAGCTCGTGTAGGCCCAGAAGCACATGAAGCCGAACATGAGCTTCGCAAGGTCGTGAAAGTGCTCCGTGTTGATCGCGTTACCCACCAAGCCGGACTGCTTGAGGCTGATGCCGATGATGATGAGGAGCGCGAGGATGGCCACGGCGCTGCCGCCGAAGATGACCACGCCGAAGATGGTCGAATACCAAGTGGGTTCGAGCGCCATGACCCAGTCAAAGGCCGCGAAGGTCATCGTGGTGCCAAAGAGCGTCGCCGCGACGGGTCCAGCGGACTTCATCTTGAGCGTGAGCTGCTTGTCTTTCGACTCGTCCTGCTCGGTGGAACGGGTGAAGAAGAACCAAGCGATGAGCAGCCAAATGATGAGGTACACGATCGCGCGAGTGATCCAGACCTTGTGATTGAGCCACCCGTTCACCTTGGCGGTGAGGAGCTTGTGGTGAGCGTAGGTCTCTTGCGGCGTGTGCGCGCTGTGACCTTCTTCGGCCGCGTGACCGTGGTCGTCTGCATGCGCGACGCCCTCAAGCAATCCACCCACCGCGCCGTGGGTCTCCCCCTCCGCATGGTCCGCGTGGTCACCGCCGTGATCGCCTTCTTCGGCGTGCCCATGTCCATGGCCGGAGTGCACCTCATGCGAGACGTGCATCCACTCGTCGTACATCGTGAAGGTGCCGGTGAAGACGCCTGCAGCGAGGGGGACGAAGAGGAGCGCCATGACAGGCGCGCCGCCCATGATGACCTCGGCGACGCGGCGCAACGTCAGCGCCCAGTGGCCCTGCGTGATGTGAAGCGCGATGACCAAGAACATCGCGCCGAACACCAAGGTCAGCACCGCGAAGAACGCGAAGAGGTAGGCGTAGCCAAACCGAACGGGGTCCGACATGAAGCCGACCAAGGAGCCGAGCAGCCCCACCGCGCCGAGCGCGGCTGGGATCTTCCACATGGTCGACCAGCTCGAGTCCCGGTCATCGGGAATGCGGTAGACGACGTCGTCCGAGTGTTCGTGCGAAGCCATTATTCTTCTTCCTCGCCAGGCATGATGCGGAACTCAACGCGGCGATTCGCGGCGGCACCCTCGGGTGTCGCGTTGTCCTGAACCGGCTGGTCCGGACCGAAGCCGAGCGCGGTCAGGCGACCACCGGGGACGCCCTTCCCGATCAGGTAGCGACGAACGGCCTGCGCGCGTCGCTGAGAGAGGGCTCGGTTACGCGCGGCAGAACCCGCCGAGTCCGTGTGACCTTCGACCTGAACCCCAGGGATCTCTTCGTGCGCCAGGAGAACCGACGCGACGTTGTCGAGGAGCCGGAACGAGCGCTCCTGAATGTCGGCCTTGCCGGTCGCGAAGAAGACCTTCTGAAGGATCTCCAGACGCTCACCGGCGATTCGCACGAGCTGTCGCTCCGCGCAGCCGAGGTTCTCTGCGGTTCCCGGCACGGTCGGACAGTTGTCCGCACGGTCCGGGACTCCATCGCCATCACCGTCGAGGTCCGGGCAACCACCGTTCCCAGCGGGGCCACGCTCATCCGGACAACGGTCCTGCTCGTTGCGCACGCCGTCCGCGTCTCGGTCGGGGTTCTCGGCGCGGGCCAAGTCACCGCTGTTCGCCGCGCTCGAGAGCTGAAGCGCACGGACGTAGGAGACGATGGCCCAACGGTCGTCTTGCTGAATGCTCTGCTTGTACGCGGGCATGTTGCGGAGGCCGTTCGTGATGGTCGCGTAGATCTGTCCATCGGGGAGATGGCGAATACGGTCCTCGTGGAACGTCGGCGGCTGAATCGCGGCGAAGCCAAGATGCGTGGCGCGCTGTGCGATCATCCCGTTGCCGTCGCCGACCTCGGAGTGACACGGCGCGCAGTAGATGTTGTAGCGCTCTTGGCCGCGCTGGAGCATCGCCTGCGGCTGACCGAAGCGACGCTTCACGCCGTCGGGCACGCCGAGGAGCCACGCCGTGTTGTCTGGGGTCCGGCCCGTCGCGACGGTGATGTCCGGATCCATCTCACGCGCCACGGTCCCCTCCACGATCGGTCGCATACTGCGGCCGTCCTGGAAGAACTCACTCGTGGACTGCGCGTTGTAGCGCGGCTGGGTGTACATGTTCCGGATGGGAACGATCGGCGGCTCGCTCGACTGCTGACCGCGGCATCCAAACAAGGAGACCGTGGTGAGCGTGAGCAACGCAAAGCTAACGACGCGGTTCACAGCTTCTCCTCAACGAGCTCGAGGTAGGAGGGGTGAGTCGACTCAAGCAGCTCTTGCGTGCGCTCGAGATCGAACTTGTCGTCCTCGACCTGAATGGAGAGGAAGAAGCGATCATCGGTGGCCCGCTCAAAGCGAGTCGACTCAAAGATGGGGTGGTAGTGACGCGGGAGCTGGCAGAGGTGGAAGAGCCCTCCGAGCGTTCCGAAGCCGGTCAGCAAAACCGTCAGCTCGAACATGATCGGGACCATCGACGGGAAGGCCCCGACACCGGTCGGCTTACCACCGACGATGATGGGGTAGTCCCAGTTGTTCATGTACTGAATCATCAGGACCGCGGTCGCGAGACCGACCATGCCGCACACGAATGAGATCAAACCGATCTTCGTTGGGGGGAGCCCCATCGCGTCGTCCATGCCGTGAATCGCGTACGGGGTGTGGCAATCCCACTTGCTGTACTTCGCGTCGCGCACCGCAGCCGCCGCCTGAAGCAATGCGTCTGGGGTCTCGTACTCCGCGAGGTAAAGCGCGGGTCGCGTGTTCGGGTCGCTGTCGAGCGCGGCCGGATCGTGATCGTCATGCCCGTGCGAAGGCGTCGCCTCATGCGCGGCGTGCGAGCTCGCGGCCTTCTTCGAGGAAGAGGAAGACTTGGACGCGGACTTCGAAGAACTCTTCTTGGTCTTTGAAGACTTCTTCCCGCTCTTTTTGGTGACCGCCGCCGCCGCCCCAGCTCCAGCTCCACCCGCGACCGCCGCCTTCGCGGAATCGGTCAGTTTGTCTGCGGTGTCCTTCACGGCCGAAGCCGCATCGCTGGCCTTGCCCTTGATCGCGTCCGCGACATCACCAGCGGTGTCCTTGGCCGATTCGGCCGCGTCCTTCGCAGAGTCGACCGCAGAGTCGACCGCGTCGCCCGCCGAGTCCTTCGCTGAAGCCGCCGCCTCGCGAATGGTGTTCAGCGCGTCGCCCGCCTTGTCCTTCGCTTCCTTCGCGGCGTCACCCACCGCGTCGGCCGCATCTTCGGCAGCGTCCTTCGCGGCGCTGGCTGCGTCGCTCGCCTTCTGCTGGACCATTCCAACGAGTGTCTTCTTGTCGCGCATCGGCTTTTCTGGCTTGTCGTCGGCACCGACGACGCCCATCCCCACGAGGGTCCGCTTCATGCGGTCCTTCGGAGGCGAGCTCTCGCCGTTATCTTGATCGTCTGAGTTGTGGTCGTCTGACATCGCGCTCTCCGATCACTCAGCCGAGGCGGCGTGGGCGTGATCTTCGTGATCATGCTCGTGGTTGTGGTCATCCCCATGCGAACCGTGTGCATGCGGGAGCGTGGCCTTCACCTCGGCAATCGCGATCATCGGGATCCACCGAATGAAGAGGAGGAAGAGGGTCATGAAGAGACCGAACGTGCCGATGTAGAGACCGATGTCGATTCCGGTCGGCTCGAAGTCGCCCCAGGACGAAGGCAGGAAGTCGCGGTGCAGCGAGGTCACGATGATGACGAAGCGCTCGAACCACATGCCGATGTTGATGAGGATGGTCGCGATGAACATGATCGGCACGCTCGTCCGGCACTTCTTGAACCAGAAGATCTGCGGGACCAAGACGTTGCAGCCGACCATCGCGTAGTACGACCACCAGAGCGGACCCCAGTTGCCTTGTGAGTCGAGCTCACCAAAGCCGAGGCGGTTGTGGAGGAAGACCCACGACTCGTACGGGTTGTTGGAGTACCAAGCGACGAAGAACTCCATCGCGTAGGCGTAGCCAACCATCAGGCCGGTCCCGAGCATGAACTTGTTCATCAAGTCGAGGTGCTTGATGGTGACCAAGTTGTGCATGCCGAAGATCGAGCGGACGATCAGCATGAGCGTCATGACGAGCGCGAAGCCTGAGAACACCGCGCCCGCGACGAAGTACGGCGGGAAGATGGTGGTGTGCCAGCCCGGGATGACCGAGGTCGCGAAGTCGAACGAAACGATGGAGTGCACCGAGAGCACCAGCGGCGTCGAGATGGCCGCGAAGATGAGGTACGCGCGCTCGTAGTGCTGCCAATGACGGTGACTGCCGCGCCAACCGAGAGCGAGGAAGCCGTAGATCATGCGGCGGTACTTGGTCGTGCTTCGGTCACGCAGCGTCGCGAGGTCGGGGATGAGTCCGACGAACCAGAAGATGACCGAGATGGTCAGGTAGGTGTTGACCGCGAATACGTCCCACATGAGCGGGGACTTGAAGTTTGGCCAGATGCCCATCTGGTTGGGGATCGGCGCGAGGTAGTAGTCGAACCAAGGCCGGCCGGTATGGAGCGCGGGGAACATCGCGGCGCACAGAACCGCGAACACCGTCATCGCTTCCGCGAACCGGTTGATGCTCGTTCGCCACTTCTGCCGGAACAGGAAGAGGATGGCGGAGATAAGCGTGCCGGCGTGGCCGATACCAATCCACCAAACGAAGTTGGTGATGTCCCACGCCCAGTACACCGGACCGTTGTTGCCCCAGGTACCGACGCCCTGCGTGACCAGCCAGCCCATGCACGTGAGCATCAAGCCGAGGGTCATCACGGAGGGGATGAAGAGCATCCACCAGCCGCGAGGTGCCTTGGTCTCCGTGATCCGCGCGACCGCCTCGGTCACGTCGTTGAAGGTGGTCTCCTTCGGGAGGAGATACCGCTCGCCGATCTCCTCGATCGGTGCGTCCAGCGCGCTCATGCTGACTCCATGGCGGGGTTGGCGTTGCGGATCTTGGCGAGGAAGGTCGTCCGGGGTTGGGTCCCGACCTCCGCCAAGAGCTTGTACTGCCGGTTGCTCTTGACGAGTCGCGCGACCCGCGAGGTCTCGTCGTTCAAGTCACCGAAGGTGATCGCGGCGGTCGGGCAGACCGCCTGACACGCGGTGGTGACGTCACCGTCAACCATTTCACGACGCTCTCGACGCGCCTTGATCTTCGCGGCCTGGATTCGCTGCACGCAGTACGTGCACTTCTCCATGACGCCGCGCATCCGCACCGTGACGTTCGGGTTCATCGCCATCTTGCGCGTCTCCGGGAAGGAACCGTGCATGGCGAAGCGATCATCCAAGTGGCTGTGCCAGTCCAAGTAGTTGAAGCGGCGCACCTTGTAGGGGCAGTTGTTCGCGCAGTAGCGAGTGCCGATACAGCGGTTGTACGCCATGTCGTTGAGGCCCTCGGGACTGTGCGCGGTCGCGTTGACCGGACAGACGTTCTCGCAGGGAGCCTCCTCGCACTGCTGACACGCGACCGGTTGAAGCGCGACGCCTGGATCGTCATCGCTCTCGCCAACGAAGTAGCGGTCGATGCGGATCCACGCCATCTCCCGACCGCGCTGTACCTCGCGCTTGCCGACCGCCGGGATGTTGTTCTCCGACTGGCAAGCGACGACGCAGGCGTTGCAGCCTGAGCACGCCGAGAGGTCGATGGTCATGCCCCACTTGCGCCCGTCGTACTCCACCTGCTCCCAGAGGGGCCCGATGCTCGACATGTCGATGGTGCGGTAGGACGCGAAGTCGAGGTGACCGGCCGCTTCTTCTTCGCGCCACTGTTCGACGGTCGCGTCGATGGCGAGAGGACGACCTTCCATTCCCGCGTGGGTCTGGGTCTGCACGAACGTGTAGTTGCCTGAGACCTTCTCGACCGACACGCCGGTCGCGAAGTAGGCGTCCGCACTTGTGCGCAACGGAGCGACATCAAAGCCGCCGATCTCCATCGCTTGGTCAAGCGGGTCGAGGCGATCTTGCGCGCCCTGCGTGCCGTAGCGGCCCGCAGCGGTGCGGCCCCAACCAAGGCTCATCGTGATGACGTTGTCGGCGTGACCCGGCAGCGTCCAGACCGGAACCGTCATCGAGCGCTCGCCCTTGGTCAGGCGAACCATCGCGCCGTTCCGCAGACCGAGACGGTCGCGCGTCGTCTTCGAGATCAACGCGGCGTTGTCCCAGACGAGCTTCGTCATCGTGTCCGGAAGCTCGAGCGCCCAGAGGTTGTTCGTGAAGCGGCCGTCGTAGACCGTCGACGAAGGAACGAAGCGAACCTCGAACGCGTCATCGGCGACGGCTGCCTGCGTGCTCGCCGCGAACGCTGCGGCGATCCCTGCGGAGTTGACGGCGGCGGGGATCGACGCCGGTCGGCTCCCGCTGTTGGCGACGACACCGCTGTGAAGCGCGCCTCTCCAAGCCTGCGAAAACGATGCAGGGCCGCTCGCGCGGAAGGTCGCTTGAACCGTCTTGTGACCGCGCCAGTTGGGCTCGTCGGCGAGGATCGCGAGTACCTCGATAGCGCTTCGCGCACCATGGAGGGGAGCGATGAGCGGCTGCTGAATCGACATCGTTCCGTCGATCGCGCGCTGATCGCCCCAAGCCTCAAGCTCATGCGCGAGTGGGCAGTGCCAGTGCGCGTGCGCGGCGGTCTCGTCGCGATGCGAACCCACGTGAATGACGCGCAGCCCTTCCCGGCCGAACGCGGCGGCGA
The DNA here is from genome assembly GCA_938024995.1 of uncultured bacterium. Lineage (GTDB taxonomy): Bacteria > Myxococcota_A > Polyangia > Polyangiales > Houyiibacteriaceae > CALJDU01. The sequence goes on from CALJDU010000012.1 coordinate 39,971, forward strand.
GGTCGATGTCGCCAGGAGCTTCGTAGACCGGGTTACCGCCCAACACGACGAGCGTACGGACCGACTCCATCGCGCCAGCGAGCGCCGCCAGGTCTTGAAGAGGCGTCGTCTCGGACTCTTCCGCGGTCGGGTAGAACGCGATGGTTCGCCCGACAGCGCCGAGCGCCATGTTCAGGCCATGCGCGAGCGCGTGAACCTCGGGGGGCTGGTTCTCACCCACGACGATGAGCGCGCCACCTGCAGCGCGGGTGAGCTCGTTCGCGACCTCGTCGAGCCAGGTCGCGGGAAGCCCCGTCGCGTCCCCATCGGCGACAAGCGCGGCGACCGGGCCGAGGTTGGCGCCCTTGGCGGCGAGCGCCTTGCCGAGCGCCTTGAGGTAGTTCGCGGCCTGGCTCGCGGGGAGACGCAAACGGTGGTCCGCCTGCGCGCCGGTGATCGAGTGTCCCGGCTCCACGACGTAGAGGCGGCTCATCTCTTCGGACGGCGTGTTGATCTTTCGCTTCGAGGCGAACTCACGACTCGCGCGGGTCGACCCCGTCTCCGTCCCGAGGAAGTCGCTATCGACCGCGAGGATGACTTTCGCGTCGGCGAAGTTCGGGACCGCGTTCAGCGAGCGACCGAACGCGAGCTTGGCGCCGGCGATCGCGTTGCCGTTCGTGATCGAGGCATAGCGGTGGAACGTCGCCTGCGGGAACCGCGCGCGGACGCTCTCGCGAAGGCGGCGGAACGTCGGGCTGTTCGTCGGCGGAGAGAGGAAGCGAAGACCCTGCCCAGCATCGTCGAGATGCTCCTGACCGAGCTCGACAAGCATCGCGTCGAAATCGCTCACGGTCGTCTCGACCGTTCCGTCACCGGTCCTGAAGAACGGCTTCCGGCTGCGGTCGGGATCGTAGAGGTTCCAAATATCGAGCTGCGCGAACGCGTCGGTCGCGCCGCGCGACGAGGGGTGCGTCGGGTTGCCTTCGATCTTGGTCGGGCGACCTTCGTGCGACGTGACGATCACGCCGAGCGCGTCCGCGCCGCGCGAGAGCACCGTGGCGAAGTGCGTCGGGACTCCGGGCACCGAGTACTCGGGACCGAGCGCGTACGGGAGGATGTGCTCCTCGGGACGGCGAATGCATCCCGAGAGCGTCGCGGCGGCGGCGGCAGCGGTCGACCCCGCCATGAACTCGCGGCGGCTGACCTCGATCTTCTCGCGGTCTTCTTGGGTCACCTTGCGGCGCGCCATCAACCCACGTGGATCGAGGAGCCCTCCAAGGAATCCGCCGCGGCGCTCTTCGGAAGCGGCCTTGCGACGCTCTTCGTCGCTCTGACCCTTCTCGTCCAAGCTGCGCCAGACTTTCGGCCCGGACTTCTCCGGAGCCGTGAACACAAACGGCTTGCGCTTACTCATCGGTGGCACCCTGAGCAGTGCTGCGGCGGGTTCACCCCGGCAGCGTGTTCTTCGGTTTGTGACAGCCAGTTTTCGTCCGGCTCCCATTCCATGTTCGTGATCTGATCCGTGGGCCGCAGGTTGGGTCCGGGATTACGGTGACAGTCGAGACACCACCCCATGCTCAGAGGCTGGTCCTGCACCACGACCTCCATCTGATCAATGCGGCCGTGACAACTCACGCAACCCACACCCACCGCGAGGTGAGCGCTGTGATCGAAGTAGGCGTGGTCGGGAAGCTTGTGCACCCGCACCCATTCCACCGACCGATCCGTCTCCATGCTCTCCCGAACCGGCGCGAGACGCGCAGACTCCGGATGGACGACAGCGTGACAACCCATGCAAGTTTGCGTCGGTGGAATCATCGCTTCTGCCGAACGTTCAACGTTCGCGTGGCAGTAACGGCAATCCATGCCGAGCTCACCAACATGCAAGCGGTGGCTGTATGGCACCGGCTGTTCCGGTGCATAGCCAACCTGCAGGTTGTACGGGGAGAAGTAGTACCAGACGATGCCGGTGGCGACGCCACCCCCGACCGCTGCAAGCGCGCCAAGCGCTAGCGGTAAGAGGTTCAGCTCTCTAGGAAAAATCTGCATGCGATTCGTATGGTTCGATGCGCGCCGGCTTCCGCAGCGGGTTCGGTCGCGCGTTCGGGTTGGGGATCAGGCCTCTCGAACTCGCCGCCCTTGTAGACAAAGCCGGGCACAAGAACAAGTGAGAGATGATTTTCGACTCCTCATACCGCCCCGAGGCTGAACGCCAAAGCGTCCGGAACGGACCTCAAGAGGCATGAGAAACCGACGATTCAAAGTCATCGTTTCGATGGTTGTTGAGCGAGGAGGCGTTCCACCTCCGCCGCGTGAGTTGGACAGTGACGCGAGATCCAGTGGAGCCTCACGCCCCCATGGCTGGATTCACGCCGCGTGAGCGCGTTCGGAGTGACCTCAAAGGGTGCCCCGCTGGCGAGCGGCGCGGATGTCTCAAGCTGAGCACGTGCCGCGACCAAGACACCGCCATGAAACTCGAAGCGCGCGGAAGAAAGACCCTCACGAGGGCGATCGTCTTCACTCGGGACGAAGGTCAAAACGAGATCAGCATCGCCGGCGTTGGTCTCGAAGGCTCCCGGGATCACCAGCGACGCGCGAACCTCCGCGGGCGTCATCCCAAGCCGAAGCCCGAACCGCTCTTCTCGTTCCTCGCGATTGCAGGACCACACCAACGCCGCTGACAACACGCAGAACGCAATCGCCGCTCGCCTTCGTCGCTCGGAGTGGAGGTCGTTGAGGATCACCGTTCCCATTACTCAACGCGCTAGGGTGGCTCGGCGCGCGGGTCCACTGTTTCAGTCTTTTTCGAAGAATCGTCAATCTCTTGTTCGGGTTCGCCGCGTCGTGCGGATTGTCACGCGCGGCGTTTTCGGGACCTCGACGACAAGGCGAGCAGTCTCATGAGCGTCTCGCCAACGAGCCGATTGAACCGGACGCGACGCACTGATTTTTGAACACGCCCATTAGGACGAAGCACGTGAACGTCACGCCAAACTCGCCCCGCGTTTCGATCCACTCGCTATCCTGAGACGTGGCCACGAGCTACTCCCGCGTTGGACCGTTCAAGATTGAGCGACGACTCGCCGTCGGCGGGATGGCCGAGGTGTTCCTCGCGACCACTGCGACTCCCGCGGGCGGGAACCGATCTGTTGTGGTCAAGCGCATGCTTCCGCACATCGCAAACGACGAGCGCAACCGTGCGCTCTTCCGACGTGAAGCAAGACTCGGCGCGTTCATCAAAAACGCGAACGTCGTCGAGGTCCTCTCGCTCGGCGAAGGCGAAGACAACCTTCCCTATCTCATCCTCGAGTACGTCCCAGGGTGCGATCTCTTCCGCCTCATGCGTTCGCTCCGACGTGATGGTTGGAAGCTCGACCCCGCGCTCTCTGCATACGTCGCGCGCGAGATCCTCAAAGGCGTACGCGCGGTCCACGAAGCGGTCGACGACAAAGGCAAACCGCTCCGCATCGTTCATCGCGACCTCAGTCCGTCCAACATCTTTTTGTCGGTGCACGGAGACGTGAAGGTCGGCGACCTCGGCATCGCCCGCGCGGAGGAGTCCACGCAGGACGGTGGGTCCACCGGCAAAGGGAAGCTCGGCTACCTCTCGCCCGAGCAAGTCTTGGGACACGACACGACCGCGCGTTCGGACCTCTTCGCGTGCGGCGCGATCATCTCCGAACTGTTGATCGGCGACCCGCTCTTCGCAGACGAGAGCGAGCTCTCCATGCTGATCGCGATCCGCGACGCGGACATTTCGCGTCTCGTTGAAGCAGGTCGCGCGCTCCCGCTGGGTCTCGCGTCGATCGTGTCCTCCGCGCTCACCAAAGATCCCGCGGACCGCGTCGCGTCGGCCGCGGAGCTCCACGATCAGCTCGAAGCGTTTGCGACCTTGCCGGAAGATGAGGCGCGCTCGATGTTGCGTTCGCTTGTCTCGCGCGCGAGCGGGGACGAGCCGCCACAGACCACCCCCCTCTTCGACGTCAGCGCCTACGACCGCGCGCTTCGCACCCCCGCGACCATCAGCATGCCGCCGATGATGTACATGATCCGCGCGGCTGGTCGGACCTTCAATCCGATGACGTACGCGCAGCTCGTCGAGGCCATCGCGACCGGTGAGATCGGGCTCTCAGACGAAATCGCGGAGGGGCTCGGAACGTTCCAGCCCATCTCGGCTCTCCCGGGCCTCGCGCGTCACGTGCCGATGTCGACCCTCGCCCCCGAGCCTTTCAACCAAGGGGACCCCAACAGCCCGGCGCGCTCGTTCGATATGGACGGCGGAGGCTTCGTGACCGCGCTGGCTTGGTGCGCCGCGCATCGCGAGAGCGGGCTCCTCACCTGCGCGCACTCGGGCGTCCAAAAAGAGGTCTACGTTCAAGACGGCGTCCCGCGCTTCGTGTCGAGCAACATCGCCGGAGAGCTCCTCGGTGAGTTCCTTGTTCGCAAACACATCATCGGTCGCGCCGAGCTCGACCTGGCGCTCGCGGTGCTGCCGCGTTACGACGGCCAGCTCGGAGAGGCGTTGGTTGGCCTCGGCTTGGTCGAAGCGGTCGACATGTTTCGCCTCATCGCGGACCAGGTAAAAGAGAAGGTCCTCGACCTCTTCCGCTGGACCCGCGGGAGCGCCCTCTTCTTCCGCGGCGTGGAAGCCCCGCCCAACAAGTTTCCGGTCGGTCTCAACCCCTGGGCGCTCCTCGACCAGGGCGTCGCCCGGCGCGCGGCCGAAGAATATCCAGACGCGACCATCGACCCGGCCGCGCTGGTGCGGCGCTCGGCCTCGCATGAAGAGGTCGACCTCCCGGAGCCCGCCGCGGCGCTCTTATCCAAGCTCGACGAGCAGGCCCCCCTCCCGGTCTCGACGCTGAGCGAAGCGCTCGGGAAACCGATCGCAGAGACGACGCGCGTGGTCGTGGTGTTGGCGCACCTTGGTGTGATTGACGTCGCGCTAGCTTGACGTTCGAGCGACCCGCGGCTAACTGCCAGAGGCGATCGGAGCGCGCTCGCGCAGCCCCACCGGACCGATCGGGAAAGCGACGAGATGGCGAACTTTAGGGTCCTGGCCGCGGACAAACTGAGCAAGAAGGGCCTGAAGGTCCTTGAAGACGCCCCTGGCTTTGAGGTCGACCACAAGACCGGTCTCAGCGAGGAAGAGCTCTGCAAGATCATCGGAGAGTACGACGGCTTGATCGTCCGAAGCGCGACCAAGGTCACGCCGACCCTCCTTGAGCACGCCAGCAAGCTGAAGGTCGTGGGTCGCGCGGGCATCGGCGTCGACAACATCAACCAACCCGCCTGCAGTCAGCGCGGCGTGGTCGTGATGAACACCCCCACCGGCAACGCGGTCACCACCGCAGAGCACGCGCTCTCCTTGATGGACGCGCTCTCCCGAAAGATCCCGCAAGCGGTCGCGTCGATGAAGGCCGGCAAGTGGGAGAAGAGCAAGTTCAAGGGCCGCGAGAAGTGGAACAAGACGCTCGGCATTGTGGGCCTCGGCAACATCGGGCGCATCGTCGCCGATCGCGCGCAGGGCCTCCGGATGAAGGTCATCGCGAGTGACCCGGTCGTGGAGCCGGAACTCGCGGCGGAGCTCGGTGTTGAGCTTGTCGACTTCGACACGCTCCTTCAGCGCGCTGACTTCATCACGCTGCACGTCCCGGCGATCCCGGCGACGCGTCACCTCTTCAACGACGCGGCGTTCAAGCGCATGAAGGCCGACGCGCTCTTGATCAACGCCTCCCGTGGCGGCGTGGTCGACGAGGCCGCGCTCTGCCGCGCGATCGAGAACAAAGAGATCGCTGGCGCGGCGATGGACGTCTTCGAGAAGGAGCCGATCGATCCCGAGCACCCGCTCCTTCGCCTCGACGAGGTCATCTGCACGCCGCACCTCGGCGCGTCGACCATCGAAGCGCAAGACCGGGTCGCGGTTGAGATCGCGCACCAGATCATCGCGTTCCTCTCCGAAGGCACCATTGAAAACGGCGTCAACGTCGCCTCGGTCGCGGGCGACTCCGCCGCCAAGATGGCGCCTTACTTCGGGCTCGCGCGTCGCCTCGGCGCGCTCGTCGCGCAGCTCGGCGCGGGTGAAGCGGTCCGCGAGATCCGCTTCACCGCGACCGGTGAAGTCGCGCAGCTCGGCGTGAAGCCCATCGCGGCAGAAGGCCTCGGTGGCTTCTTTGAAAAGACCCTCGGCGAGCCGGTCTCGGCGATCCGCGCGCCCTTCGATGCGAAGGACCGCGACATCAAGCTCGCGTACATCGAAGAAGAGGCGGACTCGATCCGCTCGACCACGCTCCGCGTGACGCTCACGACCAACGACGGCATCCACACCGCGACGGGGACGCTTGGCAAAAACGGCCAGCCTTGGTTGGTCGGGCTTGAGGGCTACGACATCGACGCGGCCATGGCCAAGAGCGCCATCGTGATGCGCAACAACGACCGTCCCGGTGTCATCGGCGCCGTCGGCACGCTCCTCGGCAGCAAGGGCATCAACGTCTCGCGCATGCAGGTCGGGCTCGACGACAAGACGAACCTGGCGCTCGCGCTCTGGAGCGTGGACACCGACGTCGCTGACGACGCGCTCGAAGCGCTGCGCAAGCTTGAGAACGTTCAGTCCGTTCTCTACGTCACGCTCTAGCGATTGATGGACAAACGCCTCCCGCTCTCGCCTCCTGGAGGCACTCAAGATCTCCTCCCGCGGGAGGCGGAACACATCGCGGAGCTGGGTCGTGTCGTCTCGTCACGTTTCGCGTCGCACGGCTACCTGCGCGTCACCACGCCTCCGTTCGAGCACGCTGAAGTGCTCGAGCGAGGGCTGCCTGGGATCGACCCGCAGGACCTGCTCCGTTTTGTTGAGCCGGACACGGGAGAGGTCGCGCTTCTGCGCCCCGACATCACGACGCAGATCGCGCGCATCGCCGCCACCCGCTTGTCCGATCGGCCGGCTCCTCTTCGGCTCTCTTACCTCGGCTCGGTGGTCCGACGACGGCACGGTCGCGCGCGTCGGCAGCGGCAGATTTACCAAGCCGGGATTGAGCTCTGCGGAGCCAGCGGACAGCCCGCAGATCTTGAGGTGCTTGAGCTCGCGAGCGCGGCCTGTCGCGCGGTCGGCCTCGACGACTTTCAGATGGACCTCGCGCACGCTTCGATCGGCAACGCGGTGCTCGCTCGGGTCGCGCACGGACGCGAAGACATCGCGGACGCCATCGCGCGGAAGGACGCGCGTGACATCGACCTGAGCTGCGAACGCGCAGGCGTCAAGAGCGCGACTCGCGACATGGCGCACGCGCTCGCGACGCTCTACGGACCACCGGCGACCGTGCTCGCGAGCGCGCGACGTCTCCTCAAGCGCGCCAAGGTCACCCGCGTCCTCCGCGAACTGGAAGAGCTGATCGAGGCGCTGGAGACGCGGACCACCGCGCGGCTCTCGCTCGACCTCGGTGAGCTCCGCGGGCGCGACTACTACACGGGCGTCAGCTTCACCGTGCTCGCGGAGGGCCCCGGCGAAGCGATAGCGAGCGGCGGTCGCTACGATGATCTCATCCCGCGCTTTGGTCGTGACCTCGCGGGCGTCGGCTTCGCGTTCGACCTTTCCCATCTCGCCTGGGCGCTCTCGGCGGGAGACCGTCGCGCCCTCCCTGAGCGCGACATTCGCGTCGTCGCGGGAGATGAGGAAACCGCTCGCGCGCTCCGCGCCCAACACATCGCCGCGGCCGTTGTCGCCGACGAAGGAGAGGCGTACGCACGCGCTTGGGACTTCGACGCGGTGGTCCGCGCACGGCGCGGAGAGTTTCAGGTCAAGGTCATCGGCGAAGACGACCGCTTCTCGCTCGCGCGCCTCGATCAAGAGACCGTCGGGAACCTGTCGCGACGCGTCGCGCGCGTAAGAAAAGGCGCTTCGTCATGATCCCCTCTCAGAGCAGCGTCCGGTCATGAGCGCCGTCGTCGTCGTGGGTGCGCAATGGGGCGACGAAGGCAAAGGAAAGATCGTCGACCTCTTGACCCCGCACGCCGATCTCGTTGTGCGCTACGCAGGAGGCGCCAACGCGGGACACACGTTGGTCGTGGGCGGCGAGAAGACCGTTCTCCATCTCATCCCGTCGGGGATCCTTCACGACACGAAGTGCGTCATCGGACCCGGCACCGTGATCGACCCCAACGTGGTCACGGCCGAGCTCGCTGCGCTCGGTGACTCCAAGCGCGGCGAGCTCCTCATCTCGCGACGCGCCCACGTGGTCCTCCCGATTCACAAGGTTGTCGACCGCGCCCGCGAACAAGGACCAAAGAAAATCGGCACCACCCTTCGCGGCATCGGCCCTTGCTACGAAGACAAGGTCGGGCGCCGCGGGACGCGCATGTGTGACCTTCTCGATGAAGAGATCCTGCGCGCGCGCGTCGCGGCCGTTCACGCCCACTGGGCACACTTCGTCGGCGAGGACGCCGTGCCGTCGCTCTCCGAAACGGTCGCGGAGTACCTCGCGCTCGGCGCCCAGCTCGCGAGCACGTTCGCGGACACCTCGCGGGTCGTCGCGGACGCGCTCCAAGCAGGGGCGCGCGTCTTGCTCGAAGGCGCCCAAGGCACGCTCCTCGACATCGATCACGGGACGTATCCCTACGTCACCAGCAGCAGCGCAGGAGCAGGCGGCGCGTGCGCGGGAGCGGGCATTGGACCGGTTCACATCCGCGGCGTGATCGGCATCGCGAAGGCCTACACCACGCGAGTCGGCGAGGGGCCCTTCCCGACGGAGCTCACCGGTACGGTCGGTGAAGCGATCCGGAAGGTCGGCGCAGAGTTCGGCGCGACAACGGGCCGGCCGCGACGCTGTGGCTGGTTCGACGCGGTGGTCGCGCGACACGCTGTTCGCGTGAACGGGCTGACCTCGCTGGTGGTCACGAAGCTCGATGTCCTCGCGGGCCTCGACGAGCTCAAGATTTGCACCGGCTACTTGGTGAACGGCGAAGCGGTCGAGGGCCTCCCGACCGACCTCACGAACGTGGAGCCGCAGTATGAGACGTTCCCCGGGTTCAGCAAAGACGTGAGCAAGTGCCGCGCTCGGCATGAGCTGCCCAAGGAGGCACGCGCGTACCTCTCGCGTCTCGAAGAACTCGTCGGCTGCCCCATCGGGATCATCAGCGTCGGCCCCGATCGCAAAGAGACGATCGGCGCCAGCGACCCGTTCGCTTGAGCCATCTTCTGGCCTGCGTGCGCAAGTGCGAGTCGCGCCCGCACAAAACCGGAGCGTCACCGAGCGGAAGAACAACTGTCACACCTGCGAGGTAACCCTGGCACGTGAGGTTCAATCTAGACGGCGAGCTCGTGTTCACACTGATGCTTGTGGTGCTCGGCATGCTCGCGGGCGCGACGCTTCACCGCCGCTACATGGCCTGGCGCCGGACCCGCGCGCTTCGTCACGGGGTTCGCGCGGAAGGGAGAGCCGAACGCTTGCTCAACAAGCGTGGCTTCAAGGTCATCGCGCGCCAGCCTGAGCGTACTTGGTACCCGCTGGTCGACGGCAAGAGCACGCCGATCACGGTGCGCGGCGACTTCCTGGTTCGGAAGAAACGCCGTGAGTTCCTGGTGGAGGTCAAGACGGGCGCGTCCGCCTCCCTTCAGGTCGCGGTGACCCGGCGGCAGTTGCTCGAGTACGCGTGCGTCTTTGAGGTCGACGGGCTGTTTCTGCTCGACGCCGACCGCGACACCTTGGTCCGCGTCGACTTCGGAATCTGAGCAGCATCCACTTATCGAAGTGGATGCATAGCCATGTCGCTTTCTTGGGGGAGCCGCGCCGGTTCGGTACTCCAAGGTGTGCGTCTCTCGCGCCACAGAGCACCGATTTGTCTCGCGCTCGCTTTGAGCTGCGCCGCGCTCTGCGTGCTTCCCGTCAGCCCAAGCGACGCGCAGCTCCCGTGCTTGTCTTCGCCGATCACGGTCGCGCGCGCGAAGGGGACCATTCGCGAGGTCACGCGGCTTTCGCTCACGCTCTGCGATGGTCGTCCCAACTTCGGCGCGCTGAACGCCCTCTCCATTGTGGCGCGCGCGCGTGACGTGGACCGGCCGCGCCGGAACGTGCTCCTCGGGTTCATGCGTACCTCAAGCGCCGCGACGCTACGGGACTACGTCGCGCCGGGGCTCCGGCGGCTTCATCCCGGACTGCTGGTACGCATCCAAGCGATCGCCAACGCGTTTCCCGGGCGACCGATCCACATCGTGAGCGGCCACCGACCAACCGCGCGCCAGGGCAGCCGTCATCGCATCGGTCGCGCCGTCGATATGCGCATCGCCGGGGTGCACCGGAGGATCGTCGCGGGGGTCGCCCGAAGGTTCCCCGCCACCGGCGTTGGCTACTACCCGAACAGCACGTTCACCCACATCGACGTGCGTCATCGTCATGCGTTCTGGACCGACTGGAGCGGACCGGGCGAAGAGCCGGACTATGGTGACTACCCCACGCGGTCTCACACGCAGGGCCGAACCGCGAGCGACCGCTACATCATGATCCGCTAAAGAACTCAGCGACCAGGTTGGAGCTCTGATCCCCCGGCCCGCTCACCGACGCTTCCTCGAGAGCCCCGCCGGAGCGGACGCGAAGCGCTTCGACAGCGGCTGGTGGCGCCTCGAAACGCCCGTCCTCGCGCTCGAACCAAAAGCCTACGTCGTCTTCAACCTTCACGCGCCGGATCACCAGCCGCGCTTCATCCGCCACGCGAATCACAGTGGCTTGATCGCGCTGCATGAGCGCGACAAACGCACCGTTTCGCGAAGGCGCGACCCCGAACACCCGATCGCAAGCTTGTCCGAACGAGCGTACCTGCGCGCCACCTTCGTCCAGGTGCGTCAAGGCGCCCGCGGCGCACGCGAACATCCCGCCGTCAAAGACCCCGACCTCCGCCCCCACAGGGAAGCGCGCGACCTCGGCACCGGTCGCGAGGTCGAGCACCTCAACCCCGTCCGCGCTCTTTCGGATCAGCCGCCCTCGCGCTTCGTCGAGCAAGATCGAGATCGCGCTCGAAGCGAAACCCTCACGAGCGAACCGTTCCTCTCCACCGGACGTGAAGACGCGCAGTGACCGGACGTCGTCGCGCTCGGTCTCCACCGCGACGACGCTCGTTCCGACCGCCGACTGCGTCGCTCGCGCTGGGATCGTCAACCGCTCGCGACCGCTGCGCGCCGCGAAGAGCACCGTGTCTTCCCGGCCGCGGGCCAAGAAGAGGCGCCCGTCGCCGGTGAGCCCTGACGCAGCGGCCCACCCGTCGCCGAACCGGTGCATCACGCGTCCGGTCCGCGCGTTGAACGCGACCGGCGCGGCGCTCCCGGCGACCACGACGATCCGCCCGGCGTCGTCCATGTCGAACGTGCACCCTTCTTCGTCCGGGTAGATACACATCTCAGTGGTGTCGTCCAAGCGAAGCCGGATCGGCCGCCGGTTCCGCGCGACCATCAACTTCCCTTGTTTCACGATGACGTGCGCACCGCTCCGGTTGCTGTGAATGAGCTGCACCTCGCCGAGCGCGGGACCGCACCGATTCGCCAGCGCCGCGGCGCGAGCATCTTCGCTGCTGCCCTGACCGCCGCACTCGAGCTGGCCCACCCCTGAGTCATCGAGGGGAACCACGAAGCCGCGGCCGTAGAGCGCCACGCCAGCGTCGAGCGGGGCCGCGCCCCACAAGCTGATGAGGCGCCCCGACGCGACATGGTGCTCCTCGTCGAGATCGTCCCACGCGCGAAGCGAGAGCCCGCCGTTGCTGCTCACCGCGATCCGATCGCCGGACGCACTGATCGCCGGAAGCGCTCCGGACCCATCTCGCTGTTGGACGACCTCCCCGCGTTCGATGAACTCCAGCTGCCTACCCTGAAAACGGACCCCACGTTGCAGGTCCGCGCTGAACTCCGCCCCGCCCTGTCCGTCGAGCGCGGTCGCCGTCCCGTCACGCTCAAACAAGATCACTCGTTCTCGGAAGCGCGGCCCAAGCGCGACCAAGAGCCGGGTTCCATCTACCGAGAATCGCGCTCGCCCGACCGGGCCGGAGACGCCCTCGGGGAACGCGAAGCGCGCGCGTACGGTTCCGTCGAGCTCCGAGATCAAGACGCTCTCAAACTCTTCGCCGGCTGCACCTTGTCGGTCTGCGCCCGCGACAGCGAGGAGCGCTCCGCCCGGGTGGACCGCGAGGAGCCTGCCCGCGCGCTCCTGCAGGTTCGACTCATTTTCTGGGAGCAGACGCATCAACGACGCTTGTCCGCGACGTCTACAGCTCAGGAGCGTCACGCCGCGCGCCGGGAAAACCTCATTACATGTCACGGGGATCTCCGTTCGCGTCATCACGTTCGTACCGCGGTCTTGGACAACGAGCTCCGCGCGCTCCTCACTGGACCGGCGCTCGATCCAAGCCAGCCGGGTGGGAGACAGCCAGCTCACCTTCGTTGCCGAGCTGCCTGGCCGCGCCACCGCTGCCGCCCCGAGCATGCCGGTATCGAGGTCGAGGACTTCCACCTCGCTCTGTTGCCCAAGGCCTTGGGTCGCGGAGATCGCGACGTGACGTCCGCTTGGGTCAAAAGCGATGGTGTAGTTGCGCTCGGAGCGCACCCAAACGCGGCGAGCGAAGACGACGTCAAAGGTCCGTGACGAGACGACCAGGACGGTCCCGTCCACCGCGACCACCACGAGGAGGGGGCGAGTGGGATGAAACGCCATCTCGATCACCTCGCGCCCGAGCGAACTCGAAAGGACGCGCTGAGCGCTCCCTCGCGCACCAGCGTCCTCAGAAGCGGGAGACGTCTCCACGGACACCTCTGGCAACGTAAAGCGCACCGGCTCCGAAGGTGACGTGGGTTCCTCCACGACGTCGGCTCTGGGCAGCGTTCGCGCGTTGGTCTCCGCGCCGCCGCAGGCGCAAAGAACGAGCATCGCCGCGATCAGCACGGTTACTTGGGGGGACTTCATCGGGTACTCCTCGGCGTGCACACGCCTTCGCTCGAATCTCACTTACAGGCGCTCGCGTTCCGCGTTTCTAACCAACCTACCGGACTGTGTTTTCTATTCCGCGCCGCCGGCGCCATCGCCGCGTGTTCTCCGCTGCGCTCCCGAACACGCGCCTGAGCGCCTGTGCGGAAACGATGTCCACCGCGATTCAGTAGCGCGGGACGCTGCTGTCCACTTCGCGGGACCAGGCGTCGATGCCGCCCGCGACGTTGAACACCTGCGCGAAACCCATCCGAAGCGCATGCTGCGCAGCCGCCTGACTGCGGCCGCCGTGATGGCAGTGGAAGACCAAGACGGTGTCTTTGTCGAGCGACTCAAGACGCGCCTTCCCCGCTTCGTCGAGCAGGACCGTTCCGGGGATGCTCGCGGTCGCACGTTCCTCCGCAGAGCGCACGTCGAAGACCTCCATCGGCTTACCCTCATCGAACCAGGTCTTGAGCTCCGCCGGCATCACCGCGCGGACCTTCGGCGGCTCGTTCGGGTTGTCGATCTTGAAGCCTTCGCCGTTCGGACCCTTCACGAAGTCGATGGTCATCCCATCTGCGCGACGGGCCGAGGCGCGGTCGAACAGAAGCGCGATCTTGTCGGTCTCGACGACCAGGTCGTTCTCCGATGGCTCCGCGAAGTCCATCCCATACTCGAAGCGGCCGCTGATCTCGACCCGCACCGAAGGGCGCCCATCTCCGTCGAAGAACTCCATGAAGGCATTCATGGCGGTTTCGGTCATGGTCACCTCTGGCGCGACCACCTCGACCCGCTTGACGCCCAGCACATCGGCGAGCTCACCGGTCTGGTTCATCTCGGTCACGATGTCGCAGCCGCCAACGAACTTCCCGCTCACGTAGAGCTGCGGGATCGTAGGCCAGCTCGAGAACTCTTTGATGCCTTGCCGGATCTCGGGATCCGCCAGGACGTTGACCGTCTGGTAGCTGGGCAAAAAGTCATCCAGCGCCGCGACCGTCCGCGCCGAGAACCCGCACTGGGGTTGTGCCCGAGAGCCCTTCATAAACAGGACAACAGGGTGGGACTTGACCAACTCGGCGATCTTTTCGTGGACGTCACTCATCGTGGCGAGCCTACCGCAGCACGGACCGCAAGCAAGCACGCTTCGTGTGCTACGTTGATGCATGTTTCGCCGCTGCTTGAGCGCCTCAAACTCCGCGAGCTTGGCCTTCCCCATGCTCCTGTGCGGGCTCCTCGCCCCGTCTTTGGCAACCGCGCAAGGCGGAGGTGCACTTGGCGCTCCCACGCCGACTGGAGGAGCGAGCGCCCCTGCGCAGGAGGCAGCGCCGGAGAGAGCACCGGAGACCCCTCCGGGAGCAAGTCCAGACGCGCCCCGCGAACCAAGCGATCCGTCTGGCACTGAGCCCGCTACGCAACCTGCTCCGCCACCTCCGCGCGACAACTACGGCGCGCCGCAGGGGAACCCTAACCGCCCGGCCGGCTATGGTCACACGCCGCAACAGCAGCCGTACCCACAGCAGCCCTACCCCCAGCAAGGGCAGCCCTACCCACAGCAGCCCTACCCCCAGCAAGGGCAGCCCTACCCCCAGCAGCGCCAACCGTACCAGCCGTACCAGCAGCCCCAACCCTACGGTCGCCCGGCGGTTCAATCCTGGGGCGGATACGGACAACCGTACGGACAAGTCCTCCCGCGCCGACGTCGTATTCGCGTGCGCTACCGCGAAGGCATGGAGGTGCCGGCGGACTCCACCTACGAGGACCGGCGACGACTCGGGCTCGCCATTCCTGGCGCCGCGATTTTCGCGGGCACGTACTTGCTCGGCGTCGCCGTCTACGCGCAGGCTTTTGATCCCGACGCCTCGCTGCTCGTGCCCGTGATCGGTCCCTTCATCTACGCCGCGCGCAACGACAGCGGTGCAAAAGTGATCTGGGTGCTCGACGGTCTCGCCCAAATCGGAGGGCTCGCGATGTTCGCCGCCGGCATGGTGAAGCGGAAGTACGTGACGTACTGGGCGCTCGGCGAAGGCCGGCATCTCGCTGTGACACCATCGCTCTCGCCGAACCAGGTCGGGGCGATGGTCACGATCTGGTGATCCCGCCGCGGGGCCGTCTACGCGACCGCAGCGAAAACTGTGGTAAGGACCGATTCGATGCGGCGCCCCTATCCCATCACGGCCTTCTCGCTCACCTGCGGTCTTGGAGAGACCACCGCGCGATGCTTCGCGGAGCTTGAAGCGGGCCGACGTGGTCTCCGAGAGGTTCCCTTCGAGGTCCCCTTCTCGACGGTCACGGGCACGGTCCCTGTTCCGCTCCCGGCGCTCGACGCGTCCCTCCGCCATATGAGCTCGCGTACCGCGCGCCTCGCCGCCTTTGGGTTCCAAGAGTTCGCTCCTGCGATCACCGACGCCATCGAGCGCTACGGCGCCGACCGCATCGGCATCGTCATGGGCACGTCCACCGGCGGCATCGATCGAACCGAGAGCGCGTACGCGCAGTGGCGCAAAGAAGACCGCTTCTCGGACGACTACGCCTACGCGACACAGCACCCGTTTCATGGCTTCACGGATCTCCTCGCGGCGCTCTCGGGCGTCACCGGTCCGCGCTGGGTCGTCAGCACCGCGTGCTCTTCCAGCGCCAAGGTCTTCGCGAGCGCCCGGCGTCTTCTTGATCTCGGTCTCTGCGACGCGGTCTGGGTCGGCGGAGTGGACGCTCTGTGCAACACGACGGTGCGGGGGTTCCACTCTCTCGGCGTGATGGCGAGCGAACCATGCCGCCCCTTCGGCAAAGACCGCCCCGGCATGAACGTGGGTGAAGCCGCTGCGTACGTGTTGCTTGAGCGTGAGGCGAGGAGCGAGCCCAAAGCGTGGCTCCTCGGGGTCGGCGAAACCGGAGACGCCTATCACATGTCCTCGCCCGACCCTGAAGGTCGCGGCGCGATCGCGGCGATGAAGCGCGCGCTCGCCGATGGAGGGGTCACGCCCGGGGACGTCGACTACGTCAACGCGCATGGCACGGGCACCCAGTACAACGACGCGAGCGAATCGGCGGCCGTCCTCGGTCTGTTGGGTGGCGAGGTCCCCGTGGTCTCGACGAAGGGCTACACCGGGCACACCCTCGGGGCGTGCGGCGGAGTCGAGGCGGTCCTGGCGGTCCACGCCCTCCAGAACGGGTTCATCCCAGGCAGCCCTTGGTCCGCGCCGCTCGACGTGGACGTTCACGTCCCCGCCGCTGCGCAGCGCACCCCCGTGCGCCACGTCCTCAGCAACTCCTTCGCGTTTGGCGGCAACAACTGCAGCGTGCTCTTCGGTCGGAGCGACGCCCGATGACGAACGAGAACACTGGCGCGAACGCGAGCGCGATGCCCCGGCTCGCCATCGCGGGCCGCGGCTACTGGGCGCCGCAGGTCCCCAACTTCGAGGCGTACTTCGCGGGCACGCGCCACGAGGAGGCGGTCAAACCGAACTGCTCCATCGTCGCCTCTCGCATGCGTCGCGCGACCAGCACCCTAACGCGCATGTCGATCGACGCCGCGACCGAAGCCGCCAAGAGCGCGGACCTCGCGCTTGACCAATTTGCGTGCGTGTTTGGCTCGGCGCACGGCGAGATCCAAATCGCGGTCGATCAAATGGAGATGATGCATGAAGGCGAGGGCCAAATCTCGCCCGCGCGTTTCAAAAACAGCGTGCACAACACGGCCGGCGGGCTCTTCTCGATCGCGGCGAAGAACCGCGGCTTCAGCACCGCCATCGCCGCGGGGCCTGACACCTTCGCGGCGTGCCTCCTCGAGTCGGCGCTCTTGATCGGGACGGGAGAAGAGACCCACGTCTTGTGCGTCATCGGGGACGAAGCGCTGCCCGCGCCGATCGATCGCTTCGGCTCGCACACCTCCCAAGTCGTCGCCCTGATCCTCGCCTCGGCGCGCGAGGACCAGCCGGGGTTCACGCTCCGCACGGGCGCCACCGCCTTGCCCGAGATTCTTCACACCGCCGAGCCGGCGCTTCGATTGGTCCGCGCCCTGGACGAAGGCGCGGAGGCGACGCTCCCGATCGGGCGCGGGCTAAGCGCAACGATCAGCCCGGCCTCGTAGCGGTCGCCATGACGCTCGGATGAAGACCGCCCTCCCTGACATCGCGACGCTGATCCCGCACCGGCCACCGATGCGCTTCGTCAACGCGATCACGCGCTTCGAAGGCGACCACGCGACCGTCACCGCCGAGGTGACGCGCGACAACCCGTTCGCGCGCGACGACACCCTTCACCCCATCGTCACGCTCGAGCACATGGCGCAGAGCGTCGCGGCCTGGCTTGAGCTCTCCCCGTGGGGCGACGGTGAGGTCCGCACCGGCTTCCTCATCGCGGTCAAGCGTTTCGAGCTCGCGGTGCAGACGCTCACGCTCCCGTGCGCGCTCACGATCAATGTCGAGAATCTGTGGAACGACGGAACGCTCGGCGAGTTCTCCTGCGTGGTGAACACGGGGACCGAGCTGGTGTCGCGCGGGAACCTGACCGTGCTACGACACGCGAAGAGCCATGACTGAACTCGATAAAGAGCGCGAACCGACCTTCGCGCTGGTCACCGGGGGGAGCCGGGGAATCGGCGCCGCGATCTGCCGCGCGCTCGCCCGCGCCGGCCACCCGATCCTGATCAACTACCGCAGCAACGACGACGCCGCGAACGCCGTCAAGCAACAGATTGAAGAGGCCGGCGGAGAGGCCGAGCTGCTCAAGTTCGATGTGCGCGATCGCGAGACCAGCCGCGCGGCCCTTGAGGAGGTCGCGTCGCGTCCTCGCTCCGTCGGCGTCCTCGTGAACAACGCCGGCATCGCGCGCGACGCCAGCTTCCCGTCGCTCTCTTACGAGGACTGGGAAGACGTCACGCGCACCACGCTCGACGGCTTTTACAACGTGACCCACCCGCTCGTCATGCCGATGATTCGAGCGCGGCGCGGCGGCCGCATCATCAACATCAGCAGCGTCTCCGGCGTCGTCGGCAATCGCGGCCAGACCAACTACTCCGCCGCCAAGGCGGGTCTCATCGGCGCCACGCGCTCGCTCGCGCAAGAGCTCGCCAAGAGAAAGATCACCGTCAACGCGGTCGCGCCCGGGCTCATCGAGACCGATATGATCGCGGACGCACCGATCGCTGAGATCAAAAAGCAGATCCCGATGCGACGTCTCGGGACCGCCGACGAGGTCGCGTCGCTGGTCGCCTTCCTGGCGAGCGACGCGGCGGCGTACATCACCGGCCAGGTCATCGGCATCAACGGCGGTCTCGCTTGACCCCACGTCGTCAACGGCGGCGCGTGGTCGTGACCGGAGCGGGTCTCACGACGCCGATTGGAGATGACCTCGACACGGTGAGCGAGTCGCTACGCGAGCTTCGCAGCGGAGTACGAGAGGCCGCCCCCTGGACCGAGCCGAACATCCTGACGCCGCTCGCCGCCCCGGTCAGGCCCGACCTCAGTGGTTGGCCGCGCAAAAAAGTCAGGAGCATGGGTCGCGTCGGAAAGCTCGCCGCTTTCGCTTCTGAGCGCGCCGTCGCGCAGTCCGGGATCGACGACGCGGTGTTCGGCAGCGGCCGGGCCGGTTTGGTCTATGGCTCGACCCACGGCAGCTCCGCGGAGATGGAGAAGTTCGCGCGTCGTATCGGCGAGCCCGGCGCCTTGATGACGCTCGGCGGCAACGGCTACTTGCGCTTCATGAGTCACACCTGCGCGGTGAACCTCGGGCTCTTCTTCGGGGTCAAAGGACGCGTCCTGTCGACCTGCGCCGCCTGCGTCAGCGGGAGCCAAGCGATCGGCTTCGCGTCCGAGCTCATCGCGGACGGTCGCCAAGACGTGATGATCGCGGGCGGCGCGGAAGAGCTTCACTGGGTCAGCACAGGTGTTTTTGACGTCCTTCAGGTGACCTCGCGGCGTGAGTCTCCCCAAGACAACCCTCGCCCCTTTGATGCGGGCCGCGACGGGATGGTGGTCGGCGAAGGCGCGGCCACCTTGGTGCTGGAAGCGCGCGAGCACGCGGTCGCTCGCGGCGCGACGATCTTGGGCGAGGTCTTGGGCTTCGGCACGTGCTGCGACGGCGCCCACATCACGACGCCGGCCGCGGAAGGCATGGAGCGCGCGATGCGGCTGGCGCTGGAAGACGCCGCCCTCGCCCCAGACGCGATCGACTACGTGAACGCCCACGCCACGGCCACGCGCGTAGGCGATGTCCGCGAGAGCCGCGCCACCCATCGCGTCCTCGGAGCCGACGTTCCGGTCTCGAGCACCAAGAGCCTCACGGGGCACACCTTGGGGGCGTGCGGCGCCATGGAAGCGGTCTTTTGCCTCGCGATGATGCGCGACGGTTTTGTCGCCGGGAACAAGAACCTCAAAGACGTGGATCCCGAGTGTGCTCCGCTTGACCTGCCCCGTGAATCGCGCGCGGCGAGCCCGACCCTCGTGATGTCGAACAACTTCGCCTTCGGCGGGATCAACACCTCGCTCATCTTTGGCGCGCCGCGCTGACCCTCCTTGTCTGATTCCTGTTCAACGCAGGAGGAAGACCCCGCTCGACGGAGGCGCGGCTCGACCCTACTCTCGCGAGATGAAGGACGTTGTCGTCATCGGGGCGGGCCCGGCAGGCTCCACTGCTGCTGCGCTCCTCGCGCAGGCCGGACACACGGTCACGGTCATCGAGAAGGAGACCTTTCCGCGCTTCCACATTGGCGAGTCGCTCATCCCCGCCGAGCTCCCCATTCTCGAGCGACTGGGCGTCTCGGTCGACGGCATCCCCGCGGTCTTCAAGCGCGGCGCGGACTTCATCGATGAGCGCACCGGCGACTTCGCCCGCTACAACTTCGAAGACGGTCTCCCTGGCACCCCCGCCCACGCGTACCAGGTGGAGCGCGCGGGCTTCGACGCTCGCTTGCTCGGGCGCGCGATCGAGCTCGGCGCGGAGCGGGTGAAGGCACGCGCGAAAGAGGTTCGATTCACAGAGGATCACGTCGAGGTGGAGACCGATTCGGGCGTGCATCGCGCGCGCTTCCTGATTGATGCGACGGGCCGCGACAAGCTACTCGCGCGGCAGCTGAAGAGCCACGAGCGCATCGATGGCTTTGGTCTCGCGGCGGTCTGGCGACACTACGAAGACCTGAGCGACGAGGCGGTCCGCGAGCTCGAGACATCTGGCAACATCATCGTCGTGATGCTCGCGCAGAAAGGCTGGGCCTGGGTCATCCCGCTCAGCGGACAGCGCCTGAGCGTCGGCTTCGTGAGCGCAGAGCCGGGCGTCACGACCGACGCGTGGTACGACGCGCAGTTCGCCGCGTCACCCTTGCTTCAGCGCCTCACGAAAGGCGCGCGCGAGTACGAGGCGGCGGTCGCGGGAGACTACAGCTACAAGAACACCCGCGCACACGGAGCCCGCTACGCGTGCATCGGAGACGCCTCGTGCTTCCTCGACCCCGTCTTCAGCAGCGGGGTCGCGCTCGCCATGACGAGCGCCCAGCGACTGGCCGACCTTCTCGCGCCCGCGCTCGCCGATCATCGCGAAGCGGAGCCGGCGCTGATGGCGCCCCTCGCGTCGCACATGCAACGCGCGTACGACGTTTTCAGCGCGATGATCTGGAGCTTCTATCACACGAAAATGGTCCACAATATGTTCTTCTACGACGACCCGGACCTCGAGATCCGCGCCGGGTTGATCAGCGTGCTCGCGGGCGACGTGTGGCGCGAAGACAACAAGTTCCAGAAGATGATCTTGAACTCGTCGCGGCGAAGGCAGAAGCGAAAGGTGCGCGCTCGCGCATAGGCCGCTGTTCCGGTTTGGACCGAACGCGAACGGATGTGCAACCCGAACTCGAACTCGACCCCGAACCCGAACCCGAACTCGAACTCGAACTAGAACTAGAACTAGAACCCGAGCTCGAACTCGAGCTCGAACCCGAACCCGAACTCGAGCTCGAACTTCTCAGCCCCGACCCAGCCGTCGATCTGATCACCGAGGAGCGTTCGTACGTCGTTGATTCAGAAAACCCTTAGCCGGCTCAACAAGCGCGCCAGCGATGAAGCACATCGTGCCGCTCTTGTGAACTAGCAGGTCGCTGCTCGCAACGAAGCTCGACAAGCTCGTCGCCTACCTCGGCAGACTCGCCAGATAGAAAAGCGGAGCCAGCCGGAGGCGGCGAAGCCTCCGGCTGGCTTTGTCTCACCGCGTGAGTCGCACGAGACACCCGATGAGCAGGTCGAGCTCGTGCGCCAGCTCGAGAAGGTCTTCCCGCTTCGCGACGCCCGCGGCCTCTGCGGTCATCAGCGCGACCAGCGCCTCATGTGCCTCGCCGCGCGCCTGGCGGTAGCGCAGCGTCTTGTTCCCGCCCTCGCGTCGCATGCCCTCGCCAATGGCAAGCGTGCACCGCGTCAGCGCGCGATCCAGCTGGGTCGCCAGCTCTTTGTTGCGTGCCCTGAGCCGCGTCACCAACGGCTGCCCGAGCCGCACCGCGTTGAGCGCACGCTGAAGCGTGCGGAAGTTCGTCGCAAGTGGATCGCGTCGACCTGTGCTTCTTTTCGTCATGCCCACCCCCGGCGCAGGAGCCATGACAAGGACCACGCGAATGAAGCCGACGACGTTCACACGGGAAACGCGGTCGCGTGGTCGTTGGCGGGGCTGTTGCGCCGCCTAAGGCTGACGAAAAGAAGCACAGGTCGACGCCCCCGAAGCGGATCCCGACGTGAGCAGGATCCGACCCGAACGCGAACTCGATGTCGTCGAACTCGTACCCGAACACGAACCCCAAGCCCAACACGAACCCCAACGCCAACGAACCCCAACCCCAACACGAACCCCAACGAACCCCAACCCGAACCCGAACACGAACGCGAACACGAACGCGAACACGAACACGAACGCGAACACGAACGCGAACCCGAACACGAACACGAACCCGACCTCGAGATCCGCGCCGGGTTGATCAGCGTGCTCGCGGGCGACGTGTGGCGCGAAGAGAAGATGTTCCTAAACTCGTCGCGGCGAAGGCAGCAGCGAAAGGTGCGCGCGTAAGCTCTGGGCCGTCCGACCCAGGAACAGTGACCTACAGCGGCGACCGCGAGAGCGTCTCGATCGTCAGCTCATACCCCAGCCACTCGTTCGTGATCGTGATCTGCTCGGGCGCGACGTGTTCCTCGTACGGCGCGGAGTACCGCACCGTGATCACGCCTGCTTGATCGGCCCGCGTAAAAACGCGCGAACGCTCGTTGGAGACAAGCGATTCGCCCTCATCGGCGACCGCTGGGAGCGCGAGCGCGCGGTAGACGTCGATCAAGACGAAGCGCGGCGGCACCGGTTGGGGCGCCTCGGTGAACGAGGTCACCTCGATCGCCGAACCGGTCTGCTCGATCGCGAAGACGCGGGTGTTGAACGGGGAGAGCGCGAGCAAGAGCAGCGTGTCTCCCCGCTTCTGCAGCACCAGATCGTATTGAAACGTCGCCGTCTCCCCGTCCGGCGTGCGGCCTTCGCCGACCAAGCGTTGGCGAAGCATCACGTCCGGTCCAAGCTCGGACGCGGTCCCGACGCGACCTGGATACTCGATCGCGGCGACCGTCCGCGGACCACAGCCGAGCAGTGACCCCAGCGCGACGCCGACGAGCAAAACCGCGAGCCTCCAAAATGTCACGGGGCCCTCGTCAGCAGCGAGACACCGAGCGGCGCCAGCAACCACGCGAGCACCACCCCGATTCCGACGGTGACGCCGATGGCGTGAAGCGCCGGCTGCGATGAGAGCGCGAGGGTCCCGAAAGAGAGCGTCGTCGTGACGCACGCCGCAGCGATCCCGAGCAGGGTCGCCCGAAGGTGCTCACTGCTTTGGTCTCCCCCTGCGTGTTCCACGACGAAGATCCCGTAGTCGACCCCGATGCTCAGTACAAGCAGCAGCGCCACTAAATGAAGGAGCGTCACCGGGACGCCAAGGACGCCGAGACACCCGGTCGCCGCCGCGCCCGCGAGGAGCGCGGGGAGGTACGCGGCGAGCGCGGGGCGAAGCGCGCGGTAACGCGCGAGCACCAAGAGAAACACGAAGACGAGGCCCAGCAGCCCCATCTCGATCGCGCGAACACGGAACCCGCGATACGCGGCGTTCAAGAACGCGCGCTGTTCGAAGTAGCGCGCGCCTGGGACGCCTCGCACCGCGCGTTGAATCACATCCGCGTCCCCCGCGGTGACCAAGGTGAGGACCGCCGGTTGCTCCGCGACGGTCAGAAAGAACGGCGAGATCAATTGACCCAGCGCGGTCTGGTTCACGTCTTCGAGGCGGAGGGGATCAAACTCCCGCGCGAGCTCTTGCTGAAACGGCGCGAAGAGCTCTTCGCGGAAGCCCGCACGCGAAAGCGCCGCGAGCGTTCGCCGACCGAAGTCGTCACCGCTCATCCGCTCAAAACTGCGCCGCTGCGCCGCTTCCGACCAGAGGTAGGTGTGCACCGACTGCACCGCGACGCCATCTCGGTCCGCGAGCGCGAGCGCGACCTGATCGTTGATCGCGAGCGCGTCCTCGACCGTCTCTCCACGCGAGATGATCAACCGCCCCGCCGAGCCACCGCTGACGACCGCGCGGACCGCTTCATCTTCCGCCACGATCGCAGGATCGCGTTCGTCCAAGGCGCTCACGTCATCGATGAAATCGAGGCGCGGGATCCCGACGAGCGCCAGCGTCACCGCCATGAGCCCGATCACCACGTGGGCCGTTGGTCGACGCGGAGACGCAAAGCGCGTGAGGCGCTCCGCGAGCCCGCGCACTGGCACCGAGATCTCGCTCGCTGGCAAGAGCGGAATCGCGACATAGCGAGTCGCGAAGAGCGCGGTGACCACGCCCGCGCACGCGAAGAGCGCGATCTGCCGAAGGCCTGGAAAGGCGGTGCCCGCGAGACCCAAGAGCCCCGCGACGGTCGTGCCCGCGCCCAGCGCCAAGCCAGGCCAGACCGCTCTGGTGAGCGCGACGCGATCGGCGGCGGGATCAAAGGCGTGATGACTGGCGACGTGGAGCGAGTAGTCCACGCACACGCCGATGAGCGCGGCCCCAAACGCGAGCGTGAGCCCGTGTACCGCGCCGAACGCCAGGGCGGTGGAGACCAAGGCGACCGCGAAGCCACACGCGACCGGGAGAATCGAGACGATCAGTACACCTGGCGACCGAAACAAAAAGAGGAAGAGCAGGATGACGCCGACGGTTGAGACGGTGGAGATCAGCGACACGTCTTGCCGGATGTTGGTCTCTGACGCGAGCGCGAAGCGGTGCACCCCACCCTGCTGAATCGTGAGCGTGGGGACCTCGGCGCGCGCTTGTTCCGCGGCGCGATCAATCACCGCGACCGCTGCTCGCGCGCTCGCACCATCAAAGGCCGAAGCGGCCGTCGACGCGAAGACGACCGCTTGCCCCATGCGCGTTAGCAGTTGTCCATCGCGTACCCGGAGCCCGTCAACACGTGCGGCGAGCATCCGGTCGAGCTGCTTCGGGAACGTCAGGAACGGGTCCTTCGGCGCGACCGCCCGAGCGAGCGAACCATCGGGTCGACCCAACGCGTTGCGGAGCGCGACCGCCGCGTCATCGAGGTCGGCATCGCTCCAGCCATCCGGATCTGCGGCAGGAGAAAAAAGTTCTCGCGAACGATCGAGATAGAGCGCGCGAACCGCCTCTTCGAGCTCCGCTTCACCGAGGGGAGCGCGCACCCAGTCGAAGAGCTCGCTCTCGCGCATCTGCTCTGAAATCGTTGATGCCGCGCGTACCGCTCCGTCTTCGCTGTCAGCGCTCAACAGGAGCGTGACGCTCCGAGAAAAGCGCGCGTTGGCGAGCGATTGCGTGAGCGCGCTCCCAACCCGGTCGCCCTCTTCGCCCCCCGGGAGGAAGTGCGTGATGGACGTCGAGATTGAGAGCTGTGGCCAAGCGAACACAACGAGCAACGCGCACCCCGCAACTATGAAAAGCGCGCGCCGCCTCGCCATGCCAAGAGGTTTACCATTTTACACTGCAGCTTGGGAGCGTTTGGAAAGTCAGAGACTGCTACCCTACGTGGGTCGTGCCCCGAACACACGTTCGCGCCTGGTTGCTCCTTTTGCCGCTCCTCGGGGCGCTGGTCGGCTGCGCAGATGGCGTGGACCTCCGCGTCGACCTGGTGTCGAACATCCCAACAACCGACTTCGCAGAGGTCTCGGTATCGCTCCGCGATGGGGACCGCGAACTGTTCCGCGGCACCGCCTCTCCGCCAGGTGACCTGGGCCTGGGCGCGCGCATCGCCGACGTCTCCAAACTCAGCGCGCAGAGCGCGACGCTGACGACCTCGCTTCGACGCCTCGACGGATCCGTCCTCGTCGAGCGACGCACTTTTGTGGACCTCGGGACTGACCGCGGCGTCACCGTGACGCTCTACGCAGAGTGCGTGGACGTGATGTGCCCGCAAGAGACCCCCTCGCTAACGGAGTGCGTACGCGGCGAGTGCGTGGACCCCGCGTGCGGAGAAGATCACCCAGAGCTTTGCGGCGACGCCGCGGAATGCACCACCGACGACGAGTGCGACGACGGGATCCCGTGCACCGAGGATCGCTGCCTTGAAGGCGGCTGCCTCTTTGGCCCGGTCGACGATCGATGCAGCGGAGGCTCCGCGTGCTCCGCGCTCGGCTGCGTAACAATTGCCGGCGACGCAGGGATGGACACGGGACCGGACGACACCGGCACACCGGACACTGATGCTCCGGCCGACACCGGCGTGCCCGATACAGGACCGGCCGACACCGGCGCGCCAGACACCGGTGCTCCAGACACGGGTACGCCAGACACGGGTGCCCCAGACACGGGCCCCGCGGACACCGGCTCCGGCTCGCCCCCCGAATGCCTCGACGGCTGTGACGACGACGACCCATGTACGGAAGACGCGTGCACCACGACGGGCTGCACCCACCGCATCGTCGTCGGTCAAACGTGCAACGACGACCTCTTTTGCAACGGCGTCGACATCTGCGCCGCGGACGGCTCATGTCAGCACAGCGGCGACCCCTGCCCCGGCACCGAGTGCGACGAGACCCGCGACACCTGCTTGGGATGCACCGCGACTACCGGTTGTCCAGACAACCTCATCGGCGGAACCGAGCCCTGCGTCTACGACGATCCATGCGGCCTCAGCGGACGCTCCTCCTATCGCCTGCAGTCGTTCTATTGCTCGGGCGCTGGGTGCGGGAGCGCGAGCGGGAGCGCCATGCGCGGGTGCTCACGCCCCACGACAGAGACGTTCGCCTGCGAAGACCCCGACACGGGCTGTCTCGGGGTCTGTGAAGGCGGTTCCTGCGCCTGCCCTTGAATCGATCGATAGCTGCTGGCTGAGTCGAGACGCGAACTCGCGCCAACAAGGGAACAGAGCGGGCGATGCGCTCGCTACCGCGAGGGGACGCGAAAGAGCCGGGCGCGCTCGGCGTCGGAGTACTCGCGCCGGTTGTTGATGCGCGAGAACGTGGTCGTCGCGACGTCACCGTTTCGCTCGCGAACGATCAGCGTCTTCACGCCTTCCTGATCGCCGGAAACGATGATGGACTCAACCATCCCGCGGATGCGCTCGTCTTTGGGACGGAGCGTGATCGAGAAGGTCGACCCTTCCGCCGCGAAGCCGAGTTCGAAGCGCGCCGCCAAGGCGTCCCGATCACCCGCGAGCAGATGCACGAAGCTCTCGACGAACACCGCGACGACCGGGCTCTCCACCAGGTTCACCGTGCGGCTCCCGCGGTCATCGCCGAGCGTCATCTCGCCGCCGTTGAGGATCATCGACGAGGTCGCCGGCGCGGTCACGTGACGGGCGAGGCGGCCGGGCGGCGCGAAGTGCACCACTCCTTCGCTGACCAGAGGAACGGAGAGAAGCGCGATCGCCTTCTCTTCGCGGAAGTGCGCCTCCATTCCGGGCATCGCGCGAAACCGAGACAGAACAGACTCCAGCGTCGCCTCATCTTGCGCGCTGCCGATGCTCGAAAGTTGAAAGAGCGAAAGGCTCACCACGACGAGCGTCATGAGACCGCGAACGCGGATCGAACGCGGCGACGTGAGCGACGTGAGCGACGTGAGCGACACTAGAGACATCCTGCGCGTTCCTTTATCCAATCCGCGATCGGGGTGAGCGACCCGTGTCGGTCGACGGTCACGAGAACTGTTCGGCCTCGCGCCACGCGCGCGCCGTCCTTTTTGATCGCGTAGCTCACCGTGATCCGTTGGTCGTCGATCGACTTGAACCACGCTTCGGCCGTGAACCGGTCCGCGTAGCGCAGCGGACGGCTGTGATGACAGCGCGTCTCGACCATCAGGATCGCGGTCTGGTGATCCCGAAAGGCATCGTTGTCGAGCTGGTGTGCGCGCATCAACGCCGTCCGCGCCTGCGCCATGTATTTGTAGTAGTTCCCGTGCCATACGACCGAGAGCGAATCCACGTCGTGAAATGGGACCTCAAGCTCGACGCTCGCTCGACGTTTTGACGTCATGGGATTGCGCTTTCTTCAGCAGAAATCATGGCCGGCTCGGGCTCCCAAAATTCGTAGAAATTGAACCAGTTGTCCGGCTGTTCGCGGCAGTATCGCTCGAGCCGGGTCGCGAACTTTTGGGCGTATTCTTCGAGCGCCTCCTGTCGCCGCTTGCGCGGGAGCTTCACGCGCTCGGCAAACGGCTCGCAAAAGACGTCATAGACGTTGCCTCCGCGGTAGAGCCCAAACGTTGTGTAGACGGGGCACTTGATCACCGCGGCGAGCGCGTAAGGACCGACCGGGAAGCGCGCGCGTCCCCCCAAAAAGTCCACCTCGGCGGCGCGCGCTCCGGCCGGTACGACCCGATCCGCGAGCGTCGCCACGAGCCCACCTGCCTCGACGAGATCACGTACGTGCAACACGAAGCTCGGATCGCTCGGGTCGACTTCGATGAGGCGAACGCGGTTCTCCGGGCTGATCCGGTCGAGCTCCGCGTTCACCTTCTTCGCGTTCTTGAAGTAGCCGATGACGTGGATCGTAAGATCGGTCGATGCTCCCTGGGCGCGCATCGCTTCGAAGCTCCCGACGTGACCACCGATCAAGAGCGCGCCGCGCTTCGCGTCGCAGAGCGCGTCGATGTGCTCGCGACCGTGGCTCGTGATGGTGAAGCCCTTCTTCTCTCCCGCAACCAAGAAAACGCGATCGAGCGTGACCTGCGCGAAGCGACGCACATGTCGGCAGACATCCCAAAACCCCGTTGGCTGATCCACTTTGACCAGGTAGAGCCGAGAGACGCGGCGTACGCGTGACGAGAAGAGCACGTAGTAAAACGCGATCATCGCGACGAACGCGCGGCCCAAGCGTCGCCCGAACAAGCGAACAAAAACGACCGTAAAGCGGAGCCCGAGCGAGCTCCCTTCTTCTTCGGTCTCGAGCCAGTCTTCGCGATCCGGATCGGTCATCGGTCTCGCGAAAGCCGGTAGAGCCCGAAGACGCGCATCATCGCGAGGCGGGTGTGCATGACGCTGATGAGGACGTTGTCCCAGAACACATTGAAGTGCGAGACGCCGCCCTCTTCCGCCGAGACGTAGCGAACCTTGGTGGGCACGTTGATGACCGGGAGCCCCATCCAGACGAGCCGTACCGCGATCTCGGGATCGAAGTCCATCCGGTCGCTCGACACCTTTGCCTTCACCGCCGACGCGACCGGGTACACGCGGAAGCCGCAGAGCGGATCGGCGATGTTGGCGCCCAGGCCAAACGTCTCGAAGCGCACCCAGAAGATGCTGACGCGTCGACCGTAGAGGCGACCCTTGGGAGCGGTCTCATCAAACTGCGGCTCGCCCAGGATGAGCGCCGTGGGGTTGGCGCGGGCCGCCTCGAGCATCGCGGGGATGTCGTCGAGCGTGTGCTGACCGTCCGCGTCCACCTGGAGCGCATGCGTAAAGCCGAGACCGTCCGCGCATCGCAAGCCGTCCTTGACCGCCGCGCCCTTGCCGCCGTTCTTCGGCCGCGTCACCACGATCACGCGGTCATCACTCAGCCTCAGCCGCTTGAGGGCTTCTTTGGCGCGCGGACCGCTACCGTCATCGACCACGATCACGTCGAGCCCAAACCGACGCACCGCGCGCGTGACGTCTTCGATCGTGTCCGGGTTGTCGTAGGTCGGGATCAAGATGCACGGCTTGATCGTGGTCGCGAGGGAGGTCATGCGTCGTCCTTCGCGAAGTGGAGCGTCCCCTGTGCGCAGAGCTCGTCATCACGCGCGATCGAAAAGCGGACCTTGCGCTCGTCTCCGCGCGGCACCGGCCGCGAGAGCGTCACCTCGATCGCGTCGTCGGGCGCCACCGGCAACAAGAACTTGAGCCGCGTCGCGCGAAGGAGGTGCGTGAGGTCAAAGGCGTCGCGGATCATCGGCACAACGATCATCTCCAACTGGGCGATCGCGGGGAGCACGGGAGCCCCTTCGAAGTGGCCCTCGAAGCAGCGAAGCTCCGCCGGAACGATGAACCCACGGGTCACTTCCTGCGCTTCGTTCTCCCCGCCCTTCGCGTTGTCGTCGGTGTGACTCATGACTCGCTCGCACGGGGAAAGAGCCTCGTCAGGATCGGGCGCAAGAGACGATCGTGCAGCCCTGGACCATACGCAGCGAACCGGACGCGCCGAACAATGAACTCCAGCGTAAAGAGCGCTCCGATCAACCCATAGGCGATCCCGCCGTTGTACGCGGCCCAAGGCCCGGCTTCTCCGCGAAGCGCAAGAGCGGCCGCGATACCCCCGTTCACGATGAAGAACGCGCACCAGATCCACGTGAACTGCCGGCAGTGCGCGACCTGTCCATCGGTCAGGCCGTCCTTTTCTTGGAGGCGGGCGAAGCGCTCGATCATCGGCATCGCGGAAGACCGAAGCGTCGCTCCAAAAGTGATGAGGAGCGCGATGTTGATCAACACCGGAGTCGCGAACACGAAACGCTCATCATCGAGCCACGCGGTGAGGCCGGCGAGGGCACCGATTGAGAGCGGCACGGGGAGGACCGCGAGTAAGTGCTCGCGCGTCTCCTTCTTGTCGTGTGCCGACCGCGAGCCGCGAGCCGTCGCTCGAACGATCGCGCTCGGGATCACGAAGGCCGCGATCATCAACCCCACGCCGCGCGCCGAGAGCCGCGTGAGCCCGAAGTAGATCGCGATCGGGTACGCCACCATCAACACACCCGAGAGGATCGAGAAGGCCAGGCGCACGCGGTGCCCTGCGCTCAGGCGCGGGTCGCGGCGACGTGAACAGCGAGCGTCTTCACCGAGCGGAAGATGTCTCGCGTCCCCGCGTCGCTCGCCTCGATCTTCACACCGAAACGCTTGTGGATCGCGATGGCGAGCTCAAGCGCGTCGATCGAATCGAGCCCGAGACCCTCTCCAAAGAGCGGGGCCTCTGACTCGATTTCGTTGGGCGTGACGTCGTCGAGCTCGAGCGCGTCAACGATCAAGCTCTTGATTTCGGATTCGAGGGAGTCAGTCATCGATCATGCATCTGACGCACCACGACGCGCGTCATTCAGTTCTGGGAAACCTCGCGTCGATCAGTCAGCGAGCTGGCGGAGCACGTACTGCAGGATGCCGCCGTGGAGGTAGTACTCCACCTCTTGGGGCGTATCGAGGCGAACGACAACCTTGAACTTCTTCTTGGTATCGGTCGTGACCGTGAGCTCTTTGCCCGGCGCGACGCCGTCCCTGATGCCCTTGATCGAGAAGACCTCTTCGCCGGTCAGGCCGAGGGTGTCCTTGGTCTGGCCCGGCTTGAACTCCAGCGGGAGAACCCCCATGCCGATGAGGTTGCTCCGGTGGATGCGCTCATAGCTCTCCACGATGACGGCCTTGACGCCGAGGAGGAGCGTGCCCTTCGCGGCCCAGTCGCGGGACGAACCGGTGCCGTACTCCTTGCCCGCGATGACCAACAGCGGAACGCCCGCTTCCTGGTAGCGCATGGACGCATCGAAGATCGTCATGTGCTCGCCGCTCGGCATGTGGCAGGTGAGCCCGCCTTCGGTGCCGGGCGCCAAGAGGTTGCGCAAACGGATGTTGGCGAACGTGCCGCGCATCATGACTTCGTGGTTGCCGCGGCGGCTGCCGTAGCTGTTGAAGTCGCGATCCTTTACGCCCTTGTCGCGGAGGTACGCGGCGGCGGGAGAGTCCTTCGCGATCGCGCCCGCCGGCGAGATGTGGTCGGTCGTGACCGTGTCGCCGAGGAAGGCGAGGACGCGCGCGCCGTCGATGTCCTTCGGGGCGGGAGGCTCCCCAGGCTCCACGTCGTCAAAGAAAGGCGGGTTGCGGATGTACGTGGAGGAGTCGACCCACGCGAAGCGGTCGCCCTTCGGGATCTTCACGCTGCGCCACTGCTTCGGGCCCTTCTCGACCTCGGCGTAGCGCTCCTCGAACTGCTCGCGCTTGACGGCGGTGCGGAGCGCCTTCGTGATGTCGGCGTTGCTCGGCCAGATGTCTTTGAGGAAGACGTTCTTCCCCTTTTTGTCGACGCCGATCGGATCCTTTTTGAAGTCGATGTCCATCGTGCCGGCGAGCGCGTACGCGACAACCAACGGCGGTGACGCCAAGTAGTTCGCGTGGGTGAGCGGGCTGATCCGACCCTCGTAGTTTCGGTTTCCGCTGAGCGCCGACGTCACGATCATGTCGTTGTCGACGATGGCCTTTTCGATCTCGGGATCGAGCGGGCCAGAGTTACCGATACACGTCGTGCACCCGTAGCCGACCAGGTGGAAGCGAAGCTTCTCAAGGTCGTCCATCACGCCCGCGGCGTTAAGGTACTCGGTGACGACCTGTGAACCCGGCGCGAGGCTGGTCTTCACCCACGGCTTCACGGTCAGGCCAAGCTTGACGGCGTTGCGCGCGAGCAGTCCGGCGCCGAGCATGACGGCCGGGTTGCTGGTGTTGGTGCAGCTCGTGATGGCGGCGATGACGATCGCGCCGTTCTTGAGCTCGAAGGTCTCCTTGCCGCGCGTGACCATCGCGGACGACTTGGCATCGGCGCGGAGCTTCGGCTTGAGCCCCTTCACGACGCGGCCGAACGCGCGCTTCGAATCGCTGAGCGCGATGCGATCCTGCGGCCGCTTGGGACCGGCGATCGACGGGACGACCTTGCCGAGGTCGAGGGAGAGCGTACCGGTGAACTTCGGGTCCTTGGACTCCGAGGTTCGGAACAAGCCCTGCTCCTTGAGCACGCGCTCGACGAGCTGAACGTCTTCTTCGTCGCGGCCGGTGAAGCGCATGTAGTTGAGGGTCTCTTGGTCGACCGGGAAGAAGCCCATCGTCGCGCCGTACTCCGGTCCCATGTTCGCGATGGTCGCGCGGTCCGGGAGCGAGAGGTTGTCGAGACCGCTGCCGTAGAACTCGACGAACTTCCCGACGACGCCCTTCTTACGAAGCATCTCGACCACGGTGAGCACCGCGTCGGTCGCGGTCGCCCCTTCCGGAAGCTTGCCGGTCAGCTTGAAGCCGACGACCTGCGGGATGAGCATGGAGATGGGCTGACCCAGCATCGCCGCTTCCGCTTCGATACCGCCGACGCCCCAGCCGAGAACGCCGAGACCATTGATCATCGTGGTGTGCGAGTCGGTGCCGACCAGAGAGTCGGGGTACGCGATGGTGTCGCCGTTGACGTCGCGGGTGAAGACGACCTTCGCCAAATACTCAAGGTTGACCTGATGAACGATGCCGGTGCCGGGCGGGACCACGCGGAGGTTCTCAAACGCGCTCTGGCCCCACTTGAGGAACTGGTAGCGCTCTTGGTTGCGCTCGAACTCACGCTTCACGTTGTCTTCGAAGGATCGAAGGAGTCCGTACGAGTCGACCTGAACGGAGTGGTCAATGACCAGGTCCGCGGGCTGTAGCGGGTTGATCCGGGAGGCATCGCCGCCCATTCGCGCGAAGGCTTCACGCATCGCGGCGAGATCGACAACGGCCGGAACGCCGGTGAAGTCCTGAAGCAGGACCCGCGACGGGCGGAACGCGATCTCAGTGGATGGCTTGGCCTTCCGATCCCAAGACGCGACCGCTTCGATGTCGCTCTTCGTGACCGAAGAGCCATCCTCGTTCCGGAGGAGGTTCTCGAGAAGCACACGGATCGAGAACGGCAACGCCTCGATGTCGTGACCGTCTTTCGCGAGCACGTCGAGGCGGAAAATGTTGACCATACGCTTGCCGATTCGGATGGCGGCACGCGCTCCAAAGCTGTCATGAGAGGACATGCGGTGGCTCTAACACGTCTCTTTCGGACCGACTACATCGAGTCGTCGCAGGAGCACGATCGGGTGTAGGAGACGGTCCCGACAGGGGAAATGACATCGCCGAACGGGCGACAGATCGCCCTCGGACCCTACTTGATACTTTTGGGCGGACGACGAAAGCGCGGTGCCCGGACAGTTCCCTCCGTCAAACAAGCCACCACCCGTGGGCTCTCTGACAAAATACAATCATGATTGTTGTCGTATCGCCCCGGCGGAATTCGAACACTCTTTGAGCTGCAGCGCCCGACTTGGTGTTGGCATCCTGAAAAAATGACGCTAAGAGGACGCAGTGGGCGACGTGCTCTAACAGACCGAGATCAGGTCCTCCGTGTTCCGAGATAGCTCCCTGACCGCGCCCCAACGACAACAAAAATAACGATAAGACAATCAGACAAGCGCAGGCTCACTGCACAGGTCGAACTCAGATAGGAGCCATCATGGCCACGAAGAAGAAAGCGAAATCGGGGGGCCGCGGAAGCGCGGAAGCGATCGCGAAACGACGGGCAGCACGTCAGCTCAACGCTATCCTGACGGGTGCGGGTTCGCAGCCCAAGCTCGACGGACGAACTGAAAAGCGCCGTCAGCGGCTCATCAAAGAGCTGAAAGACGGCAAGGGCGGCTCGCCCTTGAAGCCCATCGACATGGTCACTCACATGAACGAACTTCTCGCGCTCGGCGAGACCGTGGCGAGCGTGAAGAAGCAAGGCGTCAAGCCGGTCTCAACGCCTCTCTCGAGCGAAGTGGAAGAGGTCGTTGAATCCACGCAGCAGGCGTATGAGTTCAACACGGAAGCCTGGCGCATTTTGGGTCTCCGCGTGAGCGAAGACGGGAAAATCGTGCACCGGAAGCCGCGCGGCCCGAACAAGAAGCGCGCGACCAAGAAGCGCGCGAGTAAGAAGAAGTAGTCGCGACCCTGCTTGGAGTCGAAAAGACAAAACGAAAAAGAGGAGCAAGTTGCTCCTCTTTTTCGTTTCGATGTCTCGTTTTACGGCTGTTTTGGAGGCGCCGACCAGATTCGAACTGGTGAATGGAGGTTTTGCAAACCTCTGCCTTACCACTTGGCCACGGCGCCCTGTCGAGGCGAAGCGTTGTAGCGAATCCAGGGCCGTCGCACAAGCGTAATCCGCGGACCTCTCATGTGAAGGCTCGAACGGCACCGCGATTTGTGCCACGGTCACCCGCCGCGGGCCGCTGAACCGCCCTCTGCGTGAACTGTGTTGAATATCTCGCCCAAAGAGAGCCCCTCGAGACCGCTGTGGCACTTCCCGCTCTTTGGGGCGATCGGGGGAGCGATCACCGCCCTTGGAGATTTCGGGGCGATTTGGCTCTTCCTGGACGCGGCGGGTCAGCGGGCGGCGTTGTTCGTCCTTCTGTTCGCGACGCAGGTCGCGGTCGGCGCCTCTCTGGGCCTCCTGGCTGGCTTCGTCGCTCGCTTGGCAATGATTCTTCCGCCAAAGCGTCGAGACCTCATCTGGCCTCTTCTCGCGGCTCCCTTCGCGTTCGCGATCGCGACCCAGCTCTTGTCCGGCGGGAGCATTTCCCAGCTCGCGTTCGCGCCCATGCTCATGGTCGTCGCCTGGGGCGTCCTCGTTGGGCTGGTCTATCTCGCGGTCCGGCTCGCGCGCGCCGCGATGCGCACCAACGCGTCGCACGGCACGCGTAACGCCACCCTCGCCTTCGTGGTCTATTTGGTTTGCGCGAAGCTGGATCAGCACGCCTACCCGAAGCTCTACGAGTACCTCCACTCAGTGCTCGCGTTCGTTGCCTTCGCCGCGGCCGCGCTCGCGTCGGCGTGTGCCCTGCATCGCTTCGCGCGCGAAGACGGCCCGCGGCACGCCCGCTACATCATCGCCACCGTCGTGGGTGTCCTCGCGCTGGGGCTTTGCGCGTCCTCGCTCTTGGAGCGATACGGAAACGTCAGGGTCGCGATGCACGAGCCCCGCGCGAGCGTCTCTCGTTCACTCATGCTCGCCGCCGCGCCCCTGCTGCGTCGTCGAGAGCAAGACGTCAGCACCCAGGCGCTCGCGGAAGCCCGAGCACGTCGCGACGCGAGGAGAGCGCAGCTCCAACATGTCGACGGGCTCCCGATGCTCAGCGAAGCACACGTCCTGCTGATCACGATCGATGCCCTCCGCGCCGACCACTTGGGGTTCCACGGTTACCAGCGCCCGGTCTCTCCGTTTCTCGACGAGCTCGCGGCGGCCTCGGCGGTCTTCGAGCGTTGCTATGCGCAAGCGCCGCACAGCAGCTACTCGCTCTCGTCTCTGATGGCCTCAGAGTACCTCCACGAGACCGTCGACCTCGGCATCCCGCTCCCGGAGGAGACGCTCGCGACCACGCTACGCGCCGACGGCTATCACACCTCCGCGTACTACACGCTCGGGATCTTCCATACGGAAGGAGAGCGGCTCTCGACCTACCGCGACAACCACTTTGGTTTCGAGCTTCAGAACCATCGCGGTCTCGACGCAGAACAGCTGACGGATGCCGCGCTCGACGAGTTCGACCGTGTGCTGGCGCTGGGGGAACCGCCGGCGCTGATGTGGACGCACTACTTCGACGTTCATGAGCCCTACGAAGCGACGCGTTTCGGGACCGACGACATCGATCGCTACGACAGCGAGATCGCGCGCGTCGACACGGCCGTCGCGCGTCTGGTGCGGGACGCGCGGGAGAAGCTCGACCGCCCGGTCGTGATCATCGTGACGGCCGACCACGGCGAAGAGTTCCGCGACCACGGTGGCCTCTACCACGGGTCGGCGCTCTATGAGGAGCAGGTGCGCGTCCCGCTCATCATCCATGTGCCCGGTCAGGCGCCAACGCGCTACCCGCGACCCGTGGAGATGATCGACATCGCGCCCACCGTGCTCAGCTTGGTCGGGACGCTGCCCCCCTCGACCATGCGCGGCGATGATCTCCGGGCCGCGCTCGCGGGTCATACCGACGCGGACTTCGGCCCGGTCTTCAGCGCTGTCTCACACAAGCGAATGGTCATCGACTGGCCGAAGAAGCTGATCGCGGATCTCCGCTTCAACCTCTTCGAGGTGTACGATCTGGAGGTCGATCCAAGAGAGCGACAGAACCTCGCGGACGGCTCGCCGGAGCTCCTCGACGCGCTCAAAGGGGAGACCTACGCCTGGCTCGACTCGTTGAACGAACACAGCGGCGACGCCGTCGAGGTCGCGCTGGCGACGGGTCGGCTGGGGGATCGCCGCGCGGTCCCGGCGCTCGCCGCGCTGATCCGCGACGAAGCGGCGGAGTCCCTCAAGCGCCAAGAAGCCGGTCGCATCCTCGGGAAGCTCGCCGACGTCAACGCGACGGAGGCGCTCCTCGAGGCACTAGGCTCGGAAGACGCGCGGGTCGCAGCCGAAGCCGCCATCGCGCTTGGCCGGATGTTTGATGAGCGCGCCAAGGCGAAGCTCCGCGACGTGGTGCACACGGAAGACGTCGACCTTCGGGTCCGCGCCGCGGTGTCCTTGGGCCGTCTCCGCGACACCGAAGCGGTCCCCGCGCTCATCGACGCTTCCCGGGTCGCCACCGATCGTTATGAGCGAGAGGAATCGGTGCGCTGGCTCGGGCGCCTCCAGGATCCCCGCGCGCTTGAACCGCTCGTCGGGCTCCTCCCCGAGTTTCGCGTTCGCCAGCTCGCGGCGATCGCGCTCGGACATCTCGGTGACCCGCGCGGCTACGAACCGCTCGTCGACGTCTTCCGCTGGGACACGCACACGAACGTGCGCGACCAGGTCACCCGCGCGCTTGGGCAGCTAGGCGACCCGCGCGCCATTGAGCTGCTCGTCCCGCTCGCGGTTCACGAGGTCGAGCTTCGCTACGTGGGCGAGTCGCTCGTTCGGCTCGGCGCGATCGGAGGCGCGATCGGAGGCGCAGACTTATCGCGCCGCACCCGCGGGCGACGTGGCTTTGGGGTCTGCCAAGAGGGCCCCGCGCTGCACGACTGGAACTACCTGCACCAGACCAGCTGCGCGACGCAACGCGAGAGCGTTGAGGTCCCGCTCGCGGTTCCCGACGCGGTTCGCGCGGCACCAATCATGCTCTTCTCCGCCCGCCGCGCCGATGACAGCGCCGCCGTGCAGGTCGAGCTCGAGATCGGCGAGAGCGGCGTCATCCCGCTCGAAGTGGACGGCCGCTTCGTCGAACACCGCGTGACGTTGCCGGCGCTCAGCGAAGGTCGCGCGTCGCTGACGCTGCGGATCCCCGACGGCGCCACGCTCGATGTCGACCACGTGCTCCTGCTTCCAGGCGACGTGACGGCGCTGCAGCCTCCGACCCCCGCGCTTTGATCGCAACGGAGAATCAGGGGAGCGGAGAGAGCGTCTTCGCGAGCTCTTGGGCCTCGACGATGTTGTCCTCGATCGAGCAGTAGGTCCACGAGCCATAACGACCGATGGAGTAGACCCCGCGCGCCGCGAGCAGCGCCTTCTTTCGCGTGACGTCCGCGACCGACTCTTTGGTGATGTGGACGTAGGCCGGATCGAGCACCACGTGATGTGACGCCACGAGCTCGTGGCCGTCGACGACCCCCGCCTTCGCCAGGTCGGAGACCACGCGCTCTCGTTCGCGCGCCACGTCGTCTTCGGTGATCACCGCGTCGCGCGGGCGCCCGAGCTCGACGTAGAGGCTCATGCGATCGGTCCCGAAGATGTTGTCGTAGTACCCGACGCGATAAAACGAGAGGTCGCGTTGCGGGAAGTACACCCAGTGCACGCCCTCGCGCCCCTTGCGATCAAAACCAAGGTTGAACACCAAGACCTTGTTGTAGGTGTAGATGTCGCGGTCGAAGGGAACGCTCGCCATCGTGAGCAGCTGGTCGAACGGCGCGGAGCTGATGAGGAACTCGAACCCGACCTCGCGTCGGTTGGTCTTCGCGATTCGCTTCTCGAGATCGATCGAGAGAACGCGCTCGCCGAGCGAGATCTGATCGCGCTTCACGCCCGAGGCGAGCGCCTCGACGTACTGAATCGCGCCGCCTTCCGGGTACGTGAACGTCGCGTTGTAGCTGACGTTGTCCGCGCTTCTGAAGTTCTTGATGATCTCGTCGACGTTGGCGTACGGGAAGAAGCGGCCCATCGCGTCCGCGTCGAGCTTCGCCAGGTCCGTCGCGTACAGCTTCTCGTTGTAGGGGATGAGGAACTTCTCGGCGATGCCGCGACCGAACTTCGCGTAGAGCATCTCTTGGAAGCTCTCGGCTTGTCGGTCCTCTTTAAAGTAGAGGTCGTGAAGACAGTCGATGAAGTCTTCGCGCGGGAGCTGGTGGATGTTCTTCTGAAACGGGAAGTCGACCATCCGGCTCTCCGTCGCGCCGCCCTCCCCGCGACCTGTGAACCAGATGCCGCTCTTCTTGTCGACGACGAGGACGCGCTGGTCACCCATCCGCTCGATCAAGTAGGCCTCGATCTCCTTACGTCGAAAGTGAAAAAAGTGACCTGAGTAGTCCCAGACGAACCCGTCGCGTCGGATGGTCTTGCAGTAGCCGCCGATCTCGTCGGACGCCTCGCAGACCAAGTAGTCCTCGCTATCGACCCAGTTGGCGAAGGAGAGCCCTGAGACGCCCGCGCCGACCACCAAATACTTCACGCGCTCCATCTTCACGCTCCCGTGTCCGCGTCACCTGCGTCACCTGCGTCACCTGCGTCCGGACCTGCGTCACCTGCGTCACCCGCGTCCGGTCCTGCGTCGACGTCACCACCGCATCGACCGAGCTCGCACAGGGCTCGCGCGCAGCACACTCCGTCGCAGCAAATCTGTCCGCGCTCGCAGGAGTCGCACTCTTCTTCGCCGCGGGTGCAGAGGTCGCCCACACAGCGCTCACTGAGTTCGCATCGTCGATTGCACCCGCCGCAGTGCTGGTCGTTGTCGACCGTGTTCACGCACCCTGTTTCACCAAAGAGATCTGTGCAGCAGAGGCTCTCCGCGTCACCGTCGCAAACGTCCCGGCGGTCGCCGCAGTAGCAGTTGCCACCGTCACATCGGCTCGTCTTCGTGCGGTCACACGACTCGCCACACGCGCCGCAATCCGAGAGGTCTTGTTCGAGGTTCGCGCAGTAGTTGACCGTGAGCTCACCGGTCGGCGGGCAACAGATAGAGTCCGTGTCTCCGCCGCACCCCGCTTCGGTCAACCCGCACACACAGCGCGCGGCGACACACGAGGTCCCGCGTCCCTCATCGCAACGGATCCCGCACCCGCCGCAGTTGTTGTCGTCCGTAAAAATGTCGACGCATACCCGGTCCTCGTCAGGACCACAGCAGCGCTCCATCGGACCACAGCTCATCTCGCAGGGTCGACCCGTATCGGGCGCCGCCGTGTCAGGCAGCGGCACCTGCGTATCGACCTGGGTGTCTTCTGGAGGCGGGCTATCGTCGCCGCAGCCCGGGATGATGAGGACGACGAACGCCGACAGTGCGCACACGGTAAGAAAGCGAATCACCCAGCGAGCGTAGCGCAACCGCACATGGTGTCGATCCTCGCGTCGAACATCACGCTTCACCCGCGTCCTCATCGGGCTCTCGCGCGAGCGGGAGCGGCGCGATCCCGCGGACCACCCGGAGCAAGTCTTCCTCGCGTCGCCCGATCGCGATCAACGCGCCGTCTGGATCGAGGAACGCGCGCGGCCCGAGATCCTCCGGCATCGCGTCCACCTTGCCCGGCTCGATGCGGCGCCCATGTCGCGCGTCGACTACGCCCTCCGCCGTCAGTCGAACGGTCGGGAGGCCATGGGAGACCTCGAGCGGACGCAGGGCCGCGCGGACCGCGTCTGCGTCCTTGAGGCGATCTCCGGGGAGCGCTCCCAACAGATCAAAAGTCCCGCTTCGGGTTCGCCGCAGCGCGCTCAGGTGACCCAGTGTCCCCAAGCGCTCGGCGAGATCACGACCCAACGAACGAACGTAAAACCCTTTGCTCGAGCTGAGCGAAAACGTGACGACCGTGCCGTCGACCGACTGAACGCGGATCTCGCGAAGCGTGACGTCGCGAAGCGGCGCGACGACATCCTCCCCAGCGCGGACGCGTGCGTGGAGCGCCTTCCCGTCGACCTTGATCGCGCTCACCTTGGGCGCGCGCTGCTGCATCGGTCCGACCATCGACGCCGCGACCTTTTGCACCGCCTCGAGCGACAACGCGGGAACATCCGCGGTGCCATCGACGTCGCCCTCGGCATCCAAGGTATGCGTCGAGACGCCCAACGTGAGCTCCGCCTCGTACCCCTTGTCGGCGCTGGTCAGAAACCGGACGAGCTTCGTGCCTTCGCCGACCGCGATCACGAGCACCCCGGTCGCCATCGGATCGAGCGTCCCGGCGTGACCCACCGCGGACGTGTTGAGC
This sequence comes from uncultured bacterium, assembly GCA_938024995.1. Lineage (GTDB taxonomy): Bacteria > Myxococcota_A > Polyangia > Polyangiales > Houyiibacteriaceae > CALJDU01. The sequence continues at coordinate 80,472 of CALJDU010000012.1, forward strand.
GCGCGCCGAACCATCGCGACCACGTCGTGCGAGGTCGGACCGCGCGGTTTGTCGACCACGAGGATCCCCCGCGGTCCATCCTTGCGGCGGCGGCGGCCCACTACTCTTGCGCGAGCGCGCGTTCCGCTTCAGCAACGATCTTCGCGAGCGTCTCATCGAGGCCGGTCGTGACGTGCGCGCCCGCGGCGTTCCGGTGGCCACCGCCGCCCAGGGTGGTGGCGATCTCCGCGACGTCGATCTTCCCGCGCGAGCGCAGGCTCACCTTGGTGTCCAACCGGTCGCTCTCTTCGGCACGGAACTCCCACACCAAGCCAGCCACCTCGACCCCGCGAAGCATCCGCGCGTAGTTCACCATGCCCTCGATCATGGCGTCGTTCGCGCCGACTCCGTCCATGATGTCGCGGCTCACGCGGAGCATCGCGATGCGGCCGTCCGCGAAAGTCTCAAGCATCTTGAGGACCTCGCCGAGCAGCTTCAAGCGCTCGGGCTCCCAGCCCTCAAAGAGCTCATAGGCGACTCGCCAGGGGTCCGCTCCGCGGGCGACCAGGTCGGCGCCGTGACGGAGCGTCTTCGCCTGCGTGGCCGGGTAGCGGAAACCCCCGGTGTCCGCGACCAGGGCGGCGTAGAGCGGGGTCACCGCGTCGTCGGGGAGCGCCACGCCGAAGGGTTCGAGCATGTCGAGGATCACCTCCGCGGTCGCGCACGCTTCGACGTCGCGGACCACGACCTCGCCGACATCATCGTGCGCGGCGTGGTGATCAATGATGATGAGCGTTCCGGTCACGTCGACGCCGGGGAGACCGGGCGGAAGCAACGAGCGCGCCGCGGTATCGGTCACGAACGTCGCGGAGAACTTTTTGCCATCCGGGATCGTTCGCTTGATCTCGTCAGTCGCGAGGAACTGCAGCGAGGTCGGGAGCTCTTGTGGCACGAAGACCGTGGTCTTCTTTCCGCGCGCGCGGAGGAGCGCGGACATCCCGAGCGCAGACCCGAGCGCGTCGGCGTCCGGTCGGCGATGGCAGGTCACCAAGAAGTCGTCACGCTCCTCGATGATCTGAAACATCTCGTCACGTCCCGCAGCGAGCGCGTCACGTCCAGCCGAAAGAGCGTCTTCCGCTTCCTTCTTGGCGTCCTTCAACTGTCGCTCTTGCCGCAGCTCATCGAAGATCGATTCCATCCGGACGGCGCGTTCAACCACGTCATCCCACCGGAACTCCAAGACCGGAGTGTACCGGAGCTTGAGCCGCGAGCCGATCTCTCTTCGGAGGAAGCCCGAAGCATGATCGAGCCCATCGAGGACGTCTTCGCTGCGACTTGAATTTCCATCGAGCGTCCGCACGTAGACACGCGCGAGCTGGAGATCATCAGTCACCTTCACGTCGGTGATCACGAGATCGCGGACCCGCGGATCGCGCACGCGCCCGCGAAGGACGAGGTCCATCAGCTCCGCGCGGACTTGTTCGCTGACTCGATCTGAACGCTTGAACTCTTCGTGACTCACGCGCGCTCCTCATCACTCTCGAGCGCGTCGTCAGCGCTTTCGAAGTCGCTCCAAGACGTCGTCGCGCTCTGCGTTCGGGCCTCGGGACGCGAGACCAGAAGCTCCATCTTGTGTTCACGAACGGGGACCCCAGCGGTCCGCGTCACGAACGCGGCGACCTCATCGAGCATCGCGTTCACATGCGCCCGCTCGTTGGCGATCGCGGCGAAGCCGAGAACCGCGCGCTCATGCTCATCATGCGCCTCGACCTCGGCGGTCGCCAGGTTGAACTTCGAGCTCGCGCGAGAGAGCACGCTCCGCACGACGCCTCGCTTCTCTTTGAGAGAACGAACGCCGTGCAGGTCGAGGACGATCCGGCAGGTGCCAACGATCATGAAACAGAGCGACTCATGAATAGAGCGCTACTCGAGCGTGGCTTGGACCTCTTCGGTCTCGAAGCTCTCGATGACGTCGCCTTCCTTGATGTCGTTGAACCCCTGAAGACCGATGCCGCACTCGAAGCCGTTGCCGACTTCCTTTGCGTCTTCCTTGAAGCGCTTGAGGGAGTTGACGTCGCCCGTCCAGACGATGACGCCGTCGCGAACGAGCCGCGCCTTGCCGTTTCGGAGGATCTTCCCGTCCACCACCATGCAGCCGGCGATGGTCCCGATCTTCGGGATGGTGAAGGTCATGCGAACCTCCGCCTTGCCGAGATCCTTCTCGACGATCTTGGGCGCCAGGAGGCCGGCCATCGCCAGCTTCACTTCGTCGAGCGCCTCGTAGATGACCGAGTAGCCGCGAATCTCGACGTTGTTCTTCTTCGCCGCCGAGGACGCCTTGCCCTGCGGGCGAACGTTGAAGCCGATCACGATCGCGTTGGAGGCGTTCGCCAGCATGACGTCGTTCTCGGTGATGCCGCCGACTCCGGAGAGGATGACGTTGACCTTTACCTTCTCGGTCGAGAGGTCGGCGAGGGACTTGATGAGCGCCTCGACGGAACCCTGTACGTCGCCCTTGACCACGAGCTTGAGCTCCTGGACATCGCCCGACGCCATGAGCGCGTGGAGCTGGTCGAGACCACGCGCCGCGGTCATCGTCGCGGGGACGTTGTTGCCGCCCTTTTGCGTCGCGGTGGCCGCGACCTCTTGGGCCTTCTTCTGGTTGGTCACCTTGTAGAGGCGGTCTCCTGCCGAAGGCACCTCTTGCATACCGAGGATCTCGACCGGAGTCGCCGGCCCCGCCGCGCGCAGCTTCTTGCCGCGATCGTCGGTGAGCGCTCGAACGCGACCCCAAGCGGAACCTGCCACGACGTAGTCGCCAGTCTGCAGCGTGCCGTTCCGGATGAGCGCGTTGGCCACCGGACCACGGCCGCGGTCCTTGTAGGCCTCGAGCACGACACCCTCTGCGGGCACCTTCTCGTTCGCGCGAAGCTCAAGCATCTCGGCCTGAAGCAGGACGGTGTCGAGGAGCTTGTCGACGCCTTCGCCTGTGATGGCGCTGGTCGGGACGTACGCGACCTCTCCGCCCCACTCTTCCGGCTGAAGCCCCAGGGAGGCGAGCTCGTTCATTACGCGATCCGACTTTGCATCGGGGCGGTCGATCTTGTTGACCGCGACAACGATCGGGACGCCAGCGGCCTGCGAGTGCGAAACCGCCTCACGGGTCTGCGGCATCACGCCATCGTCGGCGGCGACCACGAGGATGACGACGTCGGTCGCCTGGGCACCACGTGCGCGCATCGCGGTGAACGCTTCGTGACCTGGAGTGTCCAGGAAGACCACGGTGCCCTTGCCGGTCTCGACGCGGTACGCGCCGATGTGCTGGGTGATGCCACCCGCTTCGCCGGACGCGACCTTGGTCTTCCGGATCTTGTCGAGGAGCGAAGTCTTTCCGTGGTCGACGTGGCCCATGACGGTCACGATCGGAGGTCTAATCTTGCGATCCTCCTCGTTGTCCACGAAGTCACCGCGGGCATCTTCAACGAGCTCCTCCTCGGTGACCGCAACGTTCTCGACTTCGTAGCCGAACTCGTCCGCCAGCAACGACGCGGTGTCCGCGTCGAGCGTGCTGTTGATGTGCACGCCGGACATGCCCATTTGGACCAGCTTCATGAGGACGTCGGTCGCCTTGAGGCTCATCCGCTGCGCGAGCATCTGAAGCTGAATCTGATCCTCGATCCGGATCTTTCGCTTCGCCGCGCTCGGCACCGTGATGTTGGTCTTGAGCTGCTTTTTGCCCGGTGCTGCGCGCTTCTTGCCAGGTCGGCCGGTCGGACGTCGACCCGGAAGAATCGAGCCTGCGCTGCGGATCGTCCGGCGCGGACGGGACTGGCTCGCCGCGTGCTCCGCCACGATCTTGCGTCGACGCTCTTCGGAGAGTCCGCCGCCGACACCGTCAATACGGACGCCGCCGCGTGCCCGAACCCCGAGCGGCAAGTAGGCGCGGTCGCCCTCGGCAGCAGGCTGCTTCTTGTTGGGTGGATCCGTGCTGAGGCGCGGCTTCTCGTCGTCGGAGACAGACGGGCGGCCCTTTTCCGGACCTGGGCGAGCGGCCATCGGCTCCGGATCGATCTTCGTGGCCGAGGCGTGGCTTCGGCGCGGTCGCGTCACGGTACGCTCGGGAGGCGCGACCGGGGTCGGCGGTTCGGGCGTCGGCTCGGGCGTCGGCTCCGCTTCGGGGGGCGCGGCGACAACGGGCTCCGGCGCGACCGGAGGCGCCACCGGGGCAGCCTCGACGACCGGCTTGGGGGTCTTCTCGACCGCTGGGGGCGCGGACGACGGCGCGGGAGCCGGGGCGGGCTCAACAACAACCGGCGGCGCGGCGACAACCGGCTCCACCGGCGCGGGCGCAGGGGTCTCGACCTTGGCTTCCGCCACCACCGGCGCGACGGGCGCGGGCTCCGGGGCGGCACGAACCGGAGTCGGCTCCGGTGGCGCAGGTTCGGGAGGAGCAGCTACGACGGGCTCGGGCTTCTTCACCTTCGACCGACGACGCACAACGGTGGGGCGAATTCGCTCCTCCACCATCTGCTCCGCACGGTCGCGCTGAACTGCCCGCTTCACGCGATCGACCTCTGCTTGGTCGAGCACACTCATGTGATTGCTCACGTGAATCCCGAGCGCAGCGATCCGTTTGATCAACTCGCTGTTCTGCAACCCGATTTCGCGGGCCACTTCATACACTCGAACCTTAGCCATTCGTACTCGTCCTCCGGCAGGTCGTAGTCGACCCCTTGAGCAGCGCAACCTGCGTCACGAGAGAAGCGACTTCCGTCGCGATCCCGTCACCGGCGCGATGCATCGCGACCACTGCCACCTCGTCCCGCCCGAGCGTGTGCCCAAGCCAAGCTTTTGTTCCGAACACGACGCAGCGACGCCCGAGGCGCTCCGCCATCGCGGTCAGTTCATCGCGCCGATTCTGTGCGTCTTCGGCGACCCACAAGAGCGATGCGTTCATCAACATATCGCGCACGGCGTCGGTCCCGACCGCGAGCACGCGCGTGCGTGACGCGGCGAGCAAAAGCCCCTGCGCGCGGCGCTGTTGCTGCGCCTCGATCTGGTCGACCAACGTGTCCGCGTTGACCTCGATCTTCCGCTTGAGCGAACGCGCGAACCCTCCTCGGGTCGCCTGCTCAAGACATCGGCGCGACGCGCCCAACCACACGCCACGACCCGGCATCCGGCGCCCCAGGTCGGGCGCGAGATACGGCGGCGCGTCGCTCACCGCGAAACGGATCAGCTCCGCCTGCGGCGCGGTCGCGCGGCACCCCGCGCAGGTGCGCTCGGGGTTTCGCCGTTGGGTGTTGTGCGTAGCGGCGTTCACTCGATCGACGCTCCCGTGCTGCTCGCGCTCTCGACCGCATTCGCGGCCTTGAAGGCGGCGATACCATCGGCGACCTTGGGCCACTCATCGCGCAGGAAGACCTCGACCGCGGTTTTCACCTCGCGCGCCAAACCGCTTCCGAGGTTCGTCTTGATCGCGAGACGATCGAGATCCTCTTCACGGTCAATCGCCGCGACCGACCCGTAGCCGCCGCGCTCAAGGAGCTCAGCGACGCGCTCCGTCACACCGCGAACCATCGTGAGCTTTTCACGCTCGGTCGGCTCGTCGCCATGGGACGCGATGAACTCAAGGCTCTCTTGGCGAATTTCTTCCATCGCCTCGGCGGCGCGGGCACGGATGGCCTCGACGTTCGCTTCGTCGATGCCCTGAACCGTGATGAGCTCTTCTCCGCTCGCCTCGACGACCTCGTCCAGCGTTCGGAAACCGAGCTTGTAGAGAGAGCGGGCCGTGTCTTCGCTACCGACGCGCGCGAGGGCGCGCATGGACGCTTCCTCAAGCTGCTTGAAGCGGGACTCGCTGACAATGTCGAGCTTCCAGCCGGAGAGCTGCGACGCGAGGCGAACGTTCTGACCACGGCGGCCAATGGCCAGCGAGAGCTTGGAGTCAGGGACGACCAGCTCCATCGTGGCGTTGGCCTCATCGATGACCACGCGGACCACCTCGGCGGGCGCGATGGCGTTACAGACGAAACGCGCGCGGTCGCGGTCCCAAGGAACGATGTCGATCTTTTCGCCCTGGAGCTCGTGAACAACGGCCTGGACGCGCGAGCCCTTCATGCCAACGCACGCGCCTACGGGATCGACGTCGCTGTCCCTGCTGCTGACCGCGATCTTGGAACGGGCACCGGGCTCACGCGCAGCGGCCACGATGCGAACGATGCCTTCGTAGATCTCTGGCACCTGCGTCTCGAAGAGCTTCACGAGGAGGCCGACGTCGGTACGCGAGAGGACGATCTGAGGACCGCGCGCTTCGCGATCAATGCGCTTCACGAACGCCTGAATGCGGTCACCGGGCCGGTAGCTCTCGCGGGGCGTCTGCTCACGCGGTGGGAGGATGGCCTCGACCATTCGGCCCTGCTCGCCCGACTCGACCTCAACAATGATGTTCGAGCCGCGCTCGAAGCGACGAACCGTGCCACGAATGAGCTCGCCCTGGCGGTCCTTGAACTCGTTGAAGATACGCTCGCGCTCAGCGTCGCGAACGCGCTGGATGATGACCTGCTTCGCGGTCTGCGCCGCGATCCGTCCGAAGCCCTTACGGCTCTGCTGGACACCGAGGAGGTCACCGAAGTCCTTGTCCTGCTGGCGCGCGCGTTCCTGGTCGCGCGACAGGTAAAAGATCTGGAAACCCAGTTCTTCGCCGACCTCGACGTCGGAGAAGCCGTAGCGCTTGGCGTCGTCCACCGAGAACTCGCGGTCCTCGTCTTCAACGGTGTCCACGACGGTCATGTACTGGAACAAATCGACGTCGCCGGACTCTTCGTTGTAACGGGCCTCGAGCTCACGCGTCGCGCCGAACTGGCGCTTCGCGGCCGTGAGGATCGCTTGCTCCGCCGCCTCACGCAAAACGGTAGGCGGGATGCCCTTCTCTTTGCTGAGGACATCGATGGCTTGTGCGAGTGAAAGCTGACCTTGAGTCATCTGAAACCTGAAACGGGAAAGTGTCTGGGGGACCGGGAGACGGGACGCGACAAACGCGTCCGCGCGAAAGCTAGAACGAAGGAACGATGTTCGCGGCTGCGATGAGCGCGAAAGGAAGAGTCGTCGGAACGCCGTCGTGCTCGAGCTCGACGACCTCTCCGGCTTCGGTGTGTGAGAAGGCGCGAAGCGGGCCTTGGAACTTGCGGCGCGGTGGCTCCCCAAACGGGACCTCCAACCGGACCTTAATGGTCTCGCCGATGAAGCGCTTGAAATGCTCTGGTGTCACGAGCGGGCGATCGAGACCAGGTGAGCTGACCTCGAGCCGAAATGACGGGAAGAGATCCTCGTGCATGTCGAGCACGCTGGAGAGGTCTCGGCTGACCTGAGTGCAGTCGTCAAGCGAGACACCGCTCCCGCGGGTTTGACCGACCTTGCCGCTGCCGCCCTCTTCGCGATCGATCATGACGCGCGCGACGGCACCACCCTTGCCGGGCTTCCAGGTCACGAGGACCAGCTCCACGCCGTGGCCGGCGCACACGGGCGCGGCGAGACGAGTCAGCTCTTTGATTCGGCGTTCGACGTTCATAGGAGGGAGAAAAAGGTGCGCGTTCGGCGGGGGGCGGGGGCTAGTTTTGGGTGAAAAAAAAGGGCCGGCTCAGGGAGCCGCCCCGGGGAACCCAGGATCGTACGCCGGGCTTATACAACGCGGATCCGCAGCGAGCAAGAAGACAGCCGACGTTCTCGCGCCGCTCATCGCTGCGCGTGACCCACGCACATGAAGCCATTGAAGAGCGTCCGCTGAGAAAGTCAGCCGAACGCGAGCAAGAGCCCCGGAACCACGATCAGCATCATCAAACAGACCACGCCCGTGTACCCGATGATCTTTCTCGCTGGGAGGCCCATGATCCCGAGAAGCGGGAGTGCCCAAAAGGGTTGAAGCATGTTCGTGAACGCGTCTCCGTAGCTAAACGCCATCACCGTCAGCGCAGGCGAAACGCCGAGCTCCGCTCCGGCCGAGAGCAAGACTTCCCCCTGAACCGCCCATTGTCCGCCACCGGAGGGAACGAGGAGGTTCACGATTCCGGCGCTGGCGAACGCGACGATTGGAAACGTCGTCTTCGTCGCGAACGCGACCAGTCCTGCGCTGATGGAAGCGATCGCCCCCGACGCTTTCATGACCCCGAGGATCCCAAAGTAGAACGGAAACTGAACGATGATGGCCCCCGCCCCTCGCGCGCCGTCCGCGACCGCGTCCACGTAACAGCGGAGCGAGCCCTGAAGCCCGATCCCGGCAAAGAGGAACACCAAGTTCACCATGTTGAGCCCGAGCCGGATCTCCCCCGCGTTCCACGCCACCCCAACCATCACCAAGCCAAGCGTCCCCACCACGCGACCGATCTCAACGCGTTCTTGGAGAAAGCGCGGGATGGAATCGATGACCGGCGGCGCCTCCTGGGTCGGGAGGGCGCCCGAGGCTTCTGGGGCCTCGAAGTCCTCTTCCTTTGGCGTCATCAGGAAGAACAAAATCGGGATGAGGACGCAGAGCGTTCCCGTGACCACGAGGTTGAGCGACGAGAAGAGCGTCTCGGAGACAGGCAGCACACCGCTGTGCGCGACCGCGAAGTGACCCTCCTCGGCGACCTTGAGCGGCGCGGAGCCGGAGAGCCCGCCATGCCACACCGCGAGACCTGCGTAGGCCGCGCCGCCGAGCAACGGATAATGGACCTTGAGCCCGCGTGACTCTGCGTGCCGACCCATCTCGCGCGCTAAAATCGCGCCCACGATCGCGCCCAGCCCCCAGTGGATCACCGCGGAGACGCAGGCGACGAACGCGACCAGCGCCGCCGCTTGTCCGGCAGAGCGCGGCAGGCCCGCGAGGGCAGCGACCACGCGTTGCATAAGCGGTGCGGTCGCGAAGGCGTGGCCCGTGACCAAGACGAGCGACATTTGGAGCGCGAACGCGAGGAGCGGTTTGCTTGAGAACCCATCGATCCACGCGCTGATGAGCATCGCCGACGAGCCTGCGGGAGTCACCGCGAACCCATATGCGAAGACCCCCAGCGTCAGGATCAATGCCAAGACAAAGGGATCCGGGACCGCTTTTTCGGAGAGCTTGGAGAGCGCAGCGCCGAGGGTCTTGATCATCGAGAGACTCTATTTTTTTGAGGTCTTTTTTCGAAGACCTCTCGCCTCCGGCGATTCACCAAAACGTTCGCTTCGCTCAACGCCTCACTCCCCAGAGTTCGCACAGCGTTGCGCTGCTCGCGTCTTGCGAACTCTGGGGAGCTCGGTTCCGAAGCGCTTCGCGTTCGGGGGTTCTTGATGCACTGACCGGTTGCCGCGCGCCTGCGGCGATTCACCAAACCGTTCGCTTCGGTCCTCCCTTAAACGAAAACACCGACGCCGGGGCGTCGGTGTTTTCTGTTCGGGGTCGAGTCTCAGCCGCCGGAGGGAAGTGCCTCGGCTCGGTTGACGATGCGCGGCGTCAAGAAGATGAGGAGCTCGTTTCGGGAGTCGGTGACGCGGCGGCGCTGGAAGAGCACGCCGAGCAGCGGGATGTCGCCGAAGAACGGAACCGAGTCGACGCTGCGACCCGTGTTGCGGGTGTAGATGCCGCCGATGACCGCGGTGTTGCCGTCCGGGATCAAGAGATCCGTCTCGGCCTCGCGCTTGAGGATCGTGGGGTCACCACGAGTCGAGGTCCGCGTGAAGTCGGGCTCATCGCGCGTGATGTTCACGTGCATGGAGACCGCGCCATCACTCGTGACGTGCGGGCGAACCTTGAGCTCAAGCTTCGCCTCCTGGAAGGCCGTGTTCACGCCCTGGGCAGACACCTGCGAGAAAGGAATCAAGGTTCCCTGCGCGATGTGCGCCTCGTGGTTGTCGAGCGTCAGGATCCGCGGCGAGCTGATGATGCGAACGACACCGTTCGACTCCGCGGCGCTCAAGCGAACGTTGAGGTTCACCGCGCCACCGACGCTGCCGAAGGTCAAACCGAGCGCGCCACCCTGACCGGTACCGGTGATGGCCGGCAGGTTGACCGCGAAGTTCGACGGGTTGACGGCTCCCGCGAACGGGCTGAGGCCACCGGTCGGGGTCTGGTTGTCGAAGTTACCGCCGGTGATGCCAACGTTGTGCGGGAAGGCGAGCCCGGTTGGGTTGCCCTGGTTGCTGTTCATCGCGACGTTGCCGCCCCACTGAATACCGACATCACGCTCGTACTGGCTCGTCGCCTCCACGATGCGCGCCTCGATGAGGACCTGCGGGGTCTGCGTGTCGAGCGTGCGGACCAGCTCTTCGACGTCCGTGAGGTTGTCGCTGATGTCGCGCACGATGAGCACGTTGGTGCGCTCGTCGACCGAGACGCTGCCGCGCTCGCTCAGGAGCTCACGGGCACGCGCGGCCAGGTTCTCGGCGGTCGCGTAGCTGACCGGGACGAGGCGGGTCTCAAGCGGCGCGAGCTGCTCTTGCTGCTTGCGGCGCGCGATCGCGGCCTCGCGCTCCTTCTCAAGATCACCGAGCGGCGCGACGCGGATCAGGTTGCCGCGGCGAACCATCCCGAGGCCCTTGGCCTGGAGGATGACGTCGAGCGCCTGATCCCACGGGACGTTGCGCATGCGGATGGTGACCGTCCCGCTAACGTTGTCCGCGGTGACCACGTTGACGCCACCGACCTCCGCGACGAGGCGGAGAATGTTGTGGATGTCAGCGTCCTTGAAGTCGAGATCGATTCGGCGTCCACCGTAACGACGACGACCGCGTGACCCGCGAACCTGGAGCGGAACGTCGGTGAGGAAGCCGGCGACCTCTGCCGAGTCCTGATCATCGTCGCCCTCGACCGCGTAGGTGCGCTCGCGAGCGATGGTGCGCGAGCGGGGACGGCTCGTGGCGCGCTCCTGCTGCGTGAACATCCAGATGATCCGGTTCCCCGCGCGAATCGCGGTGCCGTCGACGTTGGCCTCGTGGTTGACCTCGATGACCGCGCGCTCGCCGACCTGGCGAACACGCGCGTCCGAGAGGAACGAACCCGAGGGGCCTTCCACGGTGCGCGCGGAGGTACCAATGGACGCGCCGCGAATCTCGAGACGCGCGGTGGTGCCGCCTGGCTGCGGGACGACGTGAAAGGACGCGGCCTGGTTGAGCTCGACGACGAGTCGATCACGACCGTCGCGCTGCTCGAAGTGCATGCCTTGCACCGCGGTCTGACCCGCCGGCGCCTGCTCTTGTGGAGCGGCGGCGCCTTCCGGACGGAGCTGAACGAGGATCTGACCTCGCTCCGCGCGCGCTCGGTAGACGGCGGGGCTGCGGAGCGAGAGCTCGATGCGCGAACCGCGCGCCGAGGTCGTCGCGACCGTCTGGGAAACCAGCGGCACGTTGCCGTCGGTGGCCAGACCGCCCGCGGGCAGCTGCGCGCCGACGACATCGATCACGAGCACGCGACCTTCATCGCGCGAACGCACCGAATACATCGGCACTTCGAAGGCGCCGCGGATGGCGACCTCCGCGTGATCCGCGTCACCGCGAAGTTGAACTGTTTGAACGGTCGGGGGATCAGCGTGCGCGATCCCTGTAAGACCAAGCACGCAGGCCATCGTGGCCCAAGCGAAATGAGTGCGCATTCGAGACTCCTTGATTTGTGATCGTGGAACACTCGGAACCCAGATCGCAAAAAAGTGGATCACGTTCGGTGCACTTCGATGATCACCTCGGGATGCGTTTGCGGATGCGTTTGCGGATGCACTTCGCGATGCACTTCGATAAGCATCGCGGAAGCGCTTCACCCTTCTCTCGCGCGTGCGTGACGCGCTCCAGAAACAAAGGCGAGCGGTCAACCGCGAGCGCAGGCGACCAACAACGCGTGAACATCGTTCGCGCGCATGACGCGTGCTTCGGTGCATCGCGCTAAGCAAATCGCGCTAAGCAAATCGCGTTAAAGAAAAAGAGCCGCTCCAAACGGAACGGCTCTTTTCGTGGTGAGGCGAACGAGCTCAGCTGGCGGGCTGACCCTCGTCGTCGTGCAGCGCGATCACGCGCGTCAGCGGCGGTCGATCGGGGGCGGTCGGGTCATCGCGAGTGAGGACAACCTCGCCCGCGCGGATCCGATCGACGCGCCAGTTCAACGTCACGGGCATGCTGTCAGAGCCTCCGGTCTGAATGACCTCCGCGCGCCCGATGTAGTCACCGCGCTTGACGACGTGTCCAACGGTGGTCGGGTCCTGCAGCATCGCGCGTGGCTGCGCGACTCCGCTGATGATCGCGATGAGACGCATCTCGTCGATCGAGGTCATCGGGAGCAGCACCCGACGCTGCGGCGCCGAGACGTTCTGCACCTTGAAGATGTTCGCAAAGCCGCGGAAAGGATCGCGGTTGCCGGTGTCGACCTCGACGAAGTCCTCGTCGCGGTAGACCAGAGGCGGCGGAGCCTCTTCCTCTTCTTCTTCCGCCACGGCGCCGGCCTGTGCGCCTCCACCTGGAGGTGTCGGGAGACCACGTCCGCCGCCCGCTGCTGCGCCTGCTCCGGGAGGTGGCGCCGCGCCGCCGGCAACGATGGCATCGTCACACGCGAGGAAGCAGATGCAGGCCACGAGGACCACGAGCGAGGAAGTGACGGTGCGCTTGAGGCGGTTCATCGGTTCGCTCCTGCCGGCGCTGGGCGTCGGAAAGTCGTCGCGAGAACCGCGACCTCAAGAATGGCCTCGGTCTCTTCGTTGGGATTGCGCGAAGCGCTCCGCAGGCCCTTCAAGTTCATGGTGATGTTCTCCATGTTGATCGCGCGCTCAAGCTGGCTGACGTTGTAGAAGAACTTCGCGAGCTGGTGATACTTGCCCTCCACCTGGAGGCTGACCGGGATCCGCAAGTAGAGCTGCTGACGTTCTTCCGGACGCGGCTCGACGAGCTTCATCTGGAGACCGCTCAGCTCAGCGAGCCGGTTGAGGTCCTGAAGGAACGCCGGGATCTCCGCGTTGGCCGGCAGGATGCGTTTGTTCTGGCGATCAATCGCTTCACGACTCGCGAGCTCCTGCGTCAGGCGCAGGTACTCCTCTTGTCGCTGCTGGGCTTGGACCAGGTTCTGCTGGAGCTGCGCGTTCTGGCTCTCCGCGTTCTGAATCTCCTCTTCGAGGTTCATGTGGAGCGCGAAGTAGTAGGCCGCCGCGAGGACCGCGAGCAGGAGGAAGAGCAAGAAGATCTTCGCCGCGATTGGGAGGGTCTCGAAAGACTGACCCGACGCCGCCTTCTTTCCTTTTTCAGCCATCAGTAGGTCACCCGGCAAGAGAGCTCGAAGCGAATCAAGGGGACGCCTGGATTGCTCGTATTGGAGGGAGTCGCCGCGGTCGTTCGCTCAAGCGTGACATCCGCAAAGAGATCGGAGAGCGCGAGACGGCGCAGGAACTCGGCGACGTCTTCGTTGGTGCGGCCTTCGCCGACCATCTTGCAGTTGCCGTGGTCTTCCTCGAACCCGAGGACCCACAAGCGTCGCACGTCCCAGCTGCGGTTGAAGCCCGCGAGCGGGTTGTTGCGTCGCATCTCCTCGAGCTCTTGAGGATCGATGGTCGGACCGGAGCCCTCCCCGACCGACAAGATCTTGGAGATCTCCATCATCATCCGCGTGGGGCCGGTGCGCCCCTTGTTGAGCTCGGTGACGACCTCTTCGAGCGCGGTGCTCTCTTCGTACTGCGCGCGGACCTCTTCGAGGCGAGCGCTCTTGCTTCGGAGCTGCTCGATCTGGGCGGCGAGCGCTTCGTTCTGACGCTTCTGCTCCGTGAGCTTCCCGTCATAGAAGAAGTAGAGCGCGCCGAGCGCCGCGAGCCAAAGGAACGCCGCGACCAAGTAGATGCCGCCCCAGAGCTGAACGCCACCGGATGGACCGCTCGACGAGGCTTGCCGCTTCTTCTTGCCGCCGACGTTCGGCAGTAGGTTAATGCGAATCATTAGTTACGCTCCCGTTCCTTCCGGAGGGCGAGGCCCATCGCGACCGCGAGCTGCGCGGTGCGTCCTTGGAGCGACACCGGGTCAACGCGCTTCGTGTCCGGCTGCGCGACCGTGAGCGGATCAAGCAGCTCAACCGGGATGCGCGCGCGATCCTGAATCGACTTGAGCAACGCCTGGACGTTCGCGGTTCCGCCGGAGCAGAAAATCTTGGTGATGGTCTGGTCGCCGCTCGTCGCCAAGTAGAAGTCGAGCGACCGCTGGATCTCGCCGGCGAGCTGGTCGACGACCTGGTTGATAATCTCGGGGACCTCTTTGGGGACGATGCCCCGACCGTCGCCGCCACACTTGTAGGCTTCGGCTTCTTCTCGGCTGATGCCGAGGGTCCGCTGAATCTCCTCCGTGATGGAGTGGCCACCATTGGCGATGTCGCGCGTGAACGCGGTGGTTCCATTCGCGAGAATGTTCACCGTGCTGAGCGAAGCGCCGACATGAATCAAGACAACCGTTTCGTTGTTTTGAGGCACACCGTAGCCAACCTCGTGGACGTTCTGAATCGTGAACGCGTCGAGATCGACGACGGTCGGTTTCAGACGCGCCTCCATCGCGAGGTTGGTGAGATCAGAGATCTCCTCCTTCTTCGCTGCGACCAAGAGGACGTCCATCTGGCTCTCGTCCTCCCGGCGACCGAGCACCTGATAGTCGACGTGCACTTCGGCGAGGTCGAACGGAATGTGATGTTCCGCCTCCCAGCCCACTTGCTCGTCAAGCTCCGCGGAGGACATCAGAGGCATCGAGATCTTTTTAATGATCACGGAGTGCCCGCTCGCGCGCAGCGCGACGTTCCTGCGCTTTGCCTTGTGGAAGAGCTTCTCGAGCCCCTCCACCACTGCGCTGGAGTTAATGATGTGCCCGTCAACGATCGTCTCGGGCGGAAGTGGGTGATACCCAAACCGCACGAGCGAACGCTTTCCGCGCTTCTCTTCTATTTCACAGACTTTGATGGAGGACGAACCAATGTCGACTCCAACCAAGTGCTTGCCTTCGGACGCCATCGATTCGCATCACTCCTCCTCGCCGAACACACGGACGCGGTCCGCGAGGGTGAGACCTAAGGCATCGAGAATCTTCCGCTTGGTCGACATCCGACACCCGAAGCCCTTTTCAACACGATCGATCGTTAAGACCGAGAGGTTCGCGCGACGTGCAAGCTCCGCCTTCGACATCATACGGTCGACGCGGATCTTACGGACGTTGTTGGGCTTATCGCCTGTCTTCTTCTTTTTCGGTCTCTTCTTCGGCGCCTCTCCATCCGGATCTGACGTCGACTCTGCGACCGTGGCCTTGGGGGCCGTGCCCTCTGTCTGCTTGGCAGCGGACTTCGACTCCGAAGAGCTTTTGGTCGCGCCGTTTTTCACAATTCGCTTCTGCGATGAATCTTTCGGTGCTCGATCACGTTCAGAGGTCATAGCAACCTCTTGATCCGACACTGCTTTTTCATCGTGAGCCATCGCGACAAAGAACGACTGGCCGCGTAGCAACCGTCGCTTAAACCGTATGACCCTCCGCGTTTTGCGTCAAGCAAGTTTGGCAAAATTAGAGACAAATTAGGGGTAATTTATATGAACGTCGGGCCGCCCTTTCGAGGGCCGATGTGCATTTCCCAACAGCTTCACCGATCTCTCATCGGTGACTGTCTCGTGAACCTCAGGTTTTCAACGAACGATCGAACCAACCTCATGGTGACACTGTCATTTTCACAGATCAAAAAAACGGCGGACATCAACCTTCTGGCAGGTTGCGTATCGACCGCCTTCTGCAAAGAATAGGGCCCGCGATGCTGAAAAAGACGACCCGCGCCTCGATGCGCCGTCCCAGCGGCGGACAGCTTGTGTTGGCCTCTTTGGCGCTCACGGCGATGGTGGTGTGTGGCTTTTCGATCGCCCCAACCTCTGCTTCTGCGGAGGAGCACCGGGTCCGGCGCGGCCAAAACCTCGCGCGCATCGCGAAGCGCTACAACGTTCAAGTGGGTGATTTGGCGGCCGCCAACCGAATGCGCCGTACCGACGCCCTTCGTGAAGGTCAGATCCTGACGATTCCCGAGCGGGGCATCGTTTACGTAGGTCATCGGCAGAGCCTCACGGTCATCGCGAGCCGCAACAACGTCACCGTCGCTGCCCTCGCCCGTGCGAACGGTCTCTCTCCCGGCGCCACCCTCCGCGTCGGTCAGCGTCTCGTTCTTCCCGGGCACCGCGCCAGTAAACGCGCGGTGAAGCGATGGGGAACTCCCCGGCGCCCTGGCGTGATCAACCTCTACCGCGTCATCAACGGTGAGCAGGCCCGCGTTCGGGTGCTGAGCAAGCGGGGTCGCGTTCGCCGTCGCGCCCGCGAACAAGTGGGCCAGCTTCTCAGGCACCGCACCTCGAACCGAACGCTCTCCCCGAACCGTCGACTCCTTCGTCTGATGACGCAGATCAGCGACCACTTCGGCGGGCGCCGCTTGAACATCATCAGTGGCTACCGCCCCGCCGGGAACCGCACCGAAGAGAGCAGCCGCCACGTGAGCGGAAGCGCGATCGACTTCAGCGTCGCCGGCGTCAATCTGCGCGCCATTCGTGACTACTGCCGTTCCCTTCCCGATGTGGGCGTGGGCTTCTACCCGCGCGCGCGATTCATCCACCTCGATGTGCGCGATGAGTCGGTCTACTGGGTCGACCAGAGCGCCCGAGGCGAACGTGCTCGCGTGACCGCGACTGCGCGGGGTCGACGCCCGCTCAACTAGAGCGGGCCTTCAGCGACACTCGATGATCAGCGAAGGCTCCGCTTCGCAGAACCCGTCGACGCAGTTGGTCACCATGCCACAGACGGGACCGGCGTCCGGCGCACAATCTCGTATCGTCTCGCACGGCTGCGCACCTTCGAGCTCCGGCGCGTCTGGATCCCTCGGGCATCCCGATATCAGGAGCGCGAGCAGCGCGGGAAAGAGAACGTAACGCTTCATCACTGAAGGATGCCGTGTTCTTTGAGACGGCGGTAGAACGTGCGTCGCGGAATCCCGAGCGCCCTCGCCGCCTTCGCGCGGTTCCAGCCGTGCTGCTCGAGCGCGTGCAGAATTCGCTGCTTCTCGTCGGTCTTAAAGTCCTCGAAGCTCTGCGCGGGAGCCTCGGCCGGAACCGGGCTCGGCGCTTCAGAGAGCGCGCGCGCGACAGCAGCAGAGTCCACGGCCGACAAGCCTCCCAGCGCGAGGTCACCCGCTTCAATCACGTTCGACTCCACCATCACGGTCGCGTTGAGGAGCAGGTGCTCCAGCTGCCGCACGTTGCCCGGAAGCGCGTTCTGCATCAGCACCGCCAGCGCCTCGCGGGAGACGCGCTTGACCTCGCCGCCGTCCCGCTCCGCGATCTGGCGCAAGAAGTGATCGCAGAGCGCCGGGATGTCATCCGCCCGGTCGCGAAGCGGCGGGAGGCGGACCTCGACCACGTGAAGCCGGTAAAAGAGATCCTCGCGGAAGACACCTTTGGTGACGAGGTCCTGGAGCGACTTGTTGCTCGCCGAGATGATCCGCACGTCGATGTCCTCGTCGACGTCACCGCCGATCGGCCGGACCTTCTTCTCCTGCAGGACGCGCAGAAGATCGACCTGCATCTTTGCCGGCATGTCACCGATCTCGTCCAAGAAGAGCGTCCCGGTCGACGCGCGCGAGAGGACCCCGCGGCGGTCTCGATCCGCGCCAGTGAACGCGCCGCGAACGTGTCCGAAGAGCTCGCTCTCCAAGAGCGCTTCCGGGATCGCGCCACAGTTCAGCGCGACGAACGGCCGCTTCTTTCGGGACCCGCCGAAGTGAATCGCGCGGGCGACCAGCTCCTTGCCGGTGCCGCTCTCGCCATGAATCACGACCGGGATATTGGACTCTTTGATCCGGTCAATGACCGCGAAGACGCGACGCATCGGTTCGCTTCGGCCGATGATGCCGTGTCGGTCGTAGGCCCCTCGGAGCTGCTGACGGGTCGCGTCGAGCTCGTTCTGTGTCTCCGCGAGCTCCGCGGTCCGCGCCACGAGGACGCGCTCAATCTCGCGCTTTGCCGCTTCCAGGTCGCGGTTGGCGTTCTCCAGCGCATCTTTTCGGCGCTCTAGCTCAGAGACCAAGCGCGCGTTCTCAAGCGCAATGGCCGCCTGGTCCGCGAACGCGAAGAGCAGGTCGAGGTCCTCTTCCGAGAAGCGCGCGCGTCGCGCCCGGTGCTCAAGATAGAGCACGCCCACGGTTCCCGCGCGCCCGCGAATCGGCATGCACGCGACCGACTTGAGCATCAGCTTGTGCACCGAGAGGTACTCGCTCAGGAGCGCGTCATCGCGCGCGTCGACCGTGATGATCGGCTCACCATCGATGAGCACCGCCTCCGCGATGGAGCGCGAGAAAGCGGTCTCGGGATTGTCGGCGCGAGAACCTCGAACGGTCCGCGGGGCGAGCTGCCCGTTCGACTCTACGAGCAACACGAAGCCACGCTCGGCGCCGCTGAGCTCAACCGCGCTGTCCGTGATCCGGTCGAGCAGGCGATCGAGATCATGCTCCGAAGCGAGGCGCTTGATGATGTCGAGCAGTCGCTGGGCACGGGTCTCGAGACCCGCGAGCTTGAGCGTCATGGGCGACGCGCGACCGCGCTCTGTCACCGCGCTCGCTCGCTTCCGGAGCGCGGCTCGACGCGGACAGCGCCAAAAAGACGCGCGGAGATCCCGTGGCAAGCCCATCGCGATGGACTCGAGAACCTCGATCGCGGCGAGGTCATGACGGTGGGCGATCAACTTGCTCCCGCGCTCTGCGTGAAGCTCCGAGGCGAAGGACACCGCGCGCCACTCCAGCTCGACGTTGCGGATCTGGCGGAGCTCCGCGATGAGCGGCTCAAGTTCACTCAGCGCGCCCTCCACGTCCCCCGCCGCCGCGCGCGCTCTCAAGGAGACGAGCCGCAGCCATGGCGAGAACTCTTCGGCGTCGTGAGTCTCAATGAGAGCGCGTGCTCGCGCGGCGATCGAAGCCGCGGTCGACGCGTCCGCAGGTCCAGCGCGGTCGAGCAGCGCGTCGGCGAGAAGAAGGGATAGATCCACCCCTTCCCGCTCTTGCCCTCTCAGTTTTGCGCGCGCGACCCCATCCTCGAAGGACGTGACCGCCTGCGAAAGCTCTCCCGCGACCCGCGCCGCGACTCCGCGGACCGCGTATCCCGAGGCATCGTCATCGTCAGCGAGGAGCTCGAGGACCTTGCCCGCCCAGACGTTGACCCGCGCGCTCACGTGCTCGGCGTCCTCCACCCGCAGCGCGCGGTTCGCCTCTCCGTAAAGGAAGAGGAGGAAAGCGCCTTGCGAGCGCTCCGCGCTGTTCTCCGATCGAACGAGCGTGTCACAGTTTGCCAAGACCGCTTCGGGACGCATGACGACACGCTAAGGCACAGTCGGCGGTTCCTCAAGCACGTACTGACACATTGTGACCAGGCAGGGTCTACTCGTCTTCGAGACGTTTCTCGAGGTCGCTCAAGTAGTCATCGTCGCCGTCGCTCTTCACAGTGCTCAGCAGCAGAACAGGTCCCGAGGGCCGACCTTCGTCTTGTTCATCTTCGAACCCAGAGAGGAGGGGTCGACCGTCGTGCACGGACTCGGCCTCGTCTTCCACGCTCTCGTACACGTCGACGACTTCACTGTCGTCGATGTCGATCATCTCTTCGAGCGGACCCAGCGAAGCGTCGAATGAGGGAAGCGAGGACTCCTTGGTCGGATCAAAGGTCGGGCGTTGCGGTTGGGCTTGTTGCTGCTGCTGTTGGTGCTGCTGCACATGCTGCGCGTGCTGCGATTCTTGCGACACCGCGTATTGCCCAGAGTGCTGCGCGACGTACTGCCCGGCGTGCTGCTGTCCGCGTTGTACGTGTTGGGCCGGAACGTCGAGCTGCGCGTTGTACGTCTGGCTGAAGGCGCGTCGGCGATGCGCGGGGACCAACCCGAGCTCGGGCTCCGGCACGCGATGCGAGGGCGCGACCACACCGACGTGGTCGGCGACCGCGCGCGGTCCGACGAGCCAGCCGTTGCGCATCGCGAAGTCTTCTAAGTGAAGCGCCAAGTGCGCGGCGCTCGCGATGCGATGGTCTTGATCACGGGAGAGCGCGGCCATCACGATCCGCTCGAGATCCGGTGGGTAGCTGGGGACACGCTCGCTCGGAAGCGGAGCGTCGCGCTCCACAATGGCGGTCATCACCTCGGCGTCTGAGCCACGAAACAATCGGCTCCCCGTCGTGAGCTCGTAGAGGATCACGCCGAGCGAGAACACGTCCGCGCGGCGATCCAGCGGCCGCGCGCGGATCTGCTCAGGCGCCATGTACGAGAACGTTCCTTTGACTTGCCCCGCCTCGGTGTCGTCCCGCGCGACGGTTTTCGCGATGCCGAAATCCATCACTTTGGCGACTCCATCTCGGGTCACCATGATGTTCTGCGGCGTCACGTCGCGGTGGATGATCATCAACGGTTGGCCGCCGCGGTCTCGCGCGTCGTGCGCGTGATGAAGCGCTTCGCACGCCTGCATCACGATGCCGATCGCGACGTGCATCGGCATCACGGTGTTGCGCTTGGCACCGGCGCGCCAGACGTCCGCGACGTTGTGACCGTCGACGTACTCCATCGCCATGAACCAGCGACCTTGGTCGACACCGAGTTCGAACACCTGAGGAATGTTTGGATGTCGAAGCTCGGCGAGGAGGCGCGCCTCGAACTGAAACATCGTGACCGTGGTCGGGTTCTCGCACAGATGCTGGAACATCCGCTTGATGACGACGTCACGGAAGAACCCCGCTTGACCGAAGCCGCGCGCGAGGAAGATCTCCGCCATCCCGCCAGCGGCGATCTTTCGGAGCAGTTCGTAGTTTCCGAATTGGTGTTCGTTCACGGAAGCATTCCACGGGCGGCCGGAACCGTTTCGCGTATACTTTAGGCCTTCTAAATCTGGACCTAAGTATCACCGATTCGCCTGACGGAGCCTCATGCGCTCGATCTTTGTCGCCTTTGCCGCTGGGGCCGTGCTGCTCGTCGGCTGCCCCAAGACCACTGAACCCCCACCTCCACCCGAACCTGACCCAAATTTTGGTGATGCTTGCCGTGATGCGGAGGAGTGTTTTGGAGGGCTGACGTGTCTCCCCGATTTCCCGTCGGGGTATTGCACCCGCATTTGTGACGAAGAGCCTTGCGAGGAAGGCGCGATCTGCGTCTCGGACTTTGGCGTCGATCTGTGCCTGGCCGAGTGCGCGAGCGATGGCGATTGCCGCGGCCGCTACGAGTGTTGGCGCGGGACATGTCGCCCGCCGTGTGACAGCGACTCGATCTGTGGTGACGGCGCGACCTGCGTCGACGGTTCCTGTGAGGGCGCCGAGTGCACCCGTGACCGCGACTGCGCGGACGGCGAGGAGTGCATCGACGGTAGCTGCGAAATGATGATGGAGGTCGACGCCGGTCCGCCCGGGTGTGATCCCGGCGAGTGCCCCTCGGGAGAGTGCCTCCCGCCTTCGGTGGGCGACGCGTGTGTCGTCGCGTGTGAAGAGCGCTCCGACTGTACAGGCGACAGCGTCTGCAGCCCGGTTCGGATCGATGACGATGGCGACGACCGTTTCGATCGCGCGATCGCGTCATGTGTCCCGGCGAACCCAGCCGGCAACTTTTTGGCGGGGCGATGCAGCCAAGCGTCGGAGACCTCGCAGTGCGAGAGCCGCTCATGCCTCGGTAACCAGTGCACCGAGATCTGCAACGACGACGACGACTGCCTCTTGGGCATGAGCTGCGTCAGCGAGCGCTTCAACGGCACCATGCTCCAGACCTGCAGCTATGAAGCGCGCACCGAGACGATCGAAGACCTGTCCCTGGGTCGCATCATGGTCGGCGCAGGTGCGCCAACCACGCGCATCAACTTCGGCATTCCCGACGACGCCGTGAGCGTCGCGCTCGTCGCGGACTATGTGAGCGGCGACCGCGAGCTCGACCTCAGCTTCGTCAACGTCTGGGACTCCCGCAACGACCGCATCTTCGACGTCAACGAGATCTTTATGCTGCGCGACCCTGACATCCGGTGGATCCCGAGCAACACGCACGAGTCGATCACGATGCTCGTCCCGAACACGACCGATGATCGGTACACCTT
This sequence comes from uncultured bacterium, assembly GCA_938024995.1. GTDB lineage: Bacteria > Myxococcota_A > Polyangia > Polyangiales > Houyiibacteriaceae > CALJDU01. Next base: position 102,523 of record CALJDU010000012.1, read on the forward strand.
CCGCCGAGGTCGCTTCGGCGTCACGTTGACCGGACTGATCAACGCCCCGGGCGACTCCCGAAGCGTGGTCGTCGACTTCCGCGCCCGCATCAAGCGCGCGCCACGCGGCGACGTGACGAGCGGCACCCTCGACCTCAACATCCACCTCGTCTCCGGCATTGGGCTCGACGCCTCCAGCGCTGCGCGTGACAGCAGGATCGCGGCCGCGCTTGAGAAGCTCTCCGCCAACATGGCCCGAGCCGACATCAACATCGGCGACGTTCGCTTCTTCGACGTTGCCGGTTCCGGCCTGAGCGTCATCGACACCGCCGAGGGCGAGGACAGCGAGCTCTCCCAGCTCTTCCGCCTCAGCGCACCGCGGACCAACAACGCGCTCGACATCTTCCTCGTGCGCTCCATCGACCGTGACCGCGACGGAGGCGGGATCACGCTCGGGATCGCCGGCGGCATTCCGGGTCCCGCGGGCAGTCACGGTAACGGCCACAGCGGCGTGGTGGTCGCCATCGACAGCACCGTGGTCGGCGGCGGCGGGGCGACGATCGGTCAGATCATGACGCACGAAATCGGCCACTACCTTGGCCTCTTTCACAGCACCGAAGCGGTGCGCGCGTGCCGTGATGGCGAAGAGCCCTCGGCCGCGAACCCGTGCTCGCCCTTTGGTGGCGGAGATGTCTTGACCGACACCACCCGCGGAGATGACCGCAACCTGATGTACTTCCAGCTGACCACGTTTGGCGGGAGCACTTTCAACGAACGAATCAGCGCCGGCCAAGCCTTCGTGATGTTGCGCAACCCGCTCATCGAGTAGGAGCGAACGGATGACTCTGTTTCGTGGGAAGCGCGCTCTCGTCACGGGGGGCGCGCGAGGGATCGGTCTCGCCGTCGCCGGAGAACTCGCGCGGCTCGGCGCGCACGTGACGCTCGCTGATAACGGGTGCGACGTTAGCGGAGGGGAGCCAGACGAGAGCGTCGCGCGTTCGGCAGCTGCCGCCCTCTCCGCGAACGGTGACCGGGTCGACGCCGACCCACGTGACATCTGTACCTACGGGCGCGACATGATCGCGGAGCACGCCCCCGACCTCTTGATCGGGTGCGCAGGGATCTCGGGGTACGGCGCGCTCGGACGCGTCGAGCCTTCGTTTGCGCTGGTGTCCGCTCACCTCGCGATGGCGGTCGCCGCCCAAGGTCAGATGCGACCTGGTTCTCGTATCCTGCTGACCGTCGACCCTGTGATGTTCGTCGGCGCCGCCCGTCGCGCAATGGACGCAGCGATCTCTGGCGCGCTCGTGGGCTTCATTCGGTGCGCGGGCCTTGAGCTTCGTAAACGACAGATCGTGTTGTGTGGAGTCGCGCCGACCGCGAGAACGCGTCTCACCGAGTCCCTCACGATCTTTCAGGGCGCCGCGGCGGATTCACTCACGGCTGCACATGCGGCCGCGATGTACCGCTTCTTGGCCCACACCGACGAAGCCATCCACGGCCAGGTGTACGGGATCGCGGGGGACCGCGCGTACCGAATTGCCGTGACGGAGTCGGACGGAGCCTTCGCGGAGGACACGTCCCCGTTCAGCGACGAGATGCTCGCGCGTGAGTGGAACCACATCGAGCGCTAGCCGCTCAAACGAGATCGATAATCACGACCCCGCGGTCGCTGGGATCTTCTTCACTATGACGCTCTTTTTCTGGCGGAAGTGGGATCTCCACTCGCGGCTGCGGGCGTTCACGCTCCCGCTCCGAATCTTCGCGTCGTCGAATTTGGTCAATGATGAACGGAGGAAGCATAGAAAACCTCGATTCAAGGCAAATATAGCAATCGCCCTTCGAGTGACAAGACTTGCGCAACGCGCAGGCCAGCACTAGCCGAGCACCGAGAATCAAAATTGAGTCCCCTTTCCTCCCCAAAAACTCCTTGAAAGCGGCTCTTTCCGTCCGGCTTACGACGAGCTGGCGACGTCTTCGGAAGAAGACAGAAAAGCGACGTGTGAGCGGATCGGGTTTTCTCCTTGTCCACCCAAGGCGCTCTGCCGGATCCTGACACTGTGACGCGTCGCGCCAACCTCGGCTCACTCTGCGTTCTGCTGATCTTCTTCCTGTCGTGGGTGCCCATGGTCGCCGCGGCGGACTTCGAGATCACGGAGACCTCGTGGAACGGGAGCTCGCGGCTCCTCGAGGTCGCAGACGAGGTGGACGTCGCGCTCGTCCCCACCGACGCGCTTGATCTCGCGACGCTCTCGACCTCGGACGCGGTCCTGATCGTTCACCCGACCCGTCCGATCCCGACCCGCGGACTGTCTGCGTTTCTGCGCGCCGGAGGTCGGGTCGCGATCGTGGACGACTTCGGCGAAGGCGACGCGCTCCTCGAGGCCTTCAAGATCCACCGTCGCGAGGTCCCCCGCGATCACGCGACCTCCCTTCGCGACAACCCCGCTCTGCTGATCGCGAGTCCGTTGTTTCGACACCCGCTCACCACCGAGGTCGCGACGGTCGTCACCAACCACCCGTCGTCCCTCTTCCACAATGACCTCCACCCGCTCCTCGCGTTCGACGAAGACGGTGACTATGCCTTCGCGCTGACCGGCGCGGTCGGACAAGGTCGGCTGGTCGCGGTCGCGGACAGCAGCGTGATGATCAACAACATGCTCGCACTGCGCGGCAACCGGACCTTTGCCCGGAACCTGCTGCAGTACCTCCGACCCAACACAGAGGGACGCATTCACTACGTGGTCGGGGACGCCGAGATCCTTGGCCGGCACGGCTCCCAATCAGGGGGCGGCACGCTCGCGACGATCGAGGCGTCGCTGCGCGACTTCGCGACGACCCGTCCGCCGAACGGCGCGCTCCTGATCCTCGGGATCCTCGTGGTCTTTATCAGCTCGCTCTTCGCGATCTCCGCGCTCCCGCGCGAGAGCCCTTACGATGGCAAAACGATGCTCCCGCGAGACACACTGATGGGCGGGTTCATTGGTCGCGTGCAGTTCTTCTTGGAGCGCGACAAGCACCTCGTGCATCCCGCGATGCTCTACAAGTTCGAGCTGGAGCGCGGGCTCACCACGCGCCTCGAGCTGCACGACGGCGCCTCGCTGGGCGCCCTCACCGAGGCGCTGAAGAAGAGCGGCGCGGCTCCTGAGGTCGTGAGCGAAGCGCGGGATCTCTTGCTCAAGCTGGACGAGATCGAGCGCAGCCTCGACCACCCTTCCCCACCTCGCGTCGACGCCAAACAGCTCCACCGTTTCGTCACCCGTGGCGAGCGACTTATGGAGCGGGTCGCGCAACACCGTTCCCTCACAACCTGATCCACGGTACATCGAGCCCACCCCATGACGAAGTCCATGATCCCGGAATCCCTGCTCGCGCAGGTGAGCGAGCGCGCCGGACACGTCGTGCGCGAAGTGCAGAAGGTCTTCATCGGCCCGAGCAGCGTTCCCGAGCTGCTCCTCATCGCGGTCATCGCGCGAGGACACGTCCTTCTTGAAGGTGTCCCGGGCGTCGCCAAGACCACCTTGGTGAAGTCGTTCGCGAGCACTCTGGGTTGTTCCTTCCGGCGCATCCAGTTCACGCCGGACCTGCTCCCCGCCGACATCACGGGCACGTTCGTGTTGTCGCCAAAGGATGGCGTCTTTCAGCTCCGCGAGGGCCCCATCTTCGCGAACGTCGTCCTGGGTGACGAGATCAACCGCGCCCCCGCGAAGACCCAGAGCGCGCTGCTCGAGGCGATGCAGGAGACGCAGGTCACGATTGAAGGCGAGACCCGTCCGCTGCCGGCTCCGTTCGTGGTCCTCGCGACCCAGAACCCGGTCGAACAAGCCGGCACCTACCCGCTCCCCGAAGCGCAGATCGACCGTTTCCTCTTTCGTCTGGTGATCGGCTACCCCAAGCCCCGCGACGAGCGGGAGATCCTCAAGCGGTTCATGGGCGGTCACCCGACGGCCGACGCGGTGCTCTCGCCGGACGAGATTCAGAACATGCAGTCGCTGGTCGACGCGGTCCACGTCGACAACGAGATCCTCGACTACATCATCGGGCTCACCACGTTCACCCGCGAGCACGCCCGGCTCTATCTGGGCGCCTCGCCCCGCGCCTCCCTCGCGCTCATGAACGCCTCGCGGGCCCGCGCGCTCCTGCACGGCCGCGCCTACGTCCTGCCCGACGACGTCAAAGCACTCGCCATCTCCGTTCTCGCGCACCGTCTCGTGCTCACGCCCGAAGCGGAGATGGAGGGCACGCGCGCGGATCGCATCGTCGCCGACGCGATGGCCAAGGTCCCCATTCGTCGCGGGGACCGCTAGATGCTCCCGATGCCGACGCGCACGGCCGCGATCGGCTTCGCCGGCCTCTTGTCGATGATCGCGGTCGGGATCGCGCTGCAGTCCGCGCCGCCGATCTGGCTCGCCTCGGCCGGGCTGGTGGGGCTCGCGACGGTGCTCGCGACGTCCATGCCGCTCGCCCGCCGGGTGCGACGGCAACAGCTCGAGTTCGCGTGGTGGCTCGACCACGGAACCGCGCTCTCCGGGACCGTCGTTCCGGGCGCGCCCTTCGATGTTCGCTGCTACGTCCGGCACCGCGGGCACGCCCCGCTCTTCATCTCCGAGCTCTCTCCCGTGGTCCCACGCGCCGCGCGGGTGCTGTCCCCGCCGCGCACCTTGGCGGTTCGGCCGCGCGCCGCGACCGAGTTTACCTTCCGCTTGCTCGCCCCCGCGGCGGGGCGCGTTGTCCTTCACGGGCTCGCCGTCACGCTCCGCGGGCCGCTGGGTCTCTTTCAGGTGCCGCTCTACTTCCCGAACCCGCTCGCCGTGAAAGTGCTCCCGCGCGCGGCGGCGTTGACGCGAGGTGGCGCGCGTTCGCTGACCTCGGCCGCGACTTCTGCGGGGCAGACCATCCTCCGTCAACGCGGGGGCGGCACCGAGCTTCACGAGCTCCGCGAGCTGCTCCCAGGCGATCCGTACAAGTCGATCGCGTGGAAGGCGAGCGCGCGCCGGGGGAAGCTCATGGTCCGCGAGGTCGAGCAGGAAGTGCAGGACACACGCTGGGTCGTGCTCGACGTGAGCGGGACCATGCGCGGCGGCGAGCTCGGCTCGCGCAAGCTCGACTTCGGGATCGAAGCGAGCGCGGCGGCGGCGCGACACGCTCTCGAAAACGGTGACCGCGTCGGCCTCTATACGGTCGACGGTCGCGTGGTCTCGCGGGTCACACCGGGCGATCGCAAAGCACAGATGCTCAGGGTCTACGACGCCCTCCTCGCGGCGACCGAAGTGGTCGACGAAGATCTCACGGAGCTTGACGACGACGAGCTCGCGCGTGTCGTCGCCCGCTACATACGTCAGCAAGACGGCGTGGACTATCAACGGCGCGCGGATCGCGTGGTCGACGTGGGCGGGCTCGTCGCGCACATCCGCCGGACCGTGGAGCTCGACCCTGCGCCGGCGATCGCTTCCTCTCCTGCGCACGAGATCCTACGCCGCTTCTGTCGCACCCGGGGCGTGCCGCTCCCTTATCGCCCAGACCCCCGCGAGCGGAGCAAAGCGCGCGGGCTCTGCCATGTGCTCAAAGAGATCGCCGCGCCGCGAACCCCGAGCCTCATCACCATCATCACCGACCTCGACGGGCTCTATGAGCATGACGAGCTCTGCGCGACCCTTCGTGTGGCGCGCGCGCGAGGCCACCGCGTCGCGTTCGTCGTGCCGGACGCGCGGCGCTTCGCGACGGTCCCCAGCTCCCGCTTGGCGCGAGACCTCGAGAAAATCTACGGTGCGCTGGAAGAGCGACGCACCCGCGAGGCGACCCGCATCTTCGGCCGGCTCGGCGTGCCGGTCACCTTGGTTGGGCCAGGAGATCCTCCGTCCCTCGTCATGTCGCGCGCGCATCGCGTCCGGTCGTGGAGCGCCGCGTGAGCGAGCCGGAGTTCGAAGACCCACGGGTCGCCCTCCGACGTCACGGCTTCCGTCCGAAGAAGTCCTTCTCGCAGTCGTTTCTGATCTCAGAGGAAGTGGTCGAGGCGATCGCGCGGGCGGCCGGAGACGTTCGCGACCTTCACGTCGTCGAGCTCGGCCCTGGCGTGGGCACCTTGACCGGCGCGCTTCTCCGGCGCGGTGCCATCGTGACGGCGATCGAGCGAGACCGCGACATGGCCAAGGTCCTACGCGCCGACCTCGCGGACTACCGCTTCACGCTCGTCGAAGCGGACGCTGCGAAGCTGGATCTCGCGCCCTTCGCGTCGCCGGACAAGCCGGTCGTGCTGGTCGGCAATCTGCCCTACGCGATCACGGGTCAGATCCTCCGACGCGTTACCGCGCAACGCGAGCTCATCTCGCGCGCCGTGTTCATGGTGCAACGCGAGGTTCGCGATCGCTGGCTCGGCGCCGTCGGGACCAAAGCCTATGGCGCTCCGACCGTGTTCCTACGCGCGGGCTTCGACCTCGATCCCGTCCGCACTGTCGACCCTGATTGCTTCCATCCGCCCCCTCGCGTCACCAGCGCGGTGGTGCGGCTCCGTCCGCTCGAGACGCCGCGCGCGGCCGAGACCCAGAGCCTCCGCCGGGTGGTGCGCGCCGCGTTTGGAATGAGACGAAAGACGCTGCGCAACGCGCTCAAGAAGGAGCTCGGCGCGGAGCTCGCGAGCGAAGCGCTCGCAGCGTGCGCGATCGACGCGGGCCGTCGCGGAGAGACCCTCGACATCGCTGAGTTCGACCGCCTCGCGCGGTACATCTCCGAAAACGATCCGCGTCAGAGCGACGACAGTCAGAGCGACGAGAGTCAGAGCGACGACAGTCAGAGCGACGACAGTCAGAGCGACGAGAGCGCCGCCGCGACCTGACCCGCGAGCAGCCGGACATCCGCTCGAGCCGACTCGTCCGCGGCGAGCGCGGCGTACGGTTCAGCGAGCTCTCGAAGCGCAGCGCGGTCGAGCTCCTCGGCGTCGAGCTCTTGGGGGTCGAGGCGCGACGCGATCTCAAACGCGGAGAAGGCTGCCTCCGGAGCGATGCGGTGATCACGACTCCCGGCGAGACGCACCAGCGGAGCGAGCAGCGCGCTGGGTTCTCCGTCCGCCTGCGGCGCCAACCGAACCGCGCCCCAACGCTCGGCGAACGATTCTCCTTCGAGCCGCGAAACGACCAAGTCGGGATCGACGTCGACCGCAGACGCAAACGAGACCAGCTCTGCCGCATACGAGGGATCGTCGGCCGAAGCGGTCGCGATCCACGCGCCCGCGCCCGCGCCCGCCAAAACCACCACGATGGTGAGCCCGAGGAGCCGCCAGAAGACCCCGCGAGGACCTGATCTCTGTTCTGATCGGCGCTCCATGGCGGGACTATGCCCCGCGCCGGCCCAGACGAAAACCCAAGGGTTGATCCACGAGGCCGGATCCCCAACCATCGGCCGCGTGAAACCCTCCCTCCTTCTCTCCCGAGGTCGCGTGCTCGCGCTGTTCGGGGTCCTTGTCTTGATGTTCCCGAGCCTCGCGGAAGCGCAGATGTCGTCCCGCGACGCCGTCCGCGCGCTCTCGGGAACGGACTCGCTCACCGCAGAGGACCTCTCCGCCGCGTTCAACGCATTGGTCGACTCACCGGACCGTCGCGCCATCGGTCCCATCAGCGCGCGGATCCGGCGCGGGCTTCCTCCCGAACCTCTTCAGCTCGCCATCGCGGCGCTCGGGGCCACGGAGCGACGCGAGGCCGGCGAGCTTCTCATCGAGCTCACCACCCATCGCCGCGCGGTCGTACGCGTCGCCGCGCTCCAAGCGCTTCAAAAGGTCTCCGCGCCCGGAGCCGAGTCTGCGCTTCGCTTGGCGCTCTCCGACGCCGACCCGCAGGTCCGCACGACCGGCGCGATCGCGCTCGGCGCCGCTGGAAGCGCCAGCTCGCTCGACGCGCTCTGTCACGCGCTCGAACGAGGCAACATGGAAGCGGCCGGAGCCATCGGAAAGCTCGCGCGAGACGAGGACGTGGACCGCTTCCTCGGCTACATCGGGCGCGTCCCCTTCGCCCCGCTCACGAGCGGGTTCTCGGAGCTCCTCACGCGAAGCAACATCAGCGACGCGAGCAAGACAAAGGTGATCGAAAAGGTCGCCGAACTCGCGACCGACGAAGCGCGCGCGTTTCTGAGCGCCATGATCGACGTTCTGCCGAGCGGAAACACCAAGCAAACCGCGACCGATGCCGTGCGCGCGATGGAGGGCGGCTGATGCCCAAGAACCTACTGATCCTCTCGCTCCTCGCCCTGGCTGTCGGCTGTGGCGGCTCGATCCAGAACTTCAGCCCGCTGATGGTCGACAACCGCGCGAGCGACATCGAAGACATCCGCCAGCGGATCGCGTCCTCCACGCCACCCACACCCAACGTCGCGGTTGGGATCGCGGGCGAGACGCTCTTCGCGTTCAACCTCGACAGCGGACAGAAGCTCTGGGAGACGCCGACCGTCAGCCCCAGCGCGGCGCCGCAGATCGCCGGTGACTACGTCGTCGTTCCGGAACGGGACGGCATCGTCATTCGCGCGCTCGCGTCCGGAACGGTCACCGACCGCGTGGACGACGAGACCCTGCTGTTCGCCGGCGCGGCGGGTGAAGGCGAGTACGGCGTGCTCTGCTTGACCACCTCGGGAGGCGTTGGCTCACGCAGCCGGATCATTATGCTCCGCGGAGGACACGCGGGGAGCGACCGCGGCTTCGAAGACACCACCCTCGGCGCTCCTGCCGCAGCAGGTGGCCGCTTGTTCATCCCGTGGTCCACTCAAAACGTCAGCGTCCTCGACCCGCGGTCCGGCGCCGAGCTCTCTCGCTTCCGCCAGAACACCGCGATCATCGGCCACGTCGTTGTCCGCGATCAGCAGCTCTACTTCGGTCAGCGCGGCCTGTTCCGGCTGACCCCCGAGGTCGCCACCTCAGAAGGCGCGCCCTACTACGAGTTGCCGGAGCGCGACCTGCCCGGCGCGCCCACCTTCTTGCTCGACCCGTACAACCCGCCGCCCGCACCGGACTCCGCGGTCCACCGCGTCCGCGCCGTCTTCCACCCCGGCGGCCAAGGCAACATCATGGCGCCCGCGGATGACGTCGTTTACCTCGTGTTCTTCGGCACCGTGTTCGGCCTGCACCCCACGCAGGACGAGGTTCTCTTCGCGACCATGCTCCCCGCGGACGCGGTCGGCGTGGAAGCGCGCCCGGGAGGACTCCTCGTCGCCGACGCAACCGGAGCCGTTCACTTCCTCGACGCGCGCGATGGCCGCGTTCGCTCGACCGTGAACACCGGCGTCGCCGAGCCCACCGTCGTCACCTTCCGCGCGGAGACCTTCACCTCACGTGGCGCCCCGAGCGAAGCGGCGCGGCCTCTCACCGAGCAGCTCCTCACGATCGCGCAATCCGCCGACAGTCGCATCGTGCCCGCGCGGGAGTTCGCCGTCCGAATGCTCAAGCAGATGCCCGGCGCCGAAGCGACGGGACACCTCGTGACGATGTGCGACGACCCCCGCACGACCGCCGCGATCAAGCGCCTCTCGTGCGCGGCCCTCGCGGAGCGGACAGAGGGAGGCGAACACGTCACCCGCGCGCTGCAGCGTCACGGCGGGTACCTTGAGCAGACGGAACCGCCGGCGCTCATCCCGCTCGCCCAAGCAGCAGCCCGCATGGAGCTCACCTCCGCGGTCCCGCTCTTGCTCTCGCACGTACGTGATCCGCAGACCCCAGCGAACGCGCTCCCAGAGCTGTTCAAGTCGTTGAAGGTCCTCGCGGACGCCAGCGCGGCCGCCCCGGTGCGTGACTTCTTGCGCCTCTATCACGCCGATGGAGACCCCGCCCTCCTTGAAGCGCTCTCACACGCGGCTGACACCCTCGCGACCCTCGAGGGCCCCACCTCCCGCGAGACGCTCACCGAGATCATCGAAGACACGCTCACTCCGAACGACGTGCGCAACGTCGTCCGAGACGCGCTCGAGTCCCTCGACCAAGCGCAAGAAGGCGAAGCAGGCGAAGCAGCTGAAGACAGCTAGATGCGCTCCAACATCGCGTGAGCGCTAGCCTGCTGCTAGCGCTGGGTCGCGTTCACGACGGCCTGCGCTACAGCGTCCAGGTTCGGGCGCGGATCCCAAGCTCCGTGGTGTACCCCACTTCGACGGATTCAATGTTGCCCTCGGCGTTCACATAGAACGTCGCTGGGATACCCTTGATCCCGAACTGATCCGCCATCGCGCCGGACTCATCCACGAGGACGTCGACGTGCGTGAGGCGCTGTTCCTCGAGGTAAGCGTGCAGCTCACTCGCGCTTCCGGAGCGGGTCCCCACGAAGAGCACGCGATGGTCGTCCGCGACGTTCGCGATGTTGCTCTCCATCGCCGTACAGACGCCGCACCAGGTCGCGAAGAAGTGAACCAAGACCGGCTCGCCGCGATAGCTCGAGAGCGAGATCCGCTCGCCTCCCACGGTCGAGCCGCTGATGTTCGGAACCGCTCCGCGGGCGGCTCCGTGTTGCTGCCACGCGCGCACCGCCAAGAACACACAGAGCGCGAGCGCGACCTGCGCGCCGTTCTTGAGCCATCGACGTCGATTGAACGCCGCGCGCTGTTCCCGGGTCACCATCCCGAAAAGAGTACCGCGTCCCGCACCGGGATCGAGGCGGCACGATCGTGGGTATGGTAATGGGCGCTATGGACGAGCAAAGCGAAGAGCTCCCCGCCTGGAGCCTGGTCCCCTTCTCCGCGTTCGTGTGGAGCTCCGCCTTCACCGTGATGATCGGGACGTCGCTCGTCTCCGTCGCGGCGCAAGCGTTTCGGTCTCCCGCGGAGCAATCGCTCTGGTCCGCCCGAGCGTTCGCCAAGGTGCTGAAGGTGACGCGGAGCAACCTGCGCATCACGTACCACCCGGACTTCGACAAGAACCGACCGAGCGTCTTCTGTCAGAACCACGTCAACATCCTGGACGCCTTCACCGCGTGCGCGAGCATCCCCCAACCCTTCGTCGGCTTGATGCTCGCCTGGCACTTCAAGATCCCGGGCTACGGCTGGATGATGAAGGCGACCCACGGCATCCCGGTCCACAGCGGAGAGAACCGCACCCAGCTCTTGTGCGAAGCCGCCCGCGCGCGCGCGGCCGAGGGTCTGTCGATCCTGACCTTCCCTGAAGCGCACCGGACCATGGACGGCACGGTCCAGCCTTTCAAGCGCGGCATCTTCTTCATGGCGCGCGACTCAGACCTCCCGGTCGTCCCCCTCGCGGTGCGCGGCATGTACGAGGTCAACCGCAAAGGCTCCGCCATCATCCGACCCGGGGACGTCGACGTCTTCGTGGGTCCGCAGGTCGAGACCACGGGACTGGACGACGACGGGATCATGGACCTCGCCGCGCGCATGGGAACCGCGATGCGCGCCTTCGTCGCGGGCGATACCGAGACCGTCGAGTTTCGTTAAGCTCAGAAGCCGAACCGGTAGTGCATCCCCGCGACGTGAGTCCTCTCAGCGTCGCGACCACCGAGCGGCAGCTCCAACAAATAGACGAGACGGATCCGGTGGTCGTCGATCGCGAACAGGAGACCGCCGCCCAGCCGTTGCTTGCGCAGCCCGCTCGTTCGGACAAACGTCTCCGCGACGGCGAACGGCCGGAACCACTTCGTGACGTGGAGTCGAAGACGGAGTCGCAGCCGAAACGTGTGCCGCGTGTTCCCAGCGATACGCGCTTGATATCGCCCGCGAATCCTCACGCGAACGCGACCAAGCCGCGTCCGAACGTGCCCGTCGACGTGGAGCCGGTGAAAGACCCGCGTCGCGTCTCCGCGCTCCACTCCGAGTCGATACCCGGCGCCTAGGCGAAACCAGCGACGCACCGGAACCACCGCGTCGACATCCGTCAGCGCCTCGACCCGTCCACTCCCGAACCTCAGATGTTGAACCCCGCCGAGGCGCAGCCGCTCATGCAGCTCGACATCCGCGCCAGCGCTGAGCCAGACCTCTCCTTCGTCCGCCTGCGCCGGCGCGGTCCGCAACATGACCGAGACGAGCGCGAGGGACGCCACAACGATGCGCGACAGCGTCACACGAGGCTGGCTCATCGCCGTCTCCGGTGGTGCACCACGAGCGTCGCGGTATCGCGCAAGAGATCCACTCTCGCGATGAGGACCCGCTCCACCGCGGTCCCGGTGCGCTCAGCGACGTCGAGCCGAAGCGCGTTCATATCGCCGTCTTGGATGACGCTCAGATCGTCGTATATGAGCATAAACGTCTGAACGCGCGGGCGTCGCTCCAGCAGCGCGGTTGCAGAAACGATGACCACGTTCACCAGCATCAGCTCAGCGAGGCTCACCTTCTTGTTCGTCACCGCGTTCAGTATCGCGAGCCCGATCACGACAAAGAGATACGTCAGGTCGCGCACTCCGATCGGCTCGGTCCGGTAGCGCAAGATCCCGAACACCGCGAAGAGGCCGAGCGCGAAGCCAAGCTCGATAGGCACCTTGCGAAGCAGGAAACACAGGCTGAACGTGATGATGTTGAAGAGGTAGTACGTGAGCCGGTAGTCGTGGCCTGCGGCGTCATCACCTTTCGCGTAACGCCGCACCACGAAAAAGACGCACACGAGATCCACGACCATGCGCGCCGCGAGCTTTCCAAAGTCGTCCACATCGATGAGCTCTTTGAGCCCGAGCAGCTCGCTCCATACGTTCATCGCGCTACTCGCATCGCGATGCGCATCCTTGAGAGCGCTTGGCGCCTATGCCGGCACATATGCAGCAGGGCGACCCCGACGCAGTACTTGCTGAACGAGACCTGTCGCGCTCGGCCTTGGCGGAGCGCCAGTGCTCCTGGCGAACGTCCTCGAAAGCGCGGTTGCTTCAGCTCCACGATAGCGAGGCCCGGAAGGCAGCGCCGGGCGCTATGGGTCCCGAACTCGATCCCAAAGTCGATCGTAATCCGCTCTTCGTGCTCGCGGCCTACGAGCGTGATCCGTCGAAAGTCGGTCCGTACGGACGGGACAAGGGGCGCCGGGATCGACACGTGACGCCCCACGAAGACTTCGTCACGATGGTGCAGCGAGAGCGGCCCCTCCCTTTCCTCCCGTGCTTTGACGGTCTCGTCACGAGCGGTCTTGCGCTTCACCTCGATGAAGCTGAGCTCGCGATCTGGGTAGCTCCGAACGCGAACCTTCACGCGCGGACGGCGACCGCGAACGTGGTCATTGAAGAACCGAAGGTCGAACGTGTCGAAGTAGACCGTCTGGTACTGCGCGACCCGCGCCTCCCCAGCGGTCACGAGATCAAACGAGCGGCAGAGCGCGAGGAGAAGAGCTGGGAGCCGCGTGCGCGTCACCGCGAACTTCGTGTCCGTTCGTCGCTGGAGCACACGGGAGGCGAGGAGGTCTTGGGTCGCGACGGGAAACGTCGCCAACGCGAGCCGCTCCGCCGGCGTCGGAAGAGCGGTCAAGTGCGAGGAGGTCATCGCGATCAAGGCGCGTCCTCAAGGAAGCTCGCGAGCGACGCGTTCTGTGCTCTGACATGTCGCTCGAGCTCAGCGAGACCGTCTCGGAAGGAGGTCTCGCTCGTCGCGAGGAAAGGCTCCTGTTCGCCGCCCTCTCCAACGAGGTACGGAGAAAGCAGCTCTCGAAGCCGAGCGATCTCGTCGGCCAACCGGGCCTCGTCAAACGCATCCTCAGGCACCTGCCGCAGGTAGGCAAGGTACTGAGACATGTAGACCTCGTCGCCTCGAATCCGTGTAAGGAGCGGCCAGGCACCCGCGATGTCACGGAGCGCAAAGTGCTCCGCGTCCTTCGTGCTCGCCATCGCGAGGTCGAAGTCCCACGGGAGGAATCGAAGACGTCCTTCGTGTGCGTACAGATAGAAGTTGTGGGGCATCCCGCCGTACGTGTCCCAGTTGTCGATCCCGCGGGTCACCGCGAGGTAGCGGAGAAAGAGATCGACATCGAACGTCGCCTCAAGCCCGCGTCGCCATTCTTCGGCCGAGACATCGGTTCGATTCAGGGCGGCGACGAAGGCCTCCACATCGGAGTAGTCCGGCATCATCTCGTTGTTCTTCTTGAAGAACGCTCCTTCGTCGTAGCTCGCGAACCGCGCCCCACCGCCGTCCGGCTTGTAAAGGTTGCCGTCTTCCGAGCCGAACGCGCGATTCATCATCGGATCGTCGGGGACCTCGATCATCGAGTAGACCCCGGCGTACTCGGGTCCCTCTCCGCGATCGATGTAGAGACGATAGAACGCGACCGCGGGGGCCGGGACGCCGAGCCTCTCGTACGCATCCGAGGTCAGGAACGCGCGGAGGTTGCTCGGGTCAAGCATGTGGTTCGCCATCGATAGGTGCTGAAAGCCGAAGAACCGTTGGTTATTCGTCTCAGGGAACTCGTCCTCGAAGGCGTCGAACTTGAACCGAAAAGGAAGCTTGAGCGAGTGAAGCGAAGTCGCGAGTCCGAAGTTTCCTTTCGCGCGGAACCCAACGTGAAACCAGGTCCGCCCCTCCGCGCGAACCTCGCAATCGACGTAGCGCGGCTTCCGCGGCCAGAAGGTCGTGGGCCCCTCGCCAGTCATGCCCTCGCCCGCAGTCATGCCCTCGCCGTCGGAAAAGCAAAACAGCTCCTCCTCCCCGACCACCACGACGCACTCTCCCGCCTCGTCATCGACGGCGCACATATCGCCTTCCGCTTTGCCTTCGCATGCCATCGTGAACGCGTCGACCTCGCCTGGCCCCACCATCATCTCTTCTGTGACGCACAAGAGCCTCGTCTCGCCAACGTCTAAGCAGACGCCACGCTCATCCCCAAATGAGCACGAAGCCAACTCCTCGACGTCCTCGCACGCGGCGAAAGCCGCGTCGTCCACGTCCGGACCCAACATCATTCCGGTTCCTGGTCGCGTCCCCGTAACTTCAGTTACATCGTCCATCATCGCGTCCCACGCCGACGCGCTCATCACGACATCGATGCGGCGGACTACGTCCGTCGAGAAAACTTGCTCGTAGTCAGGGTCGCCATCAACGTCCGGAGGGTCTTGGCACGCTCCCAACGCGACCACTGTGAGTGCTACGACAAACCGAACGGCCACTTTCCACATACCTCTTAGGTGTTCGCGATACCGCGTGGCGGCTCAGCATTTTCGACTTTCGTGCTTCGCAAAAATACTTGAGCCGCGGGCGTGTCCTCGCGCCACTACACTGTGGGCCAAGCCGTCTCATGACCGCCACCATCCACGAGCTGTATCCCGCCTCCCCCACCGCAAAGGATCGCTCGGGAGAAGGCGCGAGTGGGTTTCTCGGTTCCGACGCCGCGTTGGTCTCCGCGCTCCTTCAGGGGAGCGCGGAGGCTCCCGCGGCGCTTTACGATCGCTACAGTGGTTTCGTGGATCGTGTGTTGATCCGGGTGCTAGGGAGTGATCCCGAGCTGCGCGACCTCCTCCACGAAGTGTTCGCAGAAGCGCTCAGTTGTATTCACAAACTCAATGACCCGACTCGACTCAAGAGCTGGATCGCGCAGATCGCGGTCTACACGGCGCGAGGTGCGATTCGTCGCCGGAGACGAGGACGTTGGCTCAAGTTTCGCCCCCCGGAGGCTGTCCCTGAACAAGCGACCGAAGGCACCGCCACGGAGACCCTGATGTTGAACCGGGTCTACGCGTTGCTCGAAAAGCTCCCCACGGAAGAGCGGATCGCGTTCTCTTTGAGGCGCCTCGAAGACATGGAGCTGCGGGACGCCGCGAGCGCCATGAACGTCTCCCTCGCGACCTTCAAGCGTCGCCTCAGCAAAGCGGAAGCCCGATTCCTCAAACTCGCCATGCGGGATCCCTTTCTCGCGGACCGGGCGCTCGCCTCGAGGAGGACGCGATGAGCTTCCTCGACGAACTGGGAGAAGATGTCCGAGCCGCGCAAGCGCCAACCGTCGCGGACGACGCGCGACGTCGAGATGTACGCGAACGGGTTCTCGCGCCACCTCGCCGTCGATCACAGCCCGGCGCCTGGGTCGCTGTGGCGGCCGCGGTCATCGCGCTGGCGGGGGTCGCCTGGCACAACGCTCCAGAACCTCGTTCATTTCATGTCCGTGGCGCAGAAGGCCGCGTTGGTCAGCTCATCGCCACACGTCACGGGCCCGCCCAGCTCAACTTCAATGACGGGTCGGTCGTTACCGTCACCGAAGGCTCCTTCGCGTCAGTGACCGAGGTCGCCACCAACGGTGCGACCGTGCGCGTGCACTCTGGAAAAGGACACTTCGAAGTCGAGCATCACGCAAACACGGCGTGGCGCGTCACTGCAGGGCCCTTTTCAGTCCACGTCATCGGGACCATTTTCGATGTCTCGTGGAGCGAAGACACGAGAGCGCTCCGTGTCGACGTCGAGGAAGGACAGGTCTTCGTCGATGGGCCTGATGTCGCGAGGTCGATCGGCGCAGGAGAGTCACTCACGTTGACGGCAGGCGGTCCCGTTCCCGTTGCCGCTCCGCTTGTCCAAGAGGCGATCACGCTCGCTCCAGACAGCAGGTCGGACAGCCTGGACGATGACAGCCTGGACGATGACAGCCTGGATGATGACAGCCTGGATGATGACGGCCTGGATGATGACGGCCCGGACAGCCCGGACACTCATGATGGCCGAGACGTCGAGGCGATCCCCGCGGCGATGTCTACGACACCGCCGGTCGTCTCGCGAACAGCAGCCGCAACTTCGCCCGTGACGGCTCGCAGGCGAAACCCACCAGAGACCGCGGTGACCCTCCTCCGACGCGCGGCGCGTGTGCGTCGCGTGAACCCGAGCAACGCCCACGACATCTATTCGGACATCCGGCGCCGCTTCCCGGGGACTCCATCCGCCGCCCGCGCTGCCTTCTTCTTGGCGAGACTCTCGCGAGGCCCCGACGCCATGGCCTGGCTCCTGACCTATGAGCGGGAAGATCGAAACGGCCCCTACGCAGAACAGGCAGCTGGCCGCGTGTTGGAGCTCATCGCGGACCTTCCTGCTCACCCAGAGCGACGCTCGCGCGCCACGGCGTACCTAACGCGCTTCCCGGAGGGCGCGCACGTGCAGGTCGCGGAGAAGCTCCTGCGTCAGTGAAGCGCTCTCTCCTCTGCGTGTTCACCTTCATCGCCGTCGCGTCGGGGATCACGGAGAGTCACGCTCAAGACGTCGTGCTCTTGTCGGAGCCACAAGCGCAGACCGCCTGTCGCGAGCTGTGGCTCGAGCTCCGTTCACTCAACGTCGACACGCAGGCCCCGCTAAACGGTCGCCTAGCGTCGGTCGCGCCCGATCAAACGGTTGAGTTCGAGGTTCGATGCACGCGAGGTCACATCCACGTGTCGCGACGCGGAGGCCCCGCGCGGAGCTTCATCGCGACAAGGGCGGATCGCGACCTCGCGATTGTTCGGGCCGCGGAGTACATCCGCGCGAGCCTGCTCCAGCTTGAACGCGACGATGACGCGACCGACGCGACCCACTCGACCGAGGCGAACGTGGCGAACGACGCGCCCGAGGCGACCGACGTGGAGGACGCTGTCTCGGCCGACGCTGCGGACGT
This sequence comes from uncultured bacterium, assembly GCA_938024995.1. GTDB lineage: Bacteria > Myxococcota_A > Polyangia > Polyangiales > Houyiibacteriaceae > CALJDU01. The sequence continues at coordinate 119,999 of CALJDU010000012.1, forward strand.
TGACCTCCCTCGCGAAGCGACCGAGGACGAGGCCCGGGAAGAGGGAGCCCGAACGACGCAGGCCGACGAATCCGCCGCGAGCGCAAGCGGCGCCCTCTCCGCGCCGGTTCCTCATCGCCGCGGACGCCTGTACCTCGCGGCCGGCGCGCTTCTCAGCGTGGGTCGCGTTCCGCTGAGGAACTACGCGCGCGCGACCGGCGAGCTGGGATTCAGGTTCCCGCAGGGCCATCGCCTGGCGGTCTTCGCGACGGTTCAGCTCCACACCCGTGATGAACTCGACGCGTTTCGGTTCCGGGCCGATCGTTTCGCGTTCCGCGGCGCGGTTCAAGTCACACCGGCCGACGCGCTGCTCGCGCTCTCGGCGCTCGGCTCACTCGGCGCCGCTCGTCTTCAAGTAGAGGGAACGAACCCGCTTCTCGGCACTCGCCAGCGCGCGGTCGCGTGGGCGCTCGCGGCATCTGGCGGCATCGAACTCGCGGTCCGCATCCAACGGTTCGGCGTCGCTCTGCACCTCGAGGTCCTCTGGCTCGCCCCGCCCCCCACGGTCGTCGTCACTGGCGAGGCGTACCCTGTCTCCCTACAAGGCCTCGTCGGGCTGAACATGGAGATCCTCCTGTGAGTCGCATCCAGCTCTTATCGGTGCTCTTGGTCGCGTCGCTGTCCGGAGGGTGCGACGAGACCATCCTTCGCCCATACGAAGAGCCGGACAGTGGCACCGTGCTCGCGCCCGGAGACGGTCGGTTCTTAGTGTTTGGTGATGGCTTCCGGCTTCCCGATGAGACCCTCGTCGCCGCGTCGACCGGGACTTCTCGTGAACCCGCCGTCGGGATCGTGTTCGAAGGGGCGTTCCTCTTGGAGTTCCGCGACGTGGGCGACCTCGCAGGCCGTCGCGTGGTCGTCCGATTCTTTGCGGACCTGAACTTCGATGGCATCTGCGACCCCGGGCGCGACCTCCTCGGGCTGTTCTCCCTGGTCCCTGAGACGACCGGACGCTTCACGTCGGGGTACGTCACCGAGAGCGACCTTCTCGAGTCAGTCTCCCCGCTCGATTGTCCCTGAGCCGCCGCCTTAGCCGCCGTCGCCGACTTCTTCTCCGCCTGAGCTCGTCTTCTCGCGCTCCGCGAAGGTGGTGAGCGCCTCGGGCAAGGTCGCGTTCGCGCCGCCCGGTCCGAACGACGTCACGATGTCTCGGAGGGCGTCGGGCTTCGGCGCCGCGGCGCGCTTGCCTTCTTTCTCAAGGTGCACGGTCTGGGTCGGGAACGCGAACTCGACCCCGAGCGCCTCCGCCAATCGCATGATCTGGAGCATCACTTCCTGGCGCGCGATCAGCTCCTTGGTCCAGCTGTCGACCACGAAAAAGAAGTACACGAGCACCTCAAGCGCGCTGTCACCAAAGCTGCGAAACGCGACTTCGAAGTCCTCCTGCCAAACATCTTCGTGCGCGATCAAGATCGCGCGCACGCCTTCCACGAACGCGCGCATCTGATCACTGGTCGTGTCGTAAGTCAGGCCGAGGGTGAGCTTGCAGCGTCGGCGCTCCCGCATTCCGTAGTTCTCGATGCCCGCGTTCGCGACTGTGGAGTTCGGAATCGTCACGACCGAGCGGCGGAACGTTCGGATCCGCGTCGAGCGCATACCGACCTCTTCGACGATCCCCTCGTGCTCGTCGATGACGACCCAATTGCCGACCTGAAACGGTTGGTCGGCGAAGATCGAGACGCTCCCGAAGAAGTTCGCGACCGTGTCCTTTGCGGCGAGCGTAAAGGCGAGACCGCCGATCGAGGCACCCGCGAGCAGCGAGCCGACATCGACGTCGAGGTTCTGCAAAACGAAGATGACCCCGATCGCGATCACGAAGACCTTGAGCGTCTTGCGGACGAGGGGGACGACCTGGTCGTCGAGCTTGGTCTCGGTGCGCTCGGCGCGCTTGGCGAAAATATCCGCGCCCAGATCCACGATCCGGTAGAGCAACACCACGGCAGCGAGCGCTGCCATGACGCGGATCGCGACCCGCCCCACATGCATCGGTCGCGCGCCAAAGCGAAGGAGCGGGAACCCGTAGGCAAAGACCGCGGCCATCGCGAGCGTCCCGATCGGCCGCGCGGCTTCGCGAATCGTCGAGAGCGACGCGCGTTCTCCGCGGGTCGCGAGCAATCGCTGGCTCTGCTTCTCCAGGACCTTCGCGATGGTCAATCGAACCGCGAGCCCGAGCAGGATCAGGATGAAGAGGCCGAGGATCTGCCACCAGCGAACCCCGAGGAGCGCCACCCCGCGCGCCCACCGCGGGAGCCGCTCGACGTAGGACTGAACATCCACATCAAAGGTCTCGGCGTGCAGACGCTCGATGGTCCCGATGGTCGCGCTGGTAAACACCCAGCGCTCGCCAGCGCGGTGCAAGCGCACCTCGCGAAGATCCGGCGAGAGGTAGATGTACTCCGCGGACGACTCCGCGCGGTCCGGGAGCGACTCGTCAAACCACACGCCGCGCGCGTCGAGCACCGCTTTCAAGTCCCGGGTCAGCGTTCGGCGCTGGGTGACATCCGCGATCCCGGCCCCCGCCCAGTCGAAGCACTCGCTCGCGGCGTGAACGTCTTCCGCGTCGGTGGTCATGTTGCCAAAAAACGTGGCCGCCGCTTTCTTGGGCGTGCTGCAGTCGATCGGCTCACGCGCTAGCGCGGGGCTCGCGACGCCGAGCGACGCCAAGGCCACGACGCACGCCGCGGCCGCCCTCAACCACCTTGGCGACCTCATACCAGCAGCTCGACGCGCCCCTTGAAGAAGTCGCGCGCGATCACCATGAGGTGCACCTCGTCTGGACCATCCACGATCCGGCCTGCGCGGAGACCGCGGTACCAATCGCCGAAGGGAACATCGCGGCTGTAACCGCGCCCGCCGTGGAGCTGAATGCAATCGTCGAGGAGCCGACACATCATCCGCGCGGTGTGCACCTTGCACATCGACGAATAGGTCCGCGCCGCTTTGTCTTCGCCCCGCTCAAGCATCCACGCGCAGTGGAACGCCATCAGGTTCGCCGCGTGCACATCAAGCGCGTTCTGCGCGACCTTCTGCTGGACCATTTGGTGTTGGTAGAGCTTTCGGCCGAAGCTCTCGCGCTCCATCAGGTACGGCTTGGCGAGCTCGAGCGCGCGATCCGCCAGACCAAGCCAACGCATGCAGTGCGTGAGCCGCGCCGGGACCAAGCGCGCCTGCGCCATGCGGAACCCCTGACCGACGCCGCCGAGCACCGCGTCGCCGCTCACGCGCACCCCGTTAAACTTAAACTCCGCTTCGCGATGGACCAAGAGCGGCTCCGCCATCGTGTCGATCTCGCGGACGTGCTCGACCCCTTCGGCGTGTCGGTCGACCAAGAACATCGTCGCGCCGTTTCGAGGGTCGTCGCTCGTGCGCGCCATCAAGATGAAGAACGCCGCGGCTTCGCCGCCGGTCGAGTACCACTTGTGGCCGTCGATGACCCAGTCGTCGCCGTCGCGTCGCGCCCAGGTCTTCATGTTGGACGGGTCCGCGCCCGCGCCCATCGGTTCGGTCATGCAGAACGCGCTCGTGCACTCCGCATCGACCAGCGGCTTGAGGTAGCGCTCCTTCTGCGCGTCGGAGCCGACGCGCAAGATGAGATCCATGTTGCCCTGGTCGGGCGCGTCGCAGTTGAATGCGCGCGGGCCGACCAGCGACCGACCCATCTCCCGAAAGAGCACGCACATGCCCATCGGACCGAGGCCACGTCCGCCGAAACTCGCCGGGAGGTGCGGAACCCAGAGGCCCTCGTCTCGCGCGATTTTCTGGAGCGAGGTCAGCGTCTCGTAGCGCTGCTCGCGATCCTCGGCGATGATCTGGTCCTCGAGAGGAAGGACGCGGTCTTCGACAAATGCGCGGGTCTCGGCGCGAAGCGCGCGAAGCTCAGGGGGGAGCGAAAAATCCATCGGCGCGAGTCTGCCACAACCTTGTAATGTTTGGTTCCGCGCCGCCGGATGCCTCGCCGCAGTCCCCGCAACGCTCCGACGCGCGCGATGAATCAGAAGCCGCGAGGAGAACGAAGTGAGCGTACGAATCGAAAAGAGCGGCCCGGTCTTCACGGTGATCTTGCATCGCCCTGCCCGCCGGAACGCGGTCGACCGTGAAACCGCCGAGGCCCTCGCCGACGCCTTTCGCACGTTTGAGGGAGACGACGAGGCGAAGGTCGCGGTCCTCTTCGGCGACGGCGGGACGTTTTGCGCTGGCGCGGATCTGGTCGCGGTCGCGAACGGCGCGGGCAACCGACTTGAGGCATCGGGGGACGGTCCGATGGGGCCCACGCGTATGGCCTTCAGCAAGCCCGTGATCGCGGCGGTCTCGGGACACGCGGTCGCGGGTGGCCTGGAGCTCGCCCTTCTCTGTGACCTTCGCGTCGTGGAGCGCGACGCGATCATGGGCGTCTTCTGCCGACGCTTCGGGGTCCCGCTCATCGACGGCGGCACCGCGCGACTGCCTCGCGTGGTGGGCCTCTCGCGCGCGCTCGACCTGATCATGACGGGGCGACCGGTCGACGCAGAAGAGGCGCTCCGGATCGGGCTCGCCGACCGCGTCGTGGAGCGTGGAGAAGCGCGGGCCGCCGCGGAGAAGCTCGCCAGCGAGATCGCGGCGTTCCCGAACGCCTGCATGCTCGCCGACCGCGCGTCGACGTACGCGGGCCTCGAGCTCCCGATCGCGGACGCCATCGCGCAAGAGTTTGACCGCGGCGTGGAGATGGTGGCGCGCGAAGGCGTCGACGGCGCGACCCGCTTTCGGGATGGCGCCGGGCGCGGCGGCTCGTTTTCTTCGTAGTCGCGCTTCGTAGACGCGCGCTTCGAGAGCTCAGGACAGCTCTTCGTAGAGGGCGCGATACCCGGCGGCCATCGCGGCCACGCTCATCTCTTGTTGCACGTAGCGTCGCCCCGCTGCGCCGTCGACGGAGAGCGCGCGAGACAAGACCTCGGCCAGCTCACCTGGGTCCACGCCGCTCACGAGCGCGCTCTCGCCCGCCAGCTCTTCCGCGGGGGTGCCCGCGCCAACGATCACGGGACGACCGAGCGCCATCGCCTCCAGGATCACGAGCGGGTAGTCCATCTTCGCGTGCAGCGTCTCGGAGGGCAGCGCGACGACATCCGCGCAGCCCAAGAGATCGAGGACGCGTCGCGTCTCTCCGATCCACACGACTCGCTTCTCACGCTCGTCGCCGGACAGCTCGCTTCGCAAACGGGCCTCGACCTCTTTCGCGCGCGGCGTCTTGGCGCGACACGCTATCGCCAAGGTCACCTCGCGGTGCGCACGGATCGCGGAGAGACACGCCGCGGCTCCCGAACCGAACTCGAGATCACCGGGGTACACGACCACCGGCTCATCGGTAGGCAAGCCGAAGTGCTCGCGCGCTTCATGACGGGCCGCTCCCGACAGGGGCTCAAGGGTCGCGACCGAGGGCGGGATGCGGACCACGCGGTCTTCGGCGACGCCTTCCTCGATGAAGCGCGCGTGCGTCTGCTCCGAGAGAACGACGACGCGATCCGTAAAGAGGGCACGAGAGAGGTCTGCGGAGACCGCCGGCGCGCTGCACACGGTTTGGACCGTTCGCGCGCGACGAAGGGTCTTGGCGAGCCGGCCCGCGGCGGCGCTCTTGGGGTTGGGCGCGAAGAAGAAGTGCCAAAGGTCGCGACGACGACCCGCGAGCAGATGCGCGAGCACCCGCGCGTTGTCCGCGAGCGCAGGGGAGAAGCCTCCTGCGTCCTTTGGGTAGACGCGCGCGACATCAGCGCCATCGACGGCGGCGCCGCCCGCGCGCCCCATCACGGTGAGCGTGTGCTCCGCGCCGAGTCCGAGGCAGAGGTCGCGCACGAGGTTCTTGCTGCTGTCGTTCCAAGGAGGAGCGACAGGCTTGCTCACGAGGAGGACGTCCAAGTCACTCTTCTTCGTGGTCGCCGCGGCGTTTGCGCTTCGGCACAGCGCGCGACTTCACATGCGGCTTGATGCCACCTTTGTCGTTCGGGATGAACCGAATCTCGGTCTTGATCTCGAACGACAAGCTGGTCAGCGCGCGCTGGAGCTCGGTCGCGATATCGGTCGCTTCGAGGAAGTCGTGGACCTCCTTGGCGACGACGCGAACCAGTACGTTCTTGGTCTCGTCGATCTGGCTGAAGACGTAGCCAACGATCTCGCGCGGCAGCTTCACCTCTTTCACGTCCTCGATGACGTTCTGCGCCCTGTCGGTGACCTTGTCGGTGACGTCCGTGACGCGATCGGTGACAGCGCTGACGGTCCCCGCGCCGGCCTCGAAGCCCTTGGAGATCGTGCCGACGCCGGCCTCGATTCCTTTCTCGATCGCGCGCTTGAGGAGCCCCTCGACGCGACTCTTACGACGTTCTTGCTCGTCGTCGGCCTCAGGGCCTTCTGTCGGGTCGCCTCCCATGCCCGCGATGTACCACGCGGCCCTTGGATCGCAACCCCTCAGACTGACGCGTCAGTGCATGTGTCCGGCGTGGCTGCCGCCGCCTGGGAGACCGTGCTGAGGGTGAAAGCGCGGCAGATCGCCCGTGCGCCCGCCGTGACCCTGCTCGCTGGGTCCTCGGCTTCGACCGCTGCCCAAGGGAAGCTCCGGGTCCCAGTTTTCGGGGGCACGCGGCGGCGTGAAACGGCCGCCCTCTGCGCCATCCGCGCTTCGCCGAATGCGAACCCGCGTGATCACGACCGGTGTCCGCGGACGGTTGCCCTCGGTCTGCGGGACGCGCGCGATCTGGTTGATGACCTCCGTCTGGAGGCAGTGGCCGAAGATCGTGGAGCCGCCCTCGGTGTCGAGGTGACGCGCCGGGCCGTCGGTGATGAAGAACTGCGCGCCGCTCTCGTTCTCGGCTTGGTTGGCCATGCAGAGCAGACCCGCCTTGTCGTGCTGGAGCTCCGCGTGCGGCTCGTCCGGGATCGTGTAGCCGATGCGGCCCGTGCCATCGCCCAAGATGTCGCCGCCCTGCACCATGAAGCCCGGGATGACGGAGTGAATCGGCGTGTTCTCGTAGTACGGCTTGTTCGTCCGCCACGCCGCAGCGCGCGGGTCCCACCAGGCGCGCTTGCCGCGCGCCAAACCGATGAAGTTGGCGACCGTCGTGGGGACCTTGTCCGCATAGAGATCGCAAAGGACCGAACCGAAAGTGGTGTTGATCTCGGCGACCAGCGTTCCGTCCGTTCCGAGTCCCTCGACCGCCTCTTCCAACGTGAACGAGCCCCCATGCGGGTCTGGCTCCGTCGGCTCCATGACGTACTGCGCCCGCTCGCGCTCTTCGCGTTCACGACGCGCGGTCTCCGCTCCGTCTTCTCGCGTGTTCCGCACCTCGACCAGCTCGTAGCCGTCCACGATGAGCTTCATCGCGCTCGCGCTCCCGCCGCCCATCGACGTCGGCGTCGCGGTCTCCGTGGTGGCTTCTTCGCCTCCGCCGAGGTCACACCCCTCGCTTTCGCACGCGAAGCAGAGGCAGAAGCAGAGCAGAGAAAAGGAGATGGGCGAGAGAGTCTGGAAGATACGCATTAGGCCTCGGGAAACGCGCGAACTGCGCGGTTGTTCCCGGGAGGTATCACGAAGCGGTCGCCGCGGCATCCGCAGACCAGCGCGCGCTCGACCCGCTCCCGATTCAACGTATCCTCCCGCCCGTGCGTATTCTAACGAAGCGGGATGTTTATCGGACGCCTGGCTCGCGTCCGAGCTTCCGAACGAGGCAAGAGCTGTGAGCGGGGTCGTCTACCTCCTCGGAGCGGGCCCTGGGGATCCTGAGCTGATCACGCGCCGCGCGCTCCGTTGCCTGCGCGAGGCGGACGTCGTGCTCTACGACGCGCTGGTCCACGGCGACCTCTTAGGAGAGTGCCGTGACGACGCCGAAAAGGTGTTCGTCGGCAAACGGGCGGGGAAGCCCAGCGCCCGTCAAGATCGTATCAATGCGCGTCTCGCCGAAGAGGCGCTGCGCGGAAAAAAAGTCGCGCGTCTCAAAGGAGGCGATCCGTATCTCTTCGGTCGCGGCTCTCAAGAAGCCGCCTATCTGGCGAACGCGGGGGTGCGCTTTGAGGTCGTCCCCGGGGTCCCGTCTCCGCTCGCCGCCACCGCTTACGCCGGCCTCTCCCTGACCCATCGTGACCTCGCGTCGAGCGTGGCGTACGTGACAGCGACCGAGTCCGTGGAGAAAGACGCCAGCGCGCACGACTGGGAGCGGCTCGCGACCGCCACCCAGACGCTCGTCATCTTCATGGGCATGCGGAAGCTCGAGTCGCTCATGAAGCGGCTCGTCGACAACGGACGCTCACCGACCACGCCCGTCGCGGTGGTGCAGTGGGCGTCGCTCCCGAAGCAGCGCACGGTCGTAGGCACCGTCGCGGACATCGCGGCCAAAGCGCGCGAGGCCAAGCTCGGCCTCCCCGCGCTCACCATCGTTGGTGACGTCGTGCGCCTTCGCGATTCGTTGCGCTGGTTCGACACCAAGCCGCTGTTCGGCAAACGCGTGTTGGTCACGCGGCCCAGTCATCAAGCGGGGTCCTTGTCGGCGCTCTTGCGCGATCGTGGCGCGCTCCCGATCGAGCTCCCGTGCATCCGCGTGGTCGACGCGCGAGACCCCGAACCGCTCCGCGCCGCGTCTTCCCAGATCTCGCGCTACGACTGGGTCGTGCTCACGAGTCAGAACGCGGCCACCCGTTTCCTTGACGAGATCTTTCGCGAAGGCGACGCGCGCCGTCTGGCGACCACGAAGATCGCGTCCATTGGCGGTCGCACCAGCGCTTCGCTTCGCGGGTACGGCCTCCGCGCCGACCTTGAGCCGAGCACCAGCACCGCAGAAGGGCTCTCGAGCGCGCTGCTCGAGGTGCTCGAAGATCGCGCGCGCGTCCTGATGCCACGCGCGAAGGTCGCGCGTGAGCACCTCCCCAACGCGTTGCGGGAAGCGGGCCACGACGTGGACATCGTGACCGCATACGAGACGCTCGGTCCCGACGAAGAGACCGTGTCGGCGCTCCGCGCGCTCTTCCGTGACGACCCCCCCGACATCGTCACCTTCACCTCCTCGTCGACCGTGTCGCACCTCGTGACCACGCTCGACACCCTGAGCCCCATCCTCAACGAGGAGTGCACCCTCGCGTCGATCGGGCCGATCACGACGGCGACCGCGACCAAGCTCGGCCTCTTGATCGACGTCACCGTGAAGGTCTCCTCGACCTCTGCCCTGGTCGACGCGCTCGTTCAGCGCTACTCCCCTCAAGATGCCTAAGCCGCGCTTCAAACTCCGTCTCCTCGGGCTCGTCCTCTTCAGCGCCGCGCTGACGGCGGCCGCAACGGGATGTGGCGAAGCGCGCGCACAAGATCCCATTCGCCTGACCGCCGCGGACCTCCCGTGCGCTTCGACGCGTGGCGCCGTCTTTGAGACCGCCAGCTTCCCCGACGTGACGGGCGCCTCGTGTGCGTGGATCGCGCTTCCAGACCGCGCCACGGTTGTGATTGAGCACCCCCTCGGCGCCGCGCCCGCGCTCGTCGTGCCCTACATCGCCTTCGCGGAAGACGGTCGCAGCGGGACCCTGGCGTCCGGCGACGTGGCGCGGATCGAGTCGGTCTCGGCGACCGAGATCATCATCGCGAACGCGACGAACGAAGAGTTCTTCTTGCGCGTCGTCGCGCAGTGACGACCCGGCAGTGACCCGCGCGGCGACCCACAACCAAGCAGAGGCAAGCGACGCCGAGACCCTGTTCCTTCCGCGCGACGTTCCCGCGGAGAAAAGTGTGGCCCGGCTTCGGCTCGTCGCTGCGGTGATGGTCACTCCCGGCGCACTGGTCATCCTCGCTCGCGATCCCAACGCCGTCGGCGCCTCCCTCGCGATCGTCGCCCTCTTGCTGGCGGTCGGCTGGACGATGCACTTCTGGCGAACGCGATCGCTCCCCACGGGCGACGGGCTTCACGTCGACCATCACGGGATCAAGCTGCTCTGGGGTCGACGCGACGAGACCGTGGCGTGGGCAGATGTCTCACGGGTTGCCATCAACGAAGACCGACTTAGGATCGAGTTGGTTCGTCTTGGCGACGAGCCGTTTTTGATCCCGATGGCCTTTCCTGGCTGGTCCCTCGATGAACTTCATCAAACCCTCGAGCGGCACTTCGACGCCTCACAAACGGGCGCGATCACGCACCCAACCGAACCCGCTGCCGGCCCTCACGGCGGCCAGATCCACTAGTAAGCAACGAGCAACGCAACCACCAAAGCGCTGGCGCAGCGATTGTGATGCGTTCTAGCATGAGCATTATGGCGAACCGTTTTGATGAAGACGCTGGCGTCGTCACGCGGACGCGGACGAAGAAGAAGACCAAGCGCCCGCCGAAGTTCCGCGTGCTCCTGCACAACGACGACTACACCACGCGTGAGTTCGTGGTCTCGGTGCTGTCAACGGTCTTTCACCTGGGCGAGACCGACGCGGTCCGCGTCATGATGCACGTCCACAACAACGGCGTGGGCGTGGCGGGCGTCTACACCCGCGAGATCGCGGAGACCAAGGTCGCGATCGTCGAGCGGCTGGCGCGCGAACATGAATACCCGCTTCGCCTCTCCATCGAACCTGAAGAGAACGAAGATTGACGCGATTCTGCCCTTCCCCATCGGCCCGAAGGCCACCCTCCCGACGCCGTCCCTTGCGCGTCCTCCCCGCGACCCTGAGAGATCACTAGATGGCCGGACCCACGATCGCCAAAGAGCTCCAGCGAACACTCCGCACCGCGCTCGACAGCGCAGGACAGCGGCGCCACGAGTTCGTCACGTTGGAGCACCTGCTCGTCGCGCTGGTTCATGATCCCAGCGCCAGCCGCGCCATTCGCGCGTGTGGCGGGAACCTCTCGCGCCTCGAAGAGAAGCTCGAGGAGTTCCTCGACACGGAGCTCGACGCGGTACCCAGCTCAGCGCAGTACTTCGAGCCACAGCAAACGCTCGCCGTTCAGCGCGTTTTGCATCGCGCCGCGATCCACGCGATCTCGTCGGAGATGAAGCTCATCGAGGGCGGCAACGTGCTCGTGCAGCTCCTGAAAGAGACGGACTCCTTCGCCGGCTACCTGCTCGAGGCCGAGGGCGTCACGGACTTCGATCTCAAGCGCTACGTGGCGCACGGCGTTCGCGCAGACGGCACGACCGATGGCGACGCGCTCGCGCGCAAGTCCCGTCGCGGCCAAGCCGCCGATGGAGAAGAAGAAGAAGAAGAGCTCGAGAAGGACCCCCTCGAGGCCTACACCACGGACCTGATCGAGGAAGCGTCGCTCGGTCGCATTGACCCGCTCATCGGGCGCGAGACGGAGCTTGAGCGCACGGTTCAGGTGCTCTGTCGGCGCCGAAAAAACAACCCGGTGTTCGTCGGGGAACCGGGCGTCGGCAAGACCGCGCTCGCCGAGGGCCTCGCGCTTCACGTTCACGAGGGCAAGGTCCCGAGCGTGCTCAAGCACGCGCGGATCTTCTCGCTCGATATGGGCGCCATGCTCGCCGGGACCAAGTTCCGCGGCCAGTTCGAAGAGCGCCTCAAAGGCGTGATGAAGCGGCTGGAAGAGATCGGCACCGACGCGATCCTCTACATCGACGAGCTCCACACGATCGTCGGCGCGGGCGCGACGACGGGCAGCTCGATGGACGCGAGCAACATCCTCAAGCCCGCCCTGGCGTCGGGCAAGCTCCGCTGCATCGGCGCGACCACTTACGCGGACTTCAAGCACCTCGATCGCGATCGGGCGCTGGCGCGACGCTTTCAAAAGATCGACCTGCCGGAGCCCACTCCTGCGGAGACCGTCGAGATCCTCAAGGGGCTCAAGAGCCGCTACGAGGAGCACCACGACGTGAAGTACGACGACGACGCGATCGAGGCGGCCGTCACGCTCGCGAAGAAGCACATCACCGAGCGCTTCCTCCCGGACAAGGCCATCGACGTGATCGACGAAGCTGGCGCGCAAGACCGGATGCGCGAGGATGACAAGCGCACTAAGCGCGTCACCGTGACCGATATCGAGCGGGTCGTCTCCAAGATGGCGCGCGTGCCTGTTGAAGCGGTCACCGTCAAAGAGCGGGATTCGCTCAAGGAGCTCGGCCCGGGCCTCAAGAAGGTCATCTTTGGGCAGGACGACGCGATCGAGACCTTGGTCGACGCGATCACGCTCTCACGCGCGGGGCTCCGCGCGGACCACAAGCCGGTCGGCAACTTCCTCTTCGCGGGACCGACCGGGGTCGGCAAGACCGAGCTCGCGCGGCAGCTCGCCAAGCTCACGGGCGTCGAGCTCATCCGTTTCGACATGAGCGAGTTCGCGGAGCGGCACAGCGTCTCGCGACTGATCGGCGCACCTCCGGGCTATGTCGGCTACGACCAGGGCGGCCAGCTCACCGACGCCGTTCGCAAGCACCCGCACTCGGTCGTCATCCTCGACGAGATCGAGAAGGCCCACCCCGATCTGTTCAACATCCTGCTTCAGGTCATGGACCACGCGAAGTTGACCGACAACAACGGGCGCGAGGCGGACTTCCGCAACGTCGTGCTCGTGATGACCACCAACGCGGGCGCCTTCGAGGCCGACGCCAAGGTGGTGGGTTTTGGGGCGAACGACGAGGGCAACAGCGGGCTCCGCGAGAGCCGGGCCAAGGCGGCGCTCGAGCGCGTCTTCACTCCCGAGTTCCGCAACCGCCTTGACGCGGTCGTGACCTTCGCGGGGTTGAGCCGAGAGGTGATCCGCTTGGTCGTCGACAAAGAGGTGCGCCTGCTTGAGGAGCAGCTCGAGGCCAAGTCGGTCACGATCACGCTCAGCACCGCTGCCGCGGACTGGCTGGGCGACAACGGCTACGACCCGAAGATGGGCGCCCGGCCGATGGCGCGACTCATCGAGCAGAAGGTCAAGAAGCCGCTCGCGAAGGCGCTGGTCTTCGGCGACCTCTTGGAAGGCGGCACCGCGAAGGTCGACCTGGTCGACGGCGAGATAAAGCTCACCTTCCACTGACGCCCAACGCCGCGCCCGAGCTTCAGGTCCGGTCTTTCCGCGCGAGCTCGACGCGCATCGGTCTCGAGACGCGAGTTGCGTGCGCGGCCGGTTCGGGAAACTCTGCGACCATGACCGCGGAACGAGAGTCGATGGACGCCATGCTCTGGGTCACTATGGAGGACGAGCGCCCGCGCGCTGGCGTCACCGCGCGTTTGAGGTCGCTCAGGAAGCACTGGCGGACCAGGACCAGGGCGACCACGGCGCGATCGCGAAGTGGTTGGAAGCGGTCGTGAAGGTGCTCACGGCCAAAGACCGGGATGACCGTGACCACGGCGCGCCAGAGAGAGCGTCCGACAAAGCGCCAGGCCCAGAACGAAAAACAGCGCGTCGGCCCAAGAGCCACCTCGCGCAGCTCCTTTTCAGCCCTGGAAATGACCAGTCGCGCCATCACACGCACCACAAGTACGCGGTCTTCGATCGCGCGACGGTCGTGACCGGGAGCTACAACTGGACGCGCAGCGCGGCCAAGCACAACTGGGAGCAGATCGCGGTCGCGAACGATCCCAAGCACGTCAGACAGTTCACTGACGGTTTCACCGAGATCCGGAACGACCTCGCTCCGCGCGGGTCTCGTTGATCCCGGTCCTCGACGAGCGGATCGCGTTTCCCGCGCCCAGCAGCGCGACGGAAGACGGAGTGGTCGCGATCGGCGGAGACGTCTGCCCAGAGCGGCTCTTGCTCGCGTATCAGAGCGGCATCTTCCCGTGGCCGATTCGCGGCTATCCGCTCGTGTGGTTCTCCCCGGACCCACGCTTCGTTCTCTCGCTCCCAGACGCACACGTCGGTCGCAGCCTGCGGAAGGCGGTACGGAAGCGAGCGTTCGAGATCCGTGCGGACACCGCGTTCCGTGAGGTGGTACGGCGCTGCGCCGACGTCCCGCGACCGAATCAAGCCGGGACCTGGATCACGGACGCGATCATCGACGGGTATTGCGCGCTCCATGAGCTGGGTTACGCGCACTCCATCGAGGCGTACCAAGACGAGGCGCTGGTCGGCGGGCTCTACGGAGTCTCGCTCGGCGGCAGCTTCTTCGGTGAGTCGATGTTCTCGGTGCAGCCGGACGCGAGCAAGGTCTGCTTCGCCACGCTGCTCGGGAACCTGTGCGCATGGGGCTTCACGATGGTCGACTGCCAGGTCCACACCTCGCACCTCGAGCGCTTCGGCGCCGCGCAGTGGGACCGGCGCCGCTTCCTTCGCGCCCTCGCCATCTCGACACAACGCCCAACTCGCGTAGGAAACTGGGAGCTCCCGTTGCAAGGCGGCGACGCGCTCTCGGCGATAGACGCGATGCGCTAGCTCGCTCGCTCGCGGCTACTCCGGGTAATACGTAAACTCGATGCGGTCACGCGAGAAGAGCGCAGACATCAAGGTCGCGAAGCCGATTCCCAACAGGATCCCTCCGGTGATCATCATCTTCTGCGGTCGCACGTCCTGACGCATCGCGTAGGCCAACGCGCCCGCCCCGACCCCTCCGAAGACCAAGGTCGCGAAGCCCATCCGGCGACGCTTCTTGTGTTGGGGCCGGTAGTCGATCCGGATCCGCCCAGAGCGAGAGATGTTGATCGGCTCAGGGCCGACGAGCACGTGATCTTCTCCGTCGCCCGCGCTCAGGGTGTACTGGCCGCGGGGGACCTCTCGCGTGCAAGGCACCGTCGCGCAGACACGGGTTCGGCTGGTCTGACCCGCACGGTTCGCGAAGACCGTGAACTCATCGTCGTCATCAAAACCGACAAAGTCGATGGAGACCCGCGGTGACGGTCGCGGTGTGTCGTTCGCGTCGAGCGGGAGGCGAAGCGTTGGACCGCGATGCTCGGGATCGCGTGGCTCCGTGGTGGGCCGCGTCGATGAGCTCAGAGCGTGGACCTGAGCCTTTGCTGAGGCGCTCGAGGAGAGCACGAGAGCGACAAGCGCGAGCGGAACGAGGGATATGAGCTTCATGGGGTCTCCAAGGCGTTAGACGACGTGTGGGTCCCCCGCGACGCCGGCTCTGCACCGCTGCTGCCATCGACCAGCGCACCGAAGAGAAGCGCGAAGGCGAGGAGCCAGTGACGAGTTCGAGCCATGATTTCAAGGTAGACAGCCCGTTCCTCCGCGCCATCCGCCATGGGTGTGTAATTGGAAATTTCTCGTACGATTTAATTTCACAAATCGCCGCCTTCCGGCTGATTTTCGACGACGGAACGAAAAAAGGAGCGCCGAAGCGCTCCCTTTTTACGTTGTAGGTGCCTTAGCGGCGGCGACGAATCGCCAGACCAAGGAGACCGAGAAGCGCGAACGCGACTCCGGTCCCACCGTTCTGACCCGCCGAGGTCGACGCACAGAGCGCGCCACCCGAGAGGCCAAGGTCGGGGTCAACAACGACGTCGGACGGTCCGCAGTCGCCGGTGGCGACGTCACAGATCGGGTTCGCCGGGTCGGTGCAATCCGCATCGCTCGCGCAGCCAGCGGCCACGCACGTGTTGGTCGCGAGGTCGCAGGTCTCGCCCTCGGCGCAGTCGGTGTCGACCAGGCAGGTGACGCAGTCGCCGCTCGCGGTGTCACAGATCGGCGTCACGCCGCCGCAGTCCGCATCAGAGGTGCAGCCAGTGTCGACACAGGCGCGCTCCGAGGTGCAGACCTGACCCGCGTCACAGTCCGCGTCCTCGATGCAGCGGTAGCACTCGCCATCGTCCGTATCGCAAACGCCGAGACCCGCCTCGGTGCAGTCCGCGTCGGAGCCACAGCCCGTCTCGACGCACATGTTCGCGTCGTTGCACGCGAAGCCGTCCGGGCAGCCGCCCGCGCCCGCGCACTCAACACACGCGGTGCCCATGAGGCAGACCCCGAGGCCGTCTTCGGTGCAGTCCGCGTTCGTGAGACACACAACGCAAGCGTTGGTGTCCGTGTCGCAGACGGGCATCTCGGACGGGCAGTCGTCGTTCGTGACGCAACCAGGCGCGCACATGTTGGTCGCCGGGTTACAGACCGGCTCGTCACCGCCACAGTCGGCGTTGTCACCACACTCGACGCAATCGCCTTCCGCGCAGATCGGGAAGTCGGCGTCGGCCGCCGCGCACTCCGCGTCGTCCGCGCAGCCACGACAAACGTTGTCGTCGCCACAGAACGGCGCGTCCACGCTGGTGCACTCGCTGTCCGCGGTGCACTCGACGCAGCCGCCGGTCGCTTCGTCACAGATCGGGAGATCCGCGTCTCGCGCCGCGCACTGGTCGTCGTCGATGCAACCACCACACACGTTGGCGTTGCAGAACTCGGCCGCGTCACAGTCGCCGTTCATGGCGCACTCAACACAGCTGCCGGTTCCGGCGTCACAAATCGGGAGCAACGGGTCGGCCGCGGCGCACTCGGCGTCGGTGGAGCAGCCCGCGCACACGTTCATCGCGTTACAGAACTCGCCCGCCGGGCAGTCGCCGTCCGCGTTGCACTCGACGCACGCGCCGTCCGGGTCACAGAACGGGAGGTCCGCGTCCGCCGCCGCGCACTGCGCGTCGGTGGTGCAGCCGCCACACATGTTCGTGCCGGTGTTGCAGAACGGAGTCGCGCCGGAGCAATCGCTGTCCGCGCCACACTCGACACAGAGTCGTCCCTCACAGATCGGGTTCGCCGGGTCGAGCGCTGCGCACTCTGAGTCGCGGTTACATCCGCGGCAGGTGTTCGAGCCACCGCAGAACGGGGTCGTTCCGGAGCAGTCGCTGTCTTCACCACACTCGGCGCAATCGCCGGAGTCGAGGCAGATGGGGAGATCCGCATCGGCGGCGGCGCACTCGGCGTCCGTCGCGCATCCAACGCAGACGTTCATCGCGCTGCAGGTACCGCTCGTGCAGTCACCGTCGGCAACACACTCAACACAGACGCCGGCGCCCACATCGCAAACCGGAACCGCGCCGCCACAATCGGCGTTCGTGGCACACGGGCGACAAGAGGCATCTGCCGTGAAGGAAGTGCGGGAGTCGCCCACGTCACAGGTCTGACAGGCGTTGCTCGGGTTGGCTTCGCCATCGTCGAAGCACTCGCCGCCGATGCGGCAGTCCGCGCAGCACTCGCCGTCGAGCCCGTTGCCGAGGAAGCCGGCGTCACAGACACACTCGTCGGAGACACAGCTCGCGTTGGAGTCACAGAGCGAGCTCACCGAGCCGCTGCACTCCATGACCTCTACGTTGGTGCAGTCACCGAGGATGGTGACCGTCGACGGGTCATCGGAAGGCGCGACGCCTCCGGTCGCGAACTCAACCGGGACACCCTCAAGGTTCGCCTGGTTGCAGAAGTCACCGAGCAAGCTCGGGTCCGCGGCGGCGCGGACGGTGGCCTCAAAGGTCGTCGTGCCGTCACCGAGGTTCGGGACGAACGAGACGTCGAGGGTGCGGCCGGAGACCGAGCCCATGACCGTCGAAGCCGCGACACCAGAAGGCGTCGTGACCGCGGAGATGGTGCCGACCCAGCTGTAGCCAGCGGGGAGCACGTCCTCGAAGGTGATGCCCGTGAGCGCACCGCCGGTGAAGTTGTTGAGCGTGAAGCGGTACGTCGCCGTGCCGCCCGCGACGAGCTCTTCCGTCGCGACCTTCTCGAAGCCGAGGTTGAAGGGACAGCTGGCGCCATCCGACTGCGGGCCGTCGGGGCCATCGTCGACCACGGTCACGGCACCGGTGATGGTATCCATCTGGTAGAGCGTGTCGTGCGTGCCGGTGTCCGAGCCATAGCCGAAGAGACGTCCGCCAGAGTCAAAGAAGCTCGACCCGATACCGGAGAGCGCGTTGACCGTCGGGAGCTCGACCAAGGTGTAGCTTCCGCCGGCGAACGTGATCTCGATGACGCGCTTGCTGGCGCCGTCGTAACCGTAGGCCTTGCCGTTGATCGGGCTGAAGGAAAAGTCGGTGACACCGGCGAGACGGCCAGAACCAGCCGAGGACGCACCTGCGTCGATCGAGACCACCGTGACTGCGCCGGTCGAAAGGTTGACTCGGTCGAAGGCACGAGTGGCGCGGGTGAGGACCCAGTAGTCGCCGTTTCGGTCCACGTCGCCCGCGACGTTGTTGCTCGCGGAGAGCACCGACGAGAAGATGACCGTGGTCGCACCGGTCGAGTCGACCTGGATGACGTCGTCGCCACGCGCGCCGATGATGTAGTTCCGGGTCTTGTCGTAGCCGATGGCGTTGTACTTCGGGACGCGGCTTCCGACGGGGTCAAACGACACTCCGCCCGCGGCGGCTCCGCCCAGCTCGTAGAGCTGCTGTGAGGCGCCTTCTTCAATCGCCATGTAGCGAGTGCCGTCACAGGTAAAGGTTGGGAGGGAGGTATCGATCTGGGCGTGGGCTTGTCCGCCCACAAGCGCTACGGCGATGGCCGCAAGTGCGCCAAGTCCGATTCGGCTAAGTTGATTTTTCATTTGTTGGCTCATCCTCATCGAGGGGTTTTGTGCACGCCGCGAGTTTGCGAAGTCCGTGCCACAGCGTCGTCCCAGAAACTCTGGAAACAACGGCAAACATTTGTAGCGGGACCTCCACGAACGTCGGTGAGTCCCCACACATCAAGTGGTTTGAGAAGTGTGCACGTGTAGTCCCTGCGTCGACCCAAGACAACCGTCGCTACAAATCCACGTCCCGCGGGGTATCTCCCCAGGCTGGAGGAAGCGCGTTTCCCTGGGTGTTGGGGAGCGACGTAACCCGAAAGAGCCGCCTGAAATCAGATCGTCAATCTCGTGAAGGTGGACGACTCAACCCTGAGACCCGAACAAGGGAATCACCCTTACGGCTAGGCAACCTCGCGCGCAGACGGTCCGAAAGCGATCGCGAGGGCTGCTACGTTCCGTTCATGAAGGTCTTGGGCATCATTCCAGCGCGCGGCGGATCGAAGGGGGTCCCGCGAAAGAACATCCGCGAACTCGCGGGCAAACCACTCCTCGGTTACACGGCCGACGCCGCGCTCGGGGCAAAGACTCTCACGCGGGTGATCGTCTCCACCGACGACGAGGAGATCCGCGATGTCGCGATCTCCCTTGGCCTCGACGTGCCGTTCTTGCGTCCCGACGCGCTCGCCCAAGACGACACGCCCACCCTCCCCGTCATCCAGCACGTGCTCCGGACGCTTGAGGGCTACGACGCCATGTGTCTCCTGCAGCCGACCGATCCTCTCCGGCGCGCAGAAGACATCGACGCCTGCGTGTCGCTCCTGATTAACAGTGATGCGGATGCGGTCGTCTCGATGCTCCCTGTGCCAGCGCACCACAACCCCCACTGGGTCTACTTCCAAAACCAAGATGGCTCGCTCGAGCTCGCCACCGGGGGCGTGGATCCGATCCCGCGCCGGCAGCTTCTACCGCCCGCGTTTCACCGCTCCGGTTCGGTGTACGTCACGCGTTCCGAAGCCGTGCTCGCTGGATCGCTCTATGGGAACAAAGTCATTGGGCACCCAATGGACCCCGCGCGAACGGTCAACATCGACACCTGGGAAGACTGGGCGGAAGCGGAGCGGAAGGTCAGGGAGCTGGGCTAGAGCGGCGATCTGTTTGAAAACGCCGCTCCGCTGCGGCCTTCGGCCTGATCCCGGTTTACCTCCTCACGACATCGGTCGCTGTGCGTACAGCACAGCTCGGTCTGCCCTTGCGGGGGCACACGAGCTCAGGATCCAATTCCGCGACCAGAGCAACGTCTTCAAACCGATCGCCGCTCTAGCCGCGCGTTCCGAATTGCGGGCCGCGATACCTTCGAGGGTCGAGGTAAGTACACCGCCCAAAATCGCGAACGCGAACGACGAGTTCTGAACCGCCCCGCCTCGAGAACTCTGTGCGACAGCGCCGCTTCGACTCACATTCGCCCGAGCTCTTTCGCGACCGAGAACGTCGGCTCGGTCTTCGCGCTCACGTCGTCCAGCGACACGCCCTCCGCCAGCTCGATGAGCTCCAGGCCGTCATCGCTCACGTTGAAGACGCACAGGTTGGTCACGATCTGATGGACGCAACGAACGCCGGTGAGCGGCAAGCTGCACTCGTTCAAGATCTTGAGCCCGCCCTTCTTCGTCACGTGATCCATCATGACGATCACGCGACGCGCCCCCGCGACGAGATCCATCGCGCCGCCCATCCCTTTGACCTTCTTGCCAGGGATCATCCAGTTCGCGAGGTCACCGTGTCCGCTCACCTGCATCGCGCCGAGTACGCACATGTCGACATGGCCGCCGCGGATCATCGCGAAGCTCTCGGAGCTGTCAAAGAAGACCGAGCCTGGGATCGTCGTGACCGTCTGCTTGCCAGCGTTGATCAGATCCGCGTCCTCTTCTCCTTCGAAGGGAAACGGCCCGATGCCCAGCAGACCGTTCTCGGACTGGAGCACGACCTCCATCCCGTCGGGGATGTGGTTCGCGATCAGCGTCGGCATCCCGATGCCGAGGTTCACGTAAAACCCGTCGCGGAGATCGCGCGCGATGCGAGCCGCCATTTGGTCTCGGGTCAGCATTAGCTCTCTCCTCGCGGCGTGGTCGTTCGCTGCTCGATTGGTTTCTCGTACCCCGAGCCCACGATGACCCGCTGGACGTAGATGCCGGGCGTATGGACGGCGTCCGGATCGAGCGCCCCGACCTCGACCAGCTCCTCGCACTCGACGATGGTCACCTTGGCGGCGCTCGCCATCATCGGGTTGAAGTTGCGCGCGGTCTTTCGGAAAACGCAGTTGCCCCAGCGGTCGGCGCGCCATGCTTTGACGAACGCGAAGTCGGCGCGGAGCGCTGTCTCAAGCACGAACATCCGACCGTCAAACTCACGGGTCTCTTTGCCCTCAGCGACCTTCGTGCCGTACCCGGTCGGCGTGTAAAACGCCGGGATCCCCGCCCCGCCCGCGCGGATACGTTCTGCCAGCGTGCCCTGCGGATTGAGCTCGACGTCGAGCTCGCCGCTCATGAAGAGCTTCTCGAAGACTTTGTTCTCGCCCACGTAGGACGAGATCATCTTCTTCACCTGACCGTTCTTCAGAAGGATCCCGAGGCCCTCGTCGGTCGTCCCGCAGTTGTTGCTGATGATGGTCAGACCACGAACGTTCTTCGCGTGCGCCGCCCGGATGAGATCCTCGGGGTTGCCAGAGAGGCCGAAGCCGCCCGACATCAGCACGCAATCATCGAAGAGGTCCGCGACGGCCTCGTCAGCAGAGGAGAAGACCTTGTTCATGGCCGCGATGGTCGAGCCCCGGTCCCGCGCTGTCAATCATGAGGCGGAGCGCTCCCCGATCTCGCTCAGGATTCCGCCGCGCGCGCAGACGTTCGAACGCCCGCCATCTCCGCGAGCTCGCGGTAGTGCTCACCGGCGTAGTAGCCGAGCACGCTCAGGGCGTCCTCGACCTCGCTCCGATCCAAATCCGCGAGCGGGTGCTCGACGGAGAGCACGATGTCGAGATCGTCATCGATCGCGAAGCTCGCCATCAGCAGGTCGTGGTTGAGCCGAAGCAAACGCGTGTAGAGCTTCGCCGAGAGCGCGTCGTCTTCGGGCGATTTCAAGAACGGAACGATCGCGAACTCGAGGTACCCGTCATGGACGCGGACGAGGAGCGGGAAGCTCCCGAAGTCCACGCGTACCTGACTCCGACACACCGTATCCGCGATCCGATCGCAGCTTCGCCCTCCCGACGCCAACAGCTTGATCAGTGGCTCCCCATCCACCACGACTTCTTCGATACGCATGGGGTCTACCTCAGTTCGGTTCGGGTCTCGCGTCGCGGAGTGGACCTCGCGCGGATCGGTCGTCCGCGCTGCGGACGCGGCGCGTCGGCCGTCGTCATCGCGGTCGTCATCGCCGAAGCGCGGGGGGTCGTGGCCGCTCTTCCGCGACGCGTCCGCCGCGCAGGGCGCGCGCGGTCGCGAAGGGCCAACGGGTTTCGCCAGAGCGGGTTTCGCGACAACGGGTTGAGCCACGGGTTCACCAGCGGGGCGGAGACCGCGATGTCTGGCTCCTCAACCACCACCTGCGCGATGTCTTCCGGAACGACCGTCGGAGTGCCGCCACGCAACGTCCCGACATGCCGGAAGACCCCTTCGTCGCTCTCTCGGTACTGACCTTCCGGAGCGAACCAGTGACGGTGCTCGCGGTGAATCCCGCAGTACGCGGCGCCCAAGGCAAGCGGGAGCGGGTGCGCGCCGAGGTACGAAAAGACATCGCCCTGAAAGCCAAAGCGAACGGGGTCACCCAAGAACACACGCGCGCCGTCGACCTCCGCGAAGACCGCTTCGCCGACCGTCAGCGCGCCGTGGTCATGCTCTTCCTCAGCGTCGTGCCACGCGCCATCGGCGAAGGGATGGACGCCGCGGTAGGTCTTCGCCTGATGCTGTGCCTCGGACGTGTCCCCAATCGGCGCGCTGAGCACGCAAGCGATCGTCGCGAGGGTCCACAGAGGCCAGGATCGAGAACGCGCACCGGAACCGGGAGCGACACAACCATTCGAGAGAAGACCCACCATTTGGCCAACATACCAATTGTGGCCCGCCAAGGCAGCTCGCGGGCTCAGAGGTCCGCGTTTGCGCTCCCACCCAATAGAAACCGCGCCCGGAACATGGTAGCCGGCGCGCATGGCTCGTCTCCTGCGCTCGCTTTTCTCCGCTCTTCTCGTCGCCTTGGTCGTGACGCCCACCTCGGCGTGCGTGACCGCGAGGCCCACGGGTTGGAACGTTTCCGCCGCGACGACCGTGCCCGATGCGCAGCGAATCACGCTTCAAGAGCGGGCCGCGGCGGCCTGGGCGCAGCGGGAAGACGCCGCCTCTCTCGCGATCGCGATCGAGGCGTGGAACGAACTCGGGCAAACTGGCGATGTCGCGGCCCTTACCTCTTTGAGCCGAGCCTTCTTCTTCAAAGCAGACTGCCACGCGCGTTTCGAAGATGACCCGCCGTTCGACATGGCGACGCTCTTCAACGATGGCGCGGTCGCTGGAGAAATGGCGCTCACCTATTCATCGGACGACTTTCGGGATCGCGTGAGCCACGGAACGCCCTTGGTGGACGCGATGGTGGCGCTGCCGGACTCTTCGATCGAAGCGCTCTACTGGCGCACGTTGAACCTCTATCGCTGGAGCGAGCAGCAAAACCTCCCGACGCGAATCGACGTGCGAGATGAGGCCCGCGCGATTATGGAACGCGCGCTTCGGGTGAACCCCGACCTTGATCAGGCGGGACCGCAGCGCTTCTTCGGGGAGCATTACGCGCGTGCTGAACAGGTCCTTGGCGGCGACCTTCCCCGTTCGGATCGGTATTTCGTTCAGGCGAACCGCCGCGCGCCCGACTACCTCGAGAACCTCGTCCAGTTCGCTTTCCGTCATGACCTCGCGCGTCGTGATCGCGCCGCGTTCGTGGCGCGATTGGAGCAAGTCGAAGACGCGACCATCGAGACGAACGAGTTCGCGCCGGAGAATCGGTGCGCTCAGAAGAAGGCGCGCTGGTTGATGGCCGCCGACCTGATGTGAACCACTTCCTTCCCGTAACTCTGTAAGCGGTTGTAAGGGTCGACAAAGTCTGCTCGACGAACCCGCACCTTGCCGCTACACACACCCCGCTTACTGAAAACTCACGAAGCGGCACACCCCATGCACAGACTGGGGACAGGTCACGAGAATCGTTCTAAACGCCACGTTTTCGAGACTTCCGCTCACCGCTCCTGAGCCACTCGTGCCACACCGTGACTTTTTTGCCACTCCTCTAAAGGACGCTTAATGAACCGCTTCGCGAACCGCGCCATCATTCTCGCCGCAGGAAAAGGGACTCGCCTGGTGAGCGGCTTTGACTTCCCAAAGCCCCTCAAGCACGTCGCTGGGATCCCGCTCATTGTTCGCGTCATCCGCTCTCTTGAGCGTGGTGGAGTCTCCGAGGTTGTGGTCGTCGTGGGTTACCTCAAGGACACGCTGATGCGTGGTCTCGCGCACTACTCGTTCAACGCGAAGATCATCTTCGTGGAAAACGATGAGTACGAGAAGCCGAACGGAACCTCCCTCCTCAAGGCGGCCGATCACGTCACCGGCCCCACTTACCTCACGATGAGCGACCATCTCTGGTCGCCTCGTCTTCTCACCGCGGTCGGTCGCTACCCGCTGATGGACGATGAAGCCGTTCTGGGCGTCGACTACCAGATCGACCGTTGCTTCGATCTCGACGACGCGACCAAGGTTCAGGTCGACGGCGATCGGGTCGAGAACATCGGAAAGATGATCCCGACCTACGACTGTCTCGACACCGGTGTCTTTCGCATTACGCCCGCGCTCATCGAGGCGCTCAAGGACGCCGACGGCCCAGATGGCGTCTCGCTCTCTCAAGGTGTGGGCGCGCTCGCCGCCCGCGGGAAGATGCGCACCGCAGACGTCAACGGCGCCAGCTGGATCGATGTCGACACCCCCGCCGCGCATCGGATCGCGGAGCAGCTTATCGCGCGTTATGGCGATGACCTCGAGGTGCCGCGGCACCTGTCCGCCGCCGCTGCCTGCGCTTAAGCGTCCGTTACCACTCCACGTTTCTGAGAACGTCTTTGAACGTGAGCGACTCGCTCGCGCCGCCCCACTCTTCTCTCTCGCTCACTCCACCCATCGCCCTCGCGCAAAGACACACTTCGTGTTAACCGAGGCGCAAGGAGCTCGTCGTTATGAAGCAACCCGTCTCAATCGCCCCCGCCGAAGGAAAGCTCGGGATCCTCTTGCCCGGCATGGGCGCCGTCGGCACCACGTTCATCGCGGGCTGCCTGCTCGCCCGCCAAAACGTCGCGAAGCCCTTTGGCTCACTGACGCAGATGGGGACCATTCGGCTCGGAAAGCGAACCGAGAACAAGACTCCGCTCATCAAGGACTTCGTCCCGCTCGCCGAGATGCCGGACTTGGTTTTCGGTGGCTGGGATCTCTTCCCAGACAACGCCTACGAGGCCGCCAAGACCGCTGAGGTTCTCACCGAGAAGCACCTCGACGCGATCAAGGACGAGCTCGAAGCCATCAAGCCGATGAAGGCGGTGTTCTTCCCAGAGTTCGTCAAGCGCCTCCGCGGTGAGCACGTCAAAGAGCAGACGAACAAGATGGAGCTGGCGGAAGCAGTCCGCGAAGACATCCGTCGGTTCAAAAAGGACAACGGCCTCGACCGCGTCGTGACCGTGTGGTGCGGTTCGACCGAGGTCCACCGCGAGCCGACCGCCGTCCATCAGTCGGTGAAGGCGTTCGAGCAAGGGCTGCGTGATTCCGATCCCGCGATCAGTCCCTCGCAGATCTACTGCTGGGCCTGCCTCAAGGAAGGTGTCCCCTACGCCAACGGCGCGCCCCATCTCACGGGCGACGTGCCCGCGATGCTCGAGCTCGCGCGCGAGACCCGCACCCCGCTTGGCGGCAAAGACTTCAAGACCGGCCAGACCTTGATGAAGACCATCCTCGCGCCCGGTATGCGTGCGCGGATGCTCGGTATCCGCGGCTGGTTCTCGACCAACATCTTGGGCAACCGAGACGGCGAGGTTCTCGACGATCCGGAGAGCTTCAAGTCCAAGGAGGTCAGCAAGCTCGGCGTGCTCGAGACCGTCCTCCAGCCGGAGCTCCACCCGGAACTCTACGGCGACATGTACCACAAGGTTCGCATCAACTATTACCCGCCGCGCGGTGACCAAAAAGAGGGCTGGGACAACATCGATATCTTCGGATGGCTCGGCTACCCGATGCAGATCAAGATCGACTTCCTGTGCCGGGACTCCATCCTCGCGGCCCCGCTGGTCCTCGACCTCGCGCTCTTTATGGATCTGGCCAAGCGCGCAGGGATGAGCGGCATCCAGGAGTGGCTCTCCTTCTACTTCAAGAGCCCGATCACGGCGCCGGAACTCTACCCGGAGAACGACCTCTTCGTGCAGATGGTCAAGATGAAGAACATGCTCCGCTGGATGAAGAACGAAGACCTCATCACGCACCTCGGACACGAGTACTACGATTAGTTAGGAGGGGCTGTCCGCCCCTCCCTCCAAACGAGCAAGTAGTTTGGAGCCTCCCTCCCATGTTCGCTCCGCTCAACGCTCCTTCGTCGCTCTGCGCTCCTTCGTCGCTTCTTCGTGCTGCGGCGGCGACCTATAGCGAGCGGCCTCTCCTCGTCGTTCTTCTCATTCGAGAGGCAGTGCCGGGTTGAGTAGCTACGATCCGGCGATCAAGCGGGGCGCGTTTATCAACACGCTCGGGCTGCTCGGGAAGCTCCTCTTCCCCGCGCTGATCTTCGTCCTCACGAAGCTCTTCGGGGCGGAGACGATGGGCTACACCTTCATCGCGCTCACGCTGATGGAGCTCGGCGGGAGCATCGCCGCGAGCGGCTTTATGGACGCGGGGACGCTCTTCGCGTCGCCCCACGTTGAAGAGATCGAAGATGACGCGGTCGGCGCCGAGCAGACCGCCGCCGCGCGCGTCATGATGAACCGCGTCGTCGGCAACGCGCTCTTCTGGTCGCTGGGGATCTCGATCGCGGTCGCCGTGCTCGTCACCTTCTTCGCGCGTCCCGTCATCGCGCGCTTCCTCCCGAGCTACGAAGCGCTGCTCCCGGGCCTCACCTTCGTCGCGTGGTCGCTCCCCTTCTTGGCGTTCGCCCAGGTCGTCACCTCGGCGACCAAGGCGCACTTGCGGATGGAGTGGGACGCGCTTCTGTCGGGTGCACGTCCAGCGCTGCTCCTCGCGGCGGGCTGTCTCGCGTGGGCGATTTCCCCCGACCTGACGACGCTGCTGGCGAGCTTTCTCGGCGCGCAAATCGCGCTCGCCCTCCTCGCGTTGATTCCGCTCTCGCGCCACTTCGATCCACGCGCGGTGTTGCGCGAGACCCTCGCGCCCACCTTCGTCCCGGGGCTCTTGCGTTTCGCGTTGCCGCAGGGCCTGAACCACACCTTCTCGATCTACAACACCCGGCTCGACGTGCTGATGTTGGCCGCGCTCTCGACCTCGCCGACGCAGGTGGCGTGGTACAGCACGGCGGCGTACCTCACGAGCAATCTGCAACAAGTCCGAATCGTCTTTAGCACCGCGCTCGCCCCGGTGGTCGCCCGTGAAAAGAAGCGCGGCGCGGTCGACGCGCTTAATCGCGAGCTCAGCCGCGCGGCGCGCTGGACCGCCCAGATCGCGGTGCCCATCGCGATCGCCTTCGTTGTCCTGCGCGATGATGTCCTCGTGCTCGTCGACCAAGCCTACGCGGGCGCGCAGAGCGGCTTTGTCGTGGTGCTCTTGATCGCGCCTCTCGCCAGCTGCCTCTTCGGCCTCGCCGGGAACTTCGTCGCGTACACGGGTCACGCCGCGGTGAACCTGATGAACGGCGTCGCGATCGCGGGGATCAACACCGCGCTGAACTTCTTCTTGATCCCGCGGCTCGGGTTGATCGGCGCCGCGCTCGCGACCGCGATCTCTCTCGTCATCGTGATCACTGCGCAGAACATCGAGCTCTACGTTCTGGAGCGTGTGCGGATCACGCTCCGTGCGTTGGCCTGGCCACTCGCGGGCCTGCTCATCGCGACGGCCGCGTTGATCTTCTTCTGGGACCCGGCGCACAGCATGACGCTCGGAGCGCGCCTCGCGCTCGCCTCCGCGCTCACGCTCGTGGCGGTCGGGATGAGCCGCGTGTCGGCGATCCGGGCGCGCCCGTAGCTCGCGCGACAGCTCGCTCAGCGCGTGGCGGAGAGCACGTCGAAGACCTCCGTCACGCGACGCGGGAACGCGGCGTCTTGGTCTGTCGAGAACGCCGCGTCGAGCGGGAGGCGATCGCGAAAGCGATCGAGGAACTCGGAGCGACTCGACGTCACGACCACCCGCACGATGCGCTGCACCCGGATCTCGCGGAACCCGAGATCACGGAGCAGCGGCCGCAAGCGATAACGGATGAACGCGCGTGAGAAGAGGGTCCGCGACGATGGCCGACGGTCGAAGGCGTCGCTGACAAAATCGAGCAGCTCACGTTCATGCCCGGCGCCGTGACCCGACACGACCACGCGTCCACCCGCTGACAGCACCCGACGCCACTCCAACGCGTATGCCTCGAGCGCTTCGCTATCGGAGAGGTCCCGCGCCAAGACACCGAACACCGACGCGCTCGCGAGCGGCAAGAGCGGTCCGCAAGTGTGACGAACATCTTGTCCCCGCTCACGCCCGCGCTCCGACAAGGCGCGGGACCGCGTGAAGCCGATCACGTTCGCGCCGCGAGAGCATGACGTCGACGCGAGTCGCGCGCCGCGATCCAGCTCATCGAGCGAGCGGATACCGATGGCCGCGACGGTCCCCCCGTAGGGAAGCGCGAGCTCAAGGCTGAGCTGCGCGTCGAGCACATTGTCTTCGGTGAGGTTCGGAGCCGAACTTGCGTAGGTGGAAAGCACAACGGTCTGTTGCGCGATCGCTCCACCGCGTTCACCCACTGTTCATGGACGCTCCCTTTTGCGCTCGACAACCCCTATTTGTGTGGGAGCATCCGCGCGCCGAAGAGGTGGAGGTCGTCGTGCAAAGAAACTTAGTCATCGCGCTCTATATGTTGAGCAGCGCCACTGTTTACGCGCAAGACGCGACCCCCGAGGCGCCCAACGAGAACGCCGCGACGACCGAAGGCGCCGCCAGCGATGCGCGCGATGAGGCGAACGCGAGCGACGATGGGACCGCGGACCCATCAGAGGGCGAAACCGAGGCGGAGACGGCCCCAGCCGCAGCGACCGAGGCGCCGCCCGCGGCGGCCACCACCATGGCGCGTATCGTCAGCGGGGGCGTCAGCCTCGGCGCGTACCAAGCCGGTGTGCTTTACGTGGAAGGAGAGTGGTTCAAAGGCGACCCCACGCTGCACGTTCCTCTCGCGACGGGCGCGTCCGCCGGGAGCGCCAACTCGCTCTTGTCCGCGATCTCATCTTGTCTGCCGCGCAACGACGACCCCACCCAAGACCTCGGTTACCAGACCTGGATGGACCTTGGGTACAACGACCTCTTTGATCGCGACGCGGTCGAGGCGACCCACGTGTTCACCCGCGCTCCGCTCGCGCGCAGCATCGATCGCATCGAGACGATTTGGCGCGACGGCCTCCCCGAAGACTGCGACCTGCTCGTCGGGATGAGCGCGACCCGACTCCGCGCGACCTCAACCGACCTCCACAGCTCACTCGACATCCCGCGGATGAACGAGGGCTTCACCTTTCGCATAAAGGGTCGCGGTGAAGGCCGCCCTCCGCTGATCGAGAACATCGTGTTGACCGACACCGCGTTCCCGCACCCGCTGCTCCCCTTTTCTTCCGAGGAGACCGAAGAAGCGATCACCAACAACGTCGGTCTGATCGGCAAGCTCGTCTTCGCGTCAGCCGCCTTCCCGGGTGCCTTTGCGCCGGTCGAGCTCCCCTACTGTTTGAGCGACCCCGACGCGGCCACGGCGACGAGCGAGTGCGCGGAAGCGACTCACCGCGCGATGTTTGTCGACGGAGGAGTCCTCGACAACAACCCGCTTAA
The DNA here is from genome assembly GCA_938024995.1 of uncultured bacterium. Lineage (GTDB taxonomy): Bacteria > Myxococcota_A > Polyangia > Polyangiales > Houyiibacteriaceae > CALJDU01. Next base: position 149,449 of record CALJDU010000012.1, read on the forward strand.
CTTGGCCACGCGGATCGCCGAGCACGAAAACCTCGGCCCCATCGGCTACTCCTATCTCGACCCGGACGCGACGGCCTTCCCCTTTGTCCACGGCGTCGCCGACGACGAGACCCCCGGCTTCTTCGGGATGCTCACCGGTCTCCTCGGCGAGTTCGTGTCGACCGCGCGTGCTCAGGAGCTCGCGCGCGTGGCCGAGAGCGACCCCGACCTCATCCGCCAGCTCTACGTGCTGCAGCGAAACTTCCCGACGGTGAGCGAACAGCTCTCCGCCTTCTTGGGGTTCTTCGAGGAGGAGTTCCGGCGCTTCGACTTCTACCTCGGTATGTACGACGCCTTCTCGTCGCTCCGCACGACGTACCACGCGCTGCCGCCGGAGGTGCTCTTCTCCCTCCTCACCGCGCTCCACCCGACCGTCATGACGAACGATCCGGCGCAGGTCGACGAACACTGGAAGCCCTTCGTCTGCTTGGTCGGCGCGCTCGAAGAGGACGCCGCGCACTGGCTCCCGGCGTGTGAAGACCCTGCCCTTCGCGACTTCGCCATCCTCACGCAGGTGACCCTCGACCGCCTCTACGCGATGTGCCGCGACATCGACGACCCGGGCTCACACAAGCACTGCCAACGCTCCGCGCGAGGGGAAGCGCCACCGCGAATCGTGCCTTCGGTCGATGAAGAGGTCGACACTGGGACGCGCCTGGAGAACGAAGAAGACCTCGATCACACGCTCCGCCTGCTCGGCGAGTACGGCTTTCACTTTGAGGATCTTGGGCTCGACCGAGACGAGAGCGAGTACGGCCGGGTCAAGCTCCGCCGCGCCATCCTCGCGATGACCTCCGCGATGGCGGACGCGCAGACCGAGAGCAGCAGCGGCTTCTTGCTCAAGACCGGCGGTCGCTACCTCGCGAACTCGATTCAGTACGAGCCTCCGCGCAACTGGATGTACGTCTCCGTCGGCAACAACGTGGAGTTCGGGGCGAGCGTCCTTCCGTGGAACTGGCTACGCAGCTGGCTACGGTTGAACTTCGCGCTGCGCATCAACGGCCTCTCGTCCCTCCTCGACTTCGGGACCGCGTCGGTGAACTTCACGCTCGCGGCGGGGCCGGAGTTTCAGATCTTGCCGCTCTCCTCTCCGGTGATTCAGCCGGTCATCGGAATCCGGGGTGGCTACCGCTTCGCGAGCCGAGACCGTTTCCACGCGCGCGAGTGCACCGCAACGGTCTCCCTCAACGACCGACGCAACTGCAGCCAAGGTGTTGTTCAGACTTACCTCGCGCTCGGCATCATCGAGCGGATCCGGATCCAGATCGGGCTCACCTTCTTCCCGACGTCCCATGACTTCGGGACGCGGATCGCCGAGGTCGACTTCGGTCTCGGCGTCCAGTTCTTCTAGCAGGCTTAACCTCTCATCTCGCGTGCGGTTCGTCGGACAAAGTGCGACCGTCCCCCGTGCGTGGATGGGTGGTGCTCTCGGTGTTCGTGGCGGGCTGCTCTTGTGGGAGCTCGCACGGACGTGACGCCAGCGCGGAAGACACCGCGAGCGACACCACTTCGGGCGACACTCGCGACACGAGCGTCGACGACACGACCGTCGATACCGAAGAGACGCCCTTCGACACCGCGCCGCTCGGAACGCTCTGCGAGCGACGCGGCGGCACCTGTGAGCCTGGGCGCTGGGCGAACTGTCCGGCTGGAACGCGACCGACAGGAGACATCCACGCCGACTGTCTCCCCGAGGGCCGCCTACGCGGCTACTTCTGTTGCGTTCCGGCCGAGAGCGCCGCGTGCAGTGACAGCGAAGACATGCTCGATTGCTTCGCGGGCGACTGTGAACTTTGCTGGGAGCCGGCCGCTCGCGGCGGCCGCTGCGCGGAGGGGCGGACGTGCTGTGGCTATACCTGCCTCGACTGAGACCGGCTTCGCTGCGGTGAGCGTAACGCAGCGCGCTCTCGCGACCGCCACTCTTTGTGCCACAGCAAGAACGCGCGGTCCGACGGCACGTAGCAGTTCTCCGATGCGTCGAAGTCCGGCCCCGCGGAGACCAGCATCGCTTCATCGTCCGGTTGAATCAGCTGCAGCTCGCTGACCACCGCGAGCCACGCGATCAGTTTCCCGACGAGCGGCCAGGTGTGGGTATAGCGGAACGCGAGATACGTTCGCGTCGCGTCCACCGGCGTCACGAACGCGGTGAGCACGACGCCGCTTAACTTGGCGACGAGCGTTCCAGGGAAGCGCAGCTTCATCGACATGAAGAGCCCCCCGCGATCACGTGGGCCGTCCTCCTTCCTGAGCCGCCCAGAGAACGAAATCACGTCGCCCTCCTGGTCGACCTCAAAGGGATCCAGCCGCGTCCCCACTCGCGCGAACGGCCGATGCGCGAACGGGAAGTGGTGGATGTCCATCTGACCTTCGATCACGCGCGGGTACGGAGCGTCCCAGGTCAGCTCCGCCACCACCGAGCCCCGCGTCCCGTCTGGCGTATCGTCGGTCACCGGGAGCGGGAGCGACTCCACGTCAGGGCCATGCCCCAGCCACACGAAGCCGTACGCTTCCCGGGTCGGAAACGTCGAGAGCGACATCCGTGACGACGGTCGGTAGCCCTCCCCTTCGCACGGCACCGCGGCGCACGAGCCATCTCCCCGAAAGCGAAAGCCGTGGTAGCGGCACGTAAGCTCCCCGTTCACGACGCGCCCCGCCGCGAGATCCGCGCCGCGGTGGGGACAGCGCGCGTCCGCGATCACCGCGGCGCCGTCTGCTCTTCGGAACGCCACGAGGTCACGACCGAGGCGACGAACGCCGCGCGGCCTCCGGCGAAGCGCGGAAGAAGGCATGATCGCGTACCAGGCAAAGGGATACTCTTCCTCCGAGCGGACGACCGGGAGAGCGCGGCGAGCCAGTGTGGGTTTCGGCATAAGGCCAACCTAGTGAGGCTCCCCGCGACGTGATTGACCGCGCCCGCCGAAACGACTGACCGCCCCCGCCACCCCATCAACATGACCGACCACCACACGATGCGCGCGAGCATGATGAGCCGCGTGATCACGACCGCACGAAAGATGGGCTGCGAGCTCGCGCCGATCGAGGTCGTGGACGGCCGCGTCTCGTTGACGCGCTTTTACGACGCGCTGGAGAAAGCGGATGGATCCTGCGGTCCGCTCTTCTCGATCGAGGTCGCGAAAAACATTGAGGTCGCGGACTTCGACGCGAGCGGCTTTCTCATGATGACCAGCGCGAGCCTCGGCGACGCCATTCGTCGCGCGCTCCGCTTCCAAACGCTCTGGTCCGACGGGGAGCGTTACGCGATCTCGGAAGACGCACGTGAGGTCCGGATCACGATGTCGCTCGCCGGTCCGCCGCGCCGCGCGCATGAGATGATGACCGAGATGGCCTTCTATGATCTCGCCGTCAACAGCCGCCCGCTCGTCGGCCGCCCGCTTCCCGCTCTCGCCCTCGCCTTCGCACAACCTCGCTCCGCCGAAGTGCCTTACGAAGACCTGTTTGGGTGCGCGCTCTCCTTCAACACGCCGACCTCCACGGTCTCGTTCTCCGCAGAGGCGATGAGCTGGCCGATGGCGATGCAGAACGAAGCGCTCGAGGCGTACTTCCTCGGGAAAGCCACCGAGGAGCTCGCGCAGCGCGTCCCAAAGAGCACGCTCAGTGGCCGCGTGCTCGCGTTTCTCTCGGGGCGCCTGGAGTCACCGCCGACCACGTCGGACGTGGCCGCGCACTTCAAGATGAGCGAGCGCACGTTGCAGCGACAGCTTCGCCAAGAGGGCGCGTCCTTTCATCAGCTGCTCGTCGACCTTCGCAAGCGTCGCGCGCGAGAGCTGCTCTCGACGTCGATGTCGATCTCGGAGATCGCGTACCTGCTCGGGTACTCGGAGCCGAGCGCGTTTCATCGCGCGTTCAAGCGATGGTTTGGTTGCGCGCCATCCGAACATCGCGCGCGCGGCTAGGTCGCTACGCGAGCAGCTCTCCCAGCGGCCCCGGCGCGACGCGGGTCGGGCCTTCTTCACCGAAGTCGTTCAGCTCGAGGCCGCCGAGATGCCCCAACGTGTTCCAGAGATTGGAGAGCTGGCGGTGATTGGGAGACTCCAGCCCCGGGTAGACGAGCGAGCGACCGCCCGACGCGAGACCGAGCGACTCTCCACCGAGGAGCAAGACGGGAAACTCGCTGGCCGTGGAGTGGTGCTGCTCGCCGTTGTCCGAGACATACACGATGACGGTGTGGTCGAGCATCGTCCCGCCACCTGTCTCCGGAGTCGCGGCCAACGTCGAAGCCAGCCGCGCGATCTCAGCGACCTGCCGCTCCGTCACTGTGTGCACTGCGTCGAGCAGCTCGGCCGAAGCGCCCGACCCGTGATGCATGTCGTGTCGCCCCACCGACGACACGCTCCCGTAGCGGAGCCCGAAGTCCCCGCCCGTGCCGGAACCGATCACGCACACGTTCGTGAGGTCTCCGAGCAGCGCTGCGGTGGCGAGCTCCATCTGCGCCGCGAAGACATCGAGCGCATCCCCGGTACCGTAGAGCGGGTTCTCCTCGGGCGCGGCGGGCGGCGTGAGCCCGAGCGACAGCTCCACCATCCGTTCGTGACGACCGCGTAGACGCTCGACCGATGCCAGGTACTGCTCCAGCTTCGCGCGCTCGATCGAATCTCCACGGAACGAAGCGAGCGCCGCGTTGACGTCGTCGCGCGCGAAGTCGAGCAAGCCGCCCCGCTCCATGAAGCGCTCGCGAGACGCGCCATCGGTCGCGCCCCCAAAGAGCGTCGCGTAGGCGGTCGCGGGGTCGAGGATCATCGGCGCGGGCTTGTCGCGACCGTACGCACAGGTCCCGAAGTCGAGCGGGCGACCGGTCCCGACGCCCAGCCGAATCGCGTCAAAGGGCGCGTCTCCGCACAGCTCTGCTTGGCTCGCGAGCCACGCATCGATCGTCACGCCACCAGGAGCACCTCCCACGGTTCGGGAGGACGAAAGCGCCCCGTGACGCGCCGAGTGTCCGCCGCCCGCGACCCGCGACGAGAGCCCTAAGAGCACCGTCGCGCGGCTCGCGAGGTCGCCAAGCGGGGCGAGGGAGCGGGCCGTGGTCAGCCCTGCCGATGGCAGGTCGATGACGGACTCGTGCGCGTAGTCGCGATACCACCAGCGCTTGCTCCCGAGCGGGCTCGAGGTCGTCGCGTCGATGGCCGCGCGCGTCGCGTCTGACAAGCACGTCACCGGCTCAAAACAGTTGCCTTCAACGACGAAGACGAAACGTCGCGGCGCATCGTCCGCGCGCGCCAAGCGCGAGAGCAAAGGAGAGAGGAGCGCCGCGCCGACGCTCAGCGCGCCGCCTCGGAGAAGCGTCCGTCGAGAAAACGTCTTTTTCATTCTGCGCCTCGTAGGTGTCGATGCGTAAACGTCTCGCTCGAGACCAGCGCCTCGACGACCGCGAAGAACGATCCGCTGTCGTCCAGCGCGTCTTCCATTTCGGTGAGCGTGCATCCGTCTTCGAGCACTTCGTCGCGCCCCATGAAGAAACGGAACAGGTGCCGCAAGAAGCCGCGACGCGCGTAAGATGAGCTTGCGAACGCGGTGACCATGTCAGCGGCGTCGTCGTAGGCGCGGTTGAGCGCGGGGTCCGGGAGGTTGTCGATGACCGTGGAGCCATCGGGGGACCGGCCGTGGTCGTCTGCGCGCGTAAACCCGGCGTGGTTAAACTCCTCGAACGCGACCCCGAGCGGGTTCATCTGGCGATGGCACCCCTGACAGGTCTCCGCGAACTCCCCCTCCTCGATGCTGACCCGAACGCGATCACGCGCGCGGCGTGAGGGGTCGGACTCGACGAGCTGCGCCTCGACCATCACGAGCTCAAGCGGCGGAACGGTCTGGCAAAAGAGGTGTTCGCGGACCCACTTTCCGCGAAGCACCAAGCTCGCGTCGTCTTCGAAGTTCCCGCCGTGCGCAGCGAGCCACGCGGGATGGGTCAGGATCCCGAGACGCGGCGCCTCCATGTTCACCCACCGTCCCTCCGGCGTGTCCGGCACGTTCGTCGTCAAACCGTAGACGCGGTGCGTTGGCGTCACGCTGTTGGAGATGTTGGTGCCGCAGAGCCCGATCGAGGTGCACCGGTCGTACGGAGCACCACCGCAGTCGTCGCGCTCGGAGCAGGGTCGCCCGTTGGTGGTCGTGAGGTTGGATGGAAGCCGCCAGAGATTCGTCGTGAGCAGCTTCGCGAAGACATCTTCGCCCGATGCGTCGCTCTCGATGACGGCGCGCGCGATGGTGTCGTCGAGCTGATCGACCAAGGTCGATTCGTCGCCGTAGTAAACCGATTGGAGGTTACCGAAGCCAAGGTTCGACGGATCGTATCGCCCGCCGCTTCCCGGCGTGTCCCAGAGGGAGGTCGCGCCCGGGGTGTCTTTGAACGAGGTGTTCGCGTCGTTGTAGTCGAAGTACTCGCGGAAGAAGCGCGCGAACATTGGCGCGAGCCAGTACTCCCCGCGGTTCGGGTCCGCGTCGTCCGCTGCACGAGAGGGATCCACTCCGCTCGCGTAGAGTCGAAGGAGGTCACGCCGCGTCGACGCTTCAAAGATGGTTCCATCATCGGCCGCCGCGCGGATCGCGCCCAAGCGCCCCAGCTCAGGAAAGGGGCCGTCGCCGCCGCTGCCGATCACGAACGGCGCGCCAACGGGATGCGTGCTCAGGACGTGGCCCAGCGCCAGGGCGAGCTCGTTCGCGCTGAGCCGGCGACGCGCGCCGTCCCCCTCGCCGATCTCTTCGCGGAAGAGCGAATACGTCATCAAGAGGGTCGACTTGGCGGTCACGTGCAGCGCGTTCTCCCGGTCCGCGGTCGAGTCGATCAGCGACGAGATCCGCGCGATCACGCGTGACCGCTCGTCGGCGGTGGGCTCCCGGAAGAGCATCCCGCGACGTAAGAGCGTGTCGACGAAGCGCTCGAGGCATTCAGCGCTCGGGCTGGCGTCGGACGACACACACCAGAGCGACCGGTCGTCATAGACGCTCGTCATCCGCACGCCGGGAGGCGACGTCCGAATCGGGTCACGGGTGCTCCACGAGACCGCCGCTTCGTCGAGGTAAAGCAGGAAGAGGTCAAGGGTCGCCGGGTCGAGCGAGAGGTCGTCGGTGTACGTCGAGTACGGGAAGCCCTCGGGAACGCTCAGTGGATTGTCTCGCACGGTCGATCCCCACCAGGTCCCCCCGAGCTGGCGAACGACGGCGTGGGTGAACTCTTGGCGCTCCACCCTCCGCAAACGAGACGGCGAGCTCCTCGGCGCGGCCGGATCGGCGCACGTGAAGAGCTCATCAGGATCGAGCGTGTTGGGATCGTAGGGTACCCGCGTCGGCGGCAGCGGCTCGTCACACTCGGTCGGCGCGCCCTCCTCGATCCACGCCTCGACCCACGCGCGCTCCGCGATCGGGCGGTCCACCCCAAGGGGCATCAAGGCCCCCGCGTCCCCGTGGGTCCCAGCGAGCTTGCGATACAAGAAGCTCCCCTCGGGGTCGCCAGGGACGACGAGCGGCTCCCCCGGAACCGCTTCGCTCATCAAATCCGGGAGCAACGCAAAAGCCTCTCGCGTCAGCGTTGGAAAGCGGCGCCCTCCGTGGCACGAACCGCTCGCGCACCGTTCTTCGAGAAAGACGATCAGTCGCCCGGTCTCGCCACATCCCTCAAAGCCGTCGACGCTGACGTCCGTGAGCCCGCCGTCGCCGAGCGCTCCGTCCCCCGCATCGGCGGCGTCCTCACCCGCCCCGCCGTCTCGCGTCATCGGCGAATCGATCGTGCCCGAGCAGGCGACGAGCCACAGGCTCGCGATGACGAGAAAACCGTTCCCGCGTAGCCACCGGCGACGTCCGCCAGCCCCGAAGGCGAAGCCCTTCGAAACCGAGTTCGACGGAGTTCGCAACGCGAAGGCGGGTGGCGCGACCCTCGGCGAACTCACAGGAACGAGATCTGAGCGAAGCGAACGTTTGGGTGAATCGACCGAAGGTCGAGAGGGTTTCGAAAAAGACCCTCCAACAGTGTGAGCGCGCATGTCCCGAGAGGGTATCGCAGCTCAAGCTTACACTTCACCGTTGCCGGCGAAACGCGAGCGCTCCCTCGACGCACATCCACAGGATCAAAGCGAGCATCAGCGCGCTGATCCCCGCGAGGAGCGAGTTCCCCTCGTGCAAGAACGCGCGCAGCTTGGAGACGATCGCGAGCACGGCCACGATCGCGACCAGGACCATCGGCACCATCAGCGCGACCACTCTTTTTCCTCGTGAGCGGAAGTAGAGGGTCAACACCAGGAGCGTGAGCGCGGCGAGCATCTGGTTGCTCGCGCCGAAGACCGGCCAGAGCGCCCAGCCGAGCGCCTTCGCCCCTGCGCCGTCGCTCGTTTTTCCAAACGCGAGCGCGACCGCGGGCACCACCGCGACGACCGTCCCGAGGTACTTGTTCTTGAGCGCTGAGACGCCGACCGACGTGCCCAGCTCCCCCACGATCAGTCGCTGGATGCGAGTGGCGGTATCGAGCGTGGTCGCGGCGAAGGAGATCACGAGCACCGCCATCAAGGTCCGCGCGAGCGCCGACGGCATCCCGAGCGCTTCCAAAAACGCGCCGCCGCCGAGCACGAACGCTGCCGCCTTGTTCGCGCCCGCGTGCGCCCAGGTGTCGTAGTAGACGCCCCAGCTCAGATCGGTGACCGCGCCCTGCCCCGGAAGCTGGCACTCGGTCACCAACGCGATCCCCGAGACCGCTGCGAGGGTCGACGCGAGCGCGAGCGTCCCCTCGCCCAGCATGCTCCCGTACCCGATGAAGCGGGCGTCCTTCATCGACGCGAGCTGCTTGCTCGTCGTGCCGGAAGAGACGAGCCCGTGGAAGCCGCTGATCGCGCCACACGCCACGGTCACGAAGAGGACCGGAAAGAGATCGGGCGCGCCATCTCCGGGAGCGCGAAACGCCGGCGCGTCCAGCTCCGGATGCGCGACGAAGAGACCCAGAAAGAGCAGCCCGAGCCCAACGAAGAGCTGATGACTGTTGATGAAGTCGCGCGGCTGAAGAAGGAGCCAGACCGGCAACACACTCGCGATCGCGGAGTAGCCGAAGAGGAACACGATCCAGGTGTTCGCGCGGGCCGCAGGCGCGACCCCGAAGTCCGCGAGGTCGATCGGGTACAGGGTCCCGAGGTAAACGAAGAGGTAAAGCACCGCGAGCGCGATGAGAGAAGGGATCAAGAGCGGGAGACGACGCTTGTGGATCAACAGCCCGATCACGAGCGCGATCACGATCTCGATCTGTACCGGGAGCACGCTGCTCGGGAGCGCGACGAAGAGACCCGCGATCGCCATCGCGAAGACCGCCAGCACGAGCCAGACGAGCACGACGACGAAGCAGAGAAACATGAGCCGCGCGCGCGGACCGATGACCACGCCGGCCAGATCCGCGACCGAGCGCCCTCCTTCGCGGGTGCTCGCGACCAACGCGCCGAAGTCATGTGCCGCGCCCATGAAGATCGTCCCGAACACGACCCAGAGCAGCGCAGGCGCATAGCCCCAGTAGGCCGCGACGCACGGGCCGATGATCGGCGCGGCTCCCGCGATGCTCGTAAAGTGGTGCCCAAAGAGCACGTGTCGATCCGTCGGGACAAAGTCGACGTCGTCACGGTGCGCGACGCTTGGAACGACGAAGCCCTCTTCCGCGCGATCATCGAACACGCGCTCGCCGAGGTACCGCGCATACAGGCGATACCCCATCGCGAAACAACCCAGGACCACGAGCGCGACCAGCGCGCTCACCGCGTTCTCCGATGCTTGGGCCTCACGCCGAGAGGATAGATCGCGAACGCGGCCCAGACCTACGTCGGTTGACGAACCATCTCGTTACCCGTCGCGGAGCGCCTCGTCGGCCGCCACCAAAGCGCTCAGCTGCGTGACCGCGTGGCTGAGGGACTTCCCCTCGCGAACCGCGGCGTGCATGGCGGCGAGCTGCGCGAGGATCGCCGTCCGCACATGCTCGCGCGGGCCTTGGTCCGCGGAGGGCCTCGGGGTTGGTCGCGCGCGCTTCTCCGACGCGGGGTTTGACTTCGACGAGTCACGAACCGAAGAGCTCGCGCCGTTGTGGTCGAGCGTGCCTTCCGCTTTCGCGAGCATCAGCGTGCAGACCTGATCGTGAAGACCGCGGAGCTCCGCTGGGAGCTCTTCGAAGTGAAGCTCCGCGTCGACTTGCTGCTTGACTCGGTCGAGGTGCGCGACGGTCGGCGCGTCAAACGAGCCTCCTACCGCTTTCAGCTTCTTGCGGAACAGCTGCTGCGCGACCCGGGACACCTGCTCTTCGCTCGCGTCGATCCCGAGGTAGCCGGTGATGCCTTGCTGCAGTCCACCGAAGTACGTCGCGACGAAACAATCGAGGATCCCGTCTCGGGCGCTCACGACATCGATCGTGGGGTTCGCGAGTCTCGCCCGGATGCGGTTCGCGTATTTCTGTTGGACCTCTGCTGCCTGTGCCATCTGCTTCCTGTTTCTCTCTTTGCTGGGACTCGCTGTCACTGTTGTTCGCTGCCGCCCGACTAGACGGACCCGAGGCCGACCAAAAGGTCGTCGACATCACTCACGGTGGCGTGGTGCCGAATCAGAACGTCGCGATTCGGCACGCCGCGTTCCGCCGTCGGCAACCGCCGCGTCACGTCGACGTCGATCGCGGCGCCGCATCCGTTGCAGGCCAACCGGTTTCGGCTGGCCGCCGCGTTGAGCGGGAGGTTGCTCTCGTGACCACACTGGCAACGAAAGAACACTGTTTGAGAAACGACGTGAACCGTCGCCGCCGCGGGGTCGACGTGTTCCGCGCGCCGAATCGCGAAAATGGGCGCGTGCCCGAGCCCTGGCAGGCTGACGTGCCCGACGGACGTCAGGTCGCCGAGGATCCCGAGCCCGACCTGATCGTGGGCCCCTGGACCCAGTAGGACGTCGCCCACGCTCGCGAGCGTCACGAGGCGCGCCGCGCAGCCGACCGCGACCCCCGCCAAGAGCCCATCCAGGTCGATGCCCGAGCCCGACTCGAACGCGAAGCGCGCTTGGGGAAACACGCCCCGAAGCTCACGGCACACGGAGAACGCGCGCTCCGCGTGATCGACGCCAATGAGCAGGTCGGAGTCGCCCACCGATTGTGCGGGGCGTAGCCCAGCGTTTCGGCACCAGCGCACGAGCTCGGGCAGCGGCGCGCCGGCGACGGCGATCACGGTGATCTCGTCGTCGGCATCGGCCTCTGTCGCGAGCGCTCGCAACCGCGCGAGGACGTGCCCCGCGTGTTGCGGCCGAAGGCTCGGGTCACGCGCCATCATCTCTTCCAGTAACCGCGCGAGCGCGGGGTGGCTGGGGAGCTCCACGGTGGTCGGCGTGGTCTCGTCGGTGACTCGCTTGAGGATGAGGTCGATCCGCGCGTCGTCGAAGGGCGTCACGCCGAAGAGCAGCTCGTAGAACATCACGCCGAGCGAGTAGACGTCCGACGCCGCCTCCGCGTGCGCGCCCCGGAGACGTTCCGGAGCGATGTACTCCGGCGTGCCGTAGATCGCGTCCGAGGAGCGCACCTCGGGGAGCCGCGCGAGCCCGAAGTCGATCAGCATCGGGCGCCCTTCTTCGTCATCTGCGCCGCGGTAGACGATCACGTTGTCGGGCTTCAGGTCGCGGTGCAGAACATCGATCGCGTGAAGCGCCGCGAGCCCTTCGCAGATCCCGATCGCGATCTCGATGACTCGCTTCGGGGGGAGCCCGCTCGCGCTGACGAGGTCTCGAAGCGGCGGTCCGTCGATGTGCTCCATGACCAAGAAGAGCTCACCCTTGTGCACGCCGACGTGGTGACTCACGACCACGTTGGGGTGGGCCAGACGACTGGTCGCGACGGCCTCGCGCTGCAAGCGCGCGCGAACGTCATCGCCGACGTCCGTGACGAACTTAATCGCGACGGTGCGGTCGAGGACCATATCCCGCGCTCGATGGACACGGCCCATCGCACCTCGCCCGAGCTCTTCCTCGAGCCAGTATCGCGCCGCTAAAAGGTCCACGCCCCTCTATACGTGGACGCTCGGGGTTCGTTACGTTCGGAGCGATGACGTCCAGTATTCCGGTCTATCAAGGTCTCGGCGGAGCGTTCCTCTACTCCGAGGACCCCAAGCGGCTCGCGGCATTTTACCAAGAGGTTTTGGGGGTTCCTCTCACCGCCTATGGGGAGAGCTTTAGCGCAGAGCTGCCCTCCGCCGATCGACTCTTCTCCACCCGCACGGCGAGCACGACCTTCGCGATCTTCAAATCGGACAAACGTGGGCGAGGTGACATCGCGCGCCTCAACCACCGCGTACGTGACCTCGATCTCGTGTTGGCGCGGCTGGCGGATCGCGGCGTCGAGGTCAAAGGCCCCGATGACGACTACGGGCGCTTCGCGTGGTGTGAAGACCCCGACGGCAATCGCGTTGAGATCTGGGAGCCTCCCGAGAAGGACGCCGTCGCGGGACCGATTGAGGTGGTCCCGGCCGACAAGCGCCTCGCGACCATCGGCGCGACAATGTCGAGCAAGAGCATCGTGAAAAGCGTCACCGTCAACGCGGACCGCGAGAGCGTCTTCGCGGCGTTCACCAACGCGGACCGACTCCGTGAGTGGCTCTGTCCGGACTGCCGCGTCGAGCTTCAGATCGGTGGGCGGTACGAGATCTACTTCATGCCCGATGCCGAAGAAGGTCTGCGCGGAGCCGACGGTTGCCGCGTTTTGTCGTTCCTGCCCCCGCGGATGATCTCGTTCACCTGGAACGCGCCGCCCCCGCACGAAGAGACCCGCCCGCAGCACACTTGGATCGTGATCGAGCTCGCGACGGAGCCGACCGGCGAAACGCGCGTCACGCTCACCCACACCGGTTGGCCGCGGTCCGAAGAAGACCCCGGGGCGCTGAGCGATGCGTGGAGCGCGACGTTCGCGTACTTCGAGAACGCCTGGACGCAGGTGCTGTCGCGACTGGAGCGCCACTTCGGATCGCCGACCGGTTCGAACCACCACTAGCCTCCCAGATCGACCCACGCGGAGAGCCGCGCTTCGAGTTCCCGCGCGCCATCTGTCATCACACCGTAACGAACTCCGCCCATCACGGAGAGTCGGTCATGGACGTCGACGTTCACCCCAAGCATTCCGCTGATGGTCGTCGCGCTCTCCTGTTCGACGTCGACGTAGAGCTCGGCCACCGGGCGCACAGGCGAGTCCAAAAACGCCTCCATCGCGATGGTCCCGAACGCACCAAGGGTCGCGGCGTGGCGTCGATCGACCTGCGCGTTCACGTGGAGCGTCAGCCCAGACCAAGAATGCGAAAGCAGGAGCGCGAGGCTCAGCCCCCCGCCTTGCACATCGTTCCACCCGGGCAGAAGCGCGGTGATCTGAAGCGCTAGACTTGGCCCGCGGGTCGCCCCTTCCGTGTCGTAGGTACCGTGACGGAGCATCACGCGGAGCGCTGCGCTCGCGTCTGTGAACGCGTAGTCGGGCCCGTCGTCGCCGAGGAGCGCATACCCACGACCCAGCAAGAGCAGGTCGATGTCCTCCGCCAAGCCGAGGTAAACGAAGACCGATGGCGCCAGCAGGTACCGCTCCGTGTCTCCATCGCCGCTCGTGTACTGGTAGTAACCGACCGGCTGGACCTCGACCTCACCGGCACCTTCCGGGACGGTCCGCGCGTCGTTGGCGTCGACCAAGTACGCACGCGCCGGAGCGGGGACGACCCACGCCAGGCTCACGAGCAAGGGGACAACGGCGCGCGACATGCGGTGACGACGATACGCGCTGCGCGTGAGGAGCGGTCCCCCCGACGGACGTAAGTCGCCCAGAAGGCCCAAACGAGAAAGGGACGACCGCGCGCGCGATCGCCCCTTCATCATCGCGTGCCCTGCGCTAGCGCATCAGGCAGCCACAGCCGCACTCGTTTGAGAACGCAACTGAACCGTCTTCGCACGAAAAATCGATGACCGCGCACTCTTCAGGCGAGCCACCAATGTAGCGCGCACGCGGATCATCGACCGCGGGCTCACACGCGACCGCGGGCTCGCACCCACAGCCACACTCGTTGATGAAGTACGCCTCGTCGTCTTCGCAAGCGAAGCGGATGACCGCGCACTCTTCACGCGAGCTGCCGTAAAACGAGACGCCTTCGTCACCTGGGGCGGGGTCACACGACGGCGAGCTGATCGGCTGGCACCCGCACCCGCACTCGTTCGAGAACGCTTCTTCGCCGTCCTCGCACGCGAAGCGAATGACCGCGCACTCTTCCGGCGACGAGCCGATGTAACGACGCCCCTCATCACTGCTGGGCTCGCAGCTCTCCTCGGGGATGCACTCACCGCGCGCGCAGACTTCGCCGCGGCGGCAGTCTCCGCTGGTCAAGCACTCCGGCGCGTCGGCGCAGACCCCGCTCAGGCACGCTTCGCCGCGCGGACAATCGGAGTCGGCCTCGCACTCGCGGTCGGACGTGAGACAGCCACAACCACATTCGCTCAGGAAGTACTCGCTCCCGGGCGGACACACGATGAACGCGGCGGCGCATTCGCGGACCGAGAAGAGCTCGTAGTTCGCGCGGGGGTCGTCGAGCGCAGGATCGCACGCCGCGATGCAGGTTCCCTCGCGGCAGCTGCCACCATCGGGACAGTCGCTATCGGTGAGACACGCGCCAGGGACGGGCTCGCAGGTTCCGGCGTCGCTGCACGCGGATCCGGCCGGACACTCGGAGTCCTCGCTGCACCGGCACGGCGTCGGGAGGCACTCGCCATCGGCGCACGCTTCACACAGGCCACAGTCCGCGGAGGACTCACACATGGGCGGGGGACCGCCGCGGCACTCCCCTTCGACGCACGCGGTGCCCGCGGGGCAGTCGCTGTCGACCAAGCACTCCGGCCCGCCCTCGCACACGCCATCGACGCAGCGCTCGTCAGCGGCGCAGTCGCCGTCCGCCAGACACGCGACCGGCTCACCGATGCAGCCGCAGCCGCACGAGCCAGAGAAGAACTCCTCGCCGGGCTCACAGCGGAACCGAATCACCGCGCACTCGGCGGGATCTTCGCTCACGTAACGGACCGTCGAGAGGCTCGCGTCGGGGCAGTCCTCGGAGGGCTGGCAACCACATCCGCAGGCGTTGGTGAACGCCTCGAAGCCGTCTTCACACGCGGGGAGCGAGCGACCGCAGTCGTCTGTGCGGTAGTAGTAACCGGAGTCGAGCGCGGGTTCGCATGCCTCGCCGGTACACTCGCCGCCGGTACAGCGCTCACCCGGGCGGCAGTCGTCGTCACTGCTACACGCGCTTGGTTCGCTGACGCAGCCGCAGCCGCACTCGTTGTTGAAGGAGGTCGATCCCGCGTCGCAAGTGAACCGAAGCACCGCGCAGCGATCAACGTCCGTCGAGACGTACTCAACATCGGGGGAGACGGGATCCGGACAGGACGCGCAATCGGGATCCTCCTCCGGACAGAACGAATCGCAGATTCCATCGCCGTACCACCCTTCGACCTCGCAGATATCGAGGCCGTCTGGCGTCCGCCCGCCCGCGGTTCGCGCTTCCTCTTTGGTGTACCCCGCGGGGTCCGGGTCGTCGCCGCAGCCGGCAAAGGAGAGGAGGCTCATGCACAGCGCCACGCGCGCGCTCAGGGAATACGTCAATCTCATTGTCTTCGTCCTTGGTTCTTCGGTTCGGAAAGAGGTCTCGCGGTCAGCGCCGAGAGAAAAGGCTGATGGCACGAAGGTCCCGCGCGGGTTCGTCGATCGCGATGAGCAACACGTCCTCCGCGATCACACCGGCGGTCGGTCGAACGACCGTGAGCTCGACCGATGCGGAGGCACCGGGGTCGATCACGTCGGGAGCGGAGTCGATCGTGAAGGCGGGGTCGTCGACGCGCAGCGAGGTACGAAGCGTGACGGGCTCCGCGCAGTCGTTCTGGAGTCGCACCTCCGCGCGAACCAAATCGGCGGGTTCGCTCGCGAGCTCAAAGGGCGGCTCCGCGCGCAGGCAGTCTTCCAGCGGGCGCACCGCGGGAGCGATTCCCGTGGACGTAACGAGTAGATCGAATGGCCGCGCGCGATCCTCAATGGACTGCCGAACCTGCACTCGAACCTCTTCGGAGGTCAGCGCCGGCGTGAAGACGCGGAAGCTGCCATCGGGCGCGACGGGTTCGACGATCGGAGCATCGGCTTCGTCCAAGCGAGTCACGACCACGACGCCGACGGGAGGCATCACCGAGCCAGGCGGTGCGAAGAGCGTCGCACCTGGGCTCCGGAGGCTCGCCTCACGGCTCCCCTCCATCACGCTCCCAAGCTCAAGGTTTGGTGGGCTCGGCTGCGGGTTGATCCCACACGCGACCCACAACGGGAGAAGCAGCAACAAGCCAAGACGACGCATACGTCCTTGTACAAAGCACGTTCCGTACCGCCGAAAAGACAGTGGTTTTCGACACTTTCGCGTCGGATTTCGTCTCATATTTTCTCAGTTTCTCATCTATGCGACACTTGGTACTTGAGACGGATGGGGAGATTCGAGATCAAGCGGGAGCTTGGGGCGGGCGGGGCGGCACAGGTCTTCCTCGTCCATGACTCACTTCGCTCACGCGATGTGGCGCTGAAGCTCCTACGGCGCGACTTCCCCGCGGACCTCTTGTTCACCGAGTTCGATCGGCTGACCACGCTCGTTCACGAGAGCCTCCCAACGGTCGTCGACTTCGGCGTACTGACGACGAAGGACGGTCCTCGCGCGTACTACACCGCGGAACCGCTGGCCGGCGCACCCTTTGCCGCGACTACCTTTCGCGAGGTGCGAAGCGCCCTGGTCTGCGTCGCGCGCGCGCTTCGGTACCTGCACCGGCGGGGCGTCGTTCATGGAGACGTCAAAGCAGACAACGTGCTCGTCGGTGACGACGGGTCCGCCACGCTGATCGACCTGGGTTGCGCGGAAGCGATAGGCGCTCGGCGCACGTCCGTCTCGGGCACGCGCGGCGCGATCGCGCCCGAGGTGGCGCCGCACGAACAGGTCGACGCGCGAGAGGACCTCTTCGCGTTCGGCGTGCTCATGCGGACCGTTCCCGACCTCCCACCTGACCTCGCGTCCTTGGCCGAGCGCTGCGCTTGCACCGACCGCGCCGAGAGGGTGCCTTCGATGGAGCGTGTTCTCGAGGCGCTCGGCGAACCCGTCCGTGACGAAGCGATCATCGAACCCGCGCTCTATGAACGTGACGCGCAACGCGCCGCGCTGACCGAACGACTCGTCGCCCGCGAGCCGCTGATCGTGCGCGGCTCACCCGGCACTGGTCGCTCTCGCTTTCTTCGTGAAGCACGCGTTGACGCGCTCCGTGCCGGGCGGCATGCGTTCGTCTTTCCAAGCGACCAGCCGCTCGCGTCGCTCCTCGCTTATCTCGTCGCCTCCCGTGACGCGCCCGCGGGAACGAGCGAAACGGTTCCCGTCGTGTTTCTCGACGATGTCGACGCGCGGCGCGGTGACGACCTCAAGGCCCTCGGCGCGCTTCGGCGAAAGTGTCACGAAGGCGCGCTCACGCTCGTGGAAGCGCACGGAGACCCGTCCTCGCTTCCCGCGCGCGCTTCAGATATCCAGCTGGCCCCGCTGTCTCCGGAAAGCGTCGAGGCGTGGGTCGGCGACCGGGCGCACGCGAAGCGTCTCGTCGAGGAGACCGGCGGATATCCGCGCGAGATTCGCTGGTCACTTCTCGGGCTTGATGCGCGCGACCTGGCGCCGCGAACGGACGCGCTCGACGCCTCGACGCGCGCGGCGCTCAAGACCATCGCGCAGCTTCAGGGGATGGACGCGCACCTGCTCTCCGCGCGGGTTCGGGGCGCGCTCGCGCAGCTCATCCAGCGCACCGGCCCACGGGTGTCGCTGACGCGCCCAGCGTTCGCGGAGGCGTACGCAGAGCTCGACGTCGACAACCAACACCTCCTCCGCGCGTGCGCGCGATCCCAGGACGCCTCGCTGGCGCTGCTCGCGCTCGCGCACATTTCTCCGCATGCCGCCGCGAACGAGGTCCTGAACCGTCCCCGCGGCGAGCTCGCCCGCGATCCACGAACGCCCCGCGTGCGGGGTCAACTGCGCGCGGCGTCGGACGCTCTCGGCGCGAGTGACGATGCGGCGTTACGCGTCACCCTCGCCCTCGCCCGCGGCGCGCTCGCCTCCGCACAAGGCGACTCTCCCGGAGCCGTCGCGGCGTTCGAGGACGCGCTCGCGCACCGCGACGACCCGGCCACTCGCCTCCTGCTCGCGCGTTGCCTCCTGCGCGCCCAACGCCTGAACGACGCGGAAGACGAAGCGAAGCGGGTCGCCGCGTCGGAGTCTCCGGTGCTCCAAGCAGGCGCTCGCGATGTGCTTTCCCGGATCGCGATTCAGCGCGCGAACTACCAAGACGCTTTTGACCTCGCGCAAGCGAGTCAACACCCCGACGTGGATCACGAGACCCGCGCGCGACTTCGAGAGACCGCCGGGGTGGCCGCGAGCTATCTCAGGCGACCGGATGCGCGCGCGTTGCTCACCGACGCCGCGGAGCTTCACGTCGAGTCGGGTGATCCGCGCGCACAGGTCCGCGCGCTCAGTTACCTCGGGATCGAGTCCTTCCGAAGCGGAGAGCTCGCCTCTGCCGCGCACGCGTACGGTCGCGCGCTCTCCGTGGCCGAAGACCTCGGGCTGACCGACCTCCTGCCCGCCGCTGCGCTCAACTGCGGCACCGCGCACCACCTCCGCGGTGAATGGGCGCTCGCCATCGCGAGCTACTCGCGCGGGGAACGCGCGCGCGCTCAGCTCACCGGGCACGGGTCCACGTTCGCTACGCTTTGCTTTGACCTCGCGCTGCTTCACGTGGAGATCGGCGACGTCGCGACCGCGTCCCGCTACGCTGACGACGCGGAGTCACTCGCGGCTCAACACGGAGCGAAGATGATGAGCGTCGCGGCGAAAACCGTTCGCGCCGAGCTGCTTCACCTCCGCGGCGCCACCGATGACGCGCGCGCGATGATGCGCACGTGCGAGGAGGAGTTCTACGCCTTGGGTGCCGTACGAGAGGCGACCGAGACGAGGCTGTCTCGACTGGCCCTCGCGGCACAAGGCGACCCGGTCGTCGCGCGCGCGCTTCGAGACGAGCTGGGAGAAGCCACCCGCGGCGATGAAGAGCTGCGCGCTCGGCTCGCGCTCGCCGGACACCTGCTCGACGATGATCCGCGCGAAGCGCTCTCCTCCGCCCTCGCTTTTTCTGAGCGTCACGACCATCGCGCGCTCCGCGCTCGCCTCTGCTCCGCCATCGCGCGGGTCTGGGAGCGACGCGGAGGTCACGCGAACGCCGCGGAGCATCGACAACGCGCGCGCGCCGCCTGGGAAGCGATCGGCGACGGACTGCCCGCTCCGCTCTTGGAGCTCTTCTGGCGCCACCCGGACCGACAAGGGCTGTCCGCGCGCGCGACGAGCGCGACCTCCCGGCGAGAGGGCCACGTCGCGCGTCTCGAGCGACTGCTCGCGGTGAACCGCGCGATCAGCTCATCACGCGAGACCGAGACGGTCGTGAAGATGGCGATGGACGCTGCCATCGAGCTAACCGGTGCCGAGCGCGGCTTCCTTGTGCTCCGTGATGATGACGACCAACTCGTCGTCCGGGCCGCCCGTAACCTGGATCGTGAACGCGTGGGACGTTCACGCGACAAGCTCAGCTTCAGCGTCGCCGAGCGCGTCATCGAGACCGGGGAGCCGGTCCTCACTGTGGACGCGAGCGACGACGCGCGCTTTCGCGAGCAACGCTCGGTCCACGCGATGAAGCTCCGCTCGATCCTCGCGGTTCCGTTGCCCGGCCGCGAGCGGCCGCGGGGCGCGCTCTACCTCGACAATCGGTTCCGCCGCGGGCGCTTCGAAGAGGACGACGTCGCCCTGCTCATGGCGTTCGCTGACCAGTTGGCGATCGCGCTGGAGAACGCCGCGCTCGTCGAGGAGCTATCGAAGCGGACCACCGCGTTGGAGACCGAGCGGCGGCGCGTGGAGGCGCTGAGCGAAGGACAAGCGGCGCAGATCGAGGCGCTCACGCTCACCGTGCGCACTCAGCGGGCCGCCCTCAGCCGACGCTATGACTACGGCGCGCTGGTGGGCCGCAGCGACGCGATGCGCGCGGTCCTCGACACGCTCGACCGAGTGATCGACTCGCGACTCTCGGTGCTCGTCTCGGGCGCGTCCGGGACTGGCAAGGAGCTGGTCGCGCGCGCGATCCACACGCAGAGCGAACGGAGCGGCGCCTTCATCGCGATCAACTGCGCCGCGCTTCCTGACTCGCTGCTCGAGAGCGAGCTCTTTGGTCACGTCCGGGGAGCGTTCTCGGGTGCCGACCGAGACCGCGAGGGGCTGGTGGTCGCGGCCGAAGGCGGGACGCTCTTCCTCGACGAGCTCGGAGAGATGTCGCTCGGGATGCAAGCGAAGCTCCTGCGCTTGCTCGAGACCAAAGAGGTCCGGCCGGTCGGCGGGAGCGAGACACGTAAGGTGGACTTCCGCTTGGTCTGCGCGACCAACCGCGAGCTCGAAGACGAGGTACAAGCGAAGCGGTTTCGCGAGGACCTCTTTTATCGCGTCGGCGTTGTCCGCGTGCGGCTCCCCGCGCTACGGGAACGGCGTGACGACATCCCGGAGCTCACGCGGCGGCTCCTCAACGACGCAGCGCGCGAAAATGAGCGCCCTCCTCCTCGGCTCACCAGTGACGCGCTGAGCGCGCTCCTTCGTCACGACTGGCCGGGCAACGTGCGGCAGCTCGCGAACGTGCTTCGCGCGGCGATGGTCATGTGCGACGGAGACGTCATCTCGCGCGAGGACCTCACGTTGCCCAGGAAGAAGACCGCCGCCCGCACCGCCGACGATCATCTCCGCGAAGAGGTGCGCGCCGCGCTGGAGGACTGCGGCTTCCATGTGACCCGGGCCGCCGCGCGACTCGGGATCAGCCGCGCGACGATGTACCGCCGACTCAAGCGGCTGGGAATCAAGCCGCCCCGCGCGAAGGTGCCCACGACGACGTCACGGAGGTAGGCTCTACGCGATGCTGCTCAACGCCGCGCTTGCCTTCGGGTCGCTCTTCGGGAGCGGGGCCGTGCTCACGCTCTTCGGTTGGGCGCTCGCGAAATGGCTCGCGCGCGACGCACCAAAGATCTACGCGATCACGAGGCGCGCGACGATTCTGCGACGTGAGCTGCTCGGCACGCTCAGTTTCCTGACCGCGTTCTCGCTCGTTGGCGCGCTTGCGATCGCGGCCGTTCGCGCCGAGCTGTTCTTCCCGTTCCGTTTCTCCCGCGAGATCCACGCCGAGCTCGTGACGTTCTTTGGGTGTTGGTGGGGCATTCAAGCGTACTCGTACGGCCTTCATCGAGCGCTTCACCTGAAGGCGCTCTTTCGCTTTCACGCCTGGCACCACGAGTCGCGTGTGACGTCGCCGACCTCGGCGTTCTCGCTCCACCCGGTCGAGGCGTTCGCGTGGGCGCTTGGGCTCGTCGGCTTCCCCTTGCTCTTCGCGTGCTTGGGTTTGCTCGCCCCGGTCGGCCTGCTCGCGTTCTTCGTCCTGATCTGGATCGGGAACATTATCGAGCACGAGAACAGCGAGACGCTCCCGACGCTCTTCACCAACCGCTGGCTCAGCCTGCTCGAAAACCCGGTGACCTATCACGCGCTCCATCACGCACGGCACACAGGGAACTTCGGCTTCGGTACCGCGCTCTGTGATCGCGCCGCGAGGACCGAGTTTTCGGACTGGCGCGAGGTTCACGCACGGGTCCTGTCAGGTCACCCGCTCACGCGACTTGGTGAGCGAGTCGACAGCGATAGAGCGGACGACGCGCTGACTTGAGTTGGCATGGGGTCAGACCATTGACATCACGCCAGGAGAGAGCATCTTTGCTCGGTGGATCTACGGAAGTCTCGCCCGCACGCACGTCCTGATTCTTTCGCCAGCCACCACTCCGATGTCTCCGGATCATCGACCGAGGTCGACTACCTCGAGGTCAGCGCTGAGGCGTATTACGCCCTGCTCGCGCATGAGGCGACGTTCACGCTGACCGTCGAGTCCGAGAAGCTCGTTGCCGACGGCAGCGCGTTACAAGAGGTCGAGGAGCTCAAGCAGCTCGACGCGCAGCTCACCAAAGCAGGTGCCAGTCCGCTGAGCGTGACGACCTTCGAAGGGCAAACGAAGAGCGGAGTGTTCGGCTCAAGCTTGGTCGCCCGCTACACCGTGAGCGCATCGTGCAAACGCGAAGCGCTCAGCGAAGTGGTCTTGGCGATCGGGAAGAACAAGGACGCCACGCTCCATCAGTCCCGTTGGTCGTTCCCGGACGACACGGACAAACGAAACACGGCGACCGCGCGCGCCACCCGTTCCGCGAAGCTCGAAGCGGAGACCATCGTCAAAGAGCTCGACGAGTCACTCAAGAAGCCGCATCGCGTTCTCGTCGACGCCAACGCGGTCGATGACGGGGCGCCCCCTGTCCGACACACGCGAAAGGTCGCGAGTTCGTCAGACGGGATGTACATCACGCTCGCGTCGCGTCGCGTCGTCACGATCAAGGTCACGCTCCGCTACCGCGTCTGAGCCCATCGCGTCTGAGCCGATTGCGTCTGAGCCCGTCGCTGACGTTCGTCGACGATCGCTCCCATTTCCGTGTCGCCACAGCTGCCGTGTCGCCACAGCTGCTGTGTGGCGCGGCGGTCAGGCCTCGATGAGTTCCCGAATGACTTTCGCCTGCGACGGGCGGCGCATGGGGCCGTCGTAGAGCCGGAGGAGCTCAGCGAAGAGGTGCTCGCGACGCTCAGGCGTGGGATCCTTCGCGAGCCGGCGCCAGAGAAGCTTCTCGAGCGCTCCGTAGCGCCGCGCTCGGATCATGGCGCGGGAAACGACCGCGAGCGACTCACCATCGTCGGGATCGGCTCGATAGGCGCGTCGCGCGTAGCTGGCCGCGAGGTTGGGTCGCCCAAGATCTTCGAGCGCGATGTCTGCCGCTTGTCTCCAGGCGCGCGCGCGCTCTGCTCCGCTCTGTTCGCGAGCGCGCTTCTTCGCGTCGATCATCTTCTTTCTCGCGTCCACCATCGCGGGGTCCGCGAAGAGCGGGAACCTCAACTTCACGATCACGAACAAGAGGAAGAGCGCGACGGCGGAGAGGAGCGCGATGCGGGTCGGGTCCACGCTGTAACGGTACCACGCGAGCTGCTAGGTTCGCGTGTGCGCGCGACGTTGACCTCCACCTGCCTTCTCTCCCTCTTGCTCTCGTCGGGATGCACCGAGCCGCCGCCGGAACCTCCACCGCGCCCCCCGCTGACGCTCGAGAATGGTCCCGAGGCGCCCGCCGAACGCGTCGTCCTTTTGGCAGAGCAACACGCGGCACACGCGGAGCCCGCGGAGGACATGGGCCCCTACGCCGGGACGCTCGCCCGCGGGCAGATTCAGGACCACCCGCTCGTGCTCATCGGCACGCGCTGCTACGTCGCGATCGCGTCGGGAAGCGAGGGCGTCACGGATCTCGATCTTTCGCTCATCGACCAGAACGGGGTCCCGGTCGCGCAGGACGGCGAGGCGAGTCGTGACGCGGTCATCGGCGCCCGAACGCCTATCTGCCCCGTACAGCCCGAGCAGTACCGCCTCCGCGTACGGATGTTCCGAGGAGAAGGCGACTACGCGGTCTCCCTCTTCTACGCATCCAACCTGTAGTCGACGAACCTCGAGGTTCCGCAGAACCGAACGAGGTCGGAGGATTCCGGAGCGACCCGAATCTGCCACGCTTGAGCAAGCGACGTGGTGACGCGACGAGATGGGGAGCAAAGCGACCGGTCGAGGAGCGTCGCGCACTTCGCGCGCAGCCAGAGCGGAGCGAACGTTTGGGGTGAATCGACCGAAGGGAGAGAGGGGGATCGAAAAATCCCCCAAGTAGAGAGCAAGCGACGTGGTGACGCGACGAGATGGGGAGCAAAGCGACCGGTCGAGGAGCGTCCCGCACTTCGCGCGCAGCCAGAGCGGAGCGAATGTTTGGGGTGAATCGACTGAAGGGAGAGAGAGGGATCGAAAAATCCCCCAAGCGGAGACGATTCCGGAGCGCCCCGAATCTGCCGTTAAAGGGAAAAGCGCCCCCGAAGGGACGCTTGACCATGGATGCGGAGGCAGGATTTGAACCTACGACCTTCGGGTTATGAGCCCGACGAGCTACCAGACTGCTCCACCCCGCACCGCGCACTCTATGGATCCCGCCAGGGGTGTCAAGAGATTTTAGAAGGTGATGTTTGTGGAGAGGTCAGAGCGACAGGATTTGGTCGAGATACACGGGGTTGTCGCCGCAAAGCTTGGTTCGCTGAAAGCCTGGCAGAGCGGCTCGCTCACCAAACGGACGTGATCCACCTGAGTCCATCAAGCACCCAGGCAAGTCACGGCTGTTGTGAAACGTCGTTGCGGAGCCATATGGATCCGCCAGCCCGAAGCTGTGACCCAGTTCATGAGCAGCAGTCTCACCGATGATGCTGCTAAGCGCCGAGATCGCGGTCTCCACGATCATCACCCGCTCCGGATCTCCCGACCCCCGAACCTCTGCCAGCGTGGCGGCATCGGACCGAACGGGATCGAACACGAGATCGAACGAGGGATCCGCATCGGGTCCCGCGCCGATGACCGGGATCTCTGGGTGCCGGGAGAACATCAAGAACGACTCCACGAAGACACCACCATAGCCAGGGAACCCATCGTCTTGGGTCTCTGCGTTCGCCCCGCCGATCGCGTCCGCGAGGCGCACGTTGTTGATGTCTTTGCCAGGGGTGTTGTCGTATCCGAAGAGGCCGATCCCGTTCGGATCGACGCCGCCGATCTCGACCGTGGAGTACCCGTTGCGGCTGACGTTCGTGGGCGTCTCCATGACAATATCGATCGCCCAGTCTCCGAAGATGTTCGACATCCGCTCGCGTACCTTCTGCTCAATGACGCCCTGCGAGGCGGCCAATCCGAACTTCGGGAGGCTGGCGTAGAACGAGGGCAAGAAGCGAAGCAGAACCACTTGTCGCTGCCGCGTGATCGTGAAGCGAATGGGCGCTGGGAAACCCGGGATCTCCTGGCCATCGCGGATCGCGACGGGTGTGAACGTCCCGTCAAAGGTGCCGCGCGCGGACATGAACGTGCGCGACTCCAAGTGGTCTTCCACGAGCATCGAGTCGATCGTCCACGCGAGCGTCTCGCCGTTGACGTAATTGAAGACGAACTCCTCCGGCCCGAAAGAGCGGGGCTCGCCACGCGCGGGCGAGAAGGTCCCCTGCGCGCGCACCAACGTGACCTCTCCCGGTCCGCCCAAGAAGCCGGCTCCGCGGACCTCGACGATGCTCTCCAGTGATGCTTCGTCGGGCGCGACCGCATAGATCGCGGGCTCGCCAAACCGAAGCGTCGTGGTGATGGGTTCGCTCGACGAGTTGCTCCCGTTCTCAAGACGCGAGTCGACCTGAACGATGCCCTCGAACACGCCGGGGAGCGCGGTCCCGAGCCCCGACGAGCTGAGCTCCACGAAGGCGCGCGTTCGTGAGAAACGCTCGACGAGCTTCACGGGCAAGCTCCCGAGCGCGGGAACAGGCGCGCCGATCGAGTCCGGGGTGTACGTGCCATTGAACGTCGCCTCGATGGTCCCCTCGCTCTCCGCGAGGAAGCCGTCCCCGTTGACGACGATGAGTTGGTTCCAGTGAACGTCACCGCTCGGAACGGAGTCGAGACGAAGCGGAACGCTTGTTCCAATATTGAAGGTGGCGTCGAAAAACGGTCCCTCCGTCGATCCATAGGCCAGGGAGATGACCGCGTCGCTCACGCCGCTCCCGAGTCGGTCGATCAATTCCTCCGTCGCGAGGTACGTGAACTCCGCGCCGCTCGTGGACAGCGGATCGATCTCAATCGGGACCGAGCCACCCGAGCGCACCAACAACACCGGGTCGCCGAGGATCGGGTTCAGGTCCGTCGCGGTCACGACGATGGGTGTGCCCGTCACCATGGGCTGGAGCGACTCCATCGCGACGACCCGAGGGAGGACCTCGCTGTTGTTGTCAGGGTCCGGTCCTCCGCAGCTCGCCAGGAGACAGAGCGCGAGTGTCGCGAAGAAGTAGGTCCGCATCATTCAGCTCGGGAGACAGACCAGCTGGGTCGCCCCGGCCGCGTCGTCGGTGATGTCGCAGGCGTATCCCGCCGCGCGACAGAGATCGTCGCTCTCCCAGCAGGACTTCACGCAGGCGTTGAAGCCTCCATCGACCGGGACGCAGAAGCTCCCGGTCTCGCACTGGACGTTGGCGATGCAGCCCGCGCGCGCGCAATAGCCACCAGACCACGGGAGACAGGCGCGCTGGTCGCCGCAAGAGAGGAAGCGGGTGCACGAGTCGCCCACGTCACCGGTTCCGCGGCGCGCGCAAACGCGACCTTCGGGGAACCGCTTGCAGCTCTCGAAGACGCGACAGTCGGAGTCGCCCGTGCAGGTCTTGCCGCACTCGCTCATGGGAGACCCTGGCCCCGCGACAGGACAGCGGTATCCTGTCGGGCACATCGAGTCGGCGGTGCACGCGCGGTTCGCGCACACTCCACTGTTGCAGACCTCGATCGCCGCGCAGTCGGAGTCGCTGGTGCACCCCACTCCAGCGGACTCAATCGTGAGCTCGCCGGTGTAGTCGCCGGAGGCCTCGCGGAAACCGTAGACGCGAATCGCGTAGGTCCCGGCAGCGAGGTCACGCATGATCTCTTCGGTGCCGCTCGTGCCGCCCGAGCTCGCGGTGGTGGTGAAGGGCGCGGACCGAAGCTGGAGGTCCAAGTCGCCGACCGGGTGGTCGTAGACCATCGTGATGGACACGGTGCTTCGTTCCGTCAGGGTGAACTTCAGCCAGTCCTCGTCCTCGGGACAAATGGTTCCGTCAAACGTCCCCGCGGAGATGGTCCGCGCGTCGTCCCAGCCATCGTCGTCCTCGGACGAGTCATCGCTGCAGCAGGTCGGGTCGTCCGCGGTCGTGTCGATGCGGAGGCTGTAGTTGTTCTCTGACCCAAGGAACCCGAACACGCGGATGTAGGCCGCGCCGGGCTCCGTCATGCAGAAGTTGAGCGACTCCATGTTCTCTTCCGAGGCCGCGGTCGCGAGGGTCGCGCCCTCCGCGCTCTGGAGCTGCAGATCAAGGTCGCCCATCTCGCTGTGAACGAACCCGGAGAGGGTCACCTCGACGCGTGTGTTGACGCTGCTGGCCACGCGGAAGAAGTCATCGTCGGACTCGCAGATCTGACCGTCCGAGATCGGGCCCGTGTAGAAGTTCGCGCTCTCGAGGTCGTCATCGTCTTCGCGGGAGTCATCGGTGCAGGGACCGCCGCCGCCACCGCCACACACGTCAGCGATGGGTCCGCACCCCGCGAGCGCGCCGCCTTCTGCGGTCGCGGTCACGCCACAGCTGCCGGCCGCGCACTCACCGTCGCCGGAGCAGCGCGGGACGCATCGGCTGATCGAGGCTTCCTGAGCACAAAGACCCGAACCGCACTCGTCCGAGGAGGTGCAGAGCCGGCACTCAATCGTGTCACCACCCCCGGTCGCGCCGACCGCGGTGAAGGAGCGAAGCGCGGTCTCGGTCGTGTGGTCACAGACCGAACCGCTGGGGTCGTCGTTGTCCGTCACGCTCGCGAGGATGAAGACCTCGGCTTCGTCTCCTGGCGCCAAGCGGAGGGAAGGCACCAGGGCGACCCACGCGCCATCTTCGCGCGCGAACGCGAGCTGCTCAAAGCCCGTAATGTCGGGGTTGCTGCGGTCATCCGGAGCGGTCGTGGTGTAGAAGAGGAGCGGCGCTTCACGGATGCTCATGTCGTCGTCGACCGTCACGGTAACCGGGAAGCTGCTCCCGCGAACCGTCGCGCCATCGCTGGGCTCGGTGATCGAGATCGTCGGCGGCGCGCCAGGGCACCCTTCGGTCGAGCCCGCGCGAAGCACGACGATGTAGTCATGTTCCGTGGGGTCGTGATCGCCGTCATCGGCTTCGAGCTCGATCGTCCAGCGCGCGGCGGCCTCCACCTGGGCTTGCGTTGGGCACCAGTTGAACTCCGCGGCCTTCGGTCCCGTCGCGGAGAGCGAAGCACCATCGGGGAAGTCGCCACGCTCGCGGACGTCCACCGTTGACGAGTCGTCATCGCGAATCTCGATGTCGAAGTTCACGCAGGGATCGCGCGCGAGGTCAAAGGTGCCGCCCGCCCCAGGTCGAAGGAACACCGGGGCGGCGTCGTCGGCGGGCGTGACCGTGATGACGGTGCTGACGGAGTCGAGCTGAGATCCGCCGGCGTCGGTCAGGATGAACTCAAACTCGTGGGTGCCAACGTGACTCGCGAGCGGCGTCCAGCGAAACTCACCCCCGGACGAGTTACCGGAGATCGAGGCGGTTCCTGCAAGACCAGGCAGGTCTTCCGGCCCTTCGTAGCCAAAGCGCAGATCGCCAGAGGCGTCCTCGACGACAAGCGCCAAGCGGAGCATCTCGCTGACCGAGATGGTCTGCGGGCTCAGATCCGCAATTCTGGGCTCGCTGCCATCTGCGCAACCCGAAATCGACCCGAATGAGGCCAACAAAACGAGCGCGCCGACCGCGGCCGACAAGCGTCCGGAGGGAGAAACAAGGCTAAGACGTGACACGTAGCTACGTTACACGCGCCCGGCCCACGATGCATCCCCACAGTCTGCGCGCGCGCACGCTCGCGATCCGGGCTATCGCACCATGGGGTTGCGGAACGTCACGGTCATTCTGAGCCCGAACGGGTCCTGGTCGGGCGCGAGCTGTGCGGGCAGTGGGTCAAAGGGCGCGCTCTGCTCAATCGCGCGGCGCGCAGCCGCGTCGAGGTCCGTAAATCCGCTCGATCGCAAGAGCCGCGGAGACCCCACGAGCGCCCCGTTCCGTCGGACCCGAACCCGATAGACCGCGAGCCCCTGATCGAGGGCAACCGCGCGGGCATGAGGAAAGGTGAGTCGGTTCGCGACCTTCCGTCGCTGCGCGAGGTACCAGCGCTGGTAGCGCGCGTCGCTTGTGTCGAGCGCGCCCCTTCGCCCGTCTCCCGGACCGTGAACAGAAGCGCGTCCTCCCTGACCCGCGCCGCCTCCCGATCCCGGCGCCCCGGGCGCATCCAGACCACCTGCGCCAGCCCCTGCCTCCTGTCCGCGCCGAGGCGTGGACTCCACCAGCGACTGCACCAATCGCGCGGCCAAAAGCTCGGAGTTGGTGTCGTCACGAATCGGTCCCGTGGTGGTCGCGCTGGGCGTGGCCGCGGGCCCGGGATCGATCGCGGGTCGATCATGTGCCACCCGCGCCGCGTCGCTTTCGCGCTGACCCCGTCCGTTCGCGATGCCGCGGCCTGGCGAGCTCTCCTCACGCCCTTGTCGCACGGCCGAGGTCGCTCCCGCGGCAACCGCCCCGTCCGCCTCTTCGCCTGGCGCGTCATTTCGAGGTTCAGCGACCGCTCCGGCCTGCCCCTCAGGGGCGGGCGCGCCGCCCGTGACGGTCGCTTCAGGAGCACGCGGAGCACCGACTCGGGGATCGACCACGGCGACCCGTCTCCGTTCGGGGTGCGCGCCAGCGCCGGACGCGAGGAACACCGCGTCCGCGGGGTTCGGGGTCGCGCGACGGTTTTCACGCGTTGCTCGATCCCGCGCCGTTTGGATGCGCTGCGCTTGTGACACATCCGCGGCGTTCATCGGGGTGTCTTGAAGCAGGACACGTTCGTCCCGCTCAAGCAGAAGCGACACCTCCATCGCGCCGAAGCGCTCACCGCCCGCACCCCGGTCACGCGCGTCGATGTTCTCTTGAGAACGCCGCCCGCCCA
Organism: uncultured bacterium; assembly: GCA_938024995.1. Lineage (GTDB taxonomy): Bacteria > Myxococcota_A > Polyangia > Polyangiales > Houyiibacteriaceae > CALJDU01. Next base: position 179,275 of record CALJDU010000012.1, read on the forward strand.
GCACCAGCTCTTCTGCGATCGCCGAACGACGCGTTCCCGTCGCACCGTCTTCGAGCGCGTTCTCTCCTGGCGCGATGGGCGCGAAGGCATCGACGTGAATGAAACGCGGACCCGAGAGCGCGTCGCTCGGCGCGGGGAGCCGGATCAGAAAGATCGCGAGCAACCCATGGCAAGCGAGCGAGGCCGCGACCCCCAGCGTCGGCATGCGCAGATCTGAGCTCACGTGCTCAGCCTAAGGCGCAAACCGCGACCCGGCCACAGAGCAACGTCTTCAAGCTGATTGTGGCTCGAGCAGGTCGCTGAAAAACTCACTTGATGCGATTGGTGATGCTGTCCTTGTGAGGTTCGCGTCCTCGGCGCGACGACAATGCCGAGTATTTTCAAGCGACCGAGGATGGCGAAGATCGCGGGAGGCCGCGCGCGAAGCGCGCTAGTGAGTTTTTCAGCGACCTGCTAGTTCTTCTTCTTCTTGCTCTTCTTCTTCGGCTCGCTGGACGAATCGTCGGATGGGGTCGCATCGACCACGCGGAGCGCCATCGACTTGGGAACCACGAACGTCGGGATCTCTTTGCCGCGCTTGATCATGTAGAGGCCGAAGGCGAGACAAATGAACGAGGCGTACTGCGCAGGGGTGAGCCCGAGGAAGCGAACATCGCCGCCGAGCTCCGAACTCGCGCGGAGGAAATCGAGGCCGAAGCGGATCGGCGCGTAGAGGATCGAGAGCAGCGCGAGCCAGGTACCGAGCGGACGCTCCCGGTTGCGGCTGTAGAGGAAGAAGAAGAGCGCGACGATGCACGCTGCCCAGATGACCTCGTAGAGACCAAGGTCATGACGCGTGACGAACGGCGGCGCGCCGAAGCGGTACTCCTCCACGCCGAGGAAGAAGTCCGTCTCGATACCGGGGTGATCGTGAACGACGAAGCAACCCATGCGGCCGAACATCCAGCCGAGCGGAAAACCAAACGCTGCAGCATCGGCGAGCGGCATGATCGGGTGACCGGTCCGCTTCTTCCAAATGAGCATCCCTGCGAGCGCGCCGACCATTCCGCCGTAGCTCGAGAGCCCGAGCCAACGCTTGAAGAGCAGCGTCGGATCTTGGAGCACCGCGAGGAACGTCTCGGTCTCGTACACGATGCCGTTGAGCAGGTACGCGCCGACAAAACCGATCAGGATCGTGTGCGTGAGGAAGTCCGCCGCGATGGTCGGCTCGATGCCGCGTCGCTTGCAGTACTCCTCGCAGAGCCGGGCGCCGAGGAGCACGCCGATCGCGACGAGCACGCCGAAGGGCTGAATCGGAAGATGCTCAAACGGCAGAAACGATGGAAGCGGGATGTTCCACGGCTCCAAACGAAACCAAGGGATGGTCAAAAAGATGTGCACGGCGCGGCGAGCCTAACCGCACAAGCGCCTTCGCGCGACCTGTTCGTCAGCGCGTTTCCGCCGGGTCGTTTCGGCCGGTTCCGCTTGGCTCCGAGCAGGAATAGCGTGAGAAAGAAAAGCGTTCGCGCGCACGCGTCGAGACCTACGCGCGCCTTTCGCGGACCTCGCGAATGTGGTGCATCGCGATCTGAGCCGCGACCACGTCTGCTCGCTCGCCGGCGCGGTCAAGGATGAGCGCGGCGACCTCGCGCAACCGATCGATCAAAGGCTCGCGATTGCTCAGGCCCATCACGGTACGACCGATCCCATCGATCACCGCGCCGGCCGAGGAAACCGTATCGGGAACATGAGCGATGTGACGCACCACCAGCGCATGCGCTCCGCCCACGTCCGCGACGACATTGTTCGCGCCCGGGCAGAGCGCGACCGCGCGCATGTCGCGGACCACTTGCTCCGTGATCACGCCCCCGACCGCGCAGGGCATCAGGATGTCGACGTCGGCGCACAAAATCGCGCTGGGTTCGACCACCGTCGCGGACACCTCTGACGCGACGCGTTCCGCGCGTTCCGGATCGAGGTCCGCGATCCACATCTCGTGATCGCGAAACTCATGCGCGACCGCCTCGCCGATCGCGCCCACGCCTTGCACCGCTAGGCGAAGCGACGCGAGGTCACGTTCCAGCGCGTTCGCGATCGCCTCGGCGCAGCGGCGCATCCCGCGGGCCACGCTCTTCGCGAGCGGCGCTTCGTCGTGGTGCACCGTTGAACACGTCTCGGCCATCGCCGCGAGGTCCGCCGACGTCGTCCCGAGGTCGCCCGCGCAGTGGTACTCCCCGCCGAGCGACTCCACGGCTTCGCCGAGCGCGCGAAACGCGTCCCTCCGCTTGAGACCTTCGTGAAGGAGCACGGTGGTCTTGCCGCCGCCCGCGTCGAGATGGCCGAGCGCGCACTTGATCGTCATCGCGCGGGCCAAGCGCGCAGCGTCTTCGTACGCGAGGTCTTCGCTCTCGTACACACGGGTCCGCACTCCGCCCGCGGCTGGACCAAGGGAGAGCTCGTCCAGAACAATGAGCGCGTGGAGGCCAGACGGCGCGTGCGTGACGCGCAGCGCGCGCGCGACGTGGTCGCGCTTCAGCTCTTCAATGCGAAGCGACGCGCTCAAGCGAAGCAGGTATCGCCCGCGTAGACCGCGCCGTCTCCCAAGAGCTCTTCGATGCGAAGCAACTGGTTGTACTTCGCGATGCGCTCCGAGCGGGACGCCGAGCCGGTCTTGATCTGACCGACCCCGGTCGCGACCGCGAGGTCCGCGATGAAGGTGTCCTCCGTTTCGCCGCTGCGGTGACTGATGACGGACGAGTAGCCGTTCTGGGTCGCGAGCCGGATGCACTCCAGCGTCTCGGTGATGGTCCCGATCTGGTTGACCTTGATGAGGATCGAGTTGGCGACCTCCATGTCGATGCCGCGGCGCAGACGCTTCACGTTCGTCACGAAGAGATCATCGCCGACCAGCTGAACCTCATCGCCAAGGCGCTCCGTGAGTTCGCGCCACCCTTCCCAGTCATTCTCGTCCATGCCGTCCTCGATGCTGACGATCGGGAAGTCCTTGCAGTAGTCGATGTAGGTGTCGATCAACGCGGTCGCGTCGATCTCCTTCTTGTCGAGCGTGTACCGCTTGCTCTCCGTGTCGAAGAACTCGCTCGCGGCGCAGTCGAGCGCGATGCCCATGTCCTTGCCCGGCGCGTAGCCGGCCGCCTCGATCGCGCGGACGACGTTCTGGAGCGCTTCGCGGTTGGTCTTGAGGCGCGGCGCGAAGCCGCCCTCGTCACCCACGCTGGTCGCGTGGCCCGCCTTCTTCAAGATCTTCTTGAGGTGATGGAACACCTCGGCACCGGCACGGAGGCCTTCCCGAAACGTCGGCGCGCCCGACGGGACAACCATGAACTCTTGGATCTCGAGCCCGCTGTCGGCGTGCGCGCCGCCGTTGATGATGTTCATGAGCGGCGTCGGGAGCACGCGCGCCTGCGCGCCGCCGAGGTAACGGAAGAGCGGGATGCCGATCAGCGTGCTCGCCGCGCGCGCGGTCGCCATCGACACCCCGAGCATCGCGTTCGCGCCCAGGTTGCGCTTGGAGTCGGTGCCATCGCGCTCAAGCATCGCGCGGTCCACCGATGTCTGGTCGAGTCCGTCCAGCCCCACCACGACCTGAGCGATCTCATCGTTGACGTGCGAGATGGCTTTGAGCACCCCCTTGCCGAGGTAACGCTTCGGATCGCCATCGCGCAGCTCGAGCGCTTCGTGCTCACCCGTCGACGCGCCCGAGGGCACCGCCGCGCGTCCCACCGCACCGCCGGCGAGCTCCACCTCGACCTCGACGGTCGGGTTCCCCCGCGAATCCAAAATCTCCCGAGCGAACAGCGCGACAATCTCAGTCATGACATCGGCTTATTGTGCGCGGACCGATGCTGTCAACACAGGTCCACGAAGCCCCGTCCTGCCAGCACGAGAAGCCCACACCGCAGACTCCCCAACAAGCCAGAGGAGTCTGCGACTCAGACTCCGAGAGATAGTGGTATTACGACGTCATGTTTTCGGCTGTCTTGATCACCCAGCGAGGCGAAGCCGCCGCGCGTGTCGCCCGGACCTGTCGTCGCCTCGGAGTCCGCGCGATAACGCTGAGCTCCGCGAAGACTGGCGTCCACGTGGATGCCACGGACGCGGTCGTCCAGGTCGACGGCGAGAGCATCAGCGCGGAAGCCGTTCTCGCGGCGATCGAAGAGACCGGAGCCGACGCGGTTCACCCGGGCTACGCGCCCGACGAGGAACTGGCCCGCGCGCTTGAGGCGAGCGGGACACCGTACGTGGGGATCGACCCGGACGTTCTCACCTCGCTTCGCTCACGCGCGACTCTCCTGCGCGTGGCGGGCGCCGCCGAAGTGCGCGTCTTGCCGGGCGGGCCAGCGCAAGACGCCGCGGGCGCGATCGCGATCGCCGATGACCTCGGCTACCCCGTCCTCTTGTCGGGCGAAGGCGCTACGGACACCATCTGCGACGACGACGATGAGGTCATGGATGGCTTTCAGGGTCACAGCTGGGTCGAGCGCGCCCTCCCGCGCCGCCGGATCATCGACGTTCTCGTCGCCGCGGACGGCGAAGGGGACGTCGCGCCGATCTTGGACCTGGAGCAGACCTCCACGGTTCACGAGTGTCCGGCGGCCGCGCTCACGTTCCGAGGCGACGGCGAAGCGATCCGTGAGGCCATGTTCGACGTCTGCGCCCGTCTCGTGTCCAAGCTCGAGGTTGTCGGGCTCGTCCGGGTTCGGCTCGCCCTCGATGTCGATGCGCGCTTCTTCATCGTCGGCGTGGAACTTGGCCTCCCCCGAGAGCACGCGGCAGTGGAAATGGTCACGGGTCTCGATCTTGTAGAGCTTCAGCTCCGGATCGCGAGCGGAGAGCCGCTCCCGCCGAAGGTTCGCGCGCTCGCTGGAAGCGGTCACGCGCTTGGGGTCGTCGTCCGAGCCAAGGACAAGCACGCAGAAGACATTACCGATGCGCGCTGGCCCTCATCGCCCCAGCGCAGCGTTCGCGTCGCGGCTTCGGTCCAACCTGGCTCCCCAATGCCTGCCGATGACGCGGATCGCCTGCTCACCGTGACGACGTTCGCGCCGATTCGACACCAAGCGCTCCTCACGTTGGACCGAATTCTCGCGGGACTGGTGATCGCGCCACAGGCGATCGCCACCCGAGACGCGCGCGCGCTTCTTGGAAATGAGTCTTTTCGAGCGGGCCAGTACGACAACGTGACGATCGAGCGCATTCTCTCGCCGCAGAGCTAACGCGATGCCGGTCTTGGTCAGCACGCGCGGTCTGAAGCGACGAAGCGTGGCGCCTTCCCTTGTGCGACGACGCGGTGAGCGAATGCTCTTGGCCCTCAAGCTTGACCACCGTGAGCTGTCGATTCTGTTGTGTAACGACGAGACGATCCACGCGCTCAACCGGGAGTACCGTGGCTACGACAAGCCCACCGATGTCCTCGCGTTCGCGTTTCAGGAGGTCGCGGAAGGGATCGTGATGCCCGATACGCCGCTGCTCGGAGACGTCATCATCTCGGTGGACACCGCACGTCGGCAGGCGAAAGAGCGAAGCTGGGCGATCGTCGAAGAGGTCACGTTCCTCCTCGCACACGGGCTTTTGCACCTCCTCGGCTTTGATCACCGCAATCGGGGTGAAGAGCGCAGAATGATGGCCCTAACGGATGGGCTACGGGCCGCAGCGAAGTCCACATGAGCCTGTGGGAAAGCTCTGTCTTGCTGCACACCGCTTGAACAAACCCAGGAAAAGAGAAGGCTCCTAGCGTCACTTTCCTTCATCAAATCAGCACCTTGAGCATCGGGCTCGCTCTGCCGCACCGCGTCACCCGTACGAAACCTGCACTGTGGATTCGGTGTTGGTAATCGGGCTCCAGACCATGTCCACGAATGGGAAGTCCTGGTTCTCCAAGTGCCGGCACAAATACGGGTTGAGCGAAAAATCGTGTCGAAAACGCGCGAATGTTCTTGTCACCGCGGAAAACACGATGCATAGAGCCCTTCAGTTGAACCCCCGCCGCTTAAACCCCTTATTTGGCGGGAAAAAAGCACACGAATGAGGAGGACGCGATGGCAGCGACCAAGCGCAAGCGGATGACGAAGGCCCAGATCATCGCCGAACTGGCGGAAGGCTCGGGACTCTCGAAAAAGCAGGTCTCGAAGATCTTCGAAGACATGCGAGACATGATCAAGAAGGAGCTCACCGGCCGTAACGGTCCGGGCGAGTTCGTGATCCCGGATCTTCTTAAGCTGAAGATCAAGAAGGTTCCCGCCAAGCCGGCGCGTGAGGGCATCAACCCCTTCACGAAGGAAAAGCAGATGTTCGCGGCGAAGCCGGCGAGCAAGAAGGTCCGCGCGACCCCGCTTAAGAAGCTCAAGGACCTCGTGGCCTGAACATCGCTTCATGAGCGCTGAGCGTTCGGCTCAGTAGAGGACGGGATACCTGACATCAGGTGTCCCGTTTCTCTTTAACCGCTGCTCGACGCTGCTCTTGTTTCTGAACCCGCTGCATTCGCTGAACGGAAGGCTCTTGGGGGCGCGTTCACGGGTTCATTGAGGACATCGATGGAGGCGTCATCTGCGACGGCCGAACCATGATGGTCGGACGCATTCCAACCGACATCCGTGTCGTGACGCTTGTGCCGCCGGTTCGGGTCTCCGCGCCGCGCATCTCTGAAGCCACCGATCCATCGTCTTGGACGCCGGGTCGCCGACGCGCTTCGCGTGCGCGCCGGTCTTCCGCCGCGATCATTTGTACCTGCGCGAAGATCAAACGCGCCTGCGCGATCGTCAGCTCTCCCCGCAGGCGGACACGCGGCCCTTCAATCTCCGAGGTCAGCGACAGAAGCGCGCGGCTCATGCCCGTCGCGATCATCAGGGCGGAAGACGCGAACTGCCGCCGCTTGCGGTCCCAAAAGCGCTCTGCAGCGCGGGCAGCGTCTTCGTCGTCGAAGGTCATCAGCGCGCGGATCTGAATCCGCGACGGCGAGGTGTGGGCAAGCGCGACCCGACCGCGTTCCGGTACGAAGCGACTCATCCCGCCGCGGACGTAGCGCCGCGCGCCTTCGATCTCGAGGCTCACCGCTTCGCGCGCGCCCATGGACAAGAGCGCGTCGATCCCGCGGGCGTCTTCCACATCTTCATCCTCGCCGCGTTCCTCTCGCGCGACCGCCAACGCGATCACGCGCTCCAGATCACGGCGGCGCGAGATCGAGAAGTGTCGCGGTGAGAGCTCCGCGATCACGCGTTGAGTGGCGGCGCGGTTGGGCCAAGCGGCAACCGAGACGCCATCACGTCGCGTCTGCCAGCGGGGCGAGACCCCTTGGCGAGTGGAGAAGCGCGCGACGACCTGACGCGTAAACCCGGGGCCCTTCGCGTGGCTCCCCGCCATGACGAAGCTGCGCGGGCGAAGGTTGGGGGTCGCGATGAGCAAGCGCTCCAGATCATCGACGGGCTCGATCCCTGATCCGCCCAAAATCGCGTCCCAGTCCGGGAGCGCGCCGAGGAGGTTCCGCACCTGAGGCGCCAACGGCGAGCGCCTCACCTCGGACATATTCATGCGGAGGGCGATCTGTGCCCCGGGCGGAATCGTGGAGGCGCTCCGCTCTCCGACGCCGTTGTTCGCCTGAAGCGCACGCCCGTCGCCCGTGTCAGACGCTCCGGTGTCCGCTGGACCCGCGTCAGGCCGCGCCGTGTCAGGACGTCCGGTGTCCGCTGGCCCGGTATCAGGTCGCCCGGTATCAGGTCGCCCGGTATCAGGCCGTGCGGTGTCGGGCCTCGCCGTGTCTGGGCGTGATGTGTCCTCTGGCGCGGTGTCCTCTGGCGGCGCGGTGTCCTCTGGCGGCGCAGTGTCGTCTGGCGGCGCAGTGTCCTCTGGCGGCGCGGTGTCCTCCGGCGGACCCGCGTCAGGCCCCTCACCGCTCGTTCCCGCGGGATCCAGCGCAGCAGGGTCCACCGCCGGGTCGGCGGCGGGCGGTTCCTCCTCAGGCGGCGCTGGAGACCCCACAACGGCCATCGCCTCGCTCATGCCGAACTCGACCTCGAGCGGAATCTCAAACGACAGATCCACCTCGGGAATCGCGGTCCACTCCAGCGAAACCACGATCGCCAGATGCACCAAAAGCGACCCTGCCCACCCTATGAGAACGCCGCGGCTCAACTCCCGCCTCGCTCGGGTTGACCGCTCGTCGCTGCCGTGTGACCACGGGTGCCGATGAAGCCCGCACTGTTGACGCTTCTCTCGTTCATGGCCGTCGTCACGTTAGTCGCGTGCCAGGAGGGGTCCAACCCCGAACCGATCGAGAGTGATCGCGAAGTGGAAGGTCGCCGCGCCGACCCCGAGAACAACGACCCGGAAGGCGAGAGCGAAGGCGATGAGCCCGAAGCCGCCGACGAGGAAGCGGGAGCCGCACAAGCCGCTGTGGAAGAAGACGAAGACGCGGAACCCAAGCGCATCTTCGCCAAGCGGTTTGTGGTCGCGGTCCGGGCTGCGGCGGATCGTGAGTCCGCGCGCATTGGGTACCTGCGCGCCGGAACCGTTCTCCAAGCCACGACCGCGAACCCGGTCGGAACAACTGGGTGTGACGAGGGCTGGTACGAGCTCACGACCGGCGGGTTCGTTTGTGCAGGACGCGACGTCATTCCTTTTCTCGGTCGGCGACTTCCTTCGATCCGCGCTCGGCAGCCCGACCTCGAAGCGCCGCTGCCATATGAGTACGGGTACATTCGTCGGCGCACACCACAATACCGTCGCCTCCCAAACGATGAAGAAGCAATGGAGCACGAGGGCTGGCGGCCCGCATGGATGATCGCGGAACAACGCGCAGCGGCGGAAGCGGCATCGGCTGAATCAGGCACCGCAGCTCCAGATCCGACCGCGATGGCCGCGGCAGCGCCCGCCCCTGCCCCGGCCCCCGCACCAGAGCCTGCGCCTACCGCGATGGACGCGCCGGACGAGCCGACGGAACCGGAACCCGTCGAGACCCTCGCTGGCCTTCGCGGCGAGCGACGCGGCATCGTCCGACGAACACTCACCATGGGCTTCTATGTTGCGCTCGACCGGCAGTTCCGCCGCGGACCACGACGCTACTGGCGCACGCAGGACAACGGCTTCGTGCCGCGGAACTCGGTCCGTCCACGCGAGGGAAGCTCGTTCCAGGGATTTGAGGTCCCTGAGGAGCTCATCGCCCTCGCCCGTGCCGAAAACGGCGCCCCCGAAGCGCCGCCCGAAGAGCCGCCGACTGAGCCCGCCGAAGCGGCCGCGGGAGGCGAGACCGGAAGCGCCGACGAGGCCGACACCGAAGAGACCGAACAGACCGGCACCGAAGAAGCCGAAGAGCCGCCTCCCTCTCGCGAGATGCTCGGCTTTGGCTTCGTCACCCGGCGCGGCGCGGTGGCGTACACGATCCACCCCCGCAGCGGTCGCTTCGCGCGCGCCTCGGGTCGCTCCGCGCGCACCACCGATCGCGAGGGCTTCGTCTTTCACGAGACCCGCCAGCAAGGGAGTCACACCTTCTTGCGCGCCCACGACGGCCGTTGGTTCCGCGAGTACGACGTCCGCCGCGTCGACGTCTTGACCGCGATCCCGGATCGCGTGACGGCCGAGATGAGCGGGGACAGCGACAACAAGTGGATGGACGTGAACCTCGAGAAGCAGACCTTGGTCGCTTACGAGGGCACGGTGCCGGTGTTCGCCACGCTTGTCTCGACCGGCCGCATCAAGCGGGAAGACGTCGCCGAGCTGAACCACGAAACACCGACTGGGGTCTTCCGCATCAGCAGCAAGCATCTCACGCACACCATGGACGGGGACAACGCCTTCGACGGCCCTTACTCCGTCGATGACGTTCCGTATGTGATGTACTTCCAGCTCGCCTACGCGCTCCACTCTGCCTTCTGGCATGGACGTTTCGGACGGCCAAAAAGTCACGGCTGCGTGAACCTCGCGCCTCAGGACGCGCGCTACATCTACAGTTGGAGCGGTCCGCACGTGCCACAAGGATGGCACGTGGGGTACCCGACCGACGAGAACAAAGGCTCGCTTCTCTACATCCACGGGGAGACGCCGCGCGGCTAGGCACGCCCTCGCGTCACGACTTGAGGCCACGTTCTTGAGACGTCGTCTTCGAGACCGACGGCGGCGATGCCAGCTCAGCAGTCGGCGCGCGCGGCTTCCATCACTTCACTCGCGAGCTGCGTGATGAGGTCTTCCGCCGGGCCTTCGATCATCACGCGGAGCTTGGGCTCGGTGCCGCTCCAGCGCACCAGCACGCGGCCTTCGTTGCCGAGCTTCTCTTCCACTCCAGTGATCGCGCGGCGCGTCGCGGTCATCTCGCTGAGCGGCTTGCGTTGCTCGAAACGTTCGCTCAGGAGCACCTGCGGGACGCGCTGCATCACCTCGCGCGCGAGCCGCGAAAGAGGTCGCTCTTCGCGGAGCGCGATCGCGAGGACCTGAAGCGCCGCGACCAAGCCGTCGCCGGTCGTCACATGGTCCAAGAAGATCAAGTGACCGGACTGCTCGCCACCGAAGTTGTAACCGTTGGCGCGCATCATCTCCACGACGTAGCGGTCGCCGACGCCCGCGCGCCGGAGCGTTCCGCCCGCGTTCGTGAGCGCCCGCTCCAGCCCCAAGTTGCTCATCACCGTCGCGACCAGCGTGTTGTGGGCCAGCTCCCCACGCGCGATCATGCGCGTCGCGCAGAGCGCCATGATGGCGTCCCCATCAACGATTTGGCCCTTCTCATCGATGACGATCACGCGGTCTGCGTCCCCATCGAGCGCGATCCCGAGGTCCGCGCCGAGCGCGATCACCTTCTCTGCGCACTGCTCCGGATGAAGCGCGCCGAAACCATCGTTGATGTTGCGTCCGTCCGGCTTGACGCCGATCGGGTGAGTGTCGGCGCCGAGCTCGGAGAAGACGAGCGGCGCGGTGCGGTAGGCCGCGCCATGAGCCGCGTCGACGACGATCCGGACTCCGTCCAGGGTCATCGTTTTCGGGAACGCGTTCTTCACGAACGCCACGTAGCGACCCGGCGCGTCGTCCAGACGAGCCGCCCGGCCCACCTCAGTGTTCGTCGGGCGATCCTCATCGAGACGCTTGCCCTTGATGAGCTGCTCGATCTCTTCTTCCGTGGCGTCCGGAAGCTTGAAGCCGTCAGACCCGAAGATCTTGATGCCGTTGTCTTGGTAAGCGTTGTGGCTGGCGCTGATCACGATGCCCGCGTCCGCGCGCATGCTCGTGGTCAAGTGCGCGATCGCGGGAGTGGGGAGCGGACCCGAGAGCATCACGCGACCGCCCATGGCGCACACGCCGGAGCTCAGCGCGGTCTCGAACATGTAGCCCGACAGCCGCGTGTCTTTCCCGATCACGATGCGAGGAGCGTGGCTCACGCGTCGTCGCGCTTGGTACGTCACGGCGGCGCCGATCCGAAAAGCGATCTCGGGGGTCATGTTGCCCGCGTTAGCGAGGCCGCGAATTCCATCCGTGCCGAACAGCTCTCTCACTCGAACCTCCTGGCGAACGCGATCCAGCGATGCCGCAACGCGAGCAGGCTCGCATGAGACCGCGCGGCCTGCCACGGACTTTTGCGCATCGAGAACCAGAGGTCTCACTGTGACGCATGCGTGACACAGAGTCGGCGGTCTCGCGTTCGCGTCGCTCGCGAAGCCGCTCGGGCGCGCTGGCACAAAGAGTGCTGAGTCGAGCGGTATGACGTTCCGACGGACACTCCTGCTGACGCTCGCGATCAGCTGTTTCATCGCCCTGGTTCCCGACCACGCGGCCGCTCAGGTGCGGGTGACGGTGGAGGCGGACGAGCCGATCTGCGAAGAAGAACCGACCTCGGTCAACGTGGAGGTGCGCTGCCCGGGTGATCCCGCTCCTCTTCAGCTGACCCAAGGGTCCGCGCCTTCACGACTGACCCTCCGCCCCGTGAACCTGCGACGTCCCGCGCTCTTGGTCGCGCTGGGGTTCGGGATGAGCGGGCTCTTCTCCTACATGACCGTCCTCAACGGCAGGCTCTGTGGCGACTGCCGCGCGATGCGGTGGTCTGGGCTCCTCGCCGCGAGCGCGTGGTCGGTCGGCATCACCGGTCTCGTGAAGTTGGTCTACCGGATCCACAAGCGAACGCGAATAAGGCAAGGGCTCGCGAGCCGTCCCCTCAACACGTCCAGCCAAGCGCGACGCTTCAACGGCACCAGGATCACGTGGTGATCACGGCTCCCAGGTGAAGTCGATCGCCCAGTTGTTCGGCGGCGCGAAGGTCCCGGTGCCGACGATGTTCCGCGGGAACTGCAGCTCCATCAAGAAGCCACCCGTCTGGCGTCGCCCGGTCGTCCGGTCATCGTCGCGGTCGGTCGTGTAGTAGCCCTCGATGTAGAAGCCGCGCACGACCGAGCGGAGCACATCCGGCAGCAGGTGATCGAAGTTGTACCCCGCCCGGATGCGCGCGCCGTGCGAGGTGGCCTCGACCGCGAAGAGCGGCATGTACTCGCCGAACTCTTCCCGCAGCGTCAGCGTGAGAACGCCAGCCGCGATCCCCGCGACGAAGTCCGCCGCTTCCTGTTGCGCGTTTTGCGACGTGACGTTCGCGCTGCGCTGACCACCGCCGACCAGGAGCGCGATGATCTCGCTCTTGTCGTTGGTGACTGTCGACGTGAAGCGGACGTCCAGGTTCGAGAGCCGCCCACGCGCGTTCACCGTCACGCTCTCGCCGGCCGGAGAGCGCAGCGGGTGCACCGCGGTGAGGTCGACCAACGGGTCGATGCCTTCGTCCGCGATATTGAAGTTGAGCGTGCCCGACGAGACATCGAAGCGCTTGCCGAAGACCTCGAAGAACCCGCGCCGCAGATCCACCGAACCGCCAACGTGAAACTCTGGATCGACATAGCGGACGTCAAGCGAGGCCGTGAGCATCGCGGAGTAGTCCTGGCTCCGAACCTGGAACGGGTCTTCGGCGTCGACGTGGAGGTTCAACACGTAAGGGTCGACCGTCTCAGCGAGCTGGGTCTCGTGACCCACCACGCTGACGTCCGCGTGCGGGGCCAGGTCTTGAGGCGCCCTCATGCCTTCCGCGGGCACGCGGACGTCCAGGCGATCCACGGTGAGGTTCGCCGTCATCCCGCCCTCGACAAACGTCGTGCTCATGTGGCTCTGCCCCGTCAACGCGGCGACCACCGTTCCCTCCTGACGGATCGGGAAGGCGTCCGCGACGATCTCGATATCCGATGACACCGGGACGATTCCGCTCAGCTCCACCGCGCCATTGATCGTCGCGACGCCGTCACCATCACGCGCCTGGAAGTCCTCGATCTTGGCGCGCCCGTCCTCGACCGCGACGGTCCCCGTCACGCCGCTCAAGCGCTGCCCGACGCTCTCCAACGAGAACCCACCGTCGGCCACTTGCACGGACCCGTCGAGGTGCGGGTTGGCGACCGGACCGTTCGCCGTGACCGTGCCAGAGATGACCCCTTCCACGTCGCCGATGGTCGGGACCCATGAGAGCGCCGCTTGCATCGGGAACTCCGCGAACTCCGCGCGCGCGTCCAGCGTCGACTCGAGGTCGATGTCCGGAAGGTGCGCCTCTTCGCTCCATTGAATGGGCAGCGACGCTTCCACCAAGGCGACCGGGGCCTCTCCCCCGACCTCCACGAAGCGCAGCCTTCCTCCTGCCTGCTCGGAGTCGATCCGCAGCTGCATCGTGACCTCGAACGGAACCGTCTCGACCTGCGTCAGGACCGCGCCCGTGCTCGGGGCGCGCAGGAGCTTCCGCGCGCGCAATCCGTCCGATTCGATCGAGACCTCGATCGTCGGCGCCGCGGTCAGGAGATCATGCCCCGCGACCTCCGCGTGCACGTTGCCCCGCGCGTATTCGCACGCGAACGGAATGGTCTCGATGGGGACGTCGTCGAGCTGCCCTCGGAACGTAATCGCGGGCAACACGAAACGGCTCGTGTCGACCAACCAGTCGTGCACCGGGGTCGTCGCGTTGGCGCGTCCCCGCAGGACGACGCGGTCCGCGATCATGCCGCGGATCGTCGCGACCGTTTCGTCCCCGGTCAGCCTGGCGGTGATCGATGCCCGCGGCGCGGCTTCGGTGCCGCAGAGGTGATCGCTGAGGTCACCGGTCCAGTCGAGCGTCGAGCGCAGCTCGCCTTGCGTCATAAACATACCGCCGGACAAGGTGAGGCTCGCAGACGTTCGGACGTAACCGAGCGACGCCGGCAACATGTCGCGAACGGGCGCGGGCATGGTGTCCACGCGACGCGGCGGGACGCGCGCCGAGATCCGCCACGGCGACGCCTCGAGCATCTCGAACAAGAGCGCGGGCTGCCGCACCACGGTCGGGACATCGATGACGACCGTCCCTTCCGCTTCGACCAGCTCGCCAAAGTCGTCCCCCGTCATCACGCGCGCGCTGAGCGTTCCGTAGTCGTACGAGAACGCGCTCGCGACCGAGATCGGATCGAAGGGTTCAGGCAGGCCCATTTCTTCGACCTCGAACCGTCCTCGGAAGCTCGGGGCACCCACTGCTCCGGAGACATGCGCTGTGCCGTTTACGCGACCCGTGAGATCCGGCCAGCGCTGGACCGCCCGGCGCGCGATCACGAGGTCGAAGTTCTGCACCGTCACGTCGCCCTCGTAGACACCCGTCGCGAGGGAGTCGACCAAGTCGGGCAACGGCTCGACCACACCGGCGAGGTTCGCGGTGATGCTGCCGTGACCCACGAAGGTGACCGACACATCGCCGCTCACCTGCCCGCCTCCGATCGCGGCTTGGAAGCTCGACGACATGCCGTCGAACCCGTACGCGCGCCCGTCCTCGATCGAGCCGTGCTCGATCCGAATGCTTGGCGCTTGCTCCACGTCTCCCATCACGCCGATATCCGCGCTGAGCCGACCCGCGACGTCGAGCTCGCGCTCGAGGAGCGTCTCGAGCGTCGCGAGGTCGAAGCCCCGAACCTCCGCCCGGAACTGGTCGTCGCCGCGTCGTCGCCAGGTCCCAGACGCGTTCACGCTCTGCGGACCGCTGCTCATCCGGAACCCCGAGACGTCGAGCGCGCCGCCGCGGTAACCGAGCCGCGACAGGTTCCCGCGCCACACCACGTCCTTGACCGCGACGAGCAAGTGGTCCGCGCTTATCGACATCGATCCGTCTTCCAGCTCGATGCGCGCCCCCGCCTCCGTGCGAACATCGTGATGCCGGAAGCGGGTCGAGACGACGTACGCGCTCGGCCCACCCGAGACGGTCGCCTGTCCGTTCCCCAGCGGAACCCCGCTCACCTCCACCCCCGCGCCGTCGATCGTGAGATCGACCGAAGGCGCGGCGAGATCTCCAGCGAGGGTCCCGCGCGCGTCCAAGGTGCGCGCGACGACGGGTCCATAACGAACGTTGCTCAACCGCCAGCGACCGCGGATGCGCACGTCATCGGCGGTCCCGCGCACTGTCATATCGACCTCTGCCCGCCCCCGCGCCCCCGGGAGGTAGCGCTGAATGTTGGGGTCACGCGCCAGGTGCAGGTGTCCTTGGGCGCGCAGGTCGAGGGAGCCGTCGTAACCGACGTGCCCTTCCGCGTTGATCTCGCCGTCGCCATACGGGAGCTCCACCGACTCGATCCGGAAGCCGTCGTCTTCGAGCGCGAGCTCCACACGCGAGGTCGGAATCGCGAAGGTGTCGTAGACGAACGGCTCGAGGTCGAGCGTCATGCGCGTGGCCTCCCCGTCGTCGCCGGCGCCGACCCGGATCGTGACCTCACCGCGTACCGGGAGCTCCGGAAAACCACTGAGCACGCGACCCGCATCGACCCCATCTGTGCGCAACGTGACGACGACGTCTTCGCCCGCTGGCAACGCCCCCGCGACCTGCACCGGCCCGCCTTCGGTCTCCAGGTTCGCGCGCATCCGAAGATCCGTCGGCGGCCCGAAGAGCCGGAGGTAGCCCGTGATCGGCCCCTGCATCGCGCCCGCCCATTCATACCCTAGCCCCACGATCGACTCGGCGGAGATCGGGGCCGCCTGCACCAAGATATCGAGCTCCTCGATCGCTTCTTCGTCGCTCGCGTCGGCCTCCCGTGGGAGCGCATAGACGATGTTCGCGCGGGCGTGCTCCGGCCCTCGCGGTCCCTCGGCGCTGACCTCGGCGTAGAGGCGGGTGCCTTCATGACGCTCGCTCCGGATCCGTCCGCTCAAGCGCTCGACCCGCGAGTTCTCGGTCTCGAACGGTGCGAGCACGTCTGCCGAGCCGCTGAAGATCTGGATGTCGACCTCATCGAAGAACTCCAAGCGACCGTGGAGCACGAGGTTCTCGACCTCGAGTCCACCGAGCCCGAGGACCTCGCCGCTCGCGCTCACGTCCTCGACATGAAGGTCGTCGACGATGGCGTGAAAGGGCTCGCCTTCGTCCTCGGAAGGCTCGATCGGATCGAAACTCGTGATGAAGGTCGGGATCCCGTCGCCAGAGTCGATCAAGGTGAGGTGACCCTCGCGCAGCTCCGCGTGGGAAAAGCGTAGGACTCCGCCGCGCGCGGCGGCGAGGTCAGGAACCAAGACGAGCGAATCCGCGCGCAGGACCTCGTGCCCTTCACCGTCGAAGAGCGCGGCGTCCCGAACCACGATCCGCCACGGCGTCAGCTCCTCGATCCGATCGACGTAGAGGCGCCCCGCGATTAAGCCGCTCACCGATTGATTGAGCACATCCGCGACCGCGCCCCGCATGAGGTCGGTCGACAGGTGGTACGCGGCGCTCCCCACCAAGGCGAAGCCAAAAAGCACGAGCCAGACCACGCTCACCGCGCCGCCCTTCGCCACGCCCGCGGCGCGCTGTCGTTTGGTCTTGGGCGCCGCTGGAGCAGGCTCGTCCGCTTCGGGACGGTCGGTCACGAGGCGCTGCTCAAACGCGACCGCGTCACGCTGCTCGGGAGGCTGGACCTCTCCGCGCTCTGCAGCCTGCACGAGGTCGTCGACCCGTGGCTTTGACACTCGGCCGTCTTGGCGATCGCGCTCGTTCGTCAAAACGCTTCACCGATCGTGATGTGCACCGCGCCGGGGAACTGCACGAAGCCGAGATTGACCTTGATCTCGCGCTGCGCGGGGTCGACCCCCACCGCTTGCGCGCCCGGAACCAGCCACCCGACATCGAGGCGCAAAGGACCGACAATCGTTCGATAACGAAGACCGAGCCCCACCGCGGTCCGTAGTCTTCGAAAACGAAAAGAGTCGCCTCGGTTCACGTCGCCGAAGTCAGCGAAGAGGGTGAGCCCGATGTCCTGCGTGAGGTTGGCGCGAAGCTCGACGCTCGCGAGCCACCGCCGCAGACCGCCATCGTTCTGCTCGTAGATGCGGGTCCCGCTCGGGGTGAGGTCACCTGTGTCGGAGAGGAAGCCGGCCGGGAAGCCGCGGTGACTCGTCGCGCCTCCGCCGCGCAGCCGGTAGCGCTGTGGCCCGAGCTCTTGGCTGACCTCGTCGAGGGCGCCATCGTTGATGTCACCAACAAGCATCGCGCCGAGCGAGAACCGGGCGGCGAGCACCATACCGAGCGGGAGCGGGACATACGCACGCGCCTCCGGGGTCACGCGCCAGTAGTCCCACGACGACGCGGCGTCGGGGAGCCAGCTCCCCGCTTGCTGAACGCCGACCTGAAAGTAGAAGCCCGAGCGCGGTTGCTTGACGTCATCGCGGAGGTCGAGCTGCAAGAGCGACTCGAGAAAGAGCACGTGGTAGTCGGACTCGGTGCCATCGTTGGCCGTCCCCAGCTGGACGTTCGCGTGGACACCGAAGCTGAAGGAGAGCCGGCCGTCGAGGAAGGTACGCCGAACACCGAGAACCGCGTCCAGGTCGTGCCGGAAGAATCGCTGGTTCGGGTCCGGGCCGACGTCCCAGCGCGCGGTGTGAAAAAGGACCGTTCGTCGCTCGATGAACGAGGGCTGCTCGATCGTGAGACGAAGCTCGTTACCTGGCGAAGGGGGCTCGACGCCTTGGCGCACGAGCCCAGGGAAGACCAGCTTCGGGCGATCCTCGATTCGGATCCGCCGCAGTCCGCCCAAGAAGTTTCGGTGGTCCGCGAAGAGGACGAGGTGAATGTCCCATTGCTCGACGTTCTCGGTTTCGCCCACGGTGACCGTTCGGCCCGTCTCGATCCCCGCTCCTAGGCCGTAGCGAAAGCGACGTCCCGGCGTGAGTCGAATATCGACGTCGACCTCTCCCGTGCAGATGCCTTCATCGTCCCGATGCGGCACCCCGGTCACCTCGACGCTCGCGAAGGCGCCGAGCGCGTAGATCTCGTGCTGCGCCTCGCGAAGATTTTTCTCACTGTAGGCGTCACCCGGATCCAAAAACGAGACCGCGCGGATGACGCGTTCGGAGAGGTCCTCGTTCCCGCTCACGGTGAGCTCTCCAATGATGGTGGGCCGTCCGGGACGCACGTCGTAGTGAACCCGCGCGGTCTTCTCGGTGGGGTCGACCCTCACGTCGCCGCGCACCTCCGCGCACGCAAAGTGGGCATCGCCGAGCGTGTGGAGCATCGCGACCTTCGTCGCGTCGTAGAGCGCCTCGTCGAATCGCTCTCCGACCCGCAGCTGAACCTGTTCTTCGAGCTGCCCGCGAAGCGCCGCGAGTTCACGCGGATCGAACCCGTCCTCGTCGAGGTCGGTCACGATCTCGGAGACCAAGATCGGCTCGCCCTCTTCGACCGTGATGTCGATCTCGACGCGGCACCCCTCGTCATCGTCGTCGCGTTCGCAGACCGCGTTGCCTCCATCGCCGGTCACGCGGTCGGACCGGTTCGCGCTCTGCGGCGAGAGCTCCACATCAAGAACGCGCGCGTCGTAGTACCCGCGCGCTTGGTACCAGCGCTGGATACGCTGAAGATCGCGCTGAAAGACCGCGCGGTCAAAGCGAGGCCAGTCCGCCCACGGCCAGCTCCAGAGCTGCACGTTCACGCGCGCGCCATCAAACGGCGCGACCCCACACTCCGGGTCCGCGCTGCTCCCGAGGCTAAAGCCGAAGCGGCTGCGCTCGGAGGTCGCGAGGCAAGCCTTGAGCGCTTCGTCGTCCATCTCCTCCACGCCGTGAACGCGGAGCCGGTAGACGCCGTAGGCATCGGCCGGGATCGTCTTGCAGCCCAGGGACGCCAACGTCAGCGCCATCAGCGCGAGACACCGAACCACCAACGCGACAGAGTTCTGAACTGGCATCCGCGCGAGTGTCACCGCGAGGCGAGCGGCGTGGTGATCGGATCATCCAGGAGCAACGCCCCCCCGGCGGCGCGGTTGACGCGCACGTGACCGTTCGCGTCGGCCTTCGTCACGAGCGCCGTCCCATCCGAGAACCGAAGCACCACCCAGCGCCCGCGCAGGAGCGCTCGACCGTTCGCGCCGTACGCGTAGACGTCCGCGACCTCGCCCAGTTCGGGCATGACGGGATCGGCGCACGCTTCCGCAACGACCGTGACGAGATCCGCCAGCGCGCAGCTCGCCCGCTCGGCCTCCGCGAGCTCGAGGGCAGCGGCCCACCGCGCGGCCGCCGCGCGCACGACGGGGGAATCTCCTTGGAGCCAATCGACCACGTTCACTTCGTCACAACGGGTCCGCGTGATCGCGAAGACGATCGCCAGGTTCGCGCGGATATATGGATCCCGCGTGGTCGTCTCTGCGCAGAGCGTAGAGCCGTCCGTCAGCACCCCGCGCCTCGCCGCGCGCGCTAGACCAAACGCGGCGGCCGCTCCGGCGGGCCACGGCGAGCGCAGCGCGGCGGTGAGCGCCTCAAGGTCCGCCTCCGACCCGGAGTCCCCCAACGCCGCGGCGGCGGCCGCCTCAAGACGAGGTTCGCTGAGCGCGCTCACCAACAGTTCGCGTGATCCGTCGACGCCGGCGAGAGCTTGAATCGCGAGGCGGCGCGCTGCTCCGTTTGGCCCGTCCGTCGCCAGCTCCGAGAGGGCGCGCGCGGCGGCTTCGCTCCCCCACGCGCTGAGTGTATCGATCGCGCGGTGGGAGAGCGCTTCATCGCGTCCCTTCACGAACTCGACGAGGAGCGTCGTGACCTCGTCGCGGGACTCTTGCGCGAGAGGTGGTTCGGCCTCGCTCTCGAGCCTCGCCAGACCTCGCGCGAGCGCGACCAAGACCGCGTGGCGATCGGTGGGTGCTTCCCGACGCAAGAGCGCGAGCAACGCATCGATGGTCTCGCTCGAAGCGGCGCGACCGGTCGCCTCCGCGGCGCGCATCCGGGTGGCGGGGTCATCGTCTTCGAGCAAGGGCAGCAAGGCGTCGGCACCGGACGCGTCTCCGATGGCCCCGATCGCGTTCACCGCCGCGCGGCGAAGGTCGGGGGCCTCGTGGGTGAGCAAAGGTCGGAGCACCGGCAGCGCCCGCTCCGCGCGGGTCGCGCCGAGCAGGTCCACGATCAACGCCCTGTTCTCCGGCCGCGCTTCGCTCAGGATCGCGAGCAACGGGTCGGCTGCGCGACCATCCGCTTCCCCCCGAAGTCGAAAGTACTCTTTGAGCGCGACGAGCACGGGGCGACGCGTCGCGGGCGCGACGCTGAGCTGAAGGAGCAACGGCACGAGCACGCGCTCATCACGCGTACGCGCGAGCGCGAGCATGACGTCGGTGCGAGAACCGCGCCGCGCCTCGAGCACCTCCAGCAGCGCGTTGACGGTTTCGGCGCGGGCGTCCGCTGCCTCCTGGTCGTCAAAGATCCGGGTCACGGTTTGCGCGATGGCGGTCACGTGCGCGTCGTTGCTCGCGACCCGAAGCACGCGCGTCAGATCGACGAGGACGCCGGGCTCCTCCGCGCTCCTCCGAACCAGAGCATCTGACGCGACCGTTCGAACCGGTCCGTAGCTAAGCGCCGTGACCAACGCGGAGCGCGCGCGGTCTGACGCCACTCCGCCGAGCGCCGCCACCGCGGCTCGCGCCTTGCGCACGTCGGGGCTTCGCGACGCGCTCACGAGCGCTGGCACCGCGCGATCCGATCCGATGCGTCCAAGCGCCGCGATGCACGCCAGCGCCACGTCCGAGTTGCTCTCGTCGACACCTTGCACGAGCGCGCCGGCTGCGCGGGTATCTCCGAGGGAACCGAGCGCTTGGCTGACCGCCACGCGGACCTGTGGCGCTTCGTCTCGCGCGCGCCCCACAAGCGGCACGACCGCGCGGGCGTCGCCCAAGCGGCCCAACGCCGCGACCGCCGCGACGCGCACGATCGGATCATCATCATCCAGGCGCCCGAGGATCGGCACGACCACGTCCTCGGTGCCGATCGCCGCCAACGCGTTCACGCTCGCGCGCCGCACGTCGGCGCTGGCGTCACCGAGCGCGCGAACGATGGAGGCGACGCTTCGCGGTTCTCCGATTCGCCCGAGGGCGCTCACCGCGCTTCGGCGAACGTCGGCCGCCGGGTCTTCTAGCCAGTCCATCAAGAGCGGAACCGCCACCATCAGCTTGACCCGCCCCGCCGTCTCGGCAGCTTCTGCGCGGACCCCGGTGTCGTCGTCTTCGAGCGCGCGCAGCACAGACGCTTCGATCGCAGCGGCCGGATACTCCGACAGGAGCCGAATCACTTCGCGACGACGTGAGGTATCAGGCGACGACAGCTCCCGCTCGAGCCTCGCGAGACGCCCTTCCCATTCAAAGCCGAACGAGAGCGAGGCGATCGCGACCAGCGCGAGCGTCAGCCCTTTCCGACTCGCGATCGGGGAGACACGACGGCGCCGTCGGTTCCGACGAGGCGATCGAAGCACAATGGAGAGAGGGAAGATCACTTGATGATTCGCGACACGAACCCGCAGCGCGGCCAACGTCGGGGTGGGGAAAAAGAGGCCGAAGACAAGCTCCGCGCCCTGTGACGCAACACCCAAAACCGTAGCACCATTTCAGCGGCTCGGAGGTGCGGGATCGTCGGCGAAGGGACGCTTCACACCTCCCTGAAATCGGGACCTACCGGGGGCTCGCAAAGAGGCTCCACCCCTGCTATGCCCAGGCGATCATGGGTAAGCGCTACATCGTGCAGACGTTCGGCTGTCAAATGAACGTTCACGACTCGCGACGGATGGAGGAGGTCCTCGCCGACGCGGGCTACTCCCCGACCGACAGTCCGACCCTCGCGGATGTGATCGTCGTCAACACGTGCAGCGTTCGCGAGAAGGCAGAGCACAAGCTGATGAGCCTCTTAGGGACCCTGCGGCCGCTCAAGGAGCAGGGCCGACAGGTGACGCTCGCGGTCGCCGGATGCGTGGCCCAGCAAGAAGGCGAGCGTCTGCTCAAAAAGGCGCCCTTCGTCGACGTCGTCCTCGGTCCAGACAACATCCCTGAGCTGCCGACGCTCGTGGCGGAGGCAGAGCGCGGCGCGCCGCCGATCGCGCGGACCGTTTTCGACGATGTCGCGCCGAGCTTCCTGATGGCGCGCCCGCGACACGAAGAAGTGACCGCCTTCGTCACGACGATGAAGGGCTGCGACGAGCGGTGCACTTTCTGCGTCGTCCCCTACACCCGCGGGAGCGAGCGCTACCGGCCCGCGAGTGACATCCTGGGCGAGGTCCGGCGTCTGGTCGACGGCGGGGTCCGCGAGATCACGCTGCTCGGTCAGACCGTCAACTCGTGGTTCGAAGACCTCTCGGACAAGCCTCGCGGCAAGCGCGCGCCTTCACGTTCGCGCTTCGCGGATCTGTTGCGCCGCATCGCCGACGAAGCCCCCGAGCTTACGCGGCTCCGGTACACCTCTCCCCATCCGCGACACGTGACCCCCGCGCTCGTGGACGCGCACCGCGAGCTCGCCGTGCTCCCGGCGCATGTGCACCTCCCGGTGCAGTCCGGCAGCGATCGTTTGCTCAAGCGCATGGCGCGACGCTACACCCGCGAGCAGTACCTCGAGAGCGCGCGCCTGCTGCGTTCCGCGCGCGACGGCCTCACGCTCTCCAGCGATTTCATCGTGGGGTTCCCAGGCGAGACCGACGAGGACTTTGAACAGACGCTTTCGCTCGCGCGGGAAGCTGGCTTCGTCGCGGCCTTCTGCTTCAAGTACTCCCCACGTCCACACACCGCCGCGCTCGCGCTCGGCGACGACGTCCCCGAGGCCGTCAAGGACGAGCGGCTCGCGCGCCTCTTCGAGGTCATCGCGGAGCAACAAGACGCCCACCTGGCGTCGCTCGTCGGCACCCGCGTGTCCGTGTTGATTGAGGGTGAGAACCAGCAGGTCGCGGGGCGCTTCACGGGGCGGAGCGAGCGCCACGAAATCGTTCACGTCGAGGTGCCTGAAGGTGCGCGTCCGATCGGCGAGGTGGTCGAGGCGACCGTGGTCTCCGCCTTCAAACACAGCTTGCTCGGCCGGATGGACGGCGGCATCCCGATCGATGTTCCCAAAAAGAAGAAGGCGAAGACCGCCCTCAAAATCGTAGGCTCTCCGTGAGCGCGCGGGTTCGTCCGTGGCTCCCCGCGCTGCTCTACATGCTCCTCATCTTTGTGCTCTCGTCGCTGCGCTTGGTCGTCCCCGAGATCGAGCGCTTCCCGCTGAAAGACAAGGGCATCCACTTCGTCGAGTACGCCATCTTGGGCCTGCTCTGCGGATACGCCTCGCACAAGACCTGGCCCTCTCGTTCGCTCCTTCGGACGGCCGCCGTCGGTGCATTGGTCGCGAGCGCGTGGGGCCTCTCTGACGAGATTCACCAGTCCTTCGTTCCCGGACGCTCTGCCGAGCTGCTCGACCTGGTCGCCGACGCGATCGGCGCGTCGATCGGCGCCGGGCTCTCTACCCTTCCCTACGCCCTGCGCTCCGATGAAGTGAGCGCGACCGAGGTCCGTTCATGAGCATCATCCTCCCGTATCGCGGTGTCTCCCCGACCATCGCCGACGACGCGTTCGTGGCGCCCAACGCCGCCGTCATCGGCGACGTTCACATTGGCGCCGAGAGCAGCATCTGGTTCTCGACGACCATCCGCGGCGACGTCATGCCGATCCGAGTCGGCGCGCGCACCTCCATCCAAGATGGATCGGTCGTCCACGCGACCGGCGGCTGGGCCGAAACGAAAATCGGCGACGACTGCGTCGTGGGGCACACCGTGATTCTGCACGGCTGCCACATCGGCGACCGCGTCTTGATCGGAATGGGAACGATCGTCTTGGACGCCGCGATCATCGGAGATGATTGCCTCATTGGGGCCGGCTCACTGGTCACCGCGCGAACCGAGATCCCGCCTGGCATGCTCGCGTTTGGACGCCCCGCGAAGGTCAAGCGCCCGCTCACCGACATCGAGCGTCAACGCATCCGCGAGGGCGCCGAGATCTACGTCGGGAAATGCCGCGACTACCGCGCGGCCACGTCGTAGCGATTCAGGTAGCGATTCAGTCTCGGGGCTGACGGCCTAGAGCGGCTCAGTAGTCCGCGTCGTCGTCGTAGTCGAAGCCTTCGGCTTCTGTGCGCGCCGCGTTCGCTTTACGGCGGCGGTACGGCGTGACGAAGTTCTTCTTGAGGCGCTCAAGCTCGCGCTGCTTCAGCGGGCGGTACTGACCCGGGCGAAGCCCTTCGGTCTTGATGCCCGCGAAGCTCATCCGAACCAAGCGCATCACCCGGTTCCCGATCGCTTCGCCCATACGAATGATCTGGCGGTTCTTGCCTTCGCGAAGCGTGATGTGCACCCAGGTGTGGCCGTCTTCGACCCGCTGTACGCGGGCGTCGGTCGGCCGCGTAACGTACCCGTCATCCAGCGTCACACCGTTCCGGAGCAAGCTGAGCTCGTCCTCGTTGATGTCGCCGGCGAACTTCACCGCGTAGAGCTTCGGGACACTCATGGCGGGACGAAGCAGCGCCTCGGTCAGCTCGCCATCGTTGGTCATCAAGAGCGCGCCGCTGGTGTTGAAGTCGAGCCGGCCGACCGGGTAGACCCGTTCCTTCACGCGGCGGAGGAGCTCCTTCACGGTCTTACGGTCTTCGGGGTCAGACATCGTCGACATGACCGCGCGGGGCTTGTGGAGGATGTAGTAAACCGGCTTCTCGGACACGACGCGGCGCCCGTCCACCTCGACCTTGTCGCGGATGGGGTCGACCTTCGTGCCGAGGCGCGTGATGATCTTGCCGTTCACGCGAACGCGTCCCGCGGTGATGAGATCTTCGGCCGCGCGCCGGGAGGCAATCCCAGCGCGCGCGATGACCTTCTGGACGCGCTCAAGAGCCATGCTCAGCCCGCTTCGCCTGGGCCGACGGGCTCGTCGGTCTCATCTTCGGACTCGGGAGAAGACTCGGCCTCCGCGGCTTCGGCCGCTTCCCGCTCACGCTCCAGGCGCTGCTGCTGGCGCTGAAGAACGTCGTCGCGATCCCAGCGATCGACGCGACCATCGCCGTCGAGGTCGGTCCCCATACGGACCATGCGGCCGTTCTCGAAGTACTCCCAGCGATCAGGCTGCCAGCGATCGGCGGTGCTGCGCCCGCCCATGTCACGCTCCGAGCGAACCGGGCGCCCGTTCTCGAAAAAGATCTTGGTGTCGACGCGGCCATCGGCCGTCGAGTCCATCTCCTGGGTCACGATGCGACCGCGATCGAATCGCGTGATCTCGTCCATCCGGCCATCGAAATTCCGGTCGGACTCCTCGCAGGTGGGGCGACCCTCGGCGTTGTAAATACGAACGACGTCTTTGCTCCCGTCACCGTTGAGGTCCGCTTCGCGGCAGATCAACACGAGACGCGCGAGGCGACCGCTGCCGACGACCATGAAGACCTTGCGGACGTCTGGGTACTCATCGCCCGAGGTGTCGTACTCGCTCGACTCGGTAGACGGTGACTCGCTGGAGCAAGGGTCGGTGATGCCCTTTTCCTGAAGCTCACGATCGACGTCGCAGGAGGTCGAAGCGGCGGCCGAGCGCCCGCTCGCGCGTTGCGTCGTGTCGAGTGATTCAGAGCGGATCGTGTTTCGGTTTTCGGACTCTCCGCCGCCGCATCCGAGGACACAGAAGGAGGTCACGATGAGCGACGCCAAGCCGGCGTTCAGGTTCACTACGCGGTTCATTCCGCTTCCTCCTCGCCGGTCGCTTCCCACGGCGCGCGTGTGCTGTCGTCGCCCGACGCGCTGTCTTCCGTATCGGCGTCATCGCCGCCCGCGTCTGGGTCCCCTTCGCCTTCGCCCGTCTCCGTCCCCTCATCGGCGGCCGGCTCATCGGCGGCCGGCGCCTGCGTCTGCACCGCGCGGGCGCGACGAGTCGCCCCAGCCTCACACGCGATGGGCTCATCCGGCGGTCCCGCTTGTTCTTCGTCGACCGCTTCGCGGCGATCCGCCTCCCCGTCGTTGTCGGAGTCGTACCGAATCTCGGTCAAGCGACCGTTGACGAACACTTCCCATTTCTCGGGGTTGCCGTCGTTGTTGTCGTCGTAGCGCGCCTCAGTGAGCAGACCGTCGTCGTAGTCTTCCCAGGTGTCCGTGTCGCCATTGTTGGTTCGATCGCGCTCGGCGCGCGACACCATTCCTCGGCTGCACCACAAGAACGTATCGAAGCGGTTATCGAAGTTCGTATCGAGCTCTTTGCGCTGAATCGCGCCACCCGAGAAGTAGGAGACCTGGTCGATCCGTCCGTCGAAGTCGAAATCGTGCTCTTCGCGAAGCGCGCGATTTTGCGCGTCGTAGAAACGGGTGACGTCGACCATGCCGTCGAAGTTCATGTCGTACTGCGAGCAACGTCGTCGTCCGTCAGCGAAGACGTGCCGAATGTCCGGCGTACCGTCGTTGTTCACGTCGACCGTCTGGCCAGCGCCGTCGCACTGCTCGCGGACCTCTTCATCCCCTTGGGAACCGGTCGGGAGCGTGCTGTCGAGCGCTTCCGAGTCGCTCTTGTTGCAACCCAAAATGCTGCCAGCGAGGACGAGCACAGAGCAAAGCAGAAACCCGTAGTGAGCGGGCGAGACAGGGAGAGTCGAGTGGCGCATGCGTGTGGGGCTCGTGAGTAGCCGAAATTGGGCCAATAAAGGGATTCGAAGGCGACTTGGCTGCTCTCGCGGCCACGCTCTAGATGGCGCAGCATAGGGCGCTGGCAGTTCATCCGGCAACCAATCTCACTGTGTCTTCAACCCTTTGGAAAATTCAGCCGAATCACTTTCGACACGTATCGACTGAGAAACGGTGCGCTGGCCGTATACATGTTGCCATGTACCCTCACGGACACTACGGTTGCGTGCACGCTGCCCTACCCGTGACCCCGCGGTCAGCGCGGCGGCATTTCCCCCAAAAACCTCTCCCCAACGAGCACTGAGAACCCGTGGCCCGCAAGAAAATCTCCACCACCGTGTACATCACGCCTGAGCAAAACGAACAGCTCAAGCTGCTTCACCAGCGAACGAAGGTCCCGGTCGCGGTCTACATTCGCGAGGGGATCGACCTCGTGCTTGAGCAACACAAGCATGAGCTTCCGGGTCAGCTCACGCTCGATGCAGGTGCCAAGCGCTGACCGCATCGCGCACCCTGCGATTCCGACCGACTGACTGCGCGAGCACGCGAGTCAACCGTCCACATCAATCAGCGAGAGAGCCCGCGTCGAGTTGACGCCGCCCCTGCTCTCCGTCATTCAAGCCACCCCACAGCTCCGGCCAAGAAGCGAACCTCATGTCCTCCGTCCCGCTCGAGCGGATCCGAAACTTCTCCATCATCGCGCACATCGACCACGGCAAGAGCACGTTGGCCGACCGCATCCTTGAGGTGACCGGCGCGATCACGCAGCGCGAGAAAAAAGACCAGCTCCTCGATCGTATGGAGCTCGAGCAAGAGCGCGGCATCACGATCAAGGCGCAAGGCGTCCGTCTCCCATACATCGCTGAGGACGGGCTTGAGTATCAGCTAAACCTGATCGACACGCCGGGCCACGTCGACTTCACCTACGAGGTCTCGCGTTCGCTCGCCGCGTGTGAGGGGGCCCTCCTCGTGGTCGACTCGACCCAGGGCGTGGAGGCGCAGACCCTCGCGAACGTTTACCTCGCGCTGGAGCAGGACCTCGAGATCATCCCGGTCTTCAACAAGGTGGACCTCCCCAGCTCGGACGTGGATCGCGTGAAGCGCGAAGTCGAAGAGGTCATCGGGCTCGACTGCGACGAGGTCCTCCCGTGCAGCGGCAAGACTGGCGAAGGCGTCAAAGCGATCCTTGAAGCGATCGTGAGGCGTGTACCGCCGCCCACCGCGAAAGTCGAAGGGCCGCTCCGCGCGCTGATGTTCGACAGCTGGTACGACAGCTACCGAGGCGCGATGGGCATGATCCGCGTCGTCGACGGCACGCTCGCCAAGGGCGACAAGATCAAGATGATGGCGACCGGCGCCGAGTACGACGTCGGCGAGGTCGGCGTGTACACGCCCTTCCCGACGCTCGTGGACAAGCTCGAACCCGGCGCGGTTGGCTTCTTCGCGGCGAGCATCAAGTCCATCCGCGACACCAAGGTCGGCGACACCATCACCCACCTTCACAACCGCGCGGAAGAGGCGCTGGAGGGCTTCCAAGAAGTGAAGCCGATGGTCTTCTGCGGCATCTTCCCGACCGACAGCGACAAGTACCCCGACCTTCGGGACGCGCTCGACAAGCTCCACTTGAACGACAGCGCGTTCCTCTTCGAGCCAGAGACCTCAGACGCGCTCGGCTTCGGCTTCCGCTGCGGCTTCCTCGGGCTGCTCCATATGGAGATCGTGCAGGAGCGCCTGGAGCGGGAGTACAACCTGGACCTCATCACGACCGCGCCAAGCGTGGTCTACAACGTCTACACGCGGGACGGTGAGATGGTCGAGGTCGAGAACCCCTCGCGCCTGCCGGAGCACCGCGAGCGGATCGAGGAGCCGTACTATACGGTCGCGATTCACGTGCCCTCCGACTACGTCGGCGCGGTCATCAAGCTCTGTCAGCAGCGACGCGGTGAGCAGCAAGGCATCCAGTACGCGAGCCAGAACCGCGTCATCATCACGTACGAGCTCCCCCTCGCCGAGGTCCTCTTCGACTTCTTCGATAAGCTGAAGTCCGTGACGCGCGGCTACGCGTCCATGGACTACGAGCTCAAGGGCTATCGACCCAACCAGCTGGTGCGCCTCGACATGCTCATCAACGGCGACCGCATCGACGCGCTCAGCGCGATCGTGCACAAGACCAACTCGTTCCCCTTTGGTCGCGCGCTCGCCAAGAAGCTCAAGACGATCGTTCCTCGTCAGCAGTACGAGGTCGCGATTCAAGCGGCGATCGGTTCCAAGATCATCGCGCGAGAGACCATTCGCGCGCTCCGCAAGGACGTCACCGCGAAGTGCTACGGCGGCGACATCTC
The DNA here is from genome assembly GCA_938024995.1 of uncultured bacterium. Classification (GTDB taxonomy): domain Bacteria; phylum Myxococcota_A; class Polyangia; order Polyangiales; family Houyiibacteriaceae; genus CALJDU01. The sequence goes on from CALJDU010000012.1 coordinate 208,495, forward strand.
CCGAAAGCGGAAGCTCTTGGAGAAACAGAAAGAAGGCAAGAAGCGGATGAAGTCAGTCGGCTCCGTCAACATCCCGCAAGAAGCCTTCCACGCGATCCTCAAGGTCGACGCCTAGCTCGCCTCAAGGTCGACGCCGAACTCGGTTCGAGGTCGCGGTGCTCAAGGCGCCAGGCTTCGCTCGCGCGGTGGATGCGAGCGAAGCGCGCCGAGCGCTCGAGCTACTCGCCCGAGATAAGGCGCTTGAGGGCCGTGCCGAACTCCATCCAGACGCCGATCCCTGCGACCCCGATAAGGACGAGGAGGATCGTGTACTCGGTCGTGGAGATTCCTTGGAGATCTTGGCGAAGGCGCTTTAGCTCTAACATCAGTTCCTCTTTCCCGGAGTATGCACGCGAACGCAGGTGAACGCGAGCCGACTCGCTGAAGGACTACTAGGGCTGTCGCGTCACAGTCACGGTGTTCGGCGACACACCCAGCAGCTCGATCGAAGCGGCGACTCCGCGAACACGAACGCTGGTCGAGGACTCCACCCCGGGCTCCAGCTCGCCCACCTCGATGAACGCGACAATGTGCGCTGGATCGACCAGGTCCACCTCAGATGGTGCACCACGCAACGTGACGGTCACGCGCTCTGGCGAGATCACGTGACCCTCAGGCACCTCGATGGAGACCGCGGGGAGCGAGCGCTCGGCGAGATCACGGACGACCTCGACGGTGACCTCGACGCGATCGTCTTCTTCGTACTCCACGTACTGCGGCGGTCGCACGAGACGGACGGTGCGCTCGGTTCTCCCGACATCATAGTTGCTCAGATCGATCGGCTCGGTCTCGATGCTCCGGAGGCGATCCACTTCCGCCGCTGCGCCCACGATGGTCACCGCCGGGGGGTCCACGCGCGCGGGTTGACCCAGCGCAAGCCCATCGCGCGGGGTCGAGTCTCCGAGCGCGACGCGGATCGGGACGGTGCGTCTCTTCCGCGCGGACCAACGCAGCGGGATCGACGCAGGCGCGATCTGCGCGATCGACATGCCCGCCGGGACCTCAAACTCGTCGTCCGCGAAGTAGTAGTAGCGCTCGCCCACCTGCTCGGAGATGTCGATCTCGACCGCGTTCAGCTGATCGAGATCGTTGACCTGAGAGCGGCTGCCTTTGACGGTCACGCGGACGCGATCGGGGAGCTCACTCACGAGCATTTGGTCCGCGGAGTCTGGCGGCAAAATCGTGATCAGGTCGACGAAGATCGAGCGCTGTGCGTCTTCTGCGCCGCGCACTAACGAGAACATCAAGATGGCCGCGAAGAGCGCGCCGAGCTTGAGCCCGAAGTTGTTCGTGACGGCGCTGCGGAGCCACGCGAGCAGTGAGCGTTCGGTCATCCGCCGGACTTCTCCTCAGCGATCTCCGAAGCCGCGCGAATCGGGGCCCGCTCGTCGCCGCTTGAGGTCGTCGCCTTTTCCTTCTTGTCCTTCTTCCGCGCCTTCTCTTGCGGCTTGTAGAAGAGACCAAAGAGCGCATCGCGAAGCGAACCGCTGTCGAGGTTGCGGACGATGTTTCCGCTGAAGCAGAGCGACACCGCCCCGCGCTCTTCGCTCACGACGACCACCACGGCGTCCGTCTCCGTCGTGAGACCAAGCGCCGCGCGGTGGCGCGCGCCCAAGCTTCGGTCGCGACTGCCCGCGAGCGGCAGGAACGCGCCGGCTTGCCAAACGCGTCCATCGCGGATGATCAACGCGCCGTCGTGCATCGGGTTCTCGAAGCTCGGGATGAAGATGGAGTAGAGCAGCTCTTTGGTGACCGAGGCGTCGAGCTCGGTCCCGCTCTCGATGAACTCGTCGAGACCCGCGTCGCGCTCGAAGACGATGAGCGCGCCGATTCGTTTCTGGGCGAGCGACGCGGCGGCCTTGATGACCTCCTCGATCACTTGCGTCTCCCGCGCGGTGCGCTGCCCGCGGAAGAACGAACGCGCGCCGACGCGAACGAGCGCCCGGCGGATGTCGTTTTGGAAGATGACCACGACGATCAAGACGATGTACGTGAGCAGCGAGTCGAGGACGGTCCAGACCGTGATGAGGCCGAACGTCTTCGCGATCATGTACGCGACGAAGGTCAGCGCGAGGCCGATCGCCATCTGCATCGCGCGCGTCCCCTTGAGCACCGCGAGGCCCCAATAGATGACGGTCGCGACCACGCCGATATCGAGACAGTCGCGCAGCACCTCTTGTGGCGCGCGCGAGAAGAACGCGGCGACAGAGGAGCTGAGCCCCCCGAGGTAGTGCTGAAGAAGCTCGATCATCGTCCCGCTCCGCTACGAGACACGATAACGCACCGCTTCTGCAAGGCGTACCGCTTGAAACATCGCGGAAACGTCGTGGACGCGAACCGCCCAGGCACCGCCCACCACCGCGAGCGCCACCGCCGCGGCGGTCCCGGGCTCCCGTTCAGACGGAGTCGGTCGCTCACCTCCGGCGGCCTCGGCCAGGTCCGCGATGAACGACTTGCGGGATGGCCCCACCAGGACCCGATGCCCGCTCGCGACCAAGGCTTCGGTGCCAGCGAGCAGCGCGGCGGACTGGCGGGCGGTTTTCGCGAACCCGATCCCCGGATCAAGGATGACGCGGTCGGGCGGAACGCCACATTGCTGGGCCCGCGCGGCCGTCTCCAAGAGCTCGCGCAAAACGTCCCCGACGACATCCGCATAAGCCGTGTTCTCCACGGAGACCTCTCCTTGACCGCGAGTGTGCATGAGCACGTAGTCGACCTCGGACTCCGCGACGACCGCGAAGAGGCCTTCATCGCGCCCACAGGAGACGTCGTTGACGAAGCGCGCGCCGGCCGCGACCGCAGCTCGCGCGACCACAGGCTTGATCGTGTCGATCGAGACCGAGACCCCGGCCGCGCTGAGCCGCGCGATCACCGGGACGACGCGCGCGGCTTCTTCCTCCGCGGAGACCGCCTCGAAGCCCTCACCGTAGGTCGCCCCCTTGGGTCGAGATGACTCTCCGCCGACATCGACCACGTCCGCGCCCGCCTTAACCAGCGCGAGGCCGTGGGTGACCGCGGCCTCGACGTTGAGATAGCGACCCCCATCGCTAAACGAATCTGGGGTGCAGTTCAGCACGCCCCAGATCGCGACGCGTGGGGACGCGTCTTTGGATGAATCAGCTCGCGCTGGGAACCTCACGAGGCCTCGGCGTGAAGATCGAGCCCTTGTTGCGCTTCTCCTTGGCCTCGCGGCGCTTGTCGGCGTAACTCGGGATCACGACGCGCTCACGCGGCGGGAGGTCGTCTCCGTTCATGATCGCGGTGAGCTCCGGGCGACCGATCGTCTCGCGCTCGAGGAGCGCATTCGCGATGGCGTCGAGCTTGTCGCGGTTCTCTTCAATGAGCGCGCGAGCACGAGTGTATTGGTCCCCGATGATGCGGCGGACCTCGGCGTCGATCTCCTTGGCGACAGACTCCGAGTACTCCTTGTGATGCGAGGAGCCGAGGAAGCCGGCTTCTTCACGCTCAACGTAGGCGAGCGGCCCGAGCGCTTCGCTCATGCCCCACTCCGTGACCATCGAACGAGCGCGCTGGGTCGCCTTTTTGAAGTCGTCGGCCGCGCCGGTGGTGAGCTGGTCAAAGACCACTTCTTCCGCGATGCGTCCGCCAAGCATCATCGAGATCTGACCCAGCAGCCACTGCTTGGTCACGCTGAGGCGGTCCTCCTTCGGGAGCGACATCGTGATGCCGAGCGCGGGACCACGCGGGATGATGGTGACCTTGTGAATCTCGTCGTGGTCGGGGAGCAAGCAACCGAGGAGCGCGTGACCCGCTTCGTGGTACGCGGTGGTGCGCTTCTCCTTCTCGCTGATGACCATCGAGCGACGCTCGGAGCCCATCAGGACCTTGTCCTTGGCCATCTCGAAGTCGTTCATCGAGACGAAGTCTTTGTCCTGACGCGCGGCGAGGAGCGCGCCCTCGTTCACGAGGTTCTCGAGGTCCGCGCCGGAGAAGCCGGGCATGCCGCGCGCGATGATCTCGAGGTCGACGTCGGGAGCGAGCGGGACCTTGCGCGTGTGGACCTGGAGGATGCCGGTGCGGCCCTTCACGTCCGGACGCGGCACGACGATGCGGCGGTCGAAGCGACCCGGGCGGAGGATCGCGGGGTCGAGAACGTCGGGTCGGTTGGTCGCGGCGATGATGATGACGCCGTCGCTCGACTCAAAGCCGTCCATCTCGACGAGGAGCTGGTTGAGGGTCTGCTCACGCTCGTCATGACCGCCGCCGAGGCCGGAGCCGCGGTGACGACCGACCGCGTCGATCTCGTCGATGAAGATGATGCAGGGCGCGTGCTTCTTGCCTTGCTCGAAGAGGTCGCGGACGCGCGAGGCGCCGACGCCGACGAACATCTCGACGAAGTCCGACCCCGAGATGCTGAAGAAGGGCACGCCCGCTTCGCCGGCGATGGCGCGCGCGAGGAGTGTCTTACCCGTGCCCGGCGCGCCCATGAGCAGGACGCCCTTGGGAATGCGTCCACCGAGACGCTGGAACTTCTTCGGGTCCTTCAGGAACGCGATGATCTCTTCGCAATCGTCTTTCGCTTCATCGATCCCGGCGACGTCCGCGAACGAGACCTTGTTCTGCGATTCGTTCAGCAGGCGTGCGCGCGATTTACCAAAGCTCATCGCCTTGCCGCCGGAGGCTTGGAGCTGACGCATGAAGAAGAAGAAGATGCCGAGCAGCAAGAGCATCGGGAGCCAGGTCACCAAGATGCTGGTCCATAGCCCGTGCTGATCCTCGGGCAGATATTCCACCTGGACGTTGTGATCGAGGAGCATCTGGTTGGTCGCTTCGCCCAGGACGCCGACCGTCACCTTCTTGGTGCGCGGCTCGGCGCGCTCGTCCGTCGCGGCGGCGTTGCTCGCGAGCCAGTACTCGTACTGACCGGAGTGCTCCTGCGGCTGGATCTTAACCTTCTGAACATTGCCTTCGCGGACGTCCGTGACGAACTCGCTGAAGGGAACGCTCTTGGGTTGTTCGTCTCGCGCCACCAGGTTCCAGATGGCGACGAACATTAAGATCAAGAGGACCCAAAGGAGGAGGGTCTTGTGGCTCTGCTTCACGTCAGTGTCTCGTGCTCTTCTCGGTCCTCGCCATCGCGCCCCGCGACGACTGGCCCGTGCTCTCGCTTCCGGCCGTCTCGCTTCCGGGAGAAACCGCAAAGGTTGCTATCACGTGGTCGATCACCCTTCAATCTTTGGTCCCAGTTGCACCCCAGCGCAAGGCCAAGACTCACCTTGGGGGATCCGACCTCGTGAGGCCTTCGGTCCGCGTCACGAGCCACCCGTCCTCAATCGACGCGATCGCTCCACCCGGAAGGAGCACTTGCGCCTGCGTGTTCCGCCGAACCACCACCTCGTCCAGCTGGAGCAGGTGGCTCCGCTTGGGCTCGCCAAACCGCTGAACAAAACGTCGCAGAACCGCGATTCGAAGCGGCTGTGCAAGGCTGTTGACCTCGCTGAGCCCAAGGCGGGTCGGCTCACCTTCGCAGAACGCCGAGGCCTGCGCGTCGAGATAGCCGCGGAGCTCACGGGCTTCGTCCGCGAGCGCGGCCAAGTGCGCCACGATCTGGCCGTTCTCCTGCTTTAGGAGCGGGAGAAGCGCTTCGCGTACACGTACGCGGGTGAACCGTGGGTTGGCATTGCTGGGGTCCCGGAGAACGGGGAGCGCGTGTTGGGTGATGTAGGCCTCGACTTCGGCGCGGGTGACATCCAAAAGCGGACGAACCACTCCATCTCCCCGCGCGGGCGTGATCGCCGAGAGCCCTCGAACGCCGCTTCCGCGTACCAACCGGTGCAGCACCGTCTCGGCTTGGTCATCTTGGGTGTGACCGACCGCGACCGCATCCGCGCCGCTCTGGTGGGCACACGACAAAAGCGCCTCATAGCGGGACGCTCGCGCGGACGCTTGAAGCGACCCCGTCACCGAAACCTGCAGGGCATGAAAGCGCAGCCCCAGCTCGCGCGCGAGACGTCCGACCTGCGCGACCTCGTCGGCGGACTCCGCGCGAAGCCCGTGATCGACGGAGGCCACCTCAACACGAACCTGGATTTCGTCCGCGAGTCGCGCGAGCGCGTGGGTCAGCGCGACCGAGTCCGGTCCACCCGAGCAGCCAATGAGAACCTTGGCACCCGATCCGAAGAGCCGTCGATTCGCGATCGTTCGCTTGATCGTCTGGGTGATCGTCCGCGTCACCGGGTCAGCTTAGAGCGTGATTCGAAAGAGGTGGGCGAGTTTCGCCGCCGGGGTCGGCCCCCGCCCATCCACTCACCCTCGCCATCGATATACTATTCCTCGGTTCGAGGACGGCGGGTCTGAACCCACCTCAACACCGGATCACGCCCACCTCTTTCGAATCACGCTCAACGCATGTTCGAGGCGTCGGCTCTGCTCTGTGGTGATTTTTCGGTAACCTCTCCTCATGCGCACCGTCGCCTTCGCTTTGTTTTCTCTCTTCGTTCTGCAACCTCCGTCGTTCAACGGCTGCTCGAAACGGGAGGTGGAGCCCGAGCCGCTCCCGATGTCGACCGCCTGCACCGAAGACATCGAGTGCGTCGACGACGACCCCTGTAGCGACACCCGCTGCTACGCGGGAACGTGCGTAACCGTTTCGGAAACGGTCGACCGTGACGGCGACGGGGATCCACCCATCGAGTGCGGCGGCCTGGACTGCAACGATACGGACCCCAACATCTTCGCCGGCGCGTTTGATCTCTGCGACGGGGTCGACACCGACTGCGACTCTCGCTTTGACGAGGACGAGCCCGTCGCGGAGCGACGCGTCGCTCCGCCGCTCACCGACGGCCTCGGGACCGTTGTTCGCTGGGGCAACGGCTTCGCGTTGACCGAGGCGTCGCTCGGGGCGGTCTGGATTCACGCGGTACGCGCAGACGGTTCACTGGGAACGCCGAACGAGATCATGCGCTTGAGCGCAGGCGGTGCGTTCGAGCGCATCGACGCCGTCAACGCCGCGGACGGTGACCGCGTACTGATCCTCGCCCAGACCGACATCGGCGCCGTCCGCATCGCCGTGATCGAGCCTGGCGACTCTCGGGACGAGCTGGTCTTCCGACGTGAACCGGAGACGCTCGACCTTGGCGGGCCCGCCCGGGTGGACGGCGCCGTGATCCCCTTTGGCGGGAGCTTCGCCTTCGTCGCGCGACAAGGAGGCGTCGCGCAGCTGTTCGCCAGCCTCACCGGAGACGCGATCCAAACGCTGGACGTGACCGAGGCGATCCAGTCGCTCGCGACGGACGGGGAGCACCTTTTCGTCGCGCTGGATGGAGAGGTCGCGGTTTTTCGAGAGAGCGGGAGAGCGATCGCGGACGCTCGCGTGAGCGTCGTGCCCGGGGGGTTGCTTAGCGGAGCGGGTTTCGCCATCTCCGTCGGCGAGTCAGGCGAAGTTGGTGAGCTCCTCTCGACGGGAGAAGAGGTCCCGCGGGCACGGGTCGAACGAGTGATCGCGGCCGCGCGGCTCGATCGTGAGCGGATCAGCCTGGTCTTCAACAGTGATGAGTTCTTCTCGGTCTCGATCTGGGACGCCGACTACAACGAGCGCGCTTCCTTCCTGCTCACGAACCCCATGCGCGGCGCACGGATGAGCGTCGCCGCGTTCGAGGACAACTACGCCGCCTACGTCCCCGACAGTGTTCAGCCCGAACTGTTCTTGCGGTTCGTCTGCGACGCCTCGTAGGTGTCCAGAGCATCATCTTCGAAATGAAAAAAGGCCGCTCGATTGAGCAGCCTTTTTTCGTGTTGAGCAGGCGCGCTAGAAGACGCCGCTGACGAGCGAGAAGCCGACCTGCGGCTGAGGAGCGCCGCCGTAGCGGAAGGACTCCTCGCGCGTCAGGCTCGCGGTCAAAGTGAGCCCGGGAACCGTCAGAAGCACACCGTCTTCGGAGAAGCGAAGCGCGCCGGTGCCGGAGCGGGCGATCCGAGCGCGACGGCGCGCCGCGACCTCTTCGGCGGTCTCTTCAAGGTACTCCGCTTCGCCATCCACTTCTTCGACGTCATCGACTGGGCGGTAGGCGGTACGCGCGACCGTCAGGATAAACGTGGGGACGATGAGCGCGACGCCGGTCGCCAACACCGCGACCGCGGCTTTCTCGTTGTCTTTGTTGTCTATGAGGAAGTAGCCCAAGGCCGCGCCTGCACCTGCCCCGATGACCGGGAAAACGATGTAAGGCCACGCACCATCCATACGCGCGAGCGCCGGAATGGCGAAACCAATCTCCGCACCGATGATGCCGAGACCAATGGTGCCCTTCACGCCCGCCTCGACCTGGACGGGGTCTGGGACCTGCGCCTCCGCGGTGGACGTCGACGAAAGGCTCGCAGCGAAAAGTGCTGCGGAAAGTACGGAAACGATGATGCGCTGCAAGGTCAGCTCTCCCTCAGATTGGCCGGCAACCTACATGGTGGAAGGGCACCCAGCAACTCGGATACGTCGATGTGCGCCAAAGGATGTCCCCATCTGTGTTGTCCGGGGATGACGTCGTATTCATCTCCAAACCAGCTCCCAACGCCGAAACGTGCTGGGTGACGCTACAGGATTTTTGGTTCACCACGGAATCCGCAGCGTGCCGGAATTACAACGTTTGTTCTCTCGAGGGAGCTGCCGGCCGGACCAGGACGGGCTCGTCCACCAGGAGATCCGCGAGGTGCGCGAGTTCCAGTTCAACGCGTCCTCCGCCGGCAAAACGATCACGACGAATCCGCCCAAGCACGCTGACCGTGGGACCCAAACGTTGAAGATCGTCTCCGCGATCCCACCCAAAGGCCGAGAGCGGCGATCCGTCGACCATCAAGGAGAGCTTGAGGTGACCCTGCCCAACCACGCGCCCGTCCAGCACCTCGACGTCGATCGCGGCGAAGAGCGGATCGGGGTTCTGCTCGCCGAGCGGCTCCAGCTTCATCAGATCGTCCACGCTCGGAACCGGGAAGTCTCCCCCTAGAACAACGTCCGCGATGGGCATCGGCTCAAGCGGTTCTGCCCCACGAGTCGAGTCCGCGAACGACGCGCGTAGCTCTTCGATCCGGCGCGCCTCGATCGTCATCCCGCAAGCCGCCGCGTGCCCACCGAAGCGCTTCATCGTGTCTTCGCAGCGCGAGAGCGCGGCGTGCAGGTCAAAGCCCTCGATGGTCCGTCCGCTCCCGTGCCCGAGCATCGCTCCGCCCTCTTCGTCCAAGCCGATGACGACAGCGGGAACCTGGAAGCGATCGACGAGGCGCGCGGCGGTGATCCCGACGACCCCGCGGTGCCATCCCTCCCCCGCGACCACGACCCCGGTCTCGGGACGCGCTCCGTAGATAGCCTCGACCTGCGCCATCGCTTCTTCGGTCGCGTGGCGCTCCACCTCTTTGCGCTCCGCGTTGATGTGCTCGATCTTCGCGGCGAGCTCACGTGCGCGCCCGCGGTCCCGTTCACGGAGGAGCTCCAGCACGATGGTGGGATCCCCGAGACGGCCAGGCGCGTTGAGCCGCGGAGCGATTCGAAACGCGATCTCGCGAGCAGAGAGCGGGATGCCCGGCTTCAACCACGCCGCGTCGCGGAGGGCGGCGATGCCCGGGCGAACGTTCGGAGAACCGAGCAGCTGCAGACCCGCGCGCGTGAGGCGACGGTTGTCACCGGTGAGCGGGGCGATGTCGGCCACCGTGCCGAGCGCGACGAGATCCAGCCACTGCCGAACGTCTAGCTTCACGCCGAGCGCGCCTCGCACACCCGCCGCGACCGAGAGCGCGAGCCCGGCGCTGCACATCCCCTTGTAGGCGAAGCCGCAATCGGGACGATGAGGGTTGAGGAACGCGAGCGCGGGGAGCGGTTCGTCTGGGACGAGGTGGTGGTCGACGACGATGACGTCGACCCCGGCGGCTCTGGCTCGCGCGATGCGTGGGTGGTCGCTGCTGCCACAGTCACACGTCACGATGAGACCAGGCTTCACGGCGAGGCAGCGATCGAGCGCTTGTTCGCTGAAGCCATAGCCTCCCTGGAAACGGTTCGCGACGAACGCGCTGACCTCGGCGCCGAGCATCGACAGGACGTCAGCCAAGATGGCGGCGCTGGTCGTTCCGTCGACATCGTAGTCGCCAAAAATGGAAACGCGCTCGCCCTTCCGACACGCCCGCGCGATGCGCTCGCAGGCAGCTTCACGATCGGCCATCGCGTTGGGCGACGACATCCCGGCGAGCCGCGCTTCGACGTGCTCGCGCGCCTCGTTCGGATCGGTGAGGCCGCGATGAAGCAGGACCTGTGCGGCGCTCACGCCCACCCCACACTCGCTCGAGAGCTCACGCGCGGCGGCGAGGTCACACTCGCGAATTCCGAACTCGCCCGAGGAATGTGGTCGCCAACTCATCCGCGCGGGAACCTATCACTCGGGTATGACAGCCGTGTCGATGGAGGGTCGCGATGAAGAGAAAACGACTCGCGAAGTGAACATCGTTACCAAATTCAGCATGCCCGCGTGTCCCCGGAGCGATCGGATATCTATCCGCACAGGCGCTCAGGCGCGGGTTCCGGAGCGGAGCGGAGAACTCGCGGCGATGGGGGAATCGATGCTCTGACGCACGAGGTTAGGAGAGGCGCAATTGACGAAGGCGCCAGCTCGCTTGTCGCGAACGTGGCGCCTCTGCCCGTGAAGCGGCTGAACCTAGGCGGTCGCCTTTTCCCGGCTCGCCTTCTTGTTCTTCTTCTTCTTCTTCGGGTCGTCCCGGTTGAAGAGCTGGTTGTCCATCCACTCGGTGACCGGCGCCGCGATGTAGATCGAGGAGTAGGTGCCGATCAAGATGCCGATGAAGAGCGCGAACGAGATGTCCTTGATGACCGCGGTGCCCCAGATGAAGAACATCGAGACAGACGCGAGCGTCGTACCGGAGGTCACGATCGTGCGCGAGAGCATCTGGCTCGTGCTGATGTTGATCAGCTCGCGGAGGCTCTTGTCGCTCAGGCGAACCATGTTCTCGCGGATACGGTCGTAGACGACAATCGTATCGTTGATGGAATAGCCCAAGATAGTTAGCAGCGCCGCGACCGTGGTCAGGTTTACCTCCTTCTGCACCAACACGTAGATGCCCAAGGTGATGACCGCGTCGTGGAACATCGCGAGGACGCCGCCCGGCGCGAAGCGCAGGTCGAAGCGGAACGCGACGTACACCATGATGAAGGCGATGGCGTAGAGGAGCGACTTGATGGCCGCGTCTCGAAGCTGCTGCCCCGCCTTCGGACCGACCCACTCGATGCGTCGAGGCGCCTCAGGACCACGCTCGCCCAGCGTCTCCTGGAGTGACTGCACCAACTCGTCGCCGACCCCGAAGAGGTGGGCTTCGTAGCGGTGGTCGTCGGACCCACCGAAGGCGTTCACACCGCGGACACGGACGCCCGCGGTCTCCAGCGCGCTCTTGAGGTTGTCGAGATCGGCCGGGCGAAGAAGCCGCATGCTGACCTTGTCGCCGCCGGGGCTGACCTTGAGCTCGCTCAAGATGCTCTCGCCCGCGTCGTCTTGACCCAAGGCGGACTCAAGCGCCGCCTGAATCGAGGTGACCTGCTCTTCGCCAAGCGCGGAGACTTCGCGAACGCGAATCATGTATTCGTTCGCGCTGCCTTCGACGCTGACGACGTCGGCGCCACGGTGTCCCATGTCGGCGAGCGTGTCGCGAAGCTCGCCCGAGGTGATGTCACCCTGGAACTGAAGCTGAAGCTCGGTCCCGCCGGCGAAGTCGATGCCGTAGTTCGGACCTGGAACGAAGAGCGAGACAATACTCGCGACCACGAGGCAGAGCGAAGCGGGGACGACCCAGCCGCGATGCCGCATGAAGTCGATGTAGGTACCGGGTTTAATAAATTCCATTTGCCGTCACCCGACCTTCAGGCGCTGGACCTTGAGTCCGCGGGTTACCCAGTCGAAGAAGACCTTCGAGCAGAAGATGCCTGTGAAGAGAGAGGTCGCGATGCCGATCATCAGCATCACCGCGAAGCCCTTGATGGGGCCGGTTCCGTACTGGAAGAGGACGACACCCGCGATGAAGGTCGTGACCTGAGAGTCAACAACAGACCACATGGCGCGCGCGAACCCTTGGTCGACGGCGGAACGGGGAGACTTGCCGAGGCGAAGCTCCTCGCGGATGCGCTCTGTGATGAGCACGTTGGCGTCCACCGCCATGCCTATTGTGAGCGCGACCGCGGCGACACCAGGGAGCGTCAAGGTCGCCTCAAATGCGGCCATGATGGCCAGCAGGAAGAGCAGGTTGAGGAGGACCATCCCGTCCGCGATCGCGCCTGCCACCTCGTAGTAGATGAGCATGAAGATGAGGACGAGGAGGACACCGAAGACGGCGCCTTGTGCACCCTGCGCGACCGAGTCCGAGCCAAGAGTCGGACCGATGAGCTGTTCGTTGGCGGGGCGGAGCGGCGCCGGGAGCGCACCTGCGCGGAGGACGACGACCAGGTCGTTCGCCTCGCTCATGATCTTGTTGTAGTCGGCGTAGCTGCCGAGGGTGATCTGACAGCGACCGCCACCAATGCGGGTCTGGATGACCGGCGCGGATTCCGCGCGGTCGTCCAAGACGATGGCCATGCGGCGCTTGACGTTGCGGCCGGTCATCTCCTCGAACTTGCGCGCACCTGCGCTGTTGAACTGAAGCGAGACGACCGGGCGGTTGCCCTCTTGCGGGTCGAAGCTCACGAAGGCGTCCTCGATGTCCTCACCCGTGACATCAGTCGTCGAGAAGACGTAGTAGGTACGCCACGCCGCCGGCTGCTCGCCCGCCTCTTCGCCTGCGTTCGGATCGTCGTAGGCCTCGAGTTCGCTGAGCACGATTTGGTGGTCGTCCGGCACCTCAAGGGTCTCGATGTAGGCGTCGAGGTTCTGACGCGCGTTCTCGCCGCGCGAGATGAGGTACTGACTCGTGACGTTCGGGCGGCTCTCGCCCGCCGAGGTGCCCTCGCTCGCCTTCTCGATGCCCTCAGGCAGGTCGGTCAGGTTCGCGATGAAGTCCGCCTCGTCGTCCAAGACCTTGAAGTCGAGGCGCGCGGTGCGGCTAATGATCTCGCGGATGCGGTCGAACTGCGCATCGTCGGCACCCGGGACCTCAACGATCACGTCGGTGTCGCGCCCGATGACCGTCGCCTCTTTCAGGCCAAGGTTATCGATACGGTCGCTAATTGTGCGGACGGCCTGCTCAACCGCGGTCTCACGCATGCGCTCGAGCTGGTCCTCCCGCATGCCGAGCTCCACGACGGTCTCGCCGCGTCCGCTCACGAAGCGCAGCTCCGGGAACTTCTCGTCGAGCCAGTCACGGGTCAGCTTCTCGCTGTCCGCGGCCGCGCCTTCACCCTGGAAGTTCACGCGGATCTTCCGAGCGCCGACCCGCTGAATCGTGAAGCGCTCGCGCACCTCGTTGAGCTGCTCGCGCGTGGCCGAGTCGATCTCATCCTCGTCGAGGATGCCGATCTCGCCTGCGAGCTGACGAATCATCTGCTCGGACTGACGGTCGCGTCGGTCGCGGATGTACTCATCCACCTCGACCTCGTACATCAGGCGAAGACCGCCCTTGATGTCGAGGCCTGGGCTGATGCGTCCGGGGAAGGTCGACTGGACCCACTCTGGCGCGACGAGGCTATCGCTGACTGCGCCGAGACTCGGCCACAAGGCGAACCACGCAAGCGCCGCGGCGATGACCACGACTGAGAAGCGAAGGTACCAACTCCTGTCCATGCTGCTCCTGGCCCTTAGGCCTTATCCCCAGCGCTGGCGCTGGCGGTTTCGTTGCTCTCCACTTTGTCGAGCCCAGCAATCTGGGAACGGAGAACGTTGATCTTTGTTTTTTCGGCGATCTTCAGGGTGACTTCACGATCGTCGAGATCGATGATCGTTCCGCGGATCCCGCCGTTCGTACGGACGACGGAGCCCTTCTGCAAGGACGCGATCATCGCTTCGTGCTTTTCGCGCACCTTTGTCTGCGGGCGGATGAGCACGAAGTACATCACCGCGAGCATCACCACGATCATGATGATGTTGAGAGAGCCCGGCCCGAGACCGAGCGGACCCACGCCACCAGCGCTCGCTGCGGACCCGGAAGACGCGGCGCCCATGGCGGCTGCGCCTGAGGTCGCGCTCGGCTGAAGAAGGAAGTCGAGAAGGGAAAGCGTCATAGAGGGGTGGCTCCCGCCTCCGACTCGTTTTGAGTCCTTAAAGAGGCGCAGCGAGCGGGCGTACTACTCCATGGGGAAAACGCCGTCAACCGAGCGTGTCAGCGCCATTTTCCGTCGTCGCGACCTGATCGGCGATCACGAAATCCCCAGCCCCCCTTTCCTCGCGACGTGGCACGCTCAGGTGACTCATGGACGCGCGTGTTCAGTCAGCGAAAGAGGATCTCGCGAAACACGCTCCGGCGGTGGCCCCGCTCGCCAGTGACGAGATCCTGCGCCTGGCGTTATCCCGACCGCTCAGTCACGCAACGACCGAGGTCGTGCTTCGGGAGTCGTTCGCCACGGCCCGCGAGAGTCGTGACCCCGCCGCGCTCAAGCGCGCCCTTCGCCGCGCTCGGCACGCGGAGATCGTTCGGGTCGCGTTACGAGAGGTCCGCGCGGTCGCAGACATCGACCAAACCAGCCGGGAGCTCGCCCTGATCGCGAGCCAGGCGATCGACTGCGCGCTCTCGGTCTCCACCCGTGAGGTCTTCGCGCGACGAGGACGTCCGGTTCACACATCGACTCGCGAACACGTTGTCGACCAAGTCGTCCTCGGGATGGGGAAGCTGGGCGGCGGTGAGCTCAACCTCGGCAGCGACGTCGATATCGCGTTCTTCTACGAAACGGACGACGCGGAGGTTCTCCTCGACGGCGAGGTCCAGCACGACATCACACCGCACGAGGTCTTCACGCGGATCGCGCGGGCGACGACGCGCGCGCTCGACGAGGTGACCGAGGATGGATTCGCCTATCGCGTCGACCTCCGCTTGCGCCCAGAAGGAACCCGCGGTCCACTCGTCAACTCGCTCGCCAGCGCCGAGCGCTACTACTTTACGTTTGGTCGCACCTGGGAACGCGCCGCGTTGCTTCGCGCGGGCCCCATCGCGGGCAACCCTGCCCTCGGCGAGTCGCTGTTGAGCGCGCTCCAACCTTTCATTTATCGCCGCGCGGTGGAGCCCGCGGTCGCCGACGCCCTGCGTTCCCTCGTGTTGCGGGCGCAACGAGCGGCTCACCCGCGCGACGTTAAGCTGACGCGAGGCGGCATCCGCGAGGCGGAGTTCTTCGTTCAGTCGCTGCAGCTCATCTGGGGCGGCCAGCACCCTTCGCTTCAGCTCCGCGGGACGATTGAAGCGCTCAAACGACTGGGGAGCTCCGGACTCGTGAGCAGCGGAGACGTGGAACAGCTCGCGGCGGACTGGGCGTTTCTTCGGGCGGTCGAACACCGCGTTCACCTTCGCCAGAGCTACCAGACCCACATCGTTCCCGACGGCGCTTCCCTGGAAGCGATGGCCGCTTCGCTTGGCTTCGAAAACGGTTCCGCGTTTGAAGACGCGCTCGACGCGACCCGCGAACGCGTCGCCTCGCTTTACGATTCCCTCGCTGAAGAGGAGCGCGCGTCCGCGCCGAGAGAGGACCTAGAGCTCACGGCGCTCATCGAGCGGGTGGTCGAGGGCGCGAGCGCGGACGAACTTCGCGACGAAGTGCAGCGCGTGCTCCCCGTCGATGACAAAGACGCCGCGGCCTCTCACTTAGTGAGGCTCGCGAGACGCGCCGAGTCGCCGCTCGGGCCACTTGGACGCGCGCGCTGCCCGAAACTCGGTGAGAAGCTCCTCGCCGAGATTCGCCTCGCCGCGGATCCGGATCGCGCGCTCTTGCACTGCGCGGATCTCTTTCGACGTGTCGGCTTCCACGGCGGCTATGATCGCTTGCTCGATTCGGACCCGCGGACGCTCTGTCGCTTGGTCGCGCTCTTCGGCTCGAGCGACACCCTCGCCTCTGCGCTCATCGCGCACCCCGAGGCGCTCGGTGAGCTGCTCATCGATCGCCCGATCGCGGATCCGCATGAGACGCACCGAGCGCTCCCGCTCACGCTGGACCAAGAGGAGTTCACCTCGCGGCTCCGCCGCCTGAAGCGCGAGTTCACGCTCTCCGTGGGCTTGGCGTTCTCCGCCGCCGATCGGGATCGACTTGAGTGCGAGGCCGCGCTGACCGCGCTCGCGGAGGCACAGATCCAGCGCGCCTTCGACTATGTCTACGAGCAGGTCACCGCGCGGCGTGGCGCGCCCGCAGACGACGCGCGCCTTTGCGTCGTCGCGATGGGGAAGCTCGGCGGACGAGAGCTGAGCTTCGGCTCCGACCTCGACCTCATTTTCGTCTACGACCGCGACGGCGACAACGGCGCGATCAGCAACCAAGAGCTCTTCACCCAGATCGCGCAGCGCCTGATGCGGGTGCTGAGTCACGCGGATCAAGAAGGCCCCGGCTACACCGTCGACGCGCGCTTGCGTCCAAGCGGGAGCCGCGGAGTGTTGGTCACTTCCTTTGCCGCGTTCAATCGCTACCACAGCCGGGACGCGAAACCGTGGGAGCGGCAGGCCCTGATCCGCGCGCGCCCCGTCGCTGGCGCGAGTGACCTCTTCGCCGAGGTCGAGGCGCTGACGCAACGCTCCGCGTTCCGCGATCCCGCGCCCGCCGAGGACCTCGCGCACATGCGAGCGCGGATGCAACGCGAGCTTGCTGGAGAAAACGCGTCCCTTTACCATCCGAAGCTGGGCTACGGCGGACTGGTGGACGTCGAATTTTGGGTCCAGTGGCACCAGATGCGGTTTGGAAGCAACGAGGACGTCAGGCCGCGACACACGCTGGAGGCGCTGCGTGCCCTCGCGCCTTACATCGACGCCGGTGACGCGGACATCCTCGCGCGCGGCCACGCCTTCTTTCGTGATGTCGAGCAAGCGCTCTCGCTGTTGAGTGATCGCCACAGCGCGAAGCTCTCGCTCGGAGGTCGCGTTGCGCATCGCGTCGCGCGTCGACTCGGCATTCGAGAGCGACACCGAGAGAGCGCCGCGGACAGCTTGGCGAAGACGTGGAGAGAGCACGCGACGTCGGTCCGCAGCGTTTTTGAACGGACCATCGCGAGCGTCGGCGTCCCTGCGCCCTGGAGTCCATCGTGAGTCTGTCCGTACTGATCGTGCAGCCCAACGCGCGGATCGCGCGCGAGATTGAAGCCGCGGCGCTGGCGGTGGGCTTGTCGCCGCGGGTTGTCTCCGATGGCGAGCGCGCGATTGATCACTTCGTTCAGCATCCTTCCGCCGTGGTCGTGGTGGACCTCGCGCTGCCCGGTCGTGACGGAGCCGCGACGATCGAGTCGATTCGCTGGGCCCCGCATGGGCCCGACGCCGCGATTGTGGTCACCGGGATCGACGCCGCTCCCGCGCGCGTCGAACGCGTCGCGGATGACGCGAACGCGGCCGCGATGGTCCTCGGGGTTCCCTCGCGCGCGTCCCTCATGCGCGCGCTAGAACGAGCGAAGCACGCGGTGCTCAAAGCAGATCGCTCCGACCACGGGAAAGCCACCCGTCGGCTCTCGGCGGTGAACGTGGAAGAGGTCGAGGCCTACCTCGCGGAACGGCAGGCCGGCCCGGATTCTCAGCGACACACACCGATGGTGCAGCAGAGCGATGCGGCCGAGGCGTACGCACAAGAGCTCAGCACGGGCGGCAAGTTCGCGCCGCTCGCGACGGTCGGGCGTTCTTCCAGAGCGACCCCCCCGCCGGACGAAGACCCCGACGTCACCCGCGCGGCGGCGCGTCCGCGGAAAGAGCCTGCGAGTTCGCCCTCCGCCCGATCGGACCTCTCCTCTTCATCCGGTTCACGAGAGCGCGAGCGCCCCCTCCTCTCGTCTGCTTCTGTTCCACGGGCGACGCACCCCATCTCCGAGCCCCCCGAGCCGCGCACCCTTCCGCCGACCGACGAGCACACGGCGCGCGAAGGTCTCGCGGTGGAGCGACGCGCCCGCGAAGCCCAAGAGCTCGCGCGGCTGTCGGGCGTCCTCCGCGATGTCTCGTTTCCCTACCTTCTGTCTCGTCTCGCGGAGCAGCGAGCAACGGGAGCGCTGGTCCTCGAGTCCGATGCGCTCAAGAACACGACCACCGGCGGCTCTCCGAAGAAGGTCATCTTCTTCCGCAACGGGATCCCGCTTCACGTCGACTCCAACATCTACGACGAGACGCTCGGCCAGGTCTTGATCAAGACGCGCGCGATCACGCAGGACCAGCTCCGCGAGTCCCTCGCGCTGGTCGGAGAGGGCGCGGGGCGACACGGCGGGGTCCTGGTCGCGATGGGCGCGCTGGCGCCGCGAGATCTCCGAGAGGCGCTTGAGGAGCAGCAGCGCTCTCGGCTCTTCGAGCTCTTCTCGTGGCCGTCCGGGACCTTCAGCTTCACCGATGAGCTCAACCCGCCGACCCGCACCGTGACCCTTGAGATGGCGCTCTCTGACATTGTTCATCACGGGGTCGTCCACTACACGCCGCGCGACATCGTCTTCAAAGCCTTCGACGACCGTGGCGGCAAGTTCGTCATCCCCGAGGTGCGTCGGCTCGACCCGCTCAGCGACCGAATCCCCGACGACGACGCCGAGTTCTACTCTTTGCTAACGGGGACCCAGACCCTCTCCAGTCTCCTGCGGGACCAGCGCACGTTCGACCGCGCGAGTCGTCTTCTCTTCGCCGCGGAGTGCATCGGCGCGATCGAGATTCGCGACGCGCCTGAGTTCGTGAACCGTGAACATCCCTCGCGAGAGATCGCGCTGCCGAACCTCGGCGCCGAGCGTCTCGAGCTCGCCCGGGTCGCGGTGCTCTTTCGCTCGGGTCTCTTCGGGCAAGCGCTCAACGTGACTGAGGGAACGGACGCCGCGCGAGACGCGCTGGTGGCTGTGGAAACCAAGGCGAACGCCTGGAGCGGCCCAGGCGTCGAGCGAGAAATTCGTACCAACGCCCTCGAGATCCTGGCGCTCCTTCCGCGCGCCCGTCGCGTGCTCACCTCGCGCTTCGTCGCGCCGGTGGCCGAGCCGAGCGAGGCTTCTTCGGGCGTTTCGGGTGTGAAGACAGAAGGCTCGGGGTCGGCTTCGTTTTCCGGGCACCTCGAGCGCGACGCCGGGGAGCCGTCTCGCGACGAGAGCCGCGCGCACATGGATGACAGCCACGCGCGCATTGAAGACGACCTCGAAGACGAGACCACAACGCGCGGGATCAAGATCGAGATCGGAGCCAAGGACTGGCGACCTTCGTTGGGTCGTGAGTCTGCCCCCGCGCTCGCTCCGGACCGTCCCCTTCGCGTGGCGCCCCCCTCGGATCCGGGCGGACCCATCCGCGCCACGTTTGCGGCCGAAGAGGCTCACGAGAGCTCGACGCCGCCTCCGCCCACGCGGGCCGAGGACGCCTCCACCCCGAGCACGCGTTCGGCTGACTTCTACGAGTCGGTCATTCCGCCCGCGAACGAGAGCGCCGAACTTTCGCCAGCCGACAAGCTCGCCGCGGAGCGGGCCGCCGCCGAGGCCGAAGAAGAGGCTGCAGAAGCGCTCGACGACAAGGTCGACAACATGCTGCAAGCGGAGCGCTACTTCCGACGTGCAGAACGAGCGCTCGCCCGCGACAAGCCAGAGAGCGCAAAGAAGAACTTTCAGCGCGCGGTGGATCTCTGCCCTTCTGAGGGAGAGTTCGTCGCTCACCTTGGGTACGTCCGCTTACTCTTGGGTGACACCGAGGGCGAAGACGCGATGGAGCAGCTCATCTCGGGGTGCTCGCTTTCGCCTCAGAACGCGAGGCTTCACCTCCTCAAAGCGAGGTCGCTCCGAAGCGCAGGACGCGACGCAGACGCCCGAAACGCGTACAGCGACGCGCTGTCGGCGGATCCGGATCTCAAAGAAGCGCTCGACGGCCTCCGCGAACTCACGCCGCCGCGCGTGTAGCTTTTCGTCGCTCCCGCGTCTCTTTCGGGTCGCTCGGGATGAAGCGCACGCTCGCGCGCTCTCGTGATACAACGCGCGCATGGTCGAAAAGGGCAAAAAGATCTGGTTTGACGGTGAACTCGTCGACTGGGACGACGCGAACGTTCACGTGCTCACGCACTCGCTCCACTACGGGCTCGGCGTCTTTGAAGGCATCCGTTGCTACAAGACGAGCGACGGGCGGAGCAGCGTGTTCCGGCTCGAGGAGCACATCCGGAGGCTCTTCGACTCGGCGAAGATCTGCATGATGGAGATCCCGTTCACGCAAGAGCAGGTCGTCGAGGCGTGTCTCGAGACGGTCCGCGTCAACGGGCTCGACGAGTGCTACCTGCGCCCGCTCGCGTTCGTGGGTGACGGCAAGATGGGCCTCGGCGCGCTCGGGAACCCCACCCGCCTCGCGATCATCACTTGGCCCTGGGGCGCTTACCTCGGCGAAGAAGCGCTACGGCAAGGCATCCGGTTGAAGGTCAGCTCGTTCAGCCGCGCGGGCGTCAACTCGCTCATGGCGAAGGGCAAGATCGTCGGCCACTACGTCAACTCGATCCTCGCGAAGCGCGAGGCGCTGATCGACGGCTACGACGAGGCGCTCATGCTCGACCCGCAGGGCTACGTCTGCGAAGCGTCCGGCGAGAACGTCTTCGTCATCCGCGACGGCGTCGTCTCCACCTCTCCCCTCGGGACCTCGATCCTCGGGGGCATCACGCGGCACTCCGTCATCACGCTGATGCGCGAAATGGGGCTCGAGGTGAAGGAGCGCCTGATCTCCCGGGACGAGCTCTACATCGCGGACGAGGTCTTCCTGGTGGGCACCGCGGCGGAGGTCACCCCGGTCCGCGAGCTCGACAACCGGCAGATCGGAATCGGTTCACGGGGCCCGATCACGGAGCGCGTGCAATCGCGCTACTTCGCCGCGGTTCGAGGCGACGCGCCCGCCGACTGGCAAACGTTCATCTAGTTCGCTCGACATGCAGGCTCCACCGGGTCCGCAACAAACAAAAGAAAACCCGAGAGTCGCCTCTCGGGTTTTTTCGTGCGGTGTTTCGTGCGCGATGAGCGGACTCAGGCGCTGGCTTCGGGCGCGACTTCTTCGGTGCTCGCCTCACCCGCTTCTTCATTCGGGTCGCGCATGACGTCCTCGTGAATGATGATCGTCTGGCACTGCGGACACCGCGTCAGCGTCTCGGCGCGCGTCACCTCGATGTAGAGCTGCGCGGGGAGCGACATGCGGCACTTGGAGCACGTGCGGTCTTTCACGAAGACGACCGCGGTGCCCTTGCTCTTCTTGAAACGCTCGTAGCGCTTCATCGTCATCTTGTCGATCTTCTCGACGACGTCTTCGCGTCCCTTGAGGACCTTGGAGCGCTCGGCGTTGACGATGGCCAAACGGGCGGTCGCCTTGGTCTCCTCTTCCTTGAGATTCCCGTGCGCCTCTTTGAACTGCTCTTCACGGGTGGCGAGCGAGGTCGACTTACGCTCGATCGCTTCCTCGAGCCGCGTGATCTCTTCCTCGCGCTCACGGATGGCGCGCCGGTTGGCGTCCACCTCGCGCTCCGCGGCGTCGGCTTCCTTGAGGTTCCGTGCCTTCGCCGCCTTCGCTTTGGCCTTCGCCAAACCGTCCGTGCGGTTCTTCAGCTCGTCGACCTGCTGCGCGCGCAGCTTGGTCGCCTCCGCGAGCTGTTCACGCTCGCGCTCCAGCAACGCCTCAAGGGTCTGCACATCGCTGCGCATCTCCTCGATTCGCTCGGGAAGCTCTTTAAGTTCAATGTCGAAATCTCGCGCCGACGCGTCCATCGTCGCGAGTTTTCCTAGCGCTACCAGCTCGTCTCGCACGCCCGGCGTGTAGCCCTTTCCGGATGGAACCGCAAGTGAGAAGCATCGAGCGTCTCGTCTTCGGAACGCGCTCTTCAGTCGCGGCGGGATCTGATAGGACGATTGCCATGAGCCGAGACCTCGACGACACCCACGATCCCGACCTTGAGTCCTTCCTCGCTTCGGCGCAGAAAAGCGCGTTCCCGATTCAGAACTTGCCCTTTGGTGTGTTCCGCCGCGCGGGTACCGATGAGGCGTTCCGTGGCTGCGTCGCGATAGGTGACCAGGTCGTCGACCTTCTGGCGGTTCAGGCGAGCGGTGGACTCGGGAGCGCTGACGACGCGCTCGCGCTCACGGTCGGCGAGACGCTAAACCCTTTCATGGACGCAGGCTCCGAAGCCTCAGGCGCCCTTCGCCGGGCCCTCGTGAGCGCGCTACGGAAGGGCTCGACGCGGGAGGAGCAGCTGAGGGGGTGCTTGGTCGCGATGAGCGCGGCAGAGTTCGCGCTGCCCGCCCGTGTTGGCGACTACACCGATTTCTACACCTCGGTGCACCACGCCACGAACATCGGTCGGCTCTTCCGCCCCGACAACCCACTGCTCCCGAACTACAAGTGGATCCCGATCGGCTATCACGGTCGGAGCTCCTCGGTGATCGTCTCGGGCGCGCCGATCCCGCGACCCCGTGGACAGAAGCGCCCCAGCGACGGGGCGCCGCCCTTCGGTCTCAGCAGCCGTCTCGACTATGAGCTTGAGCTCGGTGTTTACATCGGTCGCGGCAACGCGCTCGGGACCCCGATCGGGATCGGCGACGCGGAGGACCACGCGTTCGGCGTCTCGCTGCTCAACGACTGGTCCGCGCGCGACATCCAAGCGTGGGAGTACCAACCGCTTGGACCCTTCCTCGGAAAGAACTTCGCCACCTCGGTCTCGCCCTTCATCGTCACCATGGAAGCGCTCGCGCCCTTCCGCTCTGGCTTCTCCCGAAACGCTGACGACCCTCAGCCGCTCGCCTACCTCACCAGCAACGAAAACAGCTCCGCCGGAGCGCTCGACATCTCGCTTGAGGTCGAGCTCACCACCACGCGCTCACGCGCCGAAGGCAGCGCGCCCTTCTCGCTCGGCAAGTCCAGCTACGGCCACGCCTACTGGACCCTCGCCCAGATGATCACGCACCACACCGTGAACGGCTGCAATCTCCGCGCGGGCGACCTCCTCGGAACCGGCACCCTCTCGGGCCCCGACGCCGGCAGCGAAGGCGCGCTGATCGAGCTCACCAAGTCTGGCCGCGAACCGATCACGCTCCCGAACGGCGAGACCCGAAGCTTCCTCGAAGACGGTGACGAAGTGATCCTGCGCGGCCACTGCGAACGCGAAGGCTTCGCACGAATCGGCCTCGGGGAAGTCCGCGGCCGAATCGTCGGCTGAGTCGGTCACAAGAGCTGCGACCCACCATCCGCAGCGCGCCCACTCAAGTGATCAAGAACGGCCACGATCGCAAACGAACACCCAAGAACCGCGCACCGTGACACGAACACTCGAGCGTTCGTTGAGTGCTGATGACGCCCGAAGACCACCGATCGTTGTGACGCGGTTGGGGACTCCCAGCGAGCATGAAGCAAGAACGGCCGCAGGGCCGTAGCGAAGCGGCGCGCAGCGGAGCGAACGGCGGGAGCGCGGAAGCGCTGGGTCTGCGACTCAGACCCAAAATAGAAAGGTAGGCCCACCAGGACTCGAACCTGGAACAACCCCGTTATGAGCGGGGGACTCTAACCAATTGAGCTATAGGCCCTTGTTGTCCGAAGACTGGGAGATGGTAACCACAGATTGAGCGCAAAAACGAAAATGACGCCTGAGCGCTCAGCCCAGACGTCACTCGTGCGAGATCGGCTGCGCCTTCCTGAAACTAGCTCTCCATGAAGCTTCGGAGCTGCTTGCTGCGGCTCGGGTGCCGAAGCTTGCGAAGCGCCTTGGCCTCGATCTGGCGTATACGTTCACGGGTGACCGCGAAGTCCTGGCCCACCTCTTCCAAGGTGTGGTCGCTCTTCTCGCCGATGCCGAAGCGCATCCGGAGGACTTTCTCTTCACGCGGCGTGAGCGTCTTGAGAACGCGGCGCGTCTGGTCTTCCAGGTTGCCGTTGATGACGGCGTCGACCGGGCTGAGCACGGACTTGTCTTCGATGAAGTCGCCGAGGTGGCTGTCTTCTTCTTCGCCGATCGGGGTCTCCAGAGAGATCGGCTCCTTCGCGATCTTGAGGACCTTACGGACCTTCTCGAGCGGCATCTCCATGCGCTCCGCGATCTCTTCCGGAGTGGGCTCGCGGCCGAGCTCCTGGACGAGGTAACGCGAGGTGCGGATGAGCTTGTTGATCGTCTCGATCATGTGGACCGGGATACGGATGGTCCGCGCCTGGTCAGCGAT
Organism: uncultured bacterium; assembly: GCA_938024995.1. GTDB lineage: Bacteria > Myxococcota_A > Polyangia > Polyangiales > Houyiibacteriaceae > CALJDU01. The sequence continues at coordinate 232,740 of CALJDU010000012.1, forward strand.
CGCGCGCGTGATCGCCTGACGGATCCACCACGTCGCGTAGGTCGAGAACTTGTAGCCGCGGCGGTACTCGAACTTATCGACCGCCTTCATCAGGCCGATGTTGCCCTCCTGAATGAGGTCGAGGAACTGCAAGCCGCGGTTCGTGTACTTCTTCGCGATCGAGACGACGAGACGAAGGTTGGCCTCGACCAGCTCCGCCTTCGCGCGATCCGACAAACGCTCGCCCTTGTTGAGCGCGGCGTAGGTGGATCGAAGGGAGTTGATCGGCTGACCGAGATCCTCCTCGACGTTCTTCACGACCTTCTGGGCTTCCTTGATCGACTCCTCGGTCATCCGGAGCTTCTCGATCGAGCCGTACTTTCGCTCGTACTTCCGCTCGACCTCGGGGTCGCTCTGCATCTCGCGAATGATGTTCTTGAGCTGCTTCTGGTTGACCTTGCTGCCGACGCGCGCGAGCTGCTCGATCTGCAAGCGCTCCGCCTGCTCGATGCGGCGTACGTACGACTTGATCTGGTTGACCACGCGGTCGATCTGCTTCTTGTGCAGACCCAGCGAGCGGATGAGCCGGATACGCTCATCGATGTTCTTGGCGAGCTGCGCGTTCTGCGTCTTCTGGCTGCGATCGCGGTTCCCGATCAGCTCCGACTGAAGCTTCTGGGTCGCGGTCTCGAGCTTCTTGATCTTCTCGATCGTTTTACCGAACGCGATCTGGGTTTCTTCGGAGTCGTCTCCGGTCTTCTTAACGACATCCTTGAGCCGAAGCCGGCCCGCCTTGAGTCCGTCGCCGATCGTGAGGATCTCGTTCACGCCGAGGCGGGAGTTCACGATGACCTGGAAGATGGCTTCGTCACCTTCTTCGATCCGCTTGGCGATCTCGACCTCCCCCTCGCGCGTCAGCAAGGAGACCGAGCCCATCTTCCGGAGGTACATCCGGACGGGGTCGTTCGACTTGGTCGCGTAGGGATCGGAGGACGGCGGAATCGTGGAGACGCGCTTGCGCTCGATCCCCCGCTCGTTGCGGAGGGTCTCGGAGTCGACGAGCTTGATGCTCTCCGACTTGACGCGGTCGATGAGGGCATCGATCTGATCGGCCGACACGGTCTCAGGCGGGAGCGCGTCGTTCACCTCGTCATATGTGAGGAAGCCCTTGGCGCGCCCCTTCTCGAGAAGCGAAGCCAGCTCCCGCCGGCTCTTCGGCTTGAGGGCTTTTCCTTTACGCTTGGCCATCTCAGACATCTTCACCTCGTCCTGGTCACCCACTCATCCTCGACCAGGCTGTCCCCAGCGCGGTTGAAACGAGTCGGTTGATTGGGGTCTTTGCGCTGGTTTGGTCGACCACGCAACGAGCCACTTGGATTTGTTTCGCACACACAGCAAAGCGCCACGCATTCCGCGCAGGACTTCGCACCTCTTCACCGATCACTGACCACTTCGCATTACCAAAAAGCACTACTTGGACAGCGCTCCACGCCGCAGGGCGTCGCGCTTTTGAGCGAGGTCACGGCCTCGCTCCACGTTTCCAAGCCGAAACGCTTCTTCGATCTCGACAGCAAGGGTCCGGAGCATCTGCTCTACATGCATCTTTTTGAGCCGCGGAACGCCGTCGACGAGGGCACTCTCCGCTGTTGATTCTTCATACTTTTGGACCGCTAACCGTTCTTCGAGCCACGCCGTGAGACCGCTCCCTTCCAGCTCCTTGAGGAGAGCGGGACCATCCACGTTTCCGTCGGCCTCCACCATCTTCGCGGAGGTAAAAAAGATGGCCCGAAGATCGTCATCCGTCAAAAGCTCTAAGAGCCCTTTGGCGTAATCGCTCGAGAAGAGGCGTGGAACGTCCAAAAGAACGCCCACAAGCTCCGCTTGGAGGCCTGGAGGTTCGCGCCGCGGCGCTCTCTTCGGCTGTGGATTCTCTTTTTGTTCCGGTATGTTGCCGCGTTTCTTCGAGCGGGGGTCGCGCTTCTTTTTCAGCCCACGTCGGAGCTGTTGGCGAACCACCTGAACATCCGCGATCCCAAATCGCTGAGCCACCCGTTCGACGTAGAGCCGTACCTCAACCGGGTTGTCGACCGCGACCAGGACCTCGCCCAAGCTCGCGATGCCATCTGCCTTCGCGCGCGCGTCCCCGCCTGCGGACCGCGCGGTGTCGTCGATCAAATGCTCGACGATGCCGGGCGCTTCTTGAACACGTCGGGTCAACGCTTCCGCGCCATGAGAGCGAAGGAAGGTGTCCGGATCATCGCCAGGAGGCAGCGTGACGACGCGGGCCGCGATCCCCACTCGTGCGAGCAGAGGATGCGCCGCGCGGACCGCCTTCTTCCCGGCCGCGTCCCCGTCGAACAAGAGCACGAGCTTCTCGGTGAAGCGCTTGAGGAGCTTGGCGTGCTCCTCGGTGAACGCGGTTCCGAGCGGCGCGACGACGTTCTCAAAGCCCGCTTGGTGAAGCGCGAGAAGATCAAAGTTGCCCTCGCACATCAAGGCGTAGCCGATCCGCCGAATCGCGACCCGTGCCTCGTGTAGACCGAAGAGCACTTTGCCTTTGGTGTAGAGCGGCCCCTCCGGACTGTTGACGTACTTCGCGCCCGGCTCCTTCGGCGGCGTGACGCCTTCTGGGTTCGCGAGCAGGCGACCGCTGAACGCGACGATGCGCCCGTGCAGATCCGCGATCGGAAACTGGAGCCGATGGCGGAAGCGATCGTAGTGACCGCGCCCGGTGCGCTTGCTGAGGATCAAGCCGACCGATTCCGAGTCGCTCGGCGAGTGACCCACTTTCGCGAGATGCGAGGTCAGCTCTCCCCACCCGTGCGGCGCGTAGCCGAGCCGGAACGTCTCGGCGGTCTCCATACTGATGCCGCGCGAGGCGAGCTCGTCCCGCGCCATCCCGCCGAGCGGGTGCGACTTGAGCTGCGCGAGGTAGAACCCGGCGGCCGCGTCCATGACGGACGTGAGACGTTCATCGCGTTGCTTCTTGCGACGATACGCCGCCTCTTCCCGCGGATTGTCGCGCGGGAGATCCACTCCGGCGCGCTCCGCGAGACGGCGCGCGACCTCTGGAAAGGACGCGCCTTCGAGACGCGTCAGAAACGAAAAAACATCGCCTGATGCCGCGCACCCGAAGCAGTGAAAGAAGCGACGCTTCGGGTGAACGTAAAACGACGGCGACTTCTCGTTGTGAAACGGACAGAGCCCCTTGAAGCTGACGCCCGAGCGCTTCAGCGTGACGTACTCACCGATGAGCTCGACGATGTCCACGCGCGACCGGATCTCGGAGATTTTGTCGTCAGGGATCACCGGGCTGGGGAGCGTGACAGCTCGACCGAGAGGGTCAAGACCGCTTTCCCAAAGAGCGGCGCCCCGATCGCACCCCGCGGTGCCGTCCGGAGAGGTTTCATGCGAAAGTGCGCGCGTTGCGCTCACCCACCAAAGAAGTGTTGTTGGTCTTCGCGGCTGTGATGGCCGCGACGTTCGCGCTCACCCGGCTCAAGGGCCAGCCCGTCGTCGGCGACCTGGTTCATCTCGGCGTCGCGGCGCTCTTCTTGCTGAGCGCGATCAAGCTCGCCCAGAGACCGCGCGAAGCGGGCGGCGGAGGGCTCGCGCGCTACGGCATCGAGCTCGGCGGATTGATCGAAGGACAGGAAGACGGAGAGCGCCCTGGCCCCTTCGGGCTCTTTGAACTCGGCAGGACGCTCGCGCGCGGCTTCCCCAGCGCGCTTCGTGAGATCGGCGTCGCGCTCTTGCTCGTCGCGGTCGTGTTCCCGCCCTTCATCTACGGCTTCTACCTCTTCCACCAGCCGACCCACGCGTTCGTCTTTCGGCTCCCCCCCGACTTCGCGTCGTTCGCGCTCGCCCAAGTGCTCGTCGTCGCGCTCCCCGAAGAGGCGTTCTTCCGTGGGTACGTGCAGACGCGCTTGATGGACGGACGGCTCGCTGGGAGAGCTGATCGCGAGAGCCCGTTCCCGACCGTCGCGGTCCTCATCATTCAGGCGCTGCTCTTCGCGAGCGTCCATCTCGCGGCGACGCCCAACCCCGCGCGCCTCGCGGTCTTCTTCCCAGGCCTGCTCTTCGGGCTCGTGCGTGGATGGCGCGGCGGGATCGGCGCGGCCATCCTCTTCCACGCGCTCTGCAATATGCTCAGCGAGGTCCTCTTTACGGGGTGGCTCCGATGAAGCGCGCGGCGATCTTCGATCTCGACAAGACGCTCGTGCAGAAGAACACGGGTCGGCTCTATATGAAGTGGCGCTACGGACGCGGCGAGGCGCGTAAGCGCGACGTCGTGCGACTGACCAAGTGGCTCCTCGAGTACCACCTCGGCACGATCAATCCGCGCGACATCGTCGAGCGGGCGCTCAGCGGAATCAAAGGCATCGAGGAGGAGCGCTTCCGGCGCGACATGGAGTCCTTCTTCGACGAGTGGGTCCGTAAAGAGATCACGACGGCCGCGCGCGATGAGGTCGAGCGATGTCGCGAGCGAGGCGACCTCTTGTGCATCCTGACCGCGTCCACTCATTACGCCGCTGACCCGCTCGCGCGTGAGCTCGACATTGAGCACGTCCTCGCGAGCACCCTCGAGCTCGACGACGCCGGCCGCTTCACCGGGCGATGCACGCAGCTGGCGTACGGCGACGAAAAGGTCGTGCTCGCGGAAGCCTGGGCGCGAGCGCACGACGTGGACCTCGACGTGAGCGCCTTCTACTCCGACAGCGTGAGCGACCTGCCGATGTTGGAACGCGTCGGCGAGCCGAGGATCGTGAACGCCGACCCCCGCTTGACGCGCATCGCGAGGAAGCGCGGGTGGCCGCAAGAGAAGTGGGTGTCGTCCTCGTAGGGTCTACGCCCTTACGCCTCGCGAATCGTCGCTACTCGATCTGTTCGATGACAATGTCGTCGGCCCAACAATCGTCGTGATCGCAGAACAAGTGGACGTACACGACCTCGCCCGAGAGACCGGTAAAGGTCCAGTTGCGACTCGGACCGAGGCAGCCCCCTCGTGAGATGTACGGGACGGAAGGCGAGATCGTTTTGACCCGGTAGTTTCCATCCACGGGGGGGACGAAACGGAACGTGGTGTCACTTCCAGGCCGAACCTCCAGCAGCTCAATCGTGTCGAGTTCGCCTCGGAAGCACGTGGTCGGCGAGGAGGGTCCCCACGGAATGGGCGTAAAGGTGCGCGTCCGGCAGAAGTCCGATCCGCTGCACTCCGGGTCGACGCAATCCACCAAGGAGTCGCCGTCGTTGTCGACGCGGTCGTCGCACACCTCGGCGTCGCGAACACGTCGAACCGTCTGATCGAAGTACAAGGCGTCGGTCCCGCCGTAGCTGTGCATCCCGGTCCCAAAGTAGAAGACCTCTCCCTCCGCGGCGTCAAAGACGCGGGTGGTCGGGTCGACGTCGTAGAGCTCTCCTTCCTCTTCCCAGTACTCACCAGAGACGTCAGCGGCGCGGAAACAGCCATCGATCTCGCGGTAGAAGTGCGTGTAGCCGCGGACCTCGTAACGTCCCGCGGTCGGCGCGGTGAATGAGTCGAGGCTCGCGAAGAGTCCGCCTGTGATCTCGACTCGGTGGTCGAGGTGCCACATGACGCCGAACGCGTCCGAGGGGGAATAGATGACACGGAACCGGTCGTGATGCGCCGTTCCGCGTGACCGGGCGCGCGACAAATCTGCGCTCGGGATACAGGTCGAACCAAACGCGTCCGACGTCAGCGCCGGGACCACGTCAGGTGGGTCGATCCGATCCGTCACGGGGACGAACATCCCGTCGTACGATGGGCCGCAGTAGCGCCGACAGTCGGGGTCATCGCAATCAACGAGGCCATCGCCGTCGCCATCTACACCATCGTCGCAGTAGTCAGGGTCATCATCCGGGACCTCCCCACAGCTCGCGCCGCTGCAGCACGCCAAGGCCGTCGCGCAGTCGGCCGCGTCGTCGCAGTCCGCGTCGCCGTCGCCGTCATCATCGCCCCCGTTCCGACAGTCCTCCAAGCGGGCCCCACACACCACGGCGCAATCGGAGTCGTCGCAGTCGGCACGCCCGTCGCCGTCATCATCGCGGCCGTTGTCGCAGACCTCATCCGGCGTCACTGCGCAGTCGGGGTCGCTTGCGCAGTCCGGGTCAGCGCAATCGGTACGTCCGTCGCCGTCGTCATCGCGGCCGTTGTCACAGACCTCATCCGGCGTCACTGCGCAGTCGGGGTCGCTTGCGCAGTCGGGGTCATCGCAATCGGTGAGTCCGTCGACGTCGTTGTCGCGTCCGTCGTCGCACCACGCTTCGGGTCGGCACCGGCGATCGCCCACGCAGTCCGGATCGTCGCAGTCGGCGAGGCCGTCGCTGTCGTCATCCACCCCATTGCCGCATCGCTCTGGCGTCGGAGCGCACGCCGGGTCGGTCGCGCAGTCCGGGTCGTCGCAGTCGGCGAGGCCGTCACCGTCGTCATCGCTCCCGTTGTCACAGACCTCGTCGCGCGTGACGGCGCACGCCGCGTCTCGATCGCAGTCGGGGTCATCGCAATCCGTTCGCCCATCGAGATCGTCGTCGCGCCCGTTGTCGCAACGCAGTTCAGGTCGGCATCGGCGATCGCTCGCGCAGTCCGGGTCGGCGCAGTCGGCGAGGCCGTCACCGTCATCGTCGACACCGTTGCCGCATCGTTCCGGGGACACGACGCACGCGGGATCACCTACGCAGTCGGAATCGTCACAGTCCGTTTGGCCATCGAGATCATCGTCGCGATCATCGTCGCAGCGCGTCTCCGGTCGGCATCGACGGTCCCCCGCGCAGTCGGGGTCTTCGCAGTCGGCCAGGCCATCTCGATCATCATCGAGTCCGTTCGCGCATCGCTCGAACGGGAGAACGCACGCCGGGTCGCCAGCGCAGTCAGGATCGTCACAGTCGATCTGCCCATCTTCGTCATCGTCACGCCCGTCGTCACATCGAGTCTCCGGACGGCACCGCCGAGTACTCGCGCAATCTGGGTCCGCGCAATCGACTAAGGAATCGCCGTCGTCGTCGACGCCGTTGCCGCATCGCTCGCGTGCCGGAGCGCACGCTGGGTCGCTCGCGCAATCGAGGTCGGCACAGTCCACCAGCCCGTCCCCGTCATCGTCGACGCCGTTATCGCAACGGGTCTCGGGAAAGCAACGTCGATCGTCGCCGCAGTCGGGGTCGTCGCAATCGAAGAGCCCGTCGCCGTCGTCGTCGATTCCGTTTCGGCAACGCTCGGGCTCGGTCATCCCCCGGCACGCGAGATCGTCCGCGCAATCGGGGTCGTCACAGTCGGTCAGCCGGTCCCCGTCGTTGTCGATCCCATCGCCACAACGCTCGCCGCACGCGGGATCCTCTGCGCAGTCGACATCGCGGCAATCCACAAGCCCGTCGCGGTCCTCGTCACGACCGTTGGAACAGTCCGTCTCTGTCGCGGGAGGACCGCTGTCCGTTCCGCCGTCCGCTCCGTCCACCGCGGCATCTGCGCCTCCCGTGTCAGCGCCTCCGTCGACGGAGCCGCTGTCGACATCGCGCAGAACCGAGTCGACACAACCCGACAACATGACGAACAAAACCACCCCGATACGCCAGCTCATACAGTGATGGTTGCATACGCGCGCAGTACGTTCAGTGAACACGCAAATGGGCGAGTGATGCGCGAGTTCGAGGCGGTCAGGCGAGCGCCTCTTGACTCTTTCGCGCTATAACCCCGCCATGACCCGCGAGATTCACCCGCCCCCGAGCATCATCGTCAAAGAGATCGTCGCGCGCGCCTTGCATGAGGACCTCGCGCGTGGAGACCTCACGACCGAAGCCTGCGTGCCGCCGACGGTTCCCGGCCGCGCGCGGATCCAAGCGCGACATGAGCTCGTGCTCTCCGGTCTGGTCGTCATTGACGAGGTCTATCGCCAGGTCGACCAGCGCGTCTTCGTGGACCACGACAAGCGCGACGGCGACACGCTCGCGACCAAGGAGTGCGCCGCGACCATCATCGGCCCGGCTCGCTCAATCCTGCTCGGAGAGCGCGTCGCGTTGAACTTCGCGCAGCGGATGTCAGGCACCGCGACCATGGCGAAGCGCTACGTGGACGCCCTGCCGCCCGGCAGCAAGACCCGCATCGTCGACACGCGAAAGACGACGCCTGGGATGCGCGCGTTCGAGCGCTTCGCGGTGCGCTGCGGCGGCGCCCACAATCACCGCGAGGACCTCTCGTCGGCGGTGCTGATTAAGGACAACCACATCGCCGCGGCTGGCGGCGTCGAGGCCGCGATCCGCGCCGCCAAAGACCGCGCGCCCCACACCTCGAAGATCGAGTGCGAGGTCGACACCTTTGAGCAGATGCGGATCGCGGTAGACGCGGGCGCGGACATCATCATGCTCGACAACTTCGACGACGACATGACCCGCGCGGCGGTGAAGGAGCTGGCCGGTCGCGTCATCGTTGAGGCGTCGGGTGGCATCACGCTGCCTCGGATCACGACGCTGGCCCTCGCCGGGGTCGACGTGATCAGCGTCGGCGCCCTCACCCACAGCGCGCCGTCGGTCGACCTTGGGCTCGACTGGGTCTGAACCATGGGTCGGGGCGTCGCGTGAACACCACGCGACGCTCTCCTCCACGATGGACCGCGCGCGCGAGGCGGCCCTCGCAGGAGCGGCGCACGGCCACCTCGTCAGCGCCACGGTTCAGGAGCGCGGGCGCGGGCGTCGCGGCAACGACTGGTCGTCTCCTGCAGGTAACGTGTACGCCTCGTTCGTCGCGCGCCTCGATGTCCCCGCGGCGCGCTTCGCCTCGCTGACGCTCGCGGTCGGGCTCGGCCTGCGTGACGCGGTCGCGAACGCGATCGACACGACCGCTCCCGCCGTCATCAAGTGGCCCAACGACATCCTGATCGGTGACGCGAAATGCGCTGGGATCTTGGTCGAGACGCAGACCACCGGGCGCGCACGCGACTTCGCGATCGTCGGGTTCGGCGTCAACGTGGCGCGCGCTCCCCTCGATGGCGCGACCGACCTCGCGGCGCACGGATACCCAGGTGACGCGGAGCGCTTCCTGGCGGAGGCTCGCGGACCGCTCTCCCGCGTGATCAGCCGATTCGCGGCCGGAGGGGACGTTGTCCAAGACGTCAGCGCGCACCTCGCCTGGCGGGGCCAACGTGTCCGCTGCGGTGAGCGCGTAGGCGTCTTGATCGGCCTCGCGCCGAGCGGCGCGCTCTTGCTGAAGGCGGGAGCCGACACCTTCGAGGTCATGTCCGGAACGCTCCGCCGCGCCCCCTGAACCCACCCATCGCGGCTGCTACGCTTTCACCGTGGTCGCTTTCCGCTTCTCCTTCGCCGTGCTCATCGCGCTCTCGCTCACCGGCTGCGGAGACGACGACGGGAGCGACGGGGGTCGGGACACCGGCACACGAGACGCGATGGACGCGAGCGACGCGCGGGTCGACTCCGGCGCGGAGGACACAATCGAGGACGCAAGCGATGACCCGCCCGACGCGCGCGACGCCGAGCCGGACGCTGGTTCTCCACCTGGACTCGCGCTGCGATCACACGAGCCGATCGTGCTCCGCGGTGACGCCCTCCCCGCGTTGCTGGGTCTCTCGCCTGGAGACATCGTGGCCTACCGATTCGATGCGGAGGGCTACGTCGCGATCCCGGTGCAGGTCGATCAACGTCACCTCGTCGACCTCAAGATCCTGCGGGATGGTCGCGGCGCGATCGGGGATGAGGTCCTCGCCTACGCGGACCCCGAAAACAACGCGGGCGAGGATCCGGACGCGACCTTCGACGCGGACGACGAGCTCGCGCTCATGGCAAAGGACGCGGGCGAACGCGCTGACGATGATGCGCCGCTCCCGCGCGGTGTCGCCTCTTCTCCTCGGGTTGAGCTCACGCTGGACGATCCGATCACAGGCGCGGAGCGTGGGTCGCGAACCGTCTACTTGTTCGCGCGTGAAGATCCCGCGCTCGATCCCGCGGCCGGCGCGGACTACGTCGCCCTGCAGTTCCGACCGCTCACCGCGCGCACCGAAGACACCTCGTTTCAAACCGCGACCTACGTGACGCACTTCGCCGCGCGGTGGACGCGCGATCTTTTACAAGTCAAAGACGCGACCGGCGCGCCGGGCGTCGACATTTTGGATCGGCACCGCACGATCTTCGCGCCGGGAAACTGCCTTCGAAGCGAGGACACGTTTTCGGCCGGACCGGGAGGCGTCGCGACGCAGATCGATGGACCGATTCGCGCGATCCGGAGCGTCCTCGGCGCGAACTCGGGCACCTACACCCAGCGCGAGCACGTCTTCTATGAATCGGTACAGCGAACCACGACCTTCCTGCGGGTCCACGCGATCCCTTCGATCATCGAGATGCTCGACCTCAGCGAAGACGCAATCGGGATGACCTACTCGTCGTCCAGCGCTCCAGACGGCGTGACGGTGGACGGCGAGCCCGACGAGGTGAGCGGGCCGGTGCTGAGTTGGGAGGCGATCACCGGTGCGCAGGGAACCGTGATCACGACCCACGCGACCGAGACCGACATTCCCGACCTGGTCACGGAGACGTACTACGTCGATGCCCGCGACCCGGACGAGCGCCAGTGTTCAGGCGACGACTCGGAGTTCGGCGCGTCCGGCAACCACATCACCAGCGGCGTTCCCGAGACCGACCCGCGACGCGCACGGCACCAGCACCTGACGTCCACCCGTGAAGCGCTCTACCTGCGCGGTGAACAAGACCCAGCCGACATCGCGCGGGACGTGGAGTCGCTCATGAACCCGATCGTGGTCACCGTTCGCGCGCTCTAGCGACCTGCTAGACACGCTCTTGAACAATCTCAGAGAGTGATCACGCCGAGCACTTCAAGGGGCCCGTCGCTCGTCAACTCCGCTTCGCGCTCCAACGCTTTTCGCTTGAGGCGCGCGATGCCGAAGCCACCTCGCGACGACGTGACCTGACCGACTTCGCGTCCCTCTTGGGAAATCGTCGCGCCGACCGGCAGCTCGGTTCGCAGGTGAACCAAGCGCTTGGGCGGCTTGCCGCGATGCTCCAGCATGACGATCGGCTCTTGACCGACGTAGCAGCCCTTCTCAAAGCTGATGTACGACTTGAGGCCGGCCTCTTGCGGAAGCGTGTCCTCACCAAAGTCCGCGCCGAAGGAAGGACGGCCCACCGCGAGGCGCGCCTCTTCGCGCGCGTCATCGCTAAACCGCGGCAGTTCGTCCGCGAGCGGCGCGTCGGAGAGCCAACGGAAGCCGCGCTCAAACCGAACGGCTCCGTCCGGAACCGAAGCGGCCTCGCCTTCAAAGACCAGCACGCGCTCTTCACTCGTGATGAGGTCGACGTCCTCCATCACGATGTACTTATCGAGGCGCGCGAAGACCGCGTCGAACGCCTCGCTCGCGATCAGGACGTCGAAGTGATCGCCATGATCGTGGATCATGAGGTCGCTCATGATCTTTCCCTTCAAGTTGACGACAACGCCGTTGCGCGCTTCCGCGGACGGCTCGCGCAGGTCGCAGGTGACCTGACCGTTCAACCACTCACGAGCGTCCTCGCCTTCGACTCGAAGGACACGACGCGCAGCTTGATAGTACCCAGACACGACTGCCTTCTTGTGGTGGAACAGGCTCTTGAGCAAGCGCGACGGTGTCCCTTGTTGGCACGTGTGAACGGGGGTTCGCGTCTCGCGTCTACGTTTTCCGCGTTTTTGCCCCTGCACGCTTGGCGCGCATTTTGCTCGTTGTTTGTGGGTCGGCGCTGACGTCGACGCACCGTAGTAGGATGAGCACCAAGTGAAGACCCCCCCGACCTCTGTTGTTCTCGCCCTCGCGGGCCTTGTCTGGTTCACCACGGCGAACGCCGACGCACAGCGCGACGAGGCGGGTGAACAAGAGATGCTGACCCGCATCAACGTCTTGCGAGGCGAGCAAGGGATGTCGCCGCTCGAGCGACACCCGGGTCTGGACGAAGCCGCGCGGGTTCACAGCGCGGACATGGCCGAGCACCAGCAGCTCAGTCACGTGTCGGAGCGCACCGGCGATCCGAGCACCCGCGTCGCCGCCGCGCAGGTAGAGGTGACCTTGGTCGGCGAGAACATCGCGCACCACCACAGCACAACAGCCGGTGCCCTCGAGTCGGTCATGACGAGCGAAGCCCACCGCGCGCAGTTCCTCGACTCACGCCACACGCACATCGGGCTCGCGTCTGTGCGGGGAGACGACGGTGTCTACATCACGCAGGTCATGGCGACGATCGCGCCGCCCCCGGTGTCTCGCGAGTTGCCTCCTCCCGCGCCTCCCGTCGCGGCCCCCGCTCCCCCCGTCGCAGCACCTCCTGCGAACCTAACCGCACCATCGACCCCGCCCGCGCCCGCGCCGAACGGCCGTGTCCAGCAAGCGCCGCTGCCGCCCCGCCAGCAGCTCGCTCCAAACGTCGGGCCCAACCAGCGACCGCCAGTCGCGAACAACAACAGGTACGCGAACCAAGCGCCACGAGGCTTCACGCCCAATCGCGCGCCGGGCGTTCAACCCAACGCGCGCCCTTTGCAGCGTCGACCGGGGCTCGCGCCGAACCAGGACATCCCGAGCTTGCGGGTCCCCGCAGGACACCGCCGCGTCGCGGGCTACTGGCTCTATCACGGGACCCGCTGGTGGTACTTCCCCGTTCCCCCGGGAGCGCGGCCTGGGCAAGTGCTTCAGCCCGACGCTCGCGTTCAGGGTCCCCCTCCCGGCTATCGCGGTGTGCAGTACAACCAGGCTGCGCGAAACGCTCCGCGCGCTCCCGTTCGCTACTATTGAGCGCTACTCCAGAGCGCTCGCGGGAGTGGCTCAGATCGTCACGCCGCCGTCCACGAGGAGCTCCTGTCCCGTGACGAAGTCGGCTTGGGCGAGATGGGCGACCGCGTCCGCGACGGCTTTGGCGCTGCCGACACGCTGGAGCGGGATGTCGGCAACCAGTCCAGCGACCTCGTCTTCGGAGAGGTCCTCCGGCGGGAGCACAGTTCCGGGTGCGACCGCGTTCACACGAACCGCGGGAGCGAGCTCAAGCGCGAGCGTTCGCATGAGCTGACGCGTCGCCCCTTTGGAGACCATATAGGGAAGGAAGCCACGTTTGGGTCGCGTCGCGCCCATCCCGGTGATGAACACGATGTTCCCGTGACGCGCGCGTAAGCTGTCGAGCGCGGCGAGGCTCAAGAAGAACGGCGCGGACAAGTTGAGGTCGAGCGCGCGGTCCCACTCTCGTTCCGTCACATCATCGATCCCGACCGCGTCGTAGTTCGCAGCGCTCAAGACCAAGAGGTCGAGCGCTCCAAAATGGTCGAGCACATCCTCGATCAGCCTCGCGCAGGCCTCGCGTCGATAGAGATCGGCCTGAAAGGTCTGAGCACGTGAACCACGTTGGCGAACCTCCGAAGCGGTCCGCTCCGCGCCGTCACGAGAGCCGCAGTAATGAACGGCGACGTTAAACCCGTCTTTCGCGAGCCGAAGCGCGATCGCTTTTCCCAACCGCCGTCCAGCCCCAGTTACCAATGCAGTCTTGGTTTCACCCACAACACTGCTATAGCAGGGGCGACCGAGCCGCCGGCTTTGCTTTTGCCAATCCCGCGCCTATATTCCCAAACGTAAGGAATCGAAGATGATTGAGCTCACCGTCAAAGCCGCCGAAAAAGTAAAAGAGATCCAGGAAGCGGAGGGTCTCCAGGAGCAGGGGCTTCGGGTGCGGGTGATCGGCGGAGGCTGCTCCGGATTCTCCTACGACCTCTTCTTTGAGGACGAAATCACTGATCTCGACCAGCGTTTCGAGTCCCGTGGCATCCCGCTTTACATCGACATGATGAGCTTCCAGTACCTCGAGGGCACTGAGATCGACTATGTCGAAGGCCTCTCGGGAGCCGGGTTTAAGTTCCAAAACCCCCAGGCCAAGCAGACTTGCGGCTGTGGGTCGAGCTTCTCAACCTGATCTGCGCTCACCTCCGCGTTTCGGCCGCCTGGACTGTTTCGGTTCAGGCGTTTTTCTTTTCGAACGAGGCGAAACGAAACCGGCTCTCAATCGTTCTCCCTGTGTGCGGCGGCGCGTCCCTTCTTTTCCTCCGCGTTTTCTGACCGAGAACGCAAATCGTGGTGAGAGGGTTTACATCCGAAGAAACAAAGTTACGTTACGTAACGTCAGGTATCTGACCCGGCCACTTTCGGCCGTGAACGAGAAAAACCATGAACTCCGATAAAGCCCTCGACCGATACATTGAACGCGTTCGCGCCATCCCCAAGCTCACTCGTGAAGAGGAGTTTGCCCTCGCCAAAAAGGCCCAGGCCGGCGACGAGGATGCGGCGCATCAGATCATCGAAGCGAACCTCCGCTACGTGGTCTCCGTCGCGCTTCAGTACCGACGCTACGACATCCGACTCGCGGATCTCATCGCGGAGGGCTCGGTTGGGTTGATGACCGCAATTCAGAAGTTCGATCCCGATCGGGGGTTTCGCTTCGTGACGTACGCGGGCTACTGGATCCGCGCCTACATCCTGGAGACCGTGGTTCGGTCGACCACGATGGTCGGCGGCGGTGCAGGGGCGCTCCGCTCGAAGATGTTCTTCCGGCTTCGGCGTGAACGAGCCCGCATCGCTCACATCACGCAAGACCCGAGCGAGCAGATCACCCTTCTCGCGGAGAGCTTCGACGTCAAAGAAGAAAAGATGCGCAAGATGCTCCGGCGTCTCGATTCCCGCGATGTCTCTCTCGACCAGCAGGTCTTCGACGACGCGGGCTCGGCCACGCTCGTGGACACCTTGGTCTCCGACGAAGACACCCCTGACAACATCGTCGCCAACGACCGCCGCCAACGCGCGCTGGAGACGCGAGTCAGTGACGCACTCAACGTCCTCGACGTGCGTGAGCGCTTGATCGTTGAGCGACGTCTCCTCAGCGACGACGGAATGTCTCTCGCCGCGCTTGGACGCGAGCTCGGTGTGAGCCGCGAGCGCGCCCGCCAGCTGGAAGCCCGCGCCAAAAAGAAGCTCCGCGCTGAGCTGAGCGACTACTCCCAGAACATCATGTGAGGCGAGCCGGCGCCGCGCTTCCGCGCGATCAGCCGGTAACCCATCACACCTGAGCTCGCCCCCTCGGGCGTCTCACCTGGTGCCCGCGGCCCCCGCGTTCACCAGGCGAGACGCCCGCGATCTTGCTTGAGGTGAGCGATGCTGCGGGAAAGTTCGCCCGGCCGGCCTGGAAGAGTCCGAAGACAAGAACACGATGTCGCACACGTCGGGAAGCGGGCATCATGCGTCCGATGCCGGAAGAGACCAACTCCGACGCCATCCTCTCTGCGATCGAAGAAGAGCTCGCAGGAGAGGAACTGCTCGCGGACGCCGAGCTGATCGAAGACCCCGATCTGCTTGAGTTTGATGTTGAGGAGAGCGACGTCGCGATTGAGGTTGAGCTCGATGAGCTCGACGAACCCGAGGTTGCGCAGAACGACGCGGTCTTTCCTTCGAGCGACGAACTCGCACAAGTCGACGACGCTGAGCTCGATGAGCTGGAGGAAGACGACGAGTTCGACGCGACCGGTGAGGTCCGCCTGAGCGCCTCGCTTCCGCCCGCGCCCGGCCTCTCGCCCCCGAGTGCAGGTCCGCCCGAGGGCATGCCGACGCCGCTTGGGCGTCGTGAGTCCGCGGCGGCGCCGAGGCCCGCTGGCGCGATCCCGCCCATGGGCGCCCCTGATGATCGACGCGGCACGAGCGGCCTCGCGCCCCTTCCGAGCGCGCCGCCGCCCAAGGCTCCGCCTCCCGATTCGTTCCCAGTTCCAGCGAAGTCACGCGACGGGATGCCGAGCTCGCCGCTGAGCGCCCCGCCGCCGCTCAGTGGTCCGCCGGTTCCGGGCGCCTCGGCTCCGCTCGGGGTCTCAGCTCCGCCGCCGCCCAGCGCCTCGGCCCCGCCTGGCGTTCCGCCCGCTCCTGCCCCGCCTTCCGTTGCGCGCTCTCAGCGACCGAGCGCCGCGGGGAACGCGACGCTGGAGTACGCGCGGATCCGGGTTCGCGAACTGACCGACGATCTCGGCCGCGATCCCAGTGCCGAGCACGCGCTTCGGCTGCACTTGGATCTCGCGCGGCTCGCCGAGAGCCCGCTCAAGGATCACGACCGGGCAGCGCAACACTACGCCCAGGCCCTGAAGCTTCAGCCGGAGTCACTGGTCGCGGTCCGCGGGCTGCGACGCGTTCGCGTTGGACTCGGCAGCTTCGCGGAGGCGCTCCCGCTCTTCGATCTGGAGGCGAGGCTCACCGCGTCGCCGACCGAGCGCGCGGCGCTGGCGATTGAAAAGGCAAAGCTCTTGGAGCACCGACTCGGTGACAAGGAAGGCGCGCTCGAGACCTACCGAGTCGCGCGAGACCTCGACAACGGGAACCTGAGCGTGCACATGGCGCTCTCGCGTCACTACGAAGAGCGCAAGGACGTCGCGGCGCTCGACCGCACCCTGGAAGAGCTGCAGAACGGGGTGCACGACGACCCCAAGATGCGCGCCGCGCTCGTCAGTCTCCGCGGGCGAAACCTCGAGGCCAACGGCGAAGCGGATCGCGCGACCGAGCTCTACGAGACCGCGCTTCGACTCGACCCCGAGACCACGGGGGCGCTGGACGGCCTGAAGCGTTGCTACCACCGCGCGGGACGTTGGCGGGACCTCGCCACCGCGCTCACGCTCGAGGCCAGCCAATCGCGTGACCCCCGGGTCCGCGCCGAAGGCCTCGCCCGCGTCGCGGAGCTGCACGTCGAGCGCCTCGGGAGCCGCGACGAAGCCATCACCGCGCTGGAGCGCGCGCGCGACGCCAAGCCCGACGACCCCGCGGTTCTTGAACGGCTCGCGCAGCTCTACCGACTCGACCACCGTTACGAGCTGCTGGTCGGCACGTTGAAGGTCCTCGCCGAGATGACACGCGACACCGCGCGCGTCCCGCTCCTGCACGAGATCGGACGGGTCTGTCGCGAGAACCTGAACTTGGAGAAAGACGCGATTCACTGGTACGAGGCCGCGCAGGCTCTCGCGCCGACGCACTTGCCGACGCTGCACGCGCTGGCGGCGCTCTATGAGCGACACGGGCAGTGGGACGCCCTGCTCAAGATGCGGCTCGCCGAAGCGGAGAACACGACCGACGGGAAGCGCCGCGCGTCGAGCTACGCCGCGGTCGCGGACCTCTGCGAGATCCGGATGACGAACGTCGACGCGGCGATCGAACACTACGGACGCGCGCTCAGCGCGGATCCGGATCACGCGCCCTCGTTCAAGGCCCTCACGCGTCTTCTCGCGACCCAGCAGCGCTATCGGGATCTCGTGACCCACTATGCGCGAGCCGTGGAGCGCGCGGAGACGGTCCCCGCGAAGATCACCTATCTCTTCAAGATCGGCCTGCTCTACGAAGACCGCATTGATGACGCGAACCAAGCGAGCAAGGCGTACCAGCAGATCCTTGAGCTGGAGCCAGACCACCTCGGCGCGGTCCATGCGCTTCAGCGTTCGTCCGAACGCGCCGGGAAGACGCAGCAGCTCCTGCACGCGCTCGACCTAGAGATCGAGCGTTCCGCGGACGCGCCGGAGCGCGCCGTTCCGCTGATCCATCGCGCGGGAGAGATCCTCAAGGACCGACTCGGCGATCACGCCGGTGCGCTCGTTCGTTTCAAAGAAGCGCTCGACCTCGACCCAGGGTTCGTTCCTTCGCTCAAGAGCCTCGGCCAGCTCTACCAAGCCGCCGGACGTTGGGACGACCTCCTCGACATTCTGGAACAAGAGCTCGCGCTCGTGACCTCGCCGCAGGACGCCGCCTTGCTCCTCGACAGCATGGCGAGAATCGCGCGAGACAAGATCGGGGACGAGCCGCGCGCGGTGGCCTTCCATCGACGCGCTCTCGGTCTTCAGCCCGGCGACGGTCACGCCATGCGCGCGGTGGTCACCTCGCTGACGGCGCGGAGCCGGTTCGAAGAACTGGTGTCCGTCTACGAAGAGCGGCTCGCTACCACCGAAGACCCGGCTGAGCGCGCCGACCTCCTCACGACGATCGGAAAGCTCCAAGAGGAGCGCCTCGGCGATCCGGACAGCGCCGCCCTCTCCTACGGCCGCGCCTGTGCCGCCAAGGTCGACCACCGCGGCGCGATTGACGCGCTCAACAGGCTCCACGCCCAGGCCGAGGAGTGGACCGCGCTCAGCGACACGCTCAAACGGGAGACCGACACCACCGCCGACCGGCGACTCGCGCTCTCCGCGGCGCTTCGCCAAGGCGACGTGTGGGCGAAGCACCTGGACGACCCGGTCGGCGCGATTGAAGCGTACGAGCGCGTCTTGCAGACCGAACCGGGTCACCTCGGTGCGCTCTTCGCGTTGGAGTCGCTCTACCGAAGCTCGGCTGCCTACGCGCAGCTCGCGCGGGTCTACGCGATCATGGCGCGCATCTTCCGCGACAACTCCGCTCGCGTCGCCGCGCTCCGCGCGCTCGCCCATACCCAGCACGCGCACGGGGTCGGCACGCAAGACGACCTCATCTCGACCTACGAGGCGCTCCTCTCGCTCTCCCCGAACGATGTCGGCGCGCTCCGAGCCCTGGAATCGATCGGCATCGCGCGCGGAGACCTCGGGATCCTGAAGCGGGTCGACGAGCGGATGGTCGACCTCCTGAGCGAACCCATGTCGCGCGCGCGCCACTACACCCGCCTTGGAGAGACGCTGGAAGCGCTCGGCGACCCCAACGCGATCAAGGCCTACCGCGCCGCGCTCGATCGTGATCCCAAGCACCCATCCGCGGTTCGCGGGCTCAGCCGCACCGCGCAACGGGGTGGTGACCCACAAGCGATCGTGAACGCTTCGCGGCGTGAAGCGGACGCCTCAACCGATCCGATCAGCGCCTCGCGCGCGCTCGTTCGCGGCGCCAAGGTGGCAGGGGGTCAGCTCGGAGACCTGCGGGCCGCCAGCGTGGACTTGGCCCGCGCCCTTGAGCTTGACCCCGACTCTGCGGAAGCGGCGGAGCAACTCACGAAGGTGTTGCGCGCGCTTGAAGACGAGCCGCGCCTCGCTGACCTGCTCGCGCGCGCCGCCGGTGCCGCGACCGTCAACGAACGCGTCGCGGCCCTGCTGCTGGACGTCGCGCGGATCCAAGCCGACCGACTCGACAACCGCGCGGCTGCCATCGGGTCGCTGAACCGCGTGTTGCGCACGATGCCGGACCACGTCCCGACCTTGTCGCTGCTCGCCGAGTACTACCGTCGCGATGGTCAATGGTCGGAAGCGACGCGTCTGCTCTTGCACGTCGTGGAGATCGCGCCGGACCGCGTGACCCTACGCGACAGTCACCTCGCGCTCGCCGAGATCGCCGACAAGCGTCTCCGTGACCCGGCCCGCGCGGTCAAGAGCCTCAACGCGGTCCTCGCGATCGACGGCCAACACGTCGTCGCGCTCTCGCGCTTGACCGACATCTACGAACAAGCGGGCAACCTTGACCACGCCACCGAGACGGCCCGGCGGTTGTTCTCCGCAGCGCGAAACGAAGAAGAACAGTCGGCGGCGCTTCTGCGAATGGCTCGGCTCGAGCGCTCACGTGGACACGACCTCGCCGCGCTCGAATCGCTCCGGCGAGCCGTCGCGATGGACGGTCCCAAGTCCGAGGCCGCGCTGGAGTACCGCGCGTTGATCACGAGCCCGGCCGGTTGGGCCGAGTACGTCGAGTCGCTGCGCCGCTACCTCGCGACGCGCGAGGACGGAGAGCCGAAGGCGCCCGCTTACCTCGAGATCGCGCGCGTTCAGTTTGACCAACTGAACGACGCGAAAGCAGGCATCCAGACCCTCCGCGTGGCCGTCGGCGGCACCAAGGAGATCGCGATTCGTCGAGAGCTCGCGTCGCGACTTCGTTCTGCTGGCAAGCACCACGACGCTTTGGTGGAGCTGTCGCGACTCCTCGAGGAGGACGCGACGCGCGCCAAGACCTGGCACGAGCTGACCCTCAACTACAAGGAGATGCACCTGCTCCAAGAGGCGCGCATCGCGGCCTCCGGATTGGTGCTCCTCGGCGCCGCTGAAGGGGACACGCTCGAGGCGTTCAAGGCGTTCGCGCCGCGACCCGCGAAGGCGCACCCGGAGACCCTGACCGAGCCGGTGCTCGCGAAGCTCGGCGCCGCCTCACCGGCGCAACACGCGGCGACGGAGCTGCTCCGGGCGCTCGACCCGGGCCTCTCCAAGCTCTTCCCCGCCGACCTCGACGACTACCGCCTCTCGACGCGTGATCGACTCAAGTCCGGTCACCCCGTCCGCGACGCGGCGGATCGCGTCGCGACGATCCTCGGGCTCGGCTCGTTCGAGATCTACCTCCACAACGTCCGCACCAAGGGCGTCGCGGTGGAGCTCGGGAGCACGCCCTCGATCATGCTCCCTCAAAAGATCGCCGAGCTCCCAGAGCCGTCGCTCGTGTTCGCGGTCGCGCGTCCTCTTGTTAAGATCGCGCGTGGGTTCTCGACCTTTGCCAAGCTCACACCACATGAGCTGGAGGTCCTCCTCGCATCCGCGGGCCGCATCGTGAAGGCCGACTTCCGCGCCGGGCTCACCAGCGAGGACATGCTCGACGAGCAGTCCAAGCGGCTGCACAAGTCGCTCTCGCGGCGGAACCGCAAGGTCGTCGAAGACTTCTCCAAGGACTACGTCAACGCGCCTCGAATCGACTTCGCGGATTGGGTGTTTGAGGTAAACCGCACCGCGAGCCAGGTCGCCTTGCTCATCGCCGACGACCTGCCGAGCTGTGTGGACGCGCTCCCGCTGCTAGAACGAGACCTCAGCGCGCACTCCGGCAAGAAGCTCTACTCCACGCCGATGGTCTCGGACCTTATGCGTTTCTGGGTGTCGGACGCCGCGATTCGGCTCCGGCGCCACGTCGGGCTGTTGCCTGAACGCACCCGGCACTGACTGAGTTATCTGGCTAGGACCGCTCTTCCAAAGAGATGAGCGAGCAGTGAGCCGCAGGTGGCCTGCGGCTCACTGAGCGAGGCAGCTCAGTACGCGAACTCGAGGGAGAGCGTCGGGTCGATCGCGACCATGAAGACCGGGAACATCACGTGCATCTCCGCGCTGAACGTGATGCCGACGTTCGGGTGGAAGCGATAGCCCACGTTGAAGCCGAACTGCACGCTGTTGAGCCCACTAATGATGTAGGGCTCTTCGACCTTCTCGCCGGTTGAGGTGTTCCCCTGCGGCGCCTGCAGCTGGATCTGGCCGAAGCTGCTCCCGATGAAGAAGTCGGCGTTCAATCCTTCGGCGGCGGGTGTCGTGAGCTGAATCTGCGCACGAAGACCGATCATCATGTTCGAGAGCGAGCCCTCGCCGGCGCTGAACTGGTATCGGAAGTTCGCCGCGATCGCGAGACGAGGGATGACCCAGACGCCGACCACAGCGCGAAGCGCGAGCGCGGGGAGGAAGCCCGGCGTGTCGATGCGAACGCAGTACTTGCCGCCTTCGGCCGCGCAATCAAAGCCGGGGTCCGCGGGGTTCGTCTGCGGTCCGAGGTAGGACGCGCTGATCTCGGTTCCCGGGTTGGTCGGCTCGGTGTCCGCCGGACGACCTTCGGAGGCATAGCCGGCGCCCCCCGCGAAGCCGACGTGCGCGAAGAACCATGGCTGGGTCCGGTCACTCGGGGTGCTCGGCTCGTTGCTCCCGTCGTCCACCTCCGCCACGCACAGGTCGTCGTGACAGGTGAGGCCTTCCGCGCAGTCCGGGGTCGAGGTGCAGGTGTTCCCGAGACCCGCGCGGGAAGCCGAGTTGTCGCACTCCATTCCAGGAGGACACTCGTCGTCACGGCACTGGGTGGGCGGAGCACGCCCCGGCAACGCAGGGGGCGAGGTCGACCGCGTCGAGACGATGGGGACCTCGAGCGGTCGCTCCTCCGAACCCGCGTAGCCGAGCTGTGAGCCGTCTTGATGATCGGCGACGATGTAGTACTTCACGATGGGCTGAAAGACTTCGGAGCACGGGATCTCGTACCCAAAGCCACCCGCCATGCGCTGCATCTGAACGCGGCGGTACTCACGCATTCCGGTCGTCTGGTAGTAGAGCGAAACGTCACCGACAGGAGCGCTTCGGGGGACCTCGATGAAAACGGGGACCGCGGTGCTGGTCAGCTGTTCTTCAACCGCACGGTGCGGAATCTGACTGGGACCAGAAGGCGCGACCACGCCGCCACCGCCATTGCCGCCGCCGACGTTGCCGCCACCGGCGTTTCCACCTCCATTGCCGCCAACGTTGCTGCCGCCGCCGCCAACGTTGCCGCCGCCGCCAACGTTACCGCCGCCGCCAACGTTACCGCCGTTGTTGCCACCGCCACCGCTGGAGCAGCTTGAGCGATTCGTCGCGAGGGTAAACACAGACCGGATCTGAGGGGTGCTGGTCAGAGGATCGAGCTGCACGTCACAGTCGGAAGCCAGCGCGCGCTCGAAGTAGGTCATCCCCTGTGCGTTGTCCCCATTGCCGCCAATCGCGACGACGCCGAGGTTCACGTACGTCCGCGCGAGCGCAGAGCCGCTCACGTTGTTGGCGCGGGCGTTGTTGAGGGCCTCGAGCAACAGGTTCTCTGCCTGCTCAAGTTCGAGGTTGTTGTACGCCTCCATCCCCTCACGGTTCAGGTCGAGCACGTTTCGAAGCTGCGCCTCGACGAGCGAGGTGCCCGTGAAGACGAGCCCGACAGCCACCAGCGTGACCCAAAGTAAAGCCGATTTTCTCATCGTGACCACCGTCTAGCACGCGAGCGGGGTTCGCGAAACACGGGGAACAGGGACCCGTGATGGCCGCTACGGCTCCACCCAATCAAAGCGGACGCCGCGGGCTTCCTGCCCCCGAACGACCCGAAGACCACGGGCCTGAACCCGCTCAGGCGGAACCCCAAACTCAAGCAGGACCTCCCTGATCGCTTCTGCGCGCCGAGCGGAGAGCGTGGGCCGGGCGTCGGTGTGCGCGACGATGGAGAGAACGCGGCCGGGCTCGTCGCTCAAAATTTGCGCGATCGTACGGAGCGTCTCGCGAGACGCCCGGGACACCCGCGAGCGACCCGTATCAAAACGAATTGGCAACGTGAGCGCGAGCCCCTCCTCGAGCACGCGCACGCCCGGGTAGATCCGGGGGCACCCGTTCTCCTCCCGAGGGCCACGGGCGTTCGGACACCGATCGTGAGGGTCCGGAGAGCCGTCTTCGTCGTTGTCGAGGTCCGGGCAACCATCGTCGTCCGCGAAGCCATCGATGTCTTCCGGCTCGAGTGGGCACTCGTCGACCTCATCGAGCACCCCGTCGATGTCGTTGTCGAGCTCGGGGCATCCGTCGTCGTCAAGGTGTCCGTCGCGGTCTTCGGGTTCCAACGGGCAGAGGTCGTCACCGTCCACCAGACCATCTCCGTCCGCGTCGTCCGGCTCAGGACAGCCGTCGTGGTCTTGTGAGGCGTCGAGGTCTTCCGGACGATCCGGGCATCGGTCGCGTTCGTCGGGGATACCATCGTGATCGCGATCCCCAACGAAGCGCTCGGTCCCGCCCCCTGCGCATCGCGCCGAAGGTGATCCGTCTCGCGCAGCTTTCGCGTTGGGCTCAGCGATCCGGAGATGCGCTTGTGCGCGGGCGAGCTCCCCCCGCTGCAGCTCCAGGCGCGCGAAGTCCTCGTGCGCTTGCGCGGTCGCGAGCGCGCGCGGAGAACACCGACGCGCGCCCTGACGTTCGGCAGACACGATGACGTCGTGAAGCGCATCAAGGCGCGTGTTGACCGCCTGGGCCGCGCCGCATCCCGCGAGCACGAGCACCAGCAGCGCAAAGACGCCGATCCGGTCAGTTCGCGTCATCCGAGCGCTCTTCGACCGCATCGCCGACATCGGCGGCCGCGGCTTCATTGGCCGCGATCGCGCGCGCGGCGTAGTCGGACGCGACCTCCGCGTGTCGCGCGGCGTCATCGTGCTCTGCGCGGGCGGCCTCTTCTCGTGCTTTACGCAGATGCTCCACCGCGAACGCGAACTCGTAGGGCGCGACCCGCTCGGCGCGGATCGCCTCGGCGCGCGAGATGGCTTCCTCGGCCTCGCCGATCGACGAACGCGCTCTCACCGCTCCGCATCCCGCAATGAGAAGCGTCGCGATCAGCAAGAGCGACAGGTTGTGAAGCACGCCCAAGCCGCGGTGCTCGCGCGCGAACGTCACGGGAGCGAGGGAGTCGTCGCCGACCCGGTCACGCCCGGCGCCGTCCGCTCATGTGAATGCGCGCCAAGAGCCCGATCAGCGCGAGGACCAAGATGACGCCCATGGTGAGCGTCCCGCGAAACAGCACGCTCTCCTGAAACGGCTCAAGCCCGAAGCTCCCGCGGAACTGCGCGATCGTTCCGACCATCGTCAGCCGCTCTCGGACCGCAGGGACGATTCCGCCCGCGCCGAAAATCGCGACCGTCGCGAGGACCACCGCGATCTGTTCGCGTTGATTTCGGACCAGCCACGCGCCGAACATAAAGGCCAGCGCACCAAGACCGGCTTCGGCGACAAACCCGACCAACGCCACAGCGCTGGGGATCCGCTTCACGTCGATCAGATAGAGGAGAAACCAATCGCCGTGAAAGACGTAGAAGTAGACGGAGACCGGGATGAGCGCGAGAAACGCAAAGAGCAGATACGCCCCGAAGCTTCGCGTGAGGAACGACGGACGCGGGCTCACCCGCAGCTCCGTTCGTGCCGCGATCGCCGCGGCCAAACCTGACGCCAGCGCGATACAGAGGAGGGAGGGGAGCGGCACGGACGGGACGATACCCAACTCCCCCCCGGGCTCCAAGTCGATGATAACGTCATTACCCACTCTCTTCTGCGGGAACTCTCCTTCAATCACATGCCAACCCCTTTGATGCCCATGACGACCTCTCGAGCCAACCCGACCGCTTCCTGCGTCAAACCACGCTCTTCCACGACGCGATCTCGTGGACGGTCCTCTCGTGGTAAGCACGCAGGTATGCATCCCGTTCTTCGGCGCTCGCCTCTCTACGCGCTCGGCATCCTCGCGCTCTTCGCGTTGACCCCCGCGACCGCGGAGGCGGACTTCCTGAGCGACATCGCGACACGTTTTGAGACCGCCCTCTCGTCCGGCGACTACACGTTCGCGTTGATCTTGATCTTCGGCGCTGGGCTCGCGACCGCGCTGACGCCGTGTGTCTATCCGATGATCGCGATCACCGTGAGCATCTTTGGAGCGCGCCAGACCAAGTCAAAGCTGGAAGGCGCGTCGCTCTCGCTCGCCTTCGTTCTCGGCATCGCCGCGCTCTTCACGCCGCTCGGCGTCATCAGCGCGCTGACCGGGACCGCGATGGGGGCCGCGCTCGCGAACCCGATCGTCTTGTTCGTGTTGGCGGGTCTCTTCATCGCGATGGCGATCTCGATGTTCGGCGGCTTCGACATGAACCTGCCGAGCTCCCTGGAGCAAAAGCTCAGCAACGTCGGCGGCTCGGGCTACAAGGGCGCCTTCGCGCTCGGCTTCGTCAACGGCATCATCGCCGCGCCGTGCACCGGCCCGGTGCTGACCGTGCTCCTGACCTACGTCGGCACCACCCAGAGCGTCGGCTTCGGCGCGCTCTCGCTCTTCGTCTACTCGCTCGGCCTCGGCGTCCTCTTCTTCTTCGTCGGCACCTTCGCGGTCTCGCTCCCGAAGTCCGGTCGCTGGCTCGACTGGGTCAAGAGCGGCTTCGGCGTCGTCATGCTCGTCCTCGCGTTCTACTACCTCCGCAGCGTCCTCCCTTTCCCGAAGCCGGAGATGCGTACGCAGAACTGGCTCCTCGGCGCGGTCGGCCTGACCGTGTTCGGGCTCCTGGTCGGCGCGATTCATCTCTCCTTCAAAGAGGGCTCGGTGCTCTCGCGGGTCCGCAAGGGCGTCGGCGTGACCGCTGCTGTGGCTGGTCTGCTCGGTGGGCTCTTCTGGCTCGAGGCGCTTCCCGAAGGTGCACACATCGAGTGGATGACCGACTTCGAGACCGCGAAGACGCTCGCCGCAGAACAAGGTCGCCCGATGCTCGTCGACTTCGGCGCGGACTGGTGCGGCGCCTGTACCGAGCTGGAGCACGGCGCGATGAGCGACCCGCGCGTGGTGGCGGAGGCGCAGCGCTTCGTTCCCGTGCGCGTTGACCTCAGCGCTGACCAGGCGACCGAGGCGAAGTGGACGCTCCTCCGCGAGACCTATGCGCAGCCGGGTCTGCCGCTCGTCGTCATGCACAACCCGGATCACAGCGAGAGCTCACGGGTGACCGGCCCGATGGAAGCCGACGAGTTTCTCGAGCGGCTCCAGGCGGTCGAGTAGCGCCGGCGGTCATGTCGCGCGTGCTGACGAAAAAGGAAGCGCGCGCCTTCCTGATCTCGACGTTGGGGCTGGCGTCATTTCGCGACGAGGAGGACGTACCGGAACAGATCCGTGGCATGTTCAACCAGCTCGGTTGCGTCCAGCTCGACCCTCTCGACCCCTTTGGACAGAACGCCGACCTCGTGACGTTCGCGCGGGTTCGAGACGCGGACAAAGGGGACGTCTACCGCGCGCTCTTGCCACGGGGGGAAGACACCAACGTGTCGAACGTGGCCTTCGAACACTTCTACAAAGAGCGCTGCCTCGTCCCCGCGAGCGCCTTCCCGTACTACCGTGACGAAGCGCGGGCCCGCGGGAGCTTGCGGCTCTGGCGCTACCACGCGCAGTGCCCAAAAGAGACGCCCGGCGAACTGCTCGCGTACGTCCGCGCGCTCGGGACATGCTTCCACCATGACGAGCTCGACCTCGGTCGCATCACGCACCGAACGCGCAAACCCAAGGACTGGAAGCCGTCTCCGAAGACGACGCGCTTGGCGGTCGAGGTGCTCGCCGATCGCGGAGACCTCGTCGTCTCCAGCCGCACCGCGCGCGCGAAGCGTTTTGATCTCCCCAGTCGCGCGCTCGGCCACCACGCGACCGCGAAGGCCGCGATGAGCTTCGCCCGCTTTTCGTTGCTCGCGCGCGTGAAGAGCTGTGGCCTGATGTCACGCAACGCGGGTCCGCACTGGACGCTCCTTCGCGATGTTCGCGCGACCTTGCCGGACCAGCTGATCGAAGAAGGGCTGATCGAAGAGATCACGATCGCCGGGAGCCCGGCGCGCTATTTGGTCGAGCGTGGCGCGCTCGATCGACCCCAGGAGGACCCCGACGGGGAGATGCGCGTGCTCGGCCCGCTCGACCCGATGATCTGGGATCGCAAGCTCGTCTCGCACGCGTTTGCGTTCGACTACGTCTGGGAGGTGTACAAGCCCAAGGCCAAGCGCGCCTACGGCTGGTACGTCGTGCCGCTGCTGCATCGCGATCGCTTGGTCGGGCGCATGGAGGGACACGTGAACCGCGAAGAGAGCACCCTCGAGATCACGAACGTCTGGAAGGAGCCGGGTCGCGCGTTCTCGATGCGCGCCTTCGACCGCGCGCTGGATCGCTTAGCGACCGCGAACGGGTGCGCGTACTTCGAGCGCCCGATCGAAGTGGGCAGAGCGGCTAAAAACACAACCGTCTGAGCCGCGACGCTCAACGCGAACCCCCAAGCGAAAGAAAGCGCGCCGGTCTCGGCCGACGCGCTTCCATCTTTACGATTTTGACGAGCGTTACGGGTTGAGCGTGAACGTTCCGCCGGGGAACCAGTTCCAGCTTGAACCGCCAGAGCACACGGTGGAGGTCGCGACGAGCTGAAGCTCAAACTCGTCGCCGGCCCCAGCGCCTTCCACCTCGGGAAAGGAGATCTCTCCGCTGATGGTGATCCGCCCCGCGGCGCTCGCCGGCGTGACGAACGAATAGCCACCGACGCGAGTCCCGTTGATGTTGATATCGAACGAGTGGGTGTCGCCGACCGCGCAGCCGCTCGTAGCGTCGTTCATTTCGAAGTCGTAAGCGAGTGACGCGACGCCGCTCGCTCCGGTGCCCGTGAACGTCTCGGTCAAGGAGTCTCCCGTCCGGAAGAACCGACCGCCTCCGCCCGCGCCGAGCATGCCGCCGGAGATGAGCGAGTCTTCGCTCGGGAAGCTGAGCTCGGCCGTCGCGAGCGGCAGCAGACCGTTGCACACGAACTCGACCGACTCGACCTCGTCGTCATCGAGCTCGCCCGATCCGTTCGTGTCCGGACCGACGCGAACCGCGATCCCGCCCGCTTCGCAGTTGGGTCCCTCCGGCTCCGGAACCGTGTCGATCAAGTACTGCGCAGGCATGCTTCCGTTGCAAACGTACGTGGTCGAGGTGACCTCGCCGTCCTCGAGAATGCCGCTGAGATCGGTGTCGGTGCCGACCAGCACCGCCGTGCCCCCGGCCTCACAGTTCTCTCCTGCCGGCTCCTCTTCGGTACGAACGAGAGTGGGTGCGCCACCGGACCCATCTGCGCCGTCCATGCCGTCCATGCCGTCCGCGCCGTTCATTCCGTCCGCGCCATTCATGCCGTCCGCGCCGTTCATGCCGTCCATCCCGTCCATGCCATCGGCGCCACTTCGGATCACGACATCGTCGCTCCCCGGACACGAAAGCGTCGTCGAACCGTCAGCGTTGGTT
>CALJDU010000013.1 GCA_938024995.1 uncultured bacterium
TCGACCTCGCGCGACTTCCGCACGAGCCCGGGCCACAACCCGTGCGTCCCCGTCACGCCGGAGCCGCCTATGCCGACCATCCCGCGCGCGGCGACGTTTTTGCGCAACACGGTGCCCGGCATCGCGACGCCTCCGCACGTCAGCATCGGCATCAGCGAGCAGTTCCTCAACCACGCGGGCTGGGGCATGTTCGACAGCGGTCTGCTCTGCGTCGGCACTGGGACCGCGCTCAGTCAGCAGCTCAGCACCGGCCTCTTCTCGCTGCTGGTTCGCTCGCTCAACAACTTGGTCTTCCCGGAAGCGGCGGCGCCGCTCTCGATCGCGATTCGCCCGCAGCAGCCGCTCGAGTTTGAGATCGGCGAGGGCGGCGAGGCGGATCCTGTGCTGACCGCGACCCTTCCGCAGGTCCAGATGGACTTCTACGTGTGGAGCACGGAGCGATACATCCGCTTCATGACCTACCAGGCCGACCTCTCGATCCCGATCGATCTCGTGGTCGAGGGAGGCCAGGTCGTTCCGCGCATCGCGACCATCAACGCGGCCAACTCGATGGTCACGAACACGGATTTGCTTCAAGAGGATCCCGCGACGCTCGCGGCGACCATGGAGAGCGTGCTCTCGATGTTCGCGGGCATGGCGCTCGGCGGTCTCGGGGGCTTCGACCTCCCGTCGATCATGGGCATCAACCTCAACATTCCCGAGGGCGGTATCCGCGGCGTGGAAGATGGCGGCGACGAGTTCCTCGGGCTCTTCGCGAACCTTGAGCTGGCGTCCGCGCCGCTCGTCTTCCCGGCGGACACCACGCTGGAGCTGGGCGAGCTGGAGCTCGACCCGCACGCGCTCGCGCTCGAGACCTTCGGCGAAGGTCACTCCCCGCGCGTCCGCGCCATCTTCTCCGGCGAAGGACCCATGGGCGACGACGGCGAACCGCTCCCCTTGGAGTTCTCCTACCGCGTCGATGGGATGTACTGGTCCGACTGGACCTCCGAGCGCGAGGTCTTCATCGAAGACGAAGCGCTGCTCTTCCAGGCGCGACACAACATCGAGGCGCGCGCCCGCGTCGCGGGTGAGCCGCTCTCCGCCGATCCTTCTCCGGCGACCGCCGAGCTCGTGATCGATATCCTCCCGCCGCAGGTCGAGGTGCAGCGCGTGACCGGCGGTGTGCAGGTGCGCGGCTTGGACATCATCAGCGAGCAGCTCGAGGCCCGCTGGCGCGTTCAAGATGGCGAGTGGACCGAGTGGCAAGAGCTCGCCGCGGACGGCATCACGCTTCCCGATCGCGGTTGGGAAATCGAGATCAAGGACGAGGCCGGCAACGTCGAGTCCACGAGCCAGGCGATCATTCGTGGTCGCCCGAACCCCGCCGCGGCTGGCGGCTGTGGCTGCGCAGTTCCGAACACGCGCAACGACCTCCCGATGAGCGCGCTCCTCGCGTTTGGCCTTCTTGGGTTGGTGATTCGGAGGCGCCGTCGCGGAGACGCTTCCCCAAAAGCGCGGGGCCCAAAGGCAACGCGTAAGGGACTCACCGCGCTCGCGGCGCTCTTCGTGGTCGCCGGCTGCAACTGCGGCGACGACGACACGATGGTGCCGCCCGACACCGGCACCGACTCGACCATGACCATGTGCGGCGCCTGCGGTGCCGGCACGACCTGTTGTGACGCGACCGCGATGTGCGTGGCGTATGACGAAGCCTCGCTCTGCAGCGATGGCAACATGTGCGAAGCCGGATCCATCGCGGCGGACGGCAGCTGCACCGTGACGTGCAACTGCGTGCCGCTCCCGCCGCTCGACGAGGGGATGCTCGCTACGCACCTCGACATGGTCGCGGCGGATGGCGCGCTCTTCGTGAGCGGTTACTCCGACGGCGCGCCCACCCGCATGCCGTACGGCGACTTGGTGGTCGGCCGCTACAGCGCGGCGATGGACGCGGTTCGCTGGGAGGTCGTGGACGGCGCGCCGGATGGGCCCGTCACGGGCGACCCCGACGGCTGGCGCGACGGCATCGCCGCTCCGGGCGCGGACGTCGGTCGGTTCAGCTCCATCACGGTGGACGGCGCGACGATTCGCGTCAGCTACTATGACAAGGATCAAGGCGCGCTGAAGTTCGCGACCGGGAGCGTCTCGGGCGGACCCGACGATCCACCCAGCGGGAGCTGGGCTTCGCATGTGGTCGACAACGAGGGCGACTCAGGGCGCTACACCTCGATGGTGATCTCCGGCGGCCGTCCGGTCATCGCGTATCTTCAGCTCGTCCCGACCGCGAGCGGCCGTCCCATGTCGCGCGTCCGCGTCGCGACCGCGAACAACCCCAACCCGGCGTCCGCGACCGATTGGACCATCGAGACCGTCAAGGAAGAGCCGATCGATTGTCGACCGACGCTCTGCATGGGGACCACCTGTGCGCTTGATGGCTCCTGCGGCGGCGCTGGTGAGGCGCTTCCGGATCCGTACATCGAGGACCTTCCGCCAGCGGTCGGCCTCTTCAACGCGCTCGCGACAACGTCGGGTGGCCTCGCGCTCGTCTACTACGACCGCAAGGCGGGCAACCTGATGGGCGCCTCGTACGGCGGGAGCTGGGGAACCCCGTTCCTCATTGATGGATACGGTCGCGAGGAAGCCGACGTGGGCGACAGCGGCATCGCGGCTGACCTCTTCGTCGACAGCTCCGATGTCTGGCACGTGAGCTACGTGGACGGCGCGGAAGAGAACCTTCGCTACGCGCGGGTCGAAGGAATGACCGTGACGCGAGAGACGGTCGACGACGGCGCGACGGATGGGACGAACCCGAACCCGGACGGTCGTCACATCGTTGGAGACGACTCCTCGATCGTTGTTTCTCCGAGCGGTGAGGTTCGCATCGCGTACCAGGACAGCACGGTGCAGCGCGCGATGTTCGCGCGTAAGAGCGGTGGCTCATGGATGATCAGCATCGTCGATGATCGCAACAGCGCGGGCTACTGGGTCTCTCAGTCGCTCGTCGGGACGACCAGCTATATCGCCGAGTTCTGGCGTGAGCAGGACGTCACCATGCGCGACTCCGGGACGCGGATGCTCATCCTCGAGTAATCCCTCGGAACAGACCGCAGAGAAAGAAAAGGAGGAGCTCTCGGGCTCCTCTTTTCTTTTGCGCGAAGCGCGGGGTCTGCGAGTCAGACCCCAAAATGGATGTCGTTTTTTTGACCGACCAGGGCTCTCTTCCGTACGCAAGAGATGGCGATTACGCGAAGCGATCAGCGGCGCGGGAAAAGGGCGAACATGGACAACGACGGACTCAAGGCAACTCTTCGTGACCTCTTGCGCGACGTGCTACACGCGCGCTTCGAAGGCGTCGCGTACGCGAAGCTGGCGCGCGCGCACGGCTACGCGGATGGCTACATGCGAGCGCTGCTCGACAGTGGTCTCATCACGAAGGAAGAGCTCCTTGAGCTGGTCGGCGCGGAGCGTCGCAAGTTCGTGAACGAAGCGCCCGCGGTTCACGCCGCGTAGCGCTCTCTGGACCTCGCAACGGCCTGACCTGGGTTCTGCGCCTGGGTCTTTCTAATTGCGGGCCCCCCCGACTCAGAGCAGCGCGCCTGAAAAAGAGAGGACAAGGCCCGCCAGAGGATCCATTATCTAACCGTTCCCCACACCGAGCCGGGATGGCGGAATTGGCAGACGCAGGTGACTTAAAATCACTCGGGGGAAACCTCATGCGGGTTCGAGTCCCGCTCCCGGCACCAAGTAGGCGTCTGCGCGCATTATTCGCTCTGCGCTTCGTCTCACGTTCGGCCGAAAAGCGTTCTCCGTGCTCTCGAACGTTCGCCGCTGTCGGCTTGAACGCGTCTGTGTTCCCGGGTTAACCATTCGCATGGCCTCCTTGTCGCGCTCCCTCCTCCCCCTCTCGCTCGTCGTCGTGTTCCTGACGGTTGGATGTGGCGACGATGATGTCGGTCGCTGTGTTCCAGGAGAGGTGGTCGCCTGCGGCACCTGCGGCGGTGCGCAAACGTGTCTGCCCGATGGGACCTACGGCCCGTGCGACTGCGCGGACGGCGGGACCGAAGACGCGGGCGTCGACAGCGGCATGAGCGACAGCGGCATGAGCGACAGCGGCATGGCGAGCGACAGCGGCATGGACGCCAGCGATAGTGGCGTGGTCGATAGCGGCAGGGACGCGAGCGACAGCGGGATGGTCGATAGCGGCACGGACGCGAGCGACAGCGGGATGGTCGACAGCGGCACGGACGCGAGCGACAGCGGCATGAGCGAGATGTGCGACGACGACGGTGCGACCGTGCGTTACGTCGTCGGCTTTCAAGGCATCCCCGAGATCATGGGCGCGGTCGCCGACGGGTTTAATGTGGACGACCGAATCAGCGGAGAGGCCGATCCGCTGGGGTGCTTCATCGAGGACTACACGAGCCCGCTTGGTGAGCGTGGCATCGACAACTCGATCTCGCAGCTCGCGCCGGTGTTGGAGTCCGCGACGGGGACCGCGCTTGACGTCGGCGGGTCCCTCACGCTCACCGTGTCTGACATCGACTCGTTCGAAGATGACCCGTGCGTCGTCGTTCGGACGGGAGGCGTCGAGGTGTTCGGAGAGATCCGAGATGGCGTCCTCACGGCTTCCGGGTTCACCGTGGCTTTCGAAGTCCTCGGGGCCAGCGTGGACATTGAAGACGGTCACCTCCGCGCGGACATTACGGCGAGGTCGCTCGACGGACTCGCGGGCGGGGGCGCGACCGTAGACGACCTCGTGCGAACGTTCGGCAGCGCGCTCGCAGGGGTCTCCCCAGCGCTCATTCGAAGCGTCCTGGAAAGCGTCGCCGATCTCTCGCCGGACCGCTCAGGTGTCTGTCAGTCGGTCAGCGGCGCGGCGTACTTCCGAACGCCGCGCGCACCCGGTGGCTGAAGTCAGTCGGGCTCCGCGCTCTTCCTGAGCTTCTTCGTAAACGGGTACGCGAACTGACCGGCCATCGTGTCAGGGAGCGGGCTCACGGTGCCGTACTCCTTTGGCCAGTGGTCGCCGGGGAGATGGAACGAACGAAACAGAACGTCCCACAGCGGGAAGTGCACCGCGTAGTTCGTGTCGATGGCGGGGTCGTCTTTGCTGTGATGCCAGTGATGAAACTGGGGCGTGACAAAGACGTACTTCAGCGGCCCAAACGGGACGCGCGTGTTCGCGTGAATGAAAACGAACTGGAAGGCCGCGACCACGACGTAGAGGTTGAGCGCACGGGGATGGGGGCCGAGCAGGAAGAGCGGCACCATCACGAGCGAGCGATCGCAGAGCGTCTGCACGATGTGGGTCCGCGAACCCGCGAGCCAGTCCATGTGTTCGGCGCAGTGATGAACCGCGTGGAACGGCCAGAGCCACCCGACCTCGTGAAAGATCCGGTGCACCCAGTACTGGACGAAGTCCGCGGCCAGCATCAACACGACCAGCTGCGCCGCGAGCGGGAGCGAGAGCATGAACTCTTGGACGTTCGCGTTGACCGCCCACGCGAACGCGGCTGGCGCGAACCCGTTCCCGACCAAGAGCAGGAAGCCGACGATGAGGTGGTTGAGGACGAAGTAGCTCAGGTCGAGCTTGAAGTCCGGGCGGAGGACCGCTTGGTCGGGGTACTTCGGGAAGAGCTTCTCGATCGCGAGGAAGAGGATCCCTGAGCCGAGGAAGTCGAGGACGAGCCAGTCGACCCCTGCGAAGACCTCGGTGGGGTGCACGCTGCGACCCTCCATGGTCCAGCCGCCCAGCGCGAACGCGATCACGGTGCTGACGATCCCGGTGAGCCCGAGCCGCCGCTGCCCATAACGGACGAACGAGAAGAGCCCGAACAAGATCGCCGCCCACATCGAGACCTTCAGGAGGATACGGAGGAGCTCGATGTCATAGATCTCACGAAGCTCTGGGGTCGTGAGCTGCTCTGGGAAGAGCCAACAGAGCACGGTGAGCAAGCTAAGGACGCCGAGGGTCGCCGAAATGAAGCCGCTTATCCGGCCCTGGCCAGGCCGAAGCTCCCGCTTGGTCATGTCTTCGATCTGGCGTTCGCCGTACTCGTAGCCCGAGTCTGGTTCGGTCATGGCGGGAGGATAGCGCCTCGTGTTCCTGAGAAGGTGCCGCGAGGACCATTTTTCGATCGCGGCGAGCGTGAGAAGTCGAGAGACTCGCGGCGTGGAGCTTGTCTTGAAGTACGCGGTGAAGTGTCTCTCGATCCTGCTGTTCGGCCTCTCGATGTCGTGCACGCAAGCGGCCAAGTCGGAGGGCTTCGTGGCAGGGGTCGCGGAAAGCGGTTCGTACCGCGCGTCGCTCCACGAGGACACGCTGGTGATAGAGGCGCGGGGCTCGCTCGATCGCTTGGCCTTCACGACCACAGCGGTCGCGCGCGGGGACCACGACGTCACGTCGACGGAGCGCTTCGAGGCGTCCCCCGACGGAGTGGAGCAGTCGTGGCGATTCGAGACGAGGCCGCGCGGGAGCGGAGCGCTCGCGGTAACGGTCGCGACGGACGGGCTCACCTTCGCCCATGCCGACGCGACCGGTCTTCACTTTCGGAACGCGGGCGCGAGTCACGGCATCCGTTACGGGCATGGGACGTTCATCGACGCCGCGGGCGAGCGCACCGCGATCCCGGCGCGCTTCGAGGACGGTCGTATCGTCCTGCGCGTGCCCAGCTCGGTCGTCGACGCGGCTCGTTTTCCTGCGGTTCTCGATCCGATTATCGGACCCGAGGTCGACCTCGACGAACCGGTCGGCGCGGCGTTCATCAACAGTCAGTACGCGCCTCGTTTCGCGTTCGACGGAACGAACTTCTTGGCGGTTTGGAGCGACGCCGGAAAGGTCCGCTTCACGCGGGTCGACGCGGCCGGTGAGAGCCTCGACGGTGACGGCTTCCTGATCGCGGGAGCGACCGCGAAGTACTTGCCGACGGTGGCCTT
Source organism: uncultured bacterium (assembly GCA_938024995.1). GTDB lineage: Bacteria > Myxococcota_A > Polyangia > Polyangiales > Houyiibacteriaceae > CALJDU01. The sequence goes on from CALJDU010000013.1 coordinate 6,913, forward strand.
CAACGGGACGACCTATCTGATCGCGTGGCTCGATCGCCAGGGCGGGACCGACCTGGTCTACGCCAGTCGCGTTACCACGGCGGGCGCGGCGCTCGACGGAACCGGGTTCCAGGTGAGCGCGGGAACGGAGCGAAGCTTCGAGCTCGATGTCGCGTCCGACGGCGACGGTTGGCTCCTGGTGTGGCGGCAGAACTTCGCGACCGGAGATGTCCGCGGCGCGCGGGTTGGCGAAGATGGAACCGTGCTCGACCCGGCGACGCTCTCGATCGCGGCGAGCGCCGGAAACGAGGCGAGGCCCTCGGTCGCGTACGGCGGCGGCACTTACCTCGTCGCGTATGATGAGAGCGCGGACCTCAAGCTCCGGACGGTCAGCCCGGCTGGCGTGATCGGCGCAGAGGTCTCCGGTCCGAGCGGCGCGCAGTCGGATGTGACCTTCGACGGGACGCGCTTCATGGTCGCGACCGCCTCGGCGTTTGATATCGACGTGACGTCGGTGACGACCGCGGGCGCTGTCGTGTCGACGACCGAGGTGCGAAACGGTCTCGCGCAGACCGACGACCCCACCATCGCGTTCGACGGGACGAACTTTCTCGTCGGTTGGCAGGAGCGCGTCGGCACGGACTTTGGGATCTTCGGTCAGCGGGTGTCGGCGGCGGGATCGACGGTCGGCGGCGTGATCACGATCTCCAACGCGCGGGATGATCAAAACACCCCCGCTGTCACCTTCGGTGGTGCGCAGTTCCTCGCGGGGTGGTCCGATGACCGTTACCGTGACTTCGGGAGCGCCACCGATGTCTTCGCCGCGCGCGTCACGGCCAGCGGGACCGTCCGCGACCCCGACGGTATCTTGCTCAGTACCGACGGCATCGCGAACCAGCAGAACACCGCGGTCGCGTTCAACGGGACGCACTACTTGGCCGTGTGGAGCGACAGCCGCGCGGCCACCTCTCGCGACATTTGGGCGCGACGCTTCGATGTGTCGGGCAGCCCGGTCGGTGACTCCTTCGCGGTCCGACTCGGGGTCGGCAACGATCGAGATCCAGCGGTCGCGAGCAACGGGACCGACTTTCTTGTCGCGTGGGAAAACGACGCGGGTGACACGAGCCGCTTCGACATCGATGGCGCGCGCGTCAGCGCAGCGGGCGTCGTCTTGGATGACCCGCCGCTCGAGATCGCACAGGAGAACCAGCAGGAGCGCGACCCGGCGATCGCGTGGAACGGTACCCACTACCTCGTCGTTTGGGACACCCAGCGCATCACGGGCGGGTACTTCGGGATCTTCGGATCGCGCGTCACGAGCGGTGGCGCGATCCTCGATCCATCGGGGACGCAGATCTCAGGAACGGATGGATGGCACCGCGTCGAACCCGCGATCGCCCACGCTGGGAGCCGCACCTACCTGACCTGGTCCGACCTGCGCGCCGGGAACTATGACATCTACGGGACCCCGCTGAGCTCGCTCTCGGCGGCGGTGCCAAGCGGACAGCTGATCAACAACTCCGCCAACAACCAGACCGTCTCAGCGGTCGCGGGAGACGGGACAGGGTTCTTCGCGGTTTGGGAAGATCGCCGAACCGGGCGACGCGCGCTCTACGGCTCGCGCATTGATCCCGCCGTGGGCGGCACCGACGTCGGCGGGATCTTCTTCGATGATCGCGACGCGTTTTCGCGGGCCGTGACGTACGACGGATCGAACTACGTCATCGCGTGGGAAGACCTCGGCCCGCCGCGGCAGATCTTGAGCGCTCGTGTGAGCGCCGCAGACGGAGCGCTCGACGCCACGTCTTGGGCCATCGCGACAGACTCCCGCGACCTGGTGCAACCGGCGTTGGCGTCGCGCGGAGATGGCACCTCGTTCGTAACGTACGGGGTGCGCCTGGGAGCGCCGTTTTCCTATGACGCGCGTGGGCGGATCGTGACGAGCGACGCGGACGTCAACGGCGCGGCTTGCGTGAACGACTCGACCTGCGCGAGCGGGTTCTGCGTCGATGGCTATTGTTGCGAGAGCGCGTGCGGAGGCGGCGCGACGGACGACTGTCAGGCGTGCGCCACGTCCCTCACGTCGGTCGCCAACGGAAGGTGCGCTCCGGTTGCCGCAGGGTCGGCGTGTGGCGACTCAACCGATGACACCTGCCGCAACCCCGACCAATGCGACGCGACCGGGTCCTGTCAGGCGAACGACGAACCGGTCGGTACGGTGTGCGGCGGCGCAGGGGTCGAGTGTCGAAACCCCAACACCTGCAACGCCGCGGGGGCGTGTGCTCCTGGAAGCAGCGTGGCCGATGGAAGCCCGTGCGGTTCGAGCGTCGACACCGTCTGCGACGGCGCGGACACCTGCTCGGGCGGCGTTTGCGACCCCAACCTGTCGCCGTCGGGCGTGGTGTGCGGCGACGCCGGGGTGGATTGCCGGGAGCCAGATGTGTGTGACGGCGCGGGCACGTGCAGCGACTCTGGGTTTGCGGCTGCGGGGACCCCGTGCGGCTCGGGCGCCGATAGCGAGTGCGACGCTCCCGACAGCTGCGACACCAGCGGAGCCTGCGTGCCCAACTTCGCGAGCGCGGGAACCGCTTGCGGAGACATCGGTGTTGAGTGTCGGGAAGACGACGCCTGCGATGGATCGGGGGCGTGCGCGGACGGCGGACTGGCCGCGGTCGGAACGGCGTGTGGCTCAAGCGCCGATGATGAGTGCGACGACCCCGACTCTTGCGACGCCACCGGCGCGTGCGCGCCGAACTACGCGAGCAGCGGAACGGCGTGCGGTGACATCGGCGTTGACTGCCGGGTCGACGACGCGTGCAACGGCGCGGGCAGCTGCGTGGACCGCGGGTTCGCCGCGGTCGGCACCGCGTGTGGCTCAAGCCTGGACACCGAGTGCGACGACCCAGACAGCTGCGACGCGAGCGGAGCGTGCGCGCCCAACCATGAGAGCGCGGGTGTGGCGTGCGGCGACATTGGCGTTCCCTGTGCGCTCGACGATGCGTGCGACGGCGTCGGCGGCTGCATGGACGCGGGCTTCGCGAGCGCGGGCACCGCGTGCGGAGACGCAAGCGACACGGACTGCACGGATCCGGACAGCTGTGACGGCGCGGGCGGGTGCCTGATGAACCACCTGGCAGACGGGACCACGTGCGTCACTGGGACCTTCTGTTTGGCCGGGGACGCTTGCGCGGCCGGCGTATGCGCAGAGGGCACGGACGACGCGTGTCCCGCAATGGAAGAGAAGTGCAGCGAGTCAATGATGATGTGCATCCTCGCGTGCGGCGACGGTGTGCTCGACCCGGGCGAGGAATGCGACGACGGAATGCTCAGCGACACCGCGATCGACGCATGTCGTACCGATTGTCGCGCCGCGCGCTGCGGAGACGGGGCGATCGACACCGGCGAAGAGTGCGACGACGGAGACCTCAACGACGATGGGCTCGCGGACGCCTGCCGGACGAACTGTCTCTTCCCGAGCTGCGGAGACGGAGTCGTCGACGCCGGAGAGGGCTGCGACCAGGGCGTAGACAACAGCGACGCGCCCGGCGCGATCTGCCGGACCGACTGCGCGTTGGCTTCCTGCGGCGACGGCATCCTCGACGTCGGGGAAGACTGCGACGACGGAATGCTGAGCGACACGATCGCCGACGCGTGCCGCACGACGTGCGTAGACGCCAGCTGCGGAGATGGAGTCCTCGACACGGGCGAGCTGTGTGACGATGGCGTCGAGAACAGCGACGTGGCGCCAGACGCTTGCCGCGCTAACTGCGCGTTCCCGACCTGCGGAGACGGGGTCGCGGACACTGGCGAGGCGTGCGACGACGGAGTCGACAACAGCGACACCCGGCCCGACGCCTGCCGCCTCGATTGCTCCGCTCCGGCTTGCGGCGACGGCGTCCTCGACATGGAGGAGTCTTGCGACGAGGGCGATGAGAACAGCGACGACCCTGGCGCGACCTGCCGTACAGACTGCGGGACCGCGGGCTGCGGCGATGGGATCGTCGATCTTGACGAAGAGTGCGACGACGGCCCGGGCAACAGCGATGAGCGGATGGACGCGTGCCGGACAGGATGCGTGGCCGCTCGCTGTGGAGACGGCGTCCTCGACACCGGCGAGAGCTGTGATGAAGGGGACGCGAACAGCGACGCCCCCGACGCGACCTGCCGGTCCAACTGCGCGACCGCGAGCTGCGGGGACGGCGTCGTCGACGATGGCGAAGAGTGTGACGACGGAGCGACGAACAGCGATGTGATCCCGAACGTGTGTCGCGCGAACTGCGTTGGCCCGCGCTGCGGAGACGGCGTCGTGGACATCGACGAAGAGTGCGACGGCGGCGACGACTGTTCGCCAGCGTGTTCCATCATCACGGTCGATGCTGGGACCGATGCGGGGATCGACGCCGGAGACGTCGGCGTCGACACGGGCGGCGGCGACGTAGGTGGCGACGGTGGCTGCGGGTGTCACGTGGCGTCCCGCGAACGACCTCGTGGGGTGTGGTTCGCGCTTCTGTTGATCGCGATCGTATGGAGACGGTCACGCTAAGTTCGTCCACTTCCCTGTGACCTGGGAAGCGCTTCATGATGAGGGATTGTCTAACGGCAATCAGGTGCAACACATCCAATCCGCTTAACTCGCGAGTTGGTTTGATCGACACTTCCAAGCGAAGGGGAAGATCATGAGGCGAGTGTGGGACGGTCTCTTGCGTATCGCGTTGGCGAGCGCGATCGGTTTGGTCACTGCGGGGACGTCGGCGGCCCAGGTTGATGTTTGCGAGCGCGCTCCGGATTGGTCGGGACCAACGGTCACGATCGTCGGAACCACCGCGCCGCCTGGCGCGCCCTATGGATTGCCCGCGAGCGCGCGGACTCGCTCGTTCTACGCGGAGTACATGGGCTCCTTGGACGACCGCGCGAACAGCGCGTTTTCCTATTTCCCATCATGCGCGATGTCGGGAGGTGTGCCTGCCGGCGCGTGCTGGCTGACGGCGACCTGGTTTGACGTCACCGATGACACCCGCACCGTGTACGGCGGTCAGTGGGATCGCGAGACTCGCGCGACCAACATCATCAACACCCAAGCAGCGTTTAGCGGACTCGCCGCGCGACCGGCATCTGATCCAAACCCGGCGACCACGATTCAGACGAGGAGCACCGTGGTTCGGCTGACGCCAAACGATACGTTCTGGTCGGACAACCGCGGCGCCGTGAAGTGGCGCGTCCACCGTTGCCCGCAAGTTCCTTGCGTCAACACCGTTGGACCCGGAGGCGTCGACCGGGGCTGCAACATCGGAGCCCGGGCGTGCGACGGCGAAGTACGTTGCGTTCCGTGCATGGCGAACCCGGACTGCGTGAACCCCGCGAGTCCGATCTGCGACTTCCCAAGGCGAACCTGTACTCCTTGTCTCGACACGACGGTGGGCGGGACCGATCCTGGGTGCGGTGGCGCGACTCCCGCGTGTCGACCAGGGGTCATAAACACTTGCGTGGAGTGCACGACCAATGCGGACTGCGGCGGTGGACGTCCTGTCTGCTCCGCAAACCGATGTGTCCCGTGCATAAACGATTCACCACCCGGGAGCACGGACAGCGGCTGCGCGACCGCCGCGCCGGCTTGCGAGGGAGCGGGCGTGGGCGCGCGCTGTCGCGAGTGCATCATCTCTTCAGACTGCCGCGATGCGTCTGAGCCGATCTGTTCCTCACGAACCTGCGTGCCGTGCATCGACGACCGACCGCCCGGGATGACCGACAGCGGCTGCCCTTCCGCGCTGCCGTTCTGCGACGTGGCGGGCGGGCGCGTGTGTCGGGAGTGCGCGACCAGCGCCGACTGCGAGGGCACCGACCTCTGCTCATCCAACACTTGCGTTCCCTGCATCGATGATCGACCGCCGGGGATGACCGACAGCGGCTGTCCTTCCGCGCTGCCGTTCTGCGACGTCGCGGGAGGACGCGTGTGCCGGGAGTGCGCGACCAGCGCGGACTGCGACGGGTCCGACGTCTGCTCGTCGAACCGGTGTCTCCCTTGCATCAACGATCGACCGCCGGGGATGACCGACAGCGGTTGTACGACGACCCTGCCGATCTGTGATCTGGACCGGGTGTGCCGCGAGTGCGTGACGAGCGCCGACTGCGACGGCTCCGAGGTTTGCTCGTCGAACCGGTGTCTCCCTTGCATCAACGATCGACCGCCCGGAATGGTCGACAGCGGCTGTACCGCGCCGCTGCCGGTCTGCGATCCCGACCGGGTGTGTCGCGAGTGCCTCACGAGTGCTGATTGCGATGGGACCGACCTGTGCTCGTCCTTTACCTGCGTCCCGTGCATCGACGACCGACCGCCCGGGATGACGGACAGCGGCTGCCCGGAAGCGTTGCCGTTCTGCGATGTCGCGGGCGGACGCGTGTGCCGGGAGTGCGCCACGAGCGCCGACTGCGACGGGACCGATTTGTGTTCGGGAAGCACCTGCGTCCCGTGCATCGACGACCGGCCGCCGGGGATGACGGACAGCGGCTGCTCGGAAGCGTTGCCGTTCTGCGATGTCGCGGGCGGACGCGTGTGCCGAGAGTGCGCGACGAGCGCGGACTGCGACGGCACCGAGCTGTGCTCGTCCGATACCTGCGTTCCCTGCATCGACGACGCCGCTCCCGGGATGACCGACAGCGGTTGTCCGATCGAGGAGCCGGTCTGCGACGTGGCCGGCGGACGAATCTGCCGCGAGTGTGTCGCGAGCGCGGACTGCGGTGGCGCGATCTGTGAGAGCAACACATGTGTCGACTGCGTGGACGACGCGGACGGGGGCGTCGACAGCGGCTGCACCGAGGGCGATCCCGCGTGCGACGAAGAAGCCTCGCGCTGCGAGACCTGCGAGGACACCGCGGACGGTGCGGGAATGGACCTCGGATGCGAGGCGACAGATCCCATCTGTGACGATGGCGGCACGTCTCCTCGCTGCTCTCCGTGCACCCCCGTTCACGAAGAGCTCTGCGAAGGTGTACTCGCGGGTCCGCGCTGTGTCGGGGAACCGGGAGCGTTTATGTGCGGCTGCACCGACGATGCGGACTGCGGCCCCGAGCGGGTCTGCAGCGAGGCGAGCGTCTGCGTGGATGGACCGACCGCGGACTTCGATCGCGACGGGATCCCGAACGACGAAGACGTGGACGCCGATAACGACGGGGTCCCGGATGTCGTCGAGAACGGTGCCGACCTGGACGGCGACACAGACGGGGACGGTGTTCCCGACTACGCCGACCCGGACACCGCTGGCTTCGTCGATGAGAACGGCAACGGGATCCATGACCCGGCCGACTTTGACGGGGACGGCGTCCCGAACCACTTGGACCTCGACAGCGACAACGACGGGATCCCCGATCTCGTCGAGAACGGCGCGATGGCGCTCGACGTTGACGGGGATGGCCGACTCGACGACGACACCGATGTCGATGGGGACGGCTTGGTCGCGAGCGCGGATGCCGACGACATGGATGCGTCCGTGGTGATGTCGACCGTCGACGAGATGAGCACCGACGACGACGGACGCGTCGACGCGCGGGACCTCGACGCGGACGGTGACGGCATCAGCGACCTGGTTGAAGGTGGCGGAACCGATGACGGTGACGGTGTCGTCGATGACTTCGCTGACGCAGACGGCGACGGATACGCCGCCGCCCACGATCCCGATGAGGGCGGCGCGCCGCTCCCGGTGCCAGACACCGATGAAGACGGCATGATGGACTTCCAAGATCTGGACAGCGACGACGACGGCGCGCCTGACGCGACGGAAGGACATGACGTGGACGCTGATGGCGCGCCCGACGTGGCGCCGAGCGGAGACGCAGACGGCGATGGTCTCGACGACGCCTATGAAGCGACGCCCGCGCCGCGACCCGACCACGATGGAGACGACGTTCCAGACGTGCTCGATCCGGACGACGATGGCGACGGGATCCCAACCTCGGAAGAGGACGGCGACGGCGACGGGTCGCTCACCAACGACGATGGCGACGGTGACGGAACGCCCGACTACCTCGACCCCGATCAACCGATGCCCGACGCCGGGGTCGACGCGGGAACGGACGCCGGAACCGATGCCGGCAGTGACGCCGCGATGGACACGGGAGACAGCGGGATCACTGGGTCGCCCGCCGACGGTTTGAGCGGTGGGTCGCTGTGCGCGACGGGCTCGCGCCGCGGAAATGAAGGCTGGCTCGTCGTCTTCCTCGCCGCGATCGCGATCGTGCGACGACGGCGCTAGCAGCCTGCTCGCCGAGAGTCGCGTGTGACGCGGGGCTCCCAGCGAACTCCCTGCCGAAAGAGTCGCTGGATGCGATTTGTGATGCTGCCCGTATCGTTTCCGCACAGGCGCTCAGGCGCGGGTTCCGGAGCGAAGCGGAGAACGCGCGGCGATGGCGCCGCAGGTGCGGAAACAAAGAAGATCGCGTTCGTGTCCTCTGACCGACAACAATGCCGAGCACTTTGAGCGCCTCAGGACGAGGTGCCTAGTTCCGGAGCGGGACGTTCTCTGCTTCTCGCTCCGCGCCGAGCTTGCGGTAGATCGTCCGCGCGCTGATTCCCAGCAGCTGGGCCGCGAGCTGCTTGTCACCGCTGGTGTGCTTGAGCGTGGCGTGAATCACCCGACGCTCAATCTCTTCCAGCGTGGAGCCGACCGGGAAGCTCAGCTCGCCCACGCTCAGCTCCGCCGAGGCGATGATCTCGGGCAGATCCTCGACGCCCAAGACGTCGCTACGGCTGAGGACGACGGAGCGCTCCATGATGTTCTCGAGCTCGCGAACGTTGCCGGGCCAGTCGTACGCGCAGAGTCGGTCGAGGGCGCCGCGGGTCGGCGTCATGCTCGATTTCCCGTTCTTGCGGCAGTAGACGTCGAGGAAGTGATCGACCAAGAGCGGGATGTCGTCTCGCCGATCCCGAAGCGGCGGGCTCGTCACCGCGATGACGTTGAGCCGGTAGAAGAGGTCCTCGCGGAACTCGCCCGACGCCACCGCGGCGCGAAGGTCGCGGTTCGTCGCGGCGACCAAGCGGAAGTTCGCCCGGCGGGTCTTGCCGCCGACCGGTTCGTACTCGCCTTCCTGAAGAACGCGGAGGAGCTTGACCTGCACCGCGGGCGAGAGCTCACCGATCTCATCGAGGAAGAGGGTGCCGCCCTCGGCTTGTTTGATGCGTCCTTCGCGCTGCGCAACGGCGCCGGTGAACGCGCCCTTCTCATGACCAAAGAGCTCGGACTCGATGATGCTCTCGGGGAGGGCGGCGAGGTTCACGCCGACGAAGGCGTCGCGACCCGAGCGCTCGTGGATGTAGCGCGCGACCAGCTCCTTGCCCGTGCCGCTCTCTCCAAGCACCAAGACGGTCGCCGTGGACGGTGCCGCTTGCGTCGCGGTCTCAAGCGCGCGCCGTAACGAGGGCGAAGATCCGATGATGGGTCGGCTCCCGATCGATCGAAGCGCGGACAGTTCTCGTTTGAGGTCGCGGTTCTCCTGGACGAGCTCGCGACGCTCGACCGCTTTGCGCACCGTCTTGACGATCTGCATCCGCTTGAGCGGTTTCTCGACGAAGTCGTACGCGCCTTCCCGCATCGCCTCGACGGCGGTCTCGATCGTACCAAACGCGGTCATGACGATGGCCTCAGCGTTGGGCGCAACGGTCTGCATCGCGCGGATCAGGTCGATGCCGCTCATCCCGGGCATCATCAAATCCGTCAGTACGATGTGGACGCGGTGCTGCCGGCAGACCTCCAGCGCGTCCTTTCCGTTGCTCGCCGACAGAACACGGAGACCCTCTCGTTGAAAGATCTTGGTGAGAGAAGTGAGGTTGGCCGGCTCATCATCGACAACAAGGACGGTGGTTTCTTCGGGGGTCATACGGGCCTTCAGGGGCGAATGTCATCTTGGCGGGCATTTGAGAGTTGCGTTGTCATTTTGTCTGCATCTGACGAAATGGCGAGGTCGAGTCAGGGCTTTCTGAACCAACCCCCTTCGCGATGAACAAACAGAGCAACTTTGAGGCCAACTCAGCGACGCGGTCTCTCAACCGTAAGGCGGAACGATTGCGCTTCTCGGGAATTTGTGTATGCCGCTCCTTGACCCATCAGGGTCGGCCCCTTGGAGAAACACTCATGAAAAAGACACTGCTTGGATTGGTAGTCGCTCTCGGTGTTGTCGCGACCGCCGCGACCGCCCAGGCGCAAACCGCGTGTGGCACTGGACCGAACCGAACGGTCTCGTCCGCAGACACTGTTCTCAACACCTATTACGGCAGCCCGGCCAACGCGACAGCGAACGCTGGGACGACAGCGGTTCCGGTGAGTGGAGTACGGGGGGCCGCGCCTGTGGTTGCCGGGGACCTGGTCCTCGTCATCCAGATGCAGGGTGCCGAGATCCAGACGGGTCAGGAGAACATCGTCGGCGGTATCTACGGTGACGGCCCGGGTGGCGGAGAGCGTCGCGGCGCTTTCGACAACGCGAACTTCATCGCGGGCCAGTACGAGTTCAACATCGCAGCGGGAGCACCAAGCGGCGGGTCCATCCCGATGCAGTTCCCGCTCTCGAACACGTACTCCGCACGGTCCACGGTCGCGGCGACCTCGGGTGGAGCCGGACGCAGCGTGGCGACCTACCAGGTCGTCCGCGTTCCGCAGTTCAACAACCTGACGGTGACCGCGTCGGGCGAGATTACGCCGGAGCCGTGGAACGGTCGCTCGGGCGGAATCGTCGTCCTCGATGTTGGTAACCAGCTCAACGTCTCGGGCGCGATTCGCGCGACCGGCCTCGGCTTTCGCGGCGGCAGCCCGATCATTCCGACGGTCTTCGATGATCCCCAAGACGGCGTGAAGGGCGAGGGCATCGCGGGTTCTCCAAACCGCATGTTCACGCAGACCCTCGGCGTGACGACAGGTCCGCTCGGCATCTTCGGTGGTCAGACGGATCAAGGCGCGCCTGGCAACGGCGGCGGTACGCATGATCTCGTGATCATCGACAGCGGCGGCGGCGGCGGCGGCGGCGGCGGAAACGCAGCGGCGGGCAGCGCGGGACAAGACGGTGCCGGGACTGGAGGCGTTGGCGGTGACGCGCGTGATGGTCGCTCGCTTGGCTGCCTGTCGAACTTCTCGCAGAGTTGGTGCGGAGGAAGCGGCGGCGGCGGCGGCGCAGGAGCAGGCGGCGCAGGAGGCGGCGCGCTCCTGTTGGTCAGCACAGTGTCGCTCGACCTCAGCAACGGCCCCATCGTCTCCCGAGGCGGGGACGGCGCCGACGGCGGGGGCGGTGGCGCGGGCGGCTCCATCATCATCGGCGGCCCCGAAGTCCAGCTCTCAACGGTCGACCTCGCGGGAGGCAGCGGCGGTGATGTCGGTGGCGCGGGGTCCCCCGGACGTCTCCGGGTCGACTCCGCGCGGCTCACGTTCACCCCCGGCGACGAAGACAACTTCTACCGCGGACCTGCGGTCGACGTTCTCGCGGCCCCCGCCATCACGAACGACGAGATGGTCACCTTCACCGGTATCGCGGAGCCCGGCACGCCCATCATCATGCGCGACATCGTCAACGCGGGACCGCGCTTCATGACCACCACCGAAGACGACGGCACGTTCTCCGTGACCGCGACGCTGACGCCGGGGCTGAACCGGTTCGCGGTCGAAGCGGATGTCGACGGAGCACGCATCCGGAGCTGGGCCGGCAACAACGTGGAGTTCGGCCGGCTAGGCGATGACCTCCGGCCGCTCCCGCTTGGCGCGACCGTCGACGTCGCCTACGTCCCGCTCTAGCGCGGTATGCCTGACCCGAGTCCAATGTGGCGAAGCGACGAGCTGGTGAGCGACGCGATCGGGCGCCTCATCGAGTTCTGGGGCTTCAAACGTCACATGGGCCGGATCTGGGCCGTGCTCTACCTCTCGGACGCCGCGCTCAGCGCGAAGGACCTCCAAGACCGCCTCGGGCTCTCTGCCGGCACCGTCTCCATGACGCTGACCGAGCTCGCGCGCTGGGGCGTCGTGAAGAAGGTCTGGGTCCGTGGGGAGCGTCGTGACTTCTTCGTCGCCGAAGGCAACCTCTGGAAGATGATCCGCCGCGTGTTCCGCGAGCGAGAGTCGGTCGAGGTGCTCGACGCCATCGACGCGATGGAAGAGGCGCTCGAGTACGCGAAGCAAAAGGCCAAGAGCGGCGACCTCGTGGAGCGGGCGAGGGCGAAGAAGCAGGTTGAGCGGATCGGCGCGCTCCTCAAGCTGGCGAAGCTCGGCAAGCGCCTGCTCGACGCGCTGGTCTCCCAAGGTCGCGTCGACGCCACCCCCTTGCTGAACGTCGTCCTTGGCGAGAGCAAAGAGCAAGACGAGTGAGCGCCGAGGGCGGGCAGGTCGAAGAAGAACGCGGGGGGATCCTCTCCTGGTTCGCGGGCGCCATCGAGACGCGGCGCGTGAAGTTCGCGCTGGGGTTGCTGATCGTCATCTCGGTCCTCCCATACCCCGAGATCGAGACCCGGCTCCGCGAGGTGTTCCTCTTTGCGTTCGGCTTCGAGTTCCTCGTGCGGGTCGCGCTCCTGGTCAGCGGTCGGACCGAGCGTACGCGCACCGAATACTTCTTCCTCGTCATCGACATCATCGCGCTCGCGAGCTTCCTCCCGCTCGAGCGCGTGCTCGGCGAACATCAGCGTTTCGTTTTGCGCACGTTGCGGCTCTTGCGCTTGCTGCTCCTGCTGCGCTTCTCCCGGGCGCTGGCCCACGACGTCTACTCTGTGCTCACGCGGCGCGAGCAGCTCCAGCAGTTCGGCCTGGTCACCATCGCGGTGCTCTCGCTCTCGTTCGTGAGCGCGGTCTTCCTCGCGAACCTCACGATCCCGCACGACTACGTCGGGATAAACACCGGTGCGGTGAGCGAGGCCCAGGCGTTTTGGGACCGGATGTGGTGGGCCTTCCGTCAGGTCGAGAGCCCCGACAACCTCGTGTCGAACCTGCGCGTACATCCCTTCCTCGGGGTCCTCTCGCTGATCCTGACCATCGTCGGCATCTTCGTCTTCTCGTACCTGATCGGTATCGGGACCAACGTCGTCGAGCAGGTGGTCCGCGCCGAGCGTCGGCGCGCCATCGACTACCAGCGACACACCGTCGTCATCGGTCGCCCCAAGGTCACCGAGCTGCTGGTCAAAGAGTTCGTGAACATCCACGAGAAGAACCGGACGCTTCGCCGGATCCGGCCGCGTCAGATTTTCCGCTGGCTCTTCCGCGGTGGGCCGCGTCCTCGGCGCCATGCCTTCCCGCGGATCGCGATCATCGGTGAGAAAGAGCTCCCGCCGTCCTACCTCTACGGTCGCGGGATGCGCTGGGTCGTGCATCGCCAAGGGGACCCCGTGCAGGCCGAGGCGCTCGGACTGGTCGCCGCCCACGCCGCGAAGCGCGCGGTCTTTCTGACCCGCGGTGAACCGGGAGGAGACGCCACGACCATCGCGCGGGTCGCGGCCTTCCGCCAAGAGAACCCCGACGCGCAGCTCTTCGTGGAGGTCATCGACAGCGAGAACCTTCCGCTCTGTCGCGCGGTCGGTGGCCCGGGAACGTTCCCGTTGGACGTCTCCCGCTTCCTCGGCCTCTTCCTCTGTCATCACCTCATCGTTCCCGGCATGGAAGAGATCGCGCGCGAGCTCTTGTCGGCGGACGGGTGCGAGTTCTACACCCACGTCTTCGTCGACCCTCGAGAGCAGCGCGCTCTTCGCGCTCGCCACGGTGAACGGATCCGCTTCTCGACGCTCGCCGAGTGGGCCTACCGAGAGCACCAGGTCGTCTTGGTCGGCGCGCTGGTCGGCGCTCCCGTCTCGCGGCGCCTCGGGCTGGTGCCGGTCGATGAACTCGAGGCGTGGGTCAACCCGCACGACGAACCGGCGCCGGGGCAGACCGAGTTCGTGGACGCCATGATCGACCTTAGGTCGCTGCAGGGCGTCATCGGGATCGCCGAGACGTACGTCCCCGTTCGCGAGTTTGCGCAGCGAATGCTCAAGCCCGCGAGGTCCGCTCCGCCCGCTGCGGATGTCGCGAGCGTGACGAACGCGCTACGCCCGCGCGATCCCGAGCTCTCGCGGATCGCCGTCGTGGGCTACAGCCCGGCGCTCGCGTGGCTCATCGGAGGGCTCGCGCGGTTCGTCAAAAATGTCACGGTCGAGGTCTTCTTGCCGCAAGACCAACGCGACGGCGCGCGGCTTCACGAGCGCCTGAGCCGGCTCTCGGTGGGTGTCTCGCATGAGGACCCGCTGCCTGGGACACGCGGCGTGACGCGCGAACTGGAGCAGGGCGGGAGCGTGACTCTCTACAGCGCGCCTCGCGCCGAGCTCTCCCGGACCGTGGCCTCGCGTTTGAACGCCGCGCTCGATGATGGCGCGGCGTATGACGCGGTCGTCTTCCTGGCTGACCCCGACGTCCCCGATCCGGACGCCACCACCTCGCTCGCGTGCCTCCGGGCCGTCCGCGGCGTCAAAGGACGCGTCCCGCACGTCCTGGCCGAGATGGTCTCCGCGCGCCAGGGACAGCGGCTTAAAGCGCAGCTCGCGAAGTGCGGTCACGCCGATGTCGAGGTCACGACCGTCGGGACGAAACAGATCGAGAGCTACTTCATGGTGCACAGCGCGTTCGTCCCGGGCGTGACTGAGATCTACGACCGCCTGCTCGGTTCGATCGGCCAGGAGATCCTCCGGCTGACGTTCGACGAAGGCGCGACCGGGAGCTTCGGGTTCGGCGACTTGATCCCGCCGCTCGCCGCGCGCGGCTGCATCCCCATGTCGATCGAGCTCGCGAACGGAGAGCTCATCACCAGCCCACCGCCGGGCCGTCGCTTTGCGGTCGAGCAGGTCAGCGCAGTGTTTGTGCTCGGCGATCGAGACCGAGCGAACCTGCCGGTGACGGCCTTCGGCTCTGAAGAAGAGTGACCGAACCATTGGTGGACGCGGAAACGCGAACAGCCGAACGGGCGCTACATGCGGACCAAGAGCGCGCTGAGCGCGGCGCGTGACTTGATCCCGCGGAGCGAGGCATCGAACTCACGTCGCGTGAGGTCCTCCGGCATGGTCGTGAAGAGCTCGTCCGCGAGCGCGCGGGTCACGACCAGCTCGCTCGACTTGGCTTGCCCTTGAAGGCGCGCGGCGACGTTGACCGTCGTACCGAAGAAGTCGAGGCGGTCGTTCGCGCGCACCGCTAGGACCGGTCCGGCGTAGACCCCAAGCTTCACGCCGAGCTCGCCGTCCGGGAAGAGCTGATGCTGCGCGCGGATCATCTCCAAGGCCGCCCGCGTCGCGTCGGCCTCGCTGGTAAAGGTCGCCATGACCGCGTCGCCCATGGTCTTGACGACCGCTCCGCCATGGGCACGGACCGCGGCGCTCATCGCGTCGAAGTGGCGCTGCACCAAAGCGAAGGCGCGCGCGTCGCCGACCTCTTCGTACTTCGCGGTCGATCCGGTGAGGTCACTGAAGAGGATCGCGAGGTGGCTCACGCTCAGCTCGACGCCGGACGCGGGCGCCTCTGTCGCGAAGAGGTCGAGGAACTCCGGAAAGGTCGCGATGGTCGACCCCAACGCAGACGGCGCCGCGAAGCCGAGCTCTTCGACCTGAACGAGGACGTCGTGATCGGCGCGGAGGTGAGTCGCGTCGGCCTCGGTGCGCGAGATGCCGCGGGAGGTCACGTGGAGCGCCGCTGGACCGTCGAGCCGCGTGGCGACGTTCGCGTTCTCGCCCATCAAGCGCGCGCGGAGCGGTCGGTCAGCGGAGGCGGACGGGATCGCGACGGGCTCTACGCCGACGCGAACCTGCGCGAAGACGTGCGGAAGAAAAACCGGAGACGAAGCGCAGAAGGTCTGCGGGTAGACCTCGCGAATGGCGGGGTGCACGCGGAACACCGCCTCGACGTGGTCGCCAAAGTCGACGGCGTAGTCGATGTTGCAGGCGGCGCAGTGCAGCTCCGGTCGTACATCCGCCAGGCTCTCGTCGACCCGCGCCGAGACGCGACACGCCGGACAGTTGATCTGCCACCGAAGCTCCAAAAGACCCGCGCGGGTCGCGTGCAGAAACGTCGCCAAGACCTCGCGTCGTGGCGCCTCGAGGCGGTCCGCGAACGCGAAGGGCCGGATCTGCGCGAGCTCATCATCGCTCCGCGTCTGAATCGCGCTCGCCAGCCGCTTCGCCCACAAGTCATCGGGGCGCGCGTCGATCAGTCGTTTCGCTCGTCTCGCGAGCTCGTCTTCGTTCGTCGGGCTGGAGTGCGCGAAGAGCCGCTCGTCGAGCAGCGACGACGCGAGCGCGTTCGTGATCGCGTCGAACACGTTCGGCAGTGCGCTCTTCACCTTTTGCTGAAGCGCGCGCGCGACGACCTGGCCCTTGAGCCCGCTCGCGACCAAGAAGAACTCGACGGTGACCTCGGTGCGCGACGGCCCCAGTTCATTGAGCGTGACCTCGATCCCGCCGCGCTCGAGCGGTCCCGTGACAAAGCTCCGCGACCCGCGCACGAATTGGTTTTGCACCCACTCGTAGGGGGGCTCGATCCACTCTAAGGAGACCAGGCCGCCGACCTCTTTCGCGCGGGCGACGCGAACGCGTTTCCCGTCGCGTTCCTCGAAGGTGTACTGCGCGTGCGCGAGCCCGACGCCTCGGTCCCACAAATCCGTGTCACCGACGACCTTCCAAAGAGAAGCGGCTGGGAGATCAAAGGTGCGCGAGGCGCTCGCGGTCAGTCGAGACACGCAGAGACGATAGCGCGGCAGACGAGATCAGTGCACCCAACACAGAAAGACCCAACGCGGGGACGCGACGGGTCAGAGGAAGACGCGGAGTCGCGCTACTGGTTGATGGTCGGACCGATGATGTCGTTCGCGCAGCACCAGAGCAGGATAAACGCGGCGCCGAGGACCACCGCGTTCAAGATCATGAGCTTTGGCCCGGTCCAGGCCTCATCATCACGGGCGACCGCTTCGGCCAGCTCATCACTCATCGGAACGTTGTTGTACGTCTTGCTCTTGCTCATCAGTGCTCCGAGGAGGTTACTAGTCTCGTCTCTCGGCGGCGTCAACGCTTGAGCGCGTCCTTCGAGCGGGTCCCGCAGGACGAAGGGACAGACCGCGAACAAAACCAGCATGGCAACGGGGAAAGCAAGGGGAAAACAGCAGAGCGAGGCGCGCTTGATGACCGGCTCCATTGGCCTGGGAGTGCTCCGGTTTGGCGCCCCTTTGGCGATCGGAATGGTCCTCCATACGACCTTCAACCTCGTCGACATGTTCATGATCAGCCGGCTCCCGGAGGCCACCCCCGCGCTCGCCGCCCTCGGGGTGTGCGACATGGTGGCTGCGGTCGCCGCGATCTTGAGCAACGGCGTCTCTACGGCGGCGGTCGCGCGGCTTGGGAGAGCGCTCGGCGGCGGGGACCTCACCGGCGTTCGCCGCGCGACCTGGCAATCGCTGTGGCTCGTGACGGCGCTTTCGATCGTTCTCGGAGGGCTCGGGCTCTTCGGGAGCGACTTCATCATTCGCGACGTGATGCAGACCAAAGGCGACGCCGCTGCGCTCGCCGTTCCTTACCTCGAGGTGATGCTCGGCGGCTGCTTCTCGATCTTCTGGTTGCTCCAGGTCACCTCGCTCCTGCGCGCGCTCGGTCACGCGAAGACCTCGGCCGCGCTCTTGGTGTCCGGCAACTTGTTGAACCTGTTGCTCAACGTCTTGTTTATCTACGGGCCGGGGCCTGCGCCCGAAGTTTTTTCGTTTGGCGCTCCGCTCGCAGAGGCGCTCGGGATCCCGCGCCTGGGCGTCATGGGAGCGGCCTGGGCGACGCTTGTCGCGCGCTGCGTCCCGGTCGTGATCGGGATCATCTTGCTCGCGCGGCGTCGCGGCGGACCGCGCTTCCACTCCGTCTATCTCCGACCTTTCGGAGGGGAGCTCGCCGCGCTCGTGAAGCTCGGCTGGCCCGCGAGCGCGCAGCTCGTTCTGCGCATCGGCGCGTTCTTGTTTTTTATCGCGCTGATCAACGCCGCTTACACCAGCGCGGAAGACCCGGCGGTTCTCACCGCGTACAGCATCTGCCTCCGGCTCGAGACCATGGTGCTCTTCGTCGGGATGGGGTGGGGCGCCGCGGCGTCGAGCTACGTCAGCGTCAACCTCGGCGCCGGGCGGCCGGAACGTGCGAAGCGAGCAGGGGTCGTCGCGGCGCTCTACAACCTCATCATGATGCTCGGGGTCGCCGCGGTGTACCTAACCTTCGCGGACCCCATCATCGCGTTTTTTGACGCCGACCCGAGGGTTCGCGAGGTGGGCGTCGCGTACCTCGAGATCGTCGCGCTGAGCTACGCCGCGCTCGGCGCCGGGGTCGTGCTCTCGCAAGCCATGATGGGCGCGGGAGCGACCCTTTCTTCGTTGGTGCTTGATCTGCTGGTCCTCGCCTGCTGCGTCCTGCCCGCTGCTTACTTCACGGTCGCGACCTACCAGGCGCCGAAAGAGGCGCTCTTCATGGTCGCCGCGGCGGGCAACGTCATCGGGGCGCTGGTCTTCGCGGCGTACTATGCGCACGGGAGCTTCTTGCGAAAGACGGTCTGAGGCGCTACGGGAAGCCTCATGGGTGTCGAGCTGATGAACGCGAGCATGCTCGAGCGGATGCGCGCGTCGTGTCAGCTCGCGGCGAAGACGTTGCTCTTGGTGGGCGAGACCATTCGCCCGGGGATCTCGACCGAAGAGATCAATACGTTGGTCCACGAGTTCGTCACGGACCACGGGGCGTACCCATCACCGCTGAACTACCGCGGCTTCCCGAAGAGCGTCTGCACGAGCATCAACGACTGCATCTGCCACGGCATCCCGTCGAAGAAGGACATCCTCAAGGACGGGGACATCGTGAACGTGGATGTCACCACGTTCCTGCCGTCGAAGAATGGGTTCCACGGCGACACCAGCGTCACCTTCTACGTCGGCGAACCCAGCGAGGAAGCCAAGCTCGTGACCGAGACCGCGCGTCGTTGCCTCGAGCTCGGCATCGCGGCGGTCAAGCACGACGCGCGGGTCGGCGACATCGGCGCCGCGATTCAAGAGTACGCGGAGGCGAAGGGCTGCTCCGTCGTCCGTGACTACGTCGGTCACGGCGTCGGGCGCGTCTTCCACACCGACCCACAGATCCCGCACTACGGAAAGCGCGGCAAAGGCAAGCGGCTCAAGGCCGGCATGGTGTTCACCATCGAACCGATGATCAACATCGGCAGCTACCACTGCGACTTGCAAGACGATGGCTGGACCGTTCTCACGCTCGACCGAAAGCTCAGCGCGCAGTTCGAGCACACCATCGTCGTGACACGCGAAGGGTGTGAGGTGCTGACCGCGCGGCCGGGCATCGCGAAGCACAGCGAGGACCTGCCGTGGTCGGACCTCGGTCCGCTGAGCTGCCCCGCCGCGTTCTGAACGTCGGGATCCTCGGGCGGGTCTATCGATCGGACTTTGTATGCCGGCGTACTTGAGCTCCACGTTTGAGGCAGAGAAAATCACGCCAGAGCGCACGATGGTTCAAAACGCGAATCGCACTATAATTCAATACGCGATTCGTTCCTTTTGAACGAGGGATTCGGTTTGCGTCGTCCGATTTCGTCCACACATTGTACCCATCCGGGTACGTCGTGTTGGAGAGTCTGTGAAAAAGAGCAGAAGCGGGTTCACGCTGATCGAGCTGATGATCGTCGTCGCGATCATCGGCGTCCTCGCGTCCATCGCGATTCCGGCGTTCGTCAACTACGTGAAGCGCACGAAGACGGCGGAAGCGGGAACGAACCTCAAGGCGATGTTCTTGGGCGCGTCGGCCTACTACCAAGACGAGCGCGCAGAACGTGGGCTTCTCGCGCTTGGGGACTCCGGCTCAACCACCGCGTGCAGCGTTGGCGCGATGGTCGCGGGGGGCGCGCCGAGCGAGAGCAAGCAGTCGATCGACTTCTCCGTGCTCCCCTCCTATGTCGCGCTCGGGTTCGCGGCCGGTGACCCGCTCTACTACCAGTATCACGTGCTCGGCGGCGCGAGCCGCTGCGCCAACGCTCCATCGTCCAACATCTACTCGTTTCAGGCGCACGGCGACCTCGACGGTGACGGCGTTCGCTCCACGTTTGAGATCAGCGTGGGGTCAGACGACTCAAACGCGCTCTACCGCTCCTCAAGCATCTACCGGATCAACGAGCTCGAGTAGGGCGTGCGCGCTCCGATGACGTCCGTCGGCAAGCTCTTTGAGGTCACGTGGGTGATCAAAAACGCAGCCCACAGGTAAGCGCATCGATGCCAACGATGCCGACACTTCTTGAGCGTCGGGGGACGACGAATGAGCGCTCGTGGCGCACCGCGTTTTGCTGCCCTTGCATCTGGCTCAGTTCCTAGCGAGAACCAGGGCATGAAGTTCTCTTCCGCACTCGGGATTCTATTGGTGATGGTCGCCGGTTGCGGCGGGACGGATCACGCCGAAGTGACCGCGAACGTGCACGCGACGCAGCGAGATCCCCAAGCGGCAGAGGTCGCGCGCGGGGTCTGCGAGATCGCGACGGAGCTCATGGAGCGCCGCGCGCGGACGCTTCGAGACCGCGCGCATGTCTTCGTCGGGATCATGAGCGAGCGCGACCTGCATGGCCCGCTTGAGCGGATCATGCGCGGCGCGAACCCCGAGCCTGGGTCGCCAAAAGCGCAGATGTACGACGCGATGGTCCAGCGCTTCGCGGAGCTTGGTGTGCCGTTCTCATGTGCGCCGCTGCAGCGCATGTTCACGATGCTGGACACCAGGGAAGACGACTTTGACGCCAGCCGAACCGCGGCGCTGCGTGACGACTGGCGCGCGATGTGTCGCGCGGCCAAAGAGGTCGCCGACATTCCCGGGGCGGACCTCCCGAAGCTCCACAGCGGAGAAACCCAGCCGCGCGCGATGGTTCTCTCGCGACGCCTCGACAACCGGCTGACAAACGTCGAGCTGCTTGGGTGGCTCTCCTCGCTCGCGGCGATCGCGATCGAAGAGCGGGAGGCCGAGGCCGAGCGCTTCTCCGCGGAGCACGACGTGATGATGTGCGTCGAGCTTGAACCGTTCTGGTTGTGAGCCCGCGTCGGCGTCTCTGAGTGAGCTTGCGTCGCCCCGCGCTCAACGGTTTTAGCAACGGTTTTAGCAACGGTTCTAGCGGAGCGAGATGATGTCGTTGCTCAGCCCAACCACGGTCTGCGGCGCTCCGCTCGCGTCCCGATAGCCGAAGAGGTCCAAGATCTCTGGGAGCAGGTTCTCCGCGGGGACCTGGCTCTCGCTCGGCCGCAAGATCCGTCCCGTGCGCACGCTTCCGCCGGCTTGTCCCGCGAAGACGCGCGCGATGTCTTGGTACTGATGGTGGGCGGCGTCGCCGATGCCAGAGCCGTACATGACGAGGCTGTTGTGGAGCATGCTCTCGCCGTCCGCGTCGGTACGGTCTGCCAAGCCGCGGACGAGTCGCGCGAACGCTCCCGCGGACCACTTGGAGGACGTCATGAAGTTCGCCAAACGCGGCGCGTCGATGCCGTCCGCGGCGGTCGCGAAGTGCGTGAAGTAGTGGTAATCGCGGATCGGCTCGGACAGCCCTTCGATGTACGAGCCCGCGACCTGCCCACCCGTGCCGCCGCCTGCGCCCCAGGTCGTCAACGTGATGACGCGCGTGTGGTCGCACTCGAGCGCGAGGAGGGCCAGGTCGGTGAGGATCCGCGCCCGATCGAAGAGCGTCGCCGGGACGAAGCTAGCTTCGTCAGGTACGAGGCACGAGAGTTCTCGGCTCTCCGCGATACGCTGCTCCGTTTCGCGCAGCGTGGTGAAGTAGGCGTCGAGATGGCGCCGGTCGGCGGTGCCAAGCGTTCGCTCAAGACGCGCGCGCTCGTCGCTTACCCCATCGAGCACGCTGCGCCGGAGCAGTAAGCGATGTTGAAAGCGGGCGATGTCAGCGCGCGCTTCAGCCGGACCGAAGATACGCGTGAACACCTCGAGCGGGTCGCTGATCCAGGGGTCGGCGTCGGCGCTGCTCAGCCACGAAAGCGAGTGGAGGGTGGAAGGCCCGGTCCGTGGCGCGAGCCCCAGGTTGAGCGGACGGTGACCCGTGAGACGCGCGATCTTTTGATCGATCGAGGCGTCATCGACGAGCACCTCCCGCCATGAGGTGTCCGAGCCGCTCGGCTTGAGCGAGCTCCCGGTGAGGTAGTTGGGATGCTCGCCCCAGTGCCCAATCGCGCCCGCCAGACCGAGGGTCTGCGTCCCGTAGTAGAAGGACTCGCGCCGGATGTTCTGGAGCTGAATCAGGTCGGCTTTGAAGTCGCGCAGCTCATGGAGAATGTGTGACGGATCGTCGAGGCGCTCAAAGGTCGCGCCAGCGCGCCAGTGGTCAGTGGTGTGGAAGCTGCCGCCTTGGACGACGCCGCCTGGCGCGTAGATGGCGATGAACCGCTTGGGCACATCACCGTCTTGGGCGCGCGTGAGCGACGGCAAGAACGGGAGCGCGACGCTCGCGGTCGCGCCGCGCAAGAACCGGCGACGGGAAAAGGCGCTCATCGGTCCGCTCCTTCGCTGGCTTCTTCACGGTCTTCGTCGGGGGCCTCGAGGCTCGCGGCTTCGTCTCGCGTAAAGACGTCGCTCTCCACCAAGGCGCGGAGCCACGTCTGGGCGTGAATGTCCGAAGGCATCCCCGCGACCAGCTTCCGAACGCGGCACATCTCCGCTTCGCCGAGGTCCCGCGCCACCAGGTACGTCATCATCTTTTGCGAGATGCACATCCGGAACGCGAGCGAGTCGCGGAGGTAGTCGCCGAGCTGCCGGTGGTCGTCGAAGTGACGCATCCCCGGCAGCCGTCCCGCGGTCTCGATCGGGTGCCCGTCTTCGTAGAGCTCGCGCGGCACCCCCCACGCATCGAAGCCTTCAAGCCCGAAGCCGATCTCGTCCATCACTTCGTGGCAGCCGGCGCACTGCAGCACCGAGCGCCGCGCCGCGGACTCCTCGCGCGGCGTCTCGGGGTTGGTCATCGCGATCTCTTCTTGCACCGCGGCGACCTCATCGGGATCCGCGGGCGGAGGGAGATTGGTGCAGAGCAAGTTCTCGAGGACCCACTTTCCGCGAACGACCGGGCTGGTCTCCGTGCTGCCGGCGGACGCGACGTGCACCGCGGCTTGCGCGAAGAGGCCACCGCCGCGCGCTGTTCGGACCTCACGGAAGTGATCGCCCTCGACGCCCTCGATGCCGTAGTACGTGGCGACCTGTTCGTTGAGGTAAGCGACCTCGGACGAGAACAGCGCGCCCATTTCACGATCCCGCGCGAGCCACTCGCGGAAGCCCACGCGCGACTGTTCTTCCAAGTCGCGCAGCAAGTCGGTGGAGACCGGCAGCAGGGAGACGTCACCGGCGGTGAGGCCGTCGACCGCTTGCGTGATCTTCAGCCAGCGCATCGCGAAACGGTCCGCCAAGACGTCGGGCGCCGACTCGATCAAGAGCCGCGTGAGGAGCTCATCGAGATCGCGGGTGGCGTCTTCGGGCGACGGGCTCCGGGAACCCAGCGCGGCGACGAGACGTCCGGGAGGAGCGAGCGCGTCGCCGGGGAGCTCGAACGTGATCTCGGGACTGAGCAGGAGCCGCGTCATCGCGAGCTGCAGCGCATCTTGATCGAAGGGGTCCGCGCCGACCGACGCGAAGAGAGCCTGCGCCGAAGTCAGCACATCGGGGCTCGTCCCGAGCGCGGTCGAGAGCTCGATGAGCAGGGCGTCGCCACACACGGCGTCCGCGCACTCGTGATCAGCGAGGTACAGCGCGGCGACTTGCTCCATCGCGTCGAGCAGCGTCTCGGCAGAGTTCGCGAGGACGAGCGCTTCCGCGTCGAGGTTGTCGAACACTTCCGAGTCGTCGTAGCCCGTGCGATAGCCAGCGACGGCCGAAGAGACGCTGGAGAGGTCGAGGTCGAGCCGACTCGCGAGACGCTCGGCGAGCTGTACGCGTGGGGTCGGCACGGGGCGCGCGACCTCGGGCAAGGGCGGGCAGTCCACGTCGGCCGAGTCGTAGCGGAGCGCGTAGGCGAGCAGCTCGCGGTCGGCTTCGTCGAGCCGGCTGGAGAACGCGCGCATGAGCGGCACGCGATCAAGCGCACGGGTGATCGACGCGAGGCTCTTGTTCTGTTTGTCGGTCTCCTCGAAGACGCCGTGGCACGAGGCACAGTTTTCGTCGTAGAGCGCGCGGCCAGCGTAGAAGCGCTCGGGCTCGACCGGGGCGAGCTCGGGCGGGTCCCGCTCGATCGGTGGCCGGTTGGTCTCCGGGTCCGCGATCTCGCCGCTGCATGCAGTAAGGACAAACCCACATGCGAAAATGAGCGTTGAGACGCGCGTCACCATGCCTCAAGGTTATCGCCTGCAGAGTCTCCCTACCAGCGATGCTGCCTACAGTGGAAGCGCTTGAGTGAGGTCGAGGGTGACGATTCCGTCGCGAACAAAGAACGGGATCGGGATCAGCCGGTCGCCTTTGCAGGGACCCGCGACGCAATACCCGTCAGCGAGATCAAAGATCGCGCCGTGTGTTCGGCACATGAGGTGCCGTTTGCCGTCGTCAAAATAGTCTCGCGGTCCGAGGGGAACCGGGATGTGGCGGCACTCGTTCACGTATGCGCGGATGTGGCCGTCGTGGTCACGCAAGACGATCGCCGTTCGGAAGTAGTTGGGCCGAGCGCGCTCGCCGTCTCGCCGTGGCGGTTTCGGGAGCGAGACGACCCGCACTTCGCCAGAGGAGAGCGTGGCCGCGGCTCCTGCGTTGAGATGCTTGCTCACGTCGCGCACCACGCGCGGGTCGCTTTGACGGAGACCACCTTCGCCTCGGGCAAGAGATAGGCGCTGAGCGCCCCGCCGTACACGCAGCCCGTGTCGAGACCGGTCGCGTGTTTGTGAACCTGGAGCCCGCGGATGGCGTCGTGCCCAAAGACGACGTGAGCCGGTCCTCTCCATTGCGACGCCCACGGCTTCCCCTCGATGCGATACGAGGGTTCACCGCGCACCAAGCTGCGGAGGTTCATCATGTCTTCGGGACGCTGCTTGCGAAGCGGGACGCCCGGCCGAAGACCACCATGGACGACCACCGTGTCGTGCTCAGGAAGCTTGAGGACGTAAGGCAGGGTCTCGAGCCACGCGAAGTCCCGGTCCGTCAGCGTCGCGAACGCGGTCAAGTGTCGCTCCGCCATCTTGGGCTCTTTGCCTTTTCGGATGGCGTTCACGTAGGACAGCGCGCGGGCGTCATGGTTCCCGAGAACCGCGCGGGCGTTGAGCTTCCGCGCGCGCTTGACCACCGCGTGGGAATCGGGGCCCTTGGCGACCAGGTCGCCGACGAAGACCACGTCGCGTCCGTCCCCAAACTCGCGGAGGAGGAGGTCGAGCTCTTCGATGCACCCGTGAACGTCGCCAATGATGAGGGTCTCGTTGCCCACGTTGCCAACTCTAAGGCGGCGATTGTTGTTCGGGGGATTTTTTGATCCCGCGCTCGACCTTTGGTCGTCCCCCCCCGAACGGACTGGTAACGCCGCGCTCTCGATGACGATGAGGAGGGCGTGACGCAGAACAAGAACAAGGTTCATCGCGTGTTGGCGCTCGCGGTCTTGGCGATGTCGGTCGCTTCGCTCGCGGCGATCGAATCTGAACATCGGCCGCTTCGCGCACCGCAGGTGTTGGCTCGCGACGCGGTCTCTCCGGAGGTGGTCGCGCTTCGCGACGGGGCGCAGCTGGATCTGAACGCGGCCACCACGAGCGAGCTGCGTCTGCTCCCACGGGTCGGTCCGGTGCTCGCCGAACGGATCGCCGAACACCGTCCGTATCGTGATGTGGCGGACCTCGCGCGCGTTCCGGGCATTGGCCAAAAGACGCTCGCGCGTCTGCGTTCTTGGGTAAAAGTGGACAGCGCCACGCAGCAAAAACACGAGTGACTGCGCAGGTTTCGTGGCGAGCGCTTGCGCCGCTACGGCGCGCCCGTTAGGACGCAACAGACGGCCGTAAGAACGCCGAGGAAGGTGCTTAGAATATGAAACGCGCGACCCTTCTCATGCTCGCAGGAGCCCTGAGTCTCTCGCTGGGCGTCATCGGCTGCGGCGATGACGACACTCGCGGTGAGGACACTGGCGGCGGTACAGACACCGGCGGCACGGACACAGGCGGCGGTGGCGAAGACACGGGCACCGGCGAGTGCGTGTCGGCGGCGAACGAAGACACCCGCGCGCTCTGCACCGACGGCTGTGACAACGACATGGACGGCCTGACCGATTGCGAGGACTTCGGGTGCGAAGGCGTCCCCGGTTGCGACGTCGCCGTTTGCGACACCGTCACCGAGCGCGAGAACACCGACGCCGCAGGGTGTAGCGATGGCTGCGACAACGACGGCAACGGCTTCGCGGACTGCGACGACTTCGCGTGCCGCGGCACCACCAGCTGCCCTGTCGAGTTCAGCAACAAGGCCTGCTCGGACGGCCTCGACAACGACGGTAACGGCTTCATCGACTGCGAGGACTTCGGCTGCAGCGGTGGCGACGAGGGCTTCGGCTTGGCGGTTTGCGTTCGCGAGAGCAACAACTTCACGTGCAGCGACGGCCTGGACAACGACGGTGACGGCGATGTTGATTGCGACGACGACGGGTGTCAGCGCGAGCACATCGTGGTCTGCGACGGCGGCGCGGTTCCGCCTCAGGCGATGTGGCCCACGCTCGTCAACACGCGCTGCAGCGACGGCGAAAACAACGACGGCGACATGGCCGACGATGGGCGTCCGTTCACCGATTGCGGCGACTTCGACTGCTTGAACAGCTTCGAGGCCACCACGTGTCACGACCTCATGGCCGAGAACAACAACATCGCGTGCAAGGACGGTGTCGACAACGACAAGGATGGCGTCGTGGATTGCGCCGAGCCCAGCTGCCAGCGCGAGGGGATCGTTGTTTGCGACGGCGAGACCGCTGTCACGCTCACCGACGCCGAGATCGGCTCCATGATGAACGCCATCTGCGAAGACGGTATGGACAACGACGACAACGGCTTCACGGACTGCATGGACTTCGGTTGCTCGCAGGACGCGTTCCAGACGGTCTGCGGCGCGACGGAGAACAACGACGTGACCTGCGCCGACGGCATGGACAACGACGGCAACGGCTTCATCGACTGCATGGACTTCGGGTGCTCCCGCAACCCGATGATCACGGTCTGCGAGACCGAGGTCACCGTGGCGGATTGCTCCGACGGCTTCGACAACGATGGCAACGGCTTCCCGGACTGCTTCGACCGCAACTGCCGAAACGAAGACGAGCCGAGCCGCTCGACGCCCGCCTGCCAGTAGGACAAGCGACCCAGTGAAACGCGGCGCGGGCTTCGGCCTCCGCCGCGTTTCGCGTTAACGCTTCAGATCTCGAAGGCGAACGAGACGCGGAGACCGGCTTGGATCAGGATGGCGCCGGCTGACGGAGCGCTGAGCTCGAGCGGCAGCCACGCGACGCGGACGTCCAGGCCGACGATGACCTTGCGGCTCACGAGGTAGTCAACGCCGACCAGCGCGTGAAGCCCGAGGTTGGCGCCGGCTTCATTGGCGAACGCGAACGCGCCGTTGATCCCGAGTCCCACGAACGGAACGATCTGCAGGATGTCGATGAGGTAGACGACCTCGGCGTGGAAAGTCAGCAAGTGCGCGGTCACCTCTGCGGGGTGGAGCGCGTAGCCCACGCGCCCGCTGATCGTGAACGCATCGCTCAGCCCTACGCTCGCGCTGAGCCCGAGGGTGGGGCCTGCGCTTCCGATCGCGCTCTCCGCTGCGGCGATCTGCGAGTACCCAAGGTCGACCGAGACCGTCGCCTGGTCCTCAAACGCCTTCGCGGGCGCTGGAAAGACCATCGTTGCGAGCCAGACGAGCGCAAAAGCGCAAAGGGACCCAGTTCCGCGTGTCGCGCGGCGCAGCGAGCGAGCTGACATGTGGAATCCATAGCACAAGGCGCGCGTTGACTCGCGCGGGTCGACCGGTATATTCCGCGCGATCTTTGTGGAGGGCGTCCCTCCGCCGTTCGCTTCGCGCAGTGTTTTCCAAATCCCAAGAACAACTGCGCTGCCGGGCATACGCCCACTTTCCTTGGAGCCATCCGTGACCGACGAGCCGAACACCGACGACGACCTCACCCCCGAAGAAGAGGGAGACGATCACGATCACGACGATCATGATCACGAGGACCACGAAGACGAGGACCACGAAGACGAGGTCGACGAGGCGCAGGCGGAGGAAGACGCCAATGAAGAGAAGCGCGCGGCGGCTCGTAAGGCCGTCGCTGCGGCGGCCGCCGCCAAAGCGGTGTCTTCGCGCAAGCGCGGACGTGGTGCCAAAAAGAAGAGCAAGGGCTCGACCGCCGGTGAGCGTCTCGCCGCCGCGAAGGCCGCGAAGGCCGCGCGCAAGGCCGCCGAGCGGGGCAAGCAGGCGGAGATGCTCGAAGACGCGGCGCTGCAGCAGGCCGCGGTCGCGACCGATTGGTTTGAGCAGAACCGCCAAATGCTCATGATGGGTGTGGGCGCGGTTCTCGTGCTCGGCATCAGCATCTTCGCGTGGAGCACCATTTCCACGAGCAACGCGCGCGCGGCCTCGGGCGCGCTGAGCGAGGCCACGCGGACGGCCATCGCGCCCATCGTTGCCGAACCTGAAGAAGGCGACGACCGCGAGATGTACCCGACCGCTACGGCGCGCGCCGAAGCAGCGCTCCCGAAGTACCGCGCGGTCATCAGCGAACACGGTGGAACCCAAGCGGCGACCTGGGCACGACTCGGCGAGGCGGTCACGCTCGGCCAGCAGGGCGACCACGCCGGCGCGCAGAGCGTCTTCTCGACGGTTCTCTCCGAGAAGACGACCCCCGCGATTGAAGCCCGCGCCACCGAGGGTCTCGCCTTCGCGTACGAAGCGCAGGAGAACTACAGCGAGGCGAAGTCTCGTTTTGAGGACCTCGGCCGCATCGACAACGGTGCTCACCGCATCCTCGCGGACTACCACATCGCGCGCATGCACCTCGTGATGGACGAAGAGGTCGAGGCCAAGGAGAAGCTCCGCGGCGTGCTTGATGCGCTCCAGGCGGAGGACGCTCCGGACCTTCCCTACGTTCGCGACCAAGCCGAGCTTCGGCTGATGGCGATCGACAGCTCGCTGGTCCAGCGCCCGAGCGCGGGCATGCCTGGCCTCGGTCTGGGCGGCGGCGCTGGCGGCCCTGGTGGTAACATCTCCCAAGAGCAGCTCCAGGAGCTGCTTCGGCGCGCGAAGCAGGGGCAGGGCGCGCAGTGAACACGACCCGCCTCGGGTTCCGAGGCGCGGCCTCTGCGTTCGCGTTGCTCTGCGGTTCGTTACTCTTCGGTTGCGGAGCCGTCGAGACACATTCGTCTGACTTTGGCTGGATGGACGGGCGCGCCGAACGCCGCGGAGACGGAACCGGTGCGCTTCGCGTTCGCTGGGAGCGTCAGCTGGTCACGCCGGATGACGGCGACAACCTCTTCGACACGGCGTTCGTTCCGGTCGAACTCTCCGTTGCGGCGCTCGATCCCGGGCGTAACCGTGTCTACGTCGGCGCGAGCGATGGCGCCGTGCGTGGACTCGACCTCGATGGTCGCGAGCTCTTCCGGTACGAGACCGGAGCGCCGATTGAGTCGCCGCTCGTCATCGATCGGGAGCAGGGCACCATCTACGCGGTCAGCGTCGACGGCAAAGTGTTCGCGCTCGCGGACGACACGGGGGAGCCGGATTGGACCAAGGAGCTCACCGTCCCGACGCGCCAGGAGCCGCTCCTCACCGAGGACGCGATCTACATCATCTCCGAGACCGATCAGATCTTCGCGCTCAATCGCGCCGACGGTGAGCTGCTCTTCTCCTACAAGCGCGACGAAACCGGAGACGACGCCTTCGCCATCGCGGGACACGCTGGGCTCGCTCGTTTTCAGAACACGCTCGTCACCGGCCTGACGGACGGAACCGTGGTCGCGATTGACGCGACCGACGGTTCGCTCAAGTGGGAGCTCCCGACGTCGATCGACGTCGAGGCGGCCGAGGGCCAGACGATTGAGTTCCACGATGTCGACACCACGCCGGTCGTGTCGGAAGAGGGCCTCGTCTACGCCGCATCGTTTGCTGCGGGTCTGTACGCGATTCGGATCGGCAGCGGCACGGTCGAGTGGCGCGAGCCGGAGATGACCGGGATCACCGGCCTCGCGATCGCAGGTCGATGGCTCGTGGTCGCTTCGGCGGACAGCGGCATCTCGCTCATCGAGCGACACAGCCGCGAGGTCGCTTGGCAACGCGAAGTTCAGCGCGGCGCACCCACGCAGCCGATCCTCACGCGAGACGGCTTGGTTCTTGTTGGTGAGTCCCGCGGCTCGATGGTCGCGCTCTCGCTCTCGAGCGGCCAAGAGATGTCGCGCATCGACTCGGGCTTCGGCTTCTCCGCGCCTCCGCGCGTCGCGGGTCCGTACGGCTGGGTGCTCAGTAACGGCGGTCGCTTGTTCGCGTTCGGCGTCCGAAACTGACGCTCGCGTCATCCTTGTCTGTCACAAGATAGGGCGAAGGGCTGAAGCGAGGAGGGCGCCGTAGTAGGGTCCGCGGATGTACTGGATCCGTTTCGGCTTGGTCTCTGTTCTTTGGCTTGCGCTCGCGTGTGGCGACGACGACACCTCCACATCGGATGTCGGCGTGGACACCTCCGCGCCAGACACGTCTGCGTCAGATAGCGGCGTGGACACTTCGACGCCCGACACCTCCGCACCGGATACCGGAATGGACACGTCGACGCCCGACACGTCGATGCCCGACACGTCGATGCCTGACACTGCGCCGCCGATCCCAGACGACGACCCCCTCATGGGCATCGGCGCGGTCGAGACGATCCAGACTGGCTTCTTGTTCTTGGAAGGTCCTCACTGGCGCGCTGAGGATGGCGTGCTGCTCTTCACGGACATCCCGGCGAACATCATCTACCGGCTGACGGGCGACACGGTCGACACCTTCCGGACCATGAGCCAAGGCGCCAACGGGCTCGGCACCGACATCAGCGGTGAGCTCCTCGCGTGTGAACATGGAGGACGCCGCGTCTCGCGGTCCGAGAGCGGAACGTTCACGACCGTCGTGGATCGCTTCGAGGGTCAGCGGTTGAACTCGCCAAACGACATCGCGGTCCGAGACGACGGCACGATCTACTTCACTGATCCTCCGTACGGTATCAGCGAAGGGATGCGTGAGGTCCCGTTCAACGGCGTGTACCGAGTCCCGCCAGATGATGGTGCGCTGAGCGCGGAGTGGCGAGGCGGCGTCGCCACGCGTCCCAATGGCGTCATCCTCTCGCCGAGCGAAGACACGCTCTACGTCGCGTTCACGGTGACCGGTGAGATCAAAGCCTGGGACGTCGACGCGTCGGGCGCGTTGTCCGGTGAGCGAACGTTCGCGATGGCGGCGTCAGGAGCTGACGGGATGGCGATGGACCTGCGCGGCAATCTCTACGTGACCTCGAGCGCCGGCGTGGAGGTGTTCGCGCCAGACGGGACACGTTGGGGAGCCATCTCTTTCCCGATGCAGCCCGCCAACTGCGCGTTCGGTGATGACGACGCGCTCACGCTCTACGTCACAGCGAGAAGCGGGCTCTACAAGGTCCGGATGCGCATCCCAGGCGACATCTAGCCTTCTCCCACAGCCTCAGTCGTGAGTTTACATAATCTATCTTCTGCGAAGTTGGAAGCCAGGCTTGAGGGACACCCCACTTCAGCTGCCTCCCATTGATGAGGAAGGACGCTCGGTGAGGGACAGTCACTTCAGTCGGCTCATGGAACACTGCGAGGTCGTGGAGGTCGTTTTCCAAGACAGCGAGTTCGACGAAGCGACAGCCCTCGTCGAGGCGTGTCTCGGCCCGAAGCCAGGACTCAGCGACGCGATCCAGAGTCTGTTCAACGGGCAGCCAGCCGGTTAAATAAAAATGCCCACGACGGGGGCGACCGTCGTGGGCGGAGCTACACCGCGGGGCGACGCGAGGTAGCTGTCGTGTCCCGGGAGGATGGGACAAGTCACACCATGGTGGCAGCCAGGTGTGACCAAAGCGTTCGCCTGAGGTTCAGGCGCAAGCAAGTGAGCTGGTTTTGACTACCAGCCGAAGTCGAAATCGAGCTCTTTGGGCTCTTCCCGCAGCGAGTCGTCCTCGCCGGGATTGAAGCTGGCTTCGCGGTAGAGGTCGTCGAGCGACCAGCCGCACTTTTTCTCGGGTTGAATCACCTCACGCTGAAACTCGGCCAGGGTTCGGTAATGTTGGGGTCCACCACGTCGCTTCATTGCATCCTCCGAGAGAGAACGTAGGCCGGTGTATTCCGTTCGCCCACGTTGTCCTACATCTGACGACATCCTACGACCTATTCCCACCTCTTCCAAATTTGTGGCGCGCCACGAGACACCACTTCGAAACGACACGGTTGCTTGTTAGACGAGCGCATGGCTCGAGTTGTCGCGATCGCGAACCAAAAAGGAGGCGTCGGCAAGACGACCACCGCTGTGAACCTCGCCGCGAGCTTGGCTGTCGCCGAGCAGAGCGTCTTGCTGATTGATCTCGATCCGCAGGGGAACGCTTCCACCGGTGTCGGCTGCGCTCCCGGCACGTACGAAAGCGGGACGTATCGCGTGTTGCTTGGTGAAGCGACGGTTCAAGAGACGGCGCTCTCAACTGAGATGTTCGGGCTCGAGGTGCTCCCGGCGACCCAAGATCTTGTCGCGATTGAGCGCGAGCTCGCCGACGACGACGACAGCGCGGTCCACCTCCGCGACGCGCTCGCCCCGGTACGTGCGCAGTACGACTTCATCATCTTGGATTGCCCCCCTTCTCTCGGCGTCCTCACCATCAACGCGCTCACCGCCGCGGACATGGTGCTGGTCCCGATGCAGTGCGAGTACTACGCGCTTGAGGGGCTCTCGCAGTTGGTGGGGACCATCGAGCGTGTGCGCGCCGCCTACAACGAGGAGCTGCACGTGCATGGCGTTCTCTTCACGATGTTCGACGCGCGGAACAACCTCGCGCGCGAGGTCGCCGAAGAGGTCCGCGAGCACTTCCACGTGTACGAAACCATCATCCCGCGCAACATCCGCTTGGCCGAGGCTCCGTCCCATGGTCAGCCGGCGATCCTCTACGATCCCTCCTCGCGCGGTGCCTATAAGTACCTCTCGCTGGCGCGTGAGCTCCTCGAAGCGCTCTCTCCAGAAGCGGCGGCTTAATGGCGAAGCGACGACTCGGACGCGGGCTCGATGGGATGCTCCCGGCCGCGTCCAAAGGCGGATCCACCCGCGGGCAGAACCTTGCGAAGATCGAGGAGCTGCACCCGAACAAGCTGCAGCCACGGAAGCGCTTTGAAGACACCGCGCTCGCCGAGTTGACCGCGTCGATCCAAGAACACGGGATCCTTGAGCCCATCTTGGTTCGTCGTCGCAAGCGCAGCGGCTTTGAGATTATCGCCGGTGAACGTCGCTGGCGCGCGGCGCAAAAGGCCGGTCTCAAAGAGGTGCCGATCTTCGTTCGCGAGCTGACGGATGAGGTCGCGTTCGAGGCCGCGCTGGTCGAGAACATTCAGCGCGAAGATCTCAACCCGATCGAGACCGCGCTCGCGTTCAAGCGATTGATCGAAGAGTACGGCCACACTCAGGAACAGGTCGCCGAACGTGTCGGTAAGGACCGCTCGACGGTCGCCAATGCGCTGCGCCTGCTCAAGCTCCCAAAGGCGGTCCTCGAGCGCGTCGAGCACGGCCAGCTCTCTGAGGGTCACGGCCGCGCCCTGCTCGCTGCGCCGAGCGCCAAGGAGATGAAGCGCCTCGCGAAGACCGCGGTTGAGGAGTCGCTGAGCGTTCGTGAGATCGAGCGCCGCGCGCGCGCGCTGGCGAACGGTGAGCCCGAGACGAAGAAGAAGAAACCGCGCAAATCAGCGAACGTACGCGACCTCGAGAAGCGGCTCGGGCGCGCGCTTGGCGCGACGGTGAACCTCGTCGAGAAAAAGAAAGGCGCAGGCAAAATCGAGATCGACTTCTCGAGCTATGAAGAGCTCGACGCGATCATCGCGAAGATCCTCAAGCGTCGATGACCTCAGCTCCGAAGATTCAGCGTGGCTTCTCCGTCGTCCTCTCGCGAGAGCTCTCGCGCTCCCGCGAGTTCTACCTACGCTTGCTCGACTTTCGAGTGGTCTTCGACAGCGACTGGTTCGTTCACCTGCAAGCCGAAGACGTCCTGGGGGTGGAGCTCGGGCTCATGAGCTTCGACCATGACCTCGTCCCCGCTTCGTTTCGGGGCGCACAGTCTCTCGAGGCACAGTCTCCCAAGGCACAGTCGGGAGGCGTCATGATCACGATCGTGGTCGACGACGTGGACGCGGTGCACGAGCGCGCGAAGTCGATGGACGTCGTGATCGTCGAACCACCGCGTGACCTCTTCTATGGTCAGCGACGGATGCTCGTGACCGATCCTGACGGAACGTTGCTCGACATCTCGAGCGAGTGCGCGCCTTCTCCAGAGTTCCTCGCTAGCTTGAGCGAGACCGACGCCTAATCCATTCGGCATGGCGTAAAGGTCACGCCGCTCGGCCCGAATGGGCTGGCTTGCACCCGGTAGACCCCCGAGCTGTCTCGCGCGAACGCGACGCCGCCAGCGTTCGGCGCCCGATCGGCCGGCGTGTCCCGGAGCGACTCCTCAGGTCGACCGCGGTAAAAGAGACCGGTCGAGGTCACCAGCGCGTCCCCGCGTTTGGAATACGTGATGTCCGTGGTCAACGCGATGGATGGATCGATCGCCCCTCTCGCGAAGAAGACGATCCCGATGGTCCCCAGCAACCCTGAGCCGAAGTTCGCGAAGTACGCGCGTGAGCCCACCAGCCACACGCGATCGGTCGGCCAGTCGTAGAACATCGAAGTGAACCCTCGATCCTCGAACGGGAAGCGATGTCTGGCCACCTCGACGGACACATCGATCGTTTCTTTGATGTCGGGAGGCTCGTCAAAGCGCGCCAGGACCGCGACCGCTTCATCATCGGGATCGGGGTACGCGAGGTAGACGCCATCTGGGCCCACCGCGAGGCCGCGGAGGTCGGCGATCAAGACATCGGGGTCGAGGGTAGCGACGATCGCCGAGTCAGCGCGAGCGCGCGACAGGACGGCGATGTGAACCGCGTCGTTGAACGCGACGTAGAAGTGATCAGGGTGACGGTCAGACGCGGCGAGACGCACCCGAGAGCTCGTCTCCAACAGCCCAAGCGACTCCACCGCTTCGTGGTCCAGCGCGGGGCAACGCGGATGATCGACGATGACGCCAGTGTCCATCATGGACGAGCCGTCGAGACTCGCGTCTCCTGTCCCGCTGTCCCTCTGGACGACCGAGGTGTCGGCCGGAGGGGGTGGCGGCGGGAGGTCGTCGTCACCACACGCGACCAGCGACGTGATCAACACCAACGAGACGACCCACCCTGTCCGACCGCGCATCACGCATCAGCCTACACGGCTTCTCCCGTGCCCGTCTCCTGTCCTCGTTAGCGCTGGCAGGCGTGGAACCCGAGCGACACGGTTCGCTCGTCGACCTTGACGAGCGAGAAGACACCGCTGTTGTCATGCGCGAACGCGACCGCGCCCTCGGGCGCGCCAGGCACTCGATAGGTGGCGCCGCGCACCAAGCCGCCAATGCCGGCCTCCGCGCTCGCTTGGACAACCTCCCCGGACGACAGGACCAAGAGGTCTCCGGAGATCGCGAGGGTCGCGTCGGTGATGTCCGCGCTCGCGCTCGGTCCGAACGGTACGAGCTCTTCTTGGTCGCCGCCAAAGCTCCCCTCATACAGCTGTGCCCCCATCACGTAGAACAGGCCCGCTTCCCAGTCGAGAAAGAGCGCGGAGAGCGCTTCGTCGGCGCTCCCCTCGGGGAGAACATGCTCGCTGACCTCAGCCTCCACGCGAACGAGCAGCTGGCTCGGAACGGTCTCACTGAAGCGCAGAAGTCGGATCCGCTCGTCGCCGAATGGACGATCCGCCATGTAGATGAACCCGTCTGGCCCCGCACTGATCCCGATCACGTTCATGACGGCGGGCTCGGCGTCGACCTCCATCGTCGCCGCCAGGCAGCCCACGTTGTTGATCATCATGAGGGAGCCCTCGGACCAGATGTAGACATGGTTGTGAAGCGCGCTGGTGGCGAGCTGGGCACTGCCCGCGTCGACCGGCAACGACCTCGTGGAGAGCGGGTCCGCGTAGATCAGGCCCAAGTGTTGGACCGGTCCGAGGGTGCGACACGACCGAAGCGGCTCCGTCGATGGCGCCGGGTCGTCTGGACCGGGAGCCGGCGCGATCGGTCCCACGCGATCCGTCGAGCCAGGAGCGGCTGGGGCGAGCGCGGCATCCGCGCAACCAGAGAGCAATAGAACGAGGGCGAAGACGTATCTGTGACTCACGAAGACAAGCTGCGCATCGTCCCCCAGGCTGTCTAGTCCTGTTGAAAAGTTACAGGAACGCTCGTGCGCTGGATTACGGGTTACGCCGTTCGGCGGCCAGCACGGTGTTCTCCAGGAGGATCGCGATGGTCATGGGTCCAACGCCGCCGGGAACGGGCGTGATGTAGCCCGCCCTCTCCTGCGCCTCTGCGAAATCGACGTCCCCCACGAGCGTCCCTGGCGCTTCGCCTTCTTTGGGCTCGAGTCGATTGATGCCGACATCAATGACGACCGCACCTTCTTTGAGCCACGCCCCCTGGATGAGCTCCGGCCGTCCAACCGCCGCCACGATGACGTCGCTCTCGCGGACCCGGCTCTCGAGGTCCTTCGTGCGCGAGTGCGCGATGCTCACCGTCGCGTTCTTCGCGAGGAGCATAAGCGCGACGGGCTTGCCGACCAGAATGGACCGACCCACGACCAACGCGCGCTTGCCGCTCAGATCGTACTCGATGTCTTCGAGGAAGCGCATGCAACCCGTGGGGGTACACGGCGTGAGCCCGGAGCGACCGACCACAAGCGCTCCGGCGTTCACGGGGTGCAAGCCGTCGACGTCTTTGCGGGGATCGATCGCGTCGACGACCACGCCTTCATCCAGGTGACTCGGAAGCGGAAGCTGGACGAGGATCCCGTCGACGTTCTCATCCGCGTTGAGGGTGGCGATGAGGGCGAGCAGCGCGTCCATCGGGGTCTCGACCGGGAGGCGATGCACGCGCCCCTCGATGTGACACTTGCCAGCCATGCGCTCCTTCGCGCCGACGTAGACCTGCGAGGCGGGATCATCACCGACCAGCACGACGTCGAGGCCAGGAGCGCGACCGTGCTTTCGCTTGAACCGCTTCGCTCGAACGCGAACGTCCTTGCGAGTCCGTCGCGCGAGCGCGCGCCCATCGAGAATCTCAGCCGGCATAGGAGCGCAGTTACCACCGAATCGCGGCGATGTCCGTTCCGGTTTGGTGTCAGCGCGTAAGCGGTTCCCCAGCGGCCGCGGTCTTGGTGATCGCGCGGAAGTCGATACGTCCGACGCCGATCTCGGGGGCGCTCGTCAGGCATGAGGGGTCAAGTCGCGCCTCGGCCGCGCGGTAGGCCTCGTCTTCCGCCGAGCCGATGTCGAAGATGTCTCCCTCTCGCTTTTTCGCGTCGAGACCCGCGTCGTAGAAGACGCCGAACTCCGCGGTCGCGCGCGGCGTCGAGATGTAGCCGCCGTCGAACGCGACCACCGCCACGGTCTCGATCGCGCCACCCGCTTGGAGGTAGCCGTCGCACCAGATCGATTTCGCGGTGAGGTCACCGGCGACCGCGAGTGACCCGGACTCTGTCACGACGACCGAGGTCGCCTCGACGTTGCCGAGCACCAAGACATGCGCGTCAACCACGAGCTCCTCGGAGACCGTGATCCCCGCGCCGATGACCTCCGTCTCGTCCAGATGCAGTGACCCGCGCTTGCCTTTGCCGCGCTTGATCTTCGGCTTGTCCGCGCCCATGCCGACCAAGGCGTTCGCGAGCGCCCCCATCGGGTCCGATGGATCGCCCAACGCGTTGCTCAGCGGAAGCTCGCGCCACTCTTCTTTGAGCAGCGCGTCGACGGACGCGAGCGTCCCGGCCCGGTCGGCGTGGTCGCGCGCTTTCCCAATGGTGATGGCGCGAGGCAAGCTGCCTTTCATCGCGCCGCGGAGCAGCAGCGCCGCGTCCTTGGTCGCGGTCCAGACGATCTGAAGCGGCGTCTTCTTGTCTCTGTTCTTCGCGGTCGGATCCGCGCCGAGATGAAGCAGCACGCGAATGCCCGCGGCGTTGCCTCCCGCGGAGGCGTGGTGAAGCAAGGTTGCCCCTTGAACGACGACGTCCTCGGACACGCCCGCCTCGCGAAGAAGCTCGAAGACCTCAAGAGAGAACGCATGTTCGCTCCGGCAGCACTGGACCATGGCTTCGGTCTTCGCGGCGCGGCTCACGCCCCATGAGAGGATCTCGCGTACGACCGCGGCGTGTCCGCACTGCGCCGCCAGCGCGAGCGCTTTCGGAACGAGGCGAGGCTGAGCCCCGGAGGCGCACACGTAAGCAGCGTCCGCGAGGAAGCGGACGGCGTCGACTTCCCCTTGCTTCGCCATCCACACGATCGCGTCGTCGATCTTGAAACGATCGTGGTTCGCGTCGAACAGGAGCAGGCCCTCGAGGATCGGGCGGCAGCCGCTCCAGCACTTCCCTCGTCCTTCGAACCGATTGAACGCTTCGAAGGGCCACGGACCGGGCGAACCATCCGGCAGCACCGGCGCGACGGTTTGGCGAGCGAGCCAGCCGTCGTAACGCGGGTCCCGAAGCGCCCGGAGATGCCACGGGTTCGCGGGGTTGCTGTTGTCGACCCGCGCGAGCTCGTGTCGCGTGAAGTGGAAGAGCTCTTCGCCGCCCTCCCCGTGACCCGATGCGTCGAGGCGCGCGAGCATCTGTTGACAGCGAACGCCCTCTTCAAAATGCGCGAGCGTGATCTTGAACCACGGGAAGTCGTCCGCCGCGCGCTGCAGAAGCGCGCGCGTCTCGGCCTCGGCGACGAGCCCTTGATCGGAGAAGAGCGCGATCGCGCCGGCGTAGCACGCGAGTGAAGACTCGCGCGGGGTGGTCGCGTTCGCCGCGAGAGACGCGGTCAGCTCACGGAGCTCATCGCTCACCTCCTCGCGCAAGGTCTCGAAGGCCTGAACGCGATGGAGCAAGAGCTCATAGGTCGCCTCGACGTTCCCTTCCGCGGAGGCCGCCCGAACGGTTTGCCGCGCGGCGCTGTGTTTGGTGTGTCCGCCAAAGCGCAGCGTCTTGATCGCGTCGTCGAGGCTCGCCTGTGGAAAGAGCTCAAGGTCAGAAAACATCGCGCGCAACCTAGCAGCTGGACCCCGGACCGGTGGTGGCTTCTAGGCTGGCCGAGAGCGCTCCGCGTGGTACAAAACGCGCGATGTCGGCACCCTTTGAACCGGTCTCCCCCAAGGTCTCCTTTGCAGAGCTCGACGCGCAGACGCTCGCGCGCTGGGAAGAGGACTCGATTTTTGAAAAGTCGGTCGAGGCGCGGAAAGACGGCGAGCCTTTTGTCTTCTTCGAAGGGCCGCCCACAGCGAACGGTATGCCGCACCCCGGGCACGTGCTCACCCGTGTCGCCAAGGATGTCTTCCTCCGCTATCGATCGATGTGCGGGTACCACGTGCCACGTCGCGCGGGCTGGGACACACATGGCCTACCGGTCGAGGTCGAGGTCGAGAAGGCGCTGAAGATCAGCGGCAAAGAAGCGATCGAGAACTTCGGCGTCGAGGCGTTTAGCCGCAAGTGTATCGACAGCGTCTTCGTCTACATCGACGAGTGGCGAAAGCTCACTCAGCGCATCGGCTTCTGGGTCGATCTCGACGACGCCTACGTCACCTTTCACAAGAGCTACATCGAGAGCGTCTGGTGGGCGCTGAACTCGCTCTTTGATCGCGGGCTCTTGTACCAGGGCTACAAGGTGGTTTGGTGGTGGGCCCAAGGCGGCACGGCGCTGAGCGCCGGCGAGGTCGGCCAGGGCTACAAGGAGGTCGACGACCCCTCGGTCATGATCCGCTTCCCCATCAAGAACGGGCGCGGAGAGAACGCCGCGACGAGCTTCCTCGCGTGGACCACGACTCCGTGGACCTTGCCGAGCAACATCGCGCTCGCCGTCAAAGCCGACGCCACCTACATCACCGCGGCGCTGCAAGACGGAACCAAAGTGGTGCTCGCGAAGGCGCTGGAGGAGAAGGTCCTCAAGGATCACGACTACGCGATCGTGGACGAGAAGAAGGGGAGCGAGTGGGTCGGCACCGAGTACGAGCCGCCGTTCCGCTACGCCGAGCCCGAAGGCGGCCCCGCGTTCCGCGTCATCGACGCCGACTTCGTCGAGCTCACGAGCGGCTCGGGGATGGTTCACCTCGCGCCCGCCTTTGGTGAAGACGACTTCCGCACCTGCCAGGAAAAGGGGCTCGGCTTTCTTCAGCTTGTAAAGCCCGACGGCACGTTCCCGCCCGAGGTCACGGAGTTCGCGGGGCGCTTCTGCAAAGAGGCCGACAAGGACATCATCCGCTTGCTCAAGGACAACGGCGTCCTCTTCAAGCGCGAGGTCTACACCCACGAGTACCCGTTCTGTGAGCGCCGCATGAGCGACCCGCTCATCCAGTACGCGCGCCGCTCGTGGTTCATCAAGACCACGGACGAGGTCCACAAGACCATCGAGAACAACCAGCAAGTGAACTGGGAGCCGAGCCACATCAAGGACGGGCGCTTTGGTCAGTACCTCGCCGGCAACGTCGACTGGGCCATCAGCCGAGAGCGTTTCTGGGGCACCCCGCTCCCGATCTGGATCAACGACGAGACCGGCAAGCGCGCCAGCATCGCGTCCGTCGACGACATCAAGAAGAAGAACCCCAACGCCTTTGCGCACTTCGAAGCCGCTCGCGAAAAGGACCCGACGCTCCAGGAGCACCTGATGGTGCACAAGCCGTGGATCGACGCCGTCACCTGGGAGGAGCCCGGCGAGCCGGGCGTCTACCGTCGCGTGCCCGAGGTCATCGACTGCTGGTTCGACAGCGGCTGCATGCCCTTCGCGCAGTGGGGGTACCCGCACCAGAACAAAGAGAAGTTCGAGCAGTGCTTCCCCGCCGACTTCATCACCGAAGCCGTCGACCAGACGCGCGGCTGGTTCTACTCGCTGATGATGATCAGCACGCTGATGGCGGAGAAGTTTCCGAGCGGGAAACAGAGCTACCCGCACCCGTTCAAGAACTGCGTGGTGCTGGGCATCTTGACCGACGAGAAAGGCAAGAAGCTCAGCAAGCGGTACAAGAACTACACCGATCCCTTGGTCCTCATGGATCGCGTGGGCGGCGACGCGGTGCGCTGGGCGCTCTACACGAACACGGTCCCTGGGCAGAACACCCGCTTCTACGACCGCGCAGCCCAAGACGCGGTTCGCGAGTTCCTGCTCAAGATCTGGAACGTCTATTCGTTCTTCGTCACCTACGCGAACATCGATGGCTTTGATCCGAACGCGGAGCGTCCTTCGCTCTCGTCACGTCCCGACATGGACAAGTGGATCCTCGCGGAGCTCGACGCGACTGTGCGCTCGGTTCGTTCGGATCTCGATGAGTACAAGAGCCACCTCGCGGCGCGTTCGCTTCAGCGTTTCGTCGACGCGCTCTCCAACTGGTACGTACGACGTAGCCGGTCCCGCTTTTGGTCGGAAGGCGATAACGCCGACAAGGCGAGCGCGTTCGCGACGCTTTACGAAGTGCTCGTCGACCTCACGAAACTGAGCGCGCCCTACGTCCCCTTCATGACCGACGCGCTCTACGCGAACTTGGTGCGAAAGCACGACGCGAGCGCGCCCGAGAGCGTGCACCTCGCGAACTTCCCAGAGCCAAGCGACGCCCGACGTGACGATGCCTTGCGGCGCGCGGTGGAGCTCACTCGCGGCGTGGTCACGCTCGGTCAACGCGTGCGCGCGGAGAAGAAGCTCAAGGTGCGTCAGCCGCTCGCCGAAGCGATCGTGGTGATCAACGACGACGACGAGCGCGCGGCGATCGACCGCTTCCAGAACGACGTCAAGGAAGAGCTCAACGTGACCTCGCTGGCCTTTACCACAGAGCCCGCGAAGTACGTCGAGTTCACCCTGCTCCCCAACTTCCGGGTCCTCGGGCCAAAGCTCGGCAAGGCGGTGCCGGAATGCAAAAAGGTGCTCGCGCAGGCCGACGGTTCAGCGCTCCACGCCGAGATGTCAGAGCACGGAAAGATCACGGTCACCCTCTCGTCGGGCCCCGTTGAACTCACAGGTGATGAGGTTCAGGTCCGGCTCACCGCGAAGGAAGACTTCGCCGCCGCGAGCGCGGGTGGGCAGGTGGTCTTGCTTGATACCCGTATCACGGAAGAGCTGCTTCACGCTGGATACGCCCGCGAAGTCGTCAACCGTATCCAGCGCGCTCGCAAGGAACTCAACCTGGCGTTCGACGCACGTATCAAGATCACTTACTCGGCAGAGGGCCCGCTTGCTGACGCCGTGGCGACTCACCTCCAGACCATCCAGAAGGAAGTTCTTGCGACGTCGATGGACGTCGGTGAAACCGAGACATCGACTGACGTGGATGGGCACGCGTTCGCGTTCTTGATCGTCGCCGAGTAGTCGTCGCCAGCAGTCGCCGTCGCGTTCGGCACGTCCTTTGCGTTCCTAGAGCCGTGATGCATATCGGCTCAACTTGGCATGCCTCTTTGCTTTTCGCTTTTGTGCTGGCGGCGTGTGGCCAAACCCATGAGTTCGGCGAGACCCACGACGTGTGTCCCGAACCCGAGAGCCTGTGCTTCGGCGGCGTCTGTTGTCACGAGACCGCGTCCGCGATCGTCGATGACGTGACGTGTGAGACGAGCTGTCCTGGCGAGACCTCGCTCACGTGCACCCCAAGCCCCTCGGCCTTCTGCGTACCCGAGTGTGAGGAGCCAGCCGACTGCCAGTTCCGGCGACGCGACTGCTGTCCCGGGTGCACGGCGGACGAGGAGGACTACATCGCGCTGACCGATGAAGAGGCCCGCGAACACGACTCTGCCTGCGCTGCGGTCCGCTGCCCGTCGCCCATGTGCCGCGAGCTCACGCGTCCCACGGTTCGCGCGACTTGCCAAAGCGAGGTGTGCGTCCTCGAAGACTTCGCCACGCCGCGCTACCTCGACTGCGAAGTCGACGCGGACTGCACGCTCGCGCTGGATGGGTGTTGTGGGTGCGGCGGCGAGTACGTCTCCGTCGCGACCCGCGCGCTCTCGCGGTTTGAAGAACTGGTCTGCCCGAACCCGGTCGACGCGATCTGCCCCGATTGCGAGCCCACACCGATCGGGTCCACGCTCGCGGTCTGCCGCGCGGGACAGTGCACCACCATCTTGGGCGAACGATGAGACCCCTCCTCCCTCTCCTGGTGCTCTTCTCGCTGACCGGGTGTTTTCGACTGCACGCGCTCGAAGACGAACCGGGAGGTCCCTCGACCGTCTCGTGTCCACCCGTCGACTGCGTCGAAGCCTCTTGTTGCGAGCTTCCCATCGCCGCCCTCGACGGATGCACCTGCCCAAGTGGTTCGGTCGCGCGCGCGTCGTGCACCCCCGAACCGGGCGTTTGTGATCCGCTCCCGGATCCCGAGTGCGATGACCATCGAAACCCATGCGTGTTGCTCCACACGGCGTGCTGCGTCTCGTGTGGCGTCCGCGACGGGTACGAGGCGTACAACAGCGCGGAGGCAGAAGCGCATCTCGAGCGCTGCGCCATGCTCGACTGCGACGACGGCTGTGCCACCACGCCCGACTTCATGAGCGCGGAGTGCGTCGCCGGCGAGTGTGTCGTCGTCGACGCGTACGACCCGTTCCTCGACTGCGAGACCGACCGGGACTGTACGCTCGCGCTCGACGGATGTTGTGACTGCGGCAGCGGCCTTGTCGCGGTGGCCGCGGAGACGCTTGAAGAGTTCGCGCGGCTGGTCTGCGATGTTCCGACGCCCGTATGTGACGATTGCGCCCCCGTTCGGCCCCCATCGGAAGCGGTGTGCCGCGCGGGTCGCTGCCAAAGAGAGTTCTTGTGATGAATCAAAAAGCGCTGTTCGCCACGATCGTCTTTCTCATCGCGGGATGTGGCGAGTCCCATGTCGGCGGCGATGCCGCGCCGGACACCGCCTCCGACACCTCGACCGGCGTCGACACGTCTGGGTCGATCGACGCCTGCACGCTCCCTCCTCCTGAACTCTGCTACCGCGGCGCGTGCTGTGACCGGGTCGCGGAAACCATCGTGGTTGGGTGCGAGCAGGTTTGCCCCGAGGGGTTCGCTCGCTCCTGCGAGCCCGAAGTGGGATGCGACGGCGACGGCGAACCACGGTTTTGCGCCGACGCGACCGAGTGCACATTGATCAATGATGATGTGTGCTGCGGATGCGGCGACGAGATCGTGATCCATCGCGACGCGGTCCCGGACTTCTTGAGCGGGCGAGGTATGTGCGAAGAGCTCCCCTGTCCGCCTTGCGAAGCGCCCGGGTTCAACCCTCGCGTACCGACCTGCGACGACACGAACCGCTGCGTCCCCTTCGACATCACGCGCTCCGAGTACGCGGTGTGCGAAACCGATGCGGACTGTCGGGTGCGGACCAAGGAGTGCTGTGAGTGTGGCGGCAGCACCGACCTTCCGTTCCTCGTCGCGGTCTCACGAAGAGGACCTTCGTTCGAGGAGCTCGTGTGCCCAGAAGGGTTGGGCTGCCTCGACTGCGCCCCTGCGTATCCGGACGAAGTGCGCGCGCGGTGCGACGAAGGTTTTTGCGCGCTCGCGTATCGCTAACCGAAGCTTCGGAGCAAGAGATGAACATGTTGACCACTCCGCTCACTTGGGCCTTCCTTGGCCTCGTGATAGCCGCTTCCGCTCTGGGGTGCGGGAAGTCGCACGACAGCGCCTGCGGTCCGCCCGTCGAGTGCCGGAGCGGCGTCTGCTGTGACGAGACGGTGCGTGCCGACGTGGACGAAGCCACCTGCAGGACCACCT
This sequence comes from uncultured bacterium, assembly GCA_938024995.1. Lineage (GTDB taxonomy): Bacteria > Myxococcota_A > Polyangia > Polyangiales > Houyiibacteriaceae > CALJDU01. The sequence continues at coordinate 51,881 of CALJDU010000013.1, forward strand.
GCCCAGAAGGCACCTCGCTCTCGTGTACGCCTGATCCGCGGTGCGACGCGGAACCAGAATGTGACACGCCTGCAGACTGCGCGATCCGGCTCGTCGGTTGCTGCGAAGCGTGCAGCGGAAACGAGTACGCCGCGTACGGGCCTGAAGCGCTGGAGGAGTACGACGCGTTGTGCGGCACGGTGGACTGCGCTCCGCCGCCCTGTCCGGCCCCGCCGCCCCCGCCGACCTTCCTCGCGGATTGCGTCGCGAACCAATGCGTCGCGGTCGACTATCGCGTAAACGATTTTTCGCGCTGTGAGGTTGATGAAGACTGCACGCTCGCGCTCGACGGCTGCTGTGACTGTGGCGGTCGCTTGGTCGCCATCGCGGCCTCGCAGCGGGACGCGTTTGGCCGTCTCGCTTGCCCCGACGCGACGATCGATTGCCCGCTCTGTGAGCCCATGCGTCCGGTCAGTCGCGCGGCCTGTGTGGACAACACGTGCGAGCGCATCTTTGAAGAGGACGCGCCGTGAGCCGCGCGGGACTGTTTCTCGTCGCTGCGGTCACGCTCGCGCTGGCGGGGTGCGGGGAGTCGCACGGGACCACCGACACCGGGACGAGCGACACGGGTCGCGCGGACACCGCGGACCGCGATACGTCGTGTGGCACGCCGGACCTCACGGAGTGCTTTCGCGGTGACTGCTGCGACGACCGCACCTCGGGGTCGATCCTGGACGACTGCTCCGTCGAGTGTCCTCGCGGCTACTCGCTGACCTGCGATCCCGCGCCAGGTTGCGGGAGCGGGCCGCGTCTGTGCGGCGCGGCGTCGGACTGCACGATCATCAACCAAGATGTCTGCTGCGGATGCGGTCCCTACGCGGTCATCCACCAAGACGAAGTCGCCGACTACGATCGGATGCGCGCGGAGTGCGCCGACCTTCCCTGCCCGCCATGCGCGCCACCGACGTTCACGCCGCTCGTCCCGACCTGCGATGACACGGACCGCTGCGTCGCGGTCAACGTGGAGGAGACCCCGTACAGCGAGTGCAACAGCGACGACGACTGTCGCGTGCGCACGAAGGACTGCTGCGAATGTGGGGGGCGCGTTGAGGGTGAGTGGCTGGTCGCGGTCTCGCTTCGCTCCGGTTTTGAAGAGCTCGTGTGTCCGGAAGGCACAGCTTGTCCGGAGTGCGAGCCGGTCTACCCAGGCGGAGTGCGAGCGCGCTGCGATCTCCGGGAGGACGTCGGCACCTGCGTCCTCACAGGCTCCCCATGAGCCGTGTCCTCGCAGGGGCGTTCATCGTCGTGATCGTCCTTGGGTGCGCAGGTTCTCATGAGCGTGAAGAGCCGGTCCCGTGCGGCGTCGATCTGCCCGAGCGGTTCTGCTACGCGGCGCGTGACCTGTGCTGCTCCTCGCCCCTCTTCGTCCACCCGTGTGAGAGCTGCCCCGCCGAGTATCCCGTGGAGTACTGCGCTCCGCCTCCTCCCGCCGCGCGAGAGTGCTTCCGACCTGACGATGCCTGTTGCGACGACCCGATCCTCGTGGACAGCTGCGACGTTTGTCCTGAGGGGACCCGCGACCTGTGCGAACCCGACGCGGCATGCGGCGCCGCGGTTTTGTCTTGCGTCGACCCCAGCGACTGCGAGTTGGTTGATCGCGATTGGTTCTGTTGTCCGTGCGGCCTCGACTACATCGCGCGGCCCCGCGGAGAGATGACGGGAGAGCTATGCGACGAAGAGTGTGAGCTCTGCATCCCCGAAGAACGGTTCACGGTGCGTGTGCCGACCTGCAGCACAGACGAGGTCTGCGACACCTTCGACGCGGACGATCCGATCTACGCGGCGTGCGAAAGCGACGAGGACTGCTTCGTCCGGAGCAAGGACTGTTGCGACTGTGGTGGACGACGGGACGATCTCTATCTCGCGGCGATCGCGTACGATGGCGCCGCCGCGTTCGCCGCTCGGGTGTGCGGCGCGTCGGACGGCGCGTGCGATGACTGCCTCCCGCCCCCTGTGCCAGACGTTTTCGCGCGATGTGCCTCGGGGATCTGCCGCCTCGCCGAACGGTGATGACGGGATGTGCGTAAAGCCATTCGCGTTTTGGTCGCGGCTCGTCTAAAAAGCGCTCTGATCCGTCAACCCAGGAGCAGATATGGCCAACCCCACGGCGACCTTTCACACCACCCAAGGCGACTTCAAGGTCGAGCTTTTTCTTGAGGAGCTCCCGATCACGGCGGGCAACTTCATCAAGCTCGCGAAGGACGGCTTCTACAGTGGACTTCACTTTCACCGCGTCATCGCCGACTTCATGATCCAGTTCGGCTGCCCGCACAGCAAGGACCCGAAGTCCGGACGCGCCGGCACGGGTGGACCTCCCCACGGCAACATCAAGGACGAGCACCTCACGCAGCACAGCAACGAGGTCGGCACGCTCTCGATGGCCAACACGGGCCGCCCCAACAGCGGCGGCAGCCAGTTCTTCATTAACCTGAAGCACAACAGCTTCCTCGATTGGTTCTCCCCGGGGCAGAGCAAGCACCCCGTCTTCGGCCGCGTCGTTGAGGGGCTCGATGTCGTGAAGGCGATCGGCGTCACTCCGACCGACGGTCGTGACAACCCGGTGACCCCGGTTCAGGTCACGTCCATCGAGGTTCACGACTAGCCCGCTGGTCCGGTGATTGCAGATTCAGAACCCCGTGGCCCTGTGTGGCACGGGGTTCTTTCGTTTGGGTGAAAGTGAAGTGATGAAGCGACTTGCGGGTTCTCTCCTTGGGCTCCTTTTCTTGTTGGGGTGTGGTGACTCCCATGGCGACATGCCGATGGACACCAACGTTGGCGGCGACGTCGATTGCATCGCTCGCTTCTGCTGCAACGGCGGCACCGCGACCATCGCGAACGGGACCTGCCGCGAGCCGACCTGTGACGACGGGAGCGAGCCGAGGTCCACAAGGGAGAGCTGCGAGACCTTCGTTACGTCACAAGCGTGCGTCCTGCCGTCCGATTGCGTTCGACGAGCGAACGACTGCTGCGCTTTCGGCGGGCCGACTGTCGCGGCCTACAGCGCGATCCACACCGACGAGCTCGAGGCCTTCACGGAATGGCAGGCCTGCGGAGACATGTTCGCTTGTCCGCCCGGGCTCCCAGTACCGCAGCCTTACATTCTCGCGACGTGTCAGGCCGGCATGTGCGGACTCGTCGACGTTCGCGAGGAAGCGTTTACGGCGTGCGCCGACGATAGCGAGTGTCGCATCCGCACGAACGACTGCTGCGAGTGTGGCGGCGGGACCGAGGGAGAGGATCTGGTCGCGGTGTCGGGCGGCGGCATCGAGGACCTCGTGTGTGACCCGGGCGCGATCGGTTGCCCCGAGTGCGGCGCGGTCTACCCCGACGATGTTCGCGCGGTGTGCACCGGCGGAGTTTGCTTAGCAGAGCGTTTCTAGGTCGCGTTCCGTGACCGTGCTTCTTGCGAGGCGCTTCCTGGACCTTGCTAGCAGCCTGCTAGACGCCCTCCCGTTCGCGGAGCCAACGCGCGACCTCACCGTCACGGTTGGCGAAGCGGACCAGACAGTCACGGCCGAACGCGAAGAGCTCGATGTCATCGTCGTAGTGGGCGACGCCGCGGAACTGCGTCAACTCGACGCGGGACCAGTCGTCGCCGGCTCGCAGGTACAGGTGCCGCCCGGTCAGGCTCGCCTCGGTCGCGAACGTCCAGCGCGGATTCTCGAGCCCCTTCACCCAAGACTGCTCCGCTCCCGAGCGGAGCCACTCGCGCGCGCGGTCCAAGAGCGTCGACCGATCTTCGGACCGCACGCGTTCACCACCGCCGCGATAGGCGCCCCCTTGCCCGCGGTCTTGGGGCGCTTTGGTCGGCTCTAGCGTGATCCGCGCGAGACCCGTCCACCCCTGTCCGATCGGGATGTCCAAGGGACGTGTTCGCTTGAGCAGCGACGTCACGACCGCGTCCCAGTGCATGAGGTCGGCCTCGCTCTTGGCGTCATCGAGCGGGTCGAACACGACCCACTCGTGTCCTAGGAGCTTCCGGACCTGAATGGCGAAGCGGGGCCACGGGTGTCGCGCTTCGATGCGCTCGATAAATGGCACGGTCACCGTGCGGTCCTCACCATCGGCGCCCGTCCAGACCAGCAAGTCGCTGGGGAGGAGCCGGACACGTTGGAGCGCGATGTTCGGGAGCGCGCGAACGACTTCACTCATCGCCTCTCCGCGGCGTTGCTTTTGTGCGTTTGGACTTCCGCATCCTGGTCGAGCCTACCCCATGACGAGCGCCCGGAGCCGAGTCGGGACCGCTCCTTTGGGATCGGCGAACCGGACCAAGCAGCGACGCCCGAACGCGAAGACCTCAAGCGCTTCATGAACCCACACCGCGCCGCGGTAGTGGTTGAGCGCGACGCGTTCCCATTTCCCCTCTCGGCGGCGCACATAGAGATGTTCATGGGTGAGCGCGGCCTCCATCGCGACGACGAAGCGCGGGTCTGCGTCGAGCCGGTCGGACCAACGCTGCTCGGGTCCAGAGCGCAGCCACTCTCGCGCTCGCTCCACCAGGGTGGCGCTGTCTTGGGCGGTCACGGTCGTGCTGCGTCCGCGATAGAGCCCTTCCCCCCCGCGCGCCTGAGGCGGGCCGCATGTCTCGAGTGAGACCACCTCGCTTCGTCCCCAACGGTAGTCCACCGGGACGTTCGCCTCCTCGAGGCGGTCGAGCACCACCAGCATGAACTCCTCTCGAACCACGAGGTCGCTCGCCGTGGTCTGGGGCGGTGGATCAAAGATCAACCGTTGATGCCCGAGCACCGTTCGAACTGTGAGCACCAAGCGCGGCCATGGGTCGGCCGCAAAGGCGTGCTTGATGAACGAGACCGCGACGCTCTCCTCGCCGTCTCCCTCTCCCCAGGAAACCGTTTCGGCGCTCCGAAGCGGGTAGCCCTGATCCTTGGTGAACCACGGAAGCGCGTGAATGAGCGGGGCGGCTTCCGCGTCGGGCGCGGGATGGGTCGCCGTCGATACTCGCGGCGGAGCAGGCCGTGTCGGTGCGACCGGCTCGATCTCGACCACGATGCGGACGTCGCCGACTCGAATCGTGTCACGCTCTTGGAGCGCGCAGCTCGTGATCCGATCGCCGTTCACAAAGGTGCCGAAGGCCGACCCCAGGTCGACGAGGTGAAAGCGCTTCTTCACGCGATCGATCTCGATGACCGCGTGGAGGCGCGACACCTCGTCATCGTCAAGGAAGCGGAGGTGGCAAGTCTCGAGTTTGCCGATCTTCACGATGCCGTCAGCGAACCGCTGCACTCGTGTCGCGCCGCGCTCGTGAATCGTGAGACGGAGCGCGTCTCGGCTCACGACTCGAGCTGCGCGCGGAGCTTCTGGGCGACGTCGGAATCGGGATCGACGAACGAGAGGTAGGTCCGCCCGAACGCGAAGAGCGGAGGCGCGCCATCCGGTTCGCAGTAGCCGCTGAGGTCATCTCGGCTGAGCTGGTACAGCTCCGGCCCGCGCTCTCTAAACGTGAGCGTGGTCGCGGTCAGCGCGGCGTCCAACACGAAAGACCAGCGTGGATCGTCTCGCGATGGGACGAACGCGCGCTCTTCACCCGAACGAAGCCACGCGGCGACGCGTCCGAGCAGAGAAGCGCCGCTCCGGGCGAGCACGCGAGCACGGGAGGCACCACGGTAGCCACCTTGCTTCTGCGCATCGACGGGCCACCGCGGGACGGGTTGCTTTTCGATCCGCGGAGCGCTCGTCCACCCGCGATCGACCACCCCGTCCCACTCCCCGCGGAGCGCGAGGTAGCTCAGCTTCTCGAAGAGCTCCGCGACCTGACGCGCGGCCTCTTCGCACGCCGCCAGGTCGCGCGGATCATCGACGTCGGTCAGGATGATTCGCGGGCGAACCGAGCCCTTGAGTTGGAGCTCCACGCGCGGAAAGGGATCCAGCGCTCGCGCTCGTCGAAGCTGACTGATCGGGAACTGCATCTTCGGGCGGTTGTCGCCGACGAGCGTGGGCTTTCCGTGCCGGAGGTGCAGGACACGCCCGTGAACGGTCGGGAGCGAGCCGTACTCAAGCATCTGCGAGATTGCTCTTCGCGTGCGCCGAGAGCTTGACGTAGCCGAACACGACCACGGCCATGATCGCGACTCCGATGAGCTGTGATGTCGAGAGCCCCAGCATCCCGCCACGGTCATCCGCGCGCACATACTCAAGCACGAAGCGGAGCGCCGCGTAGAGCGCCAAGAAGATCATCATCAGCTGACCGTCAAAACGCTTGCGAGGCCGCCACGCGACGACGAACGCGGTGATCGCGAGGCAGCCGAGCGCCTCGTACAGCTGCGCCGGATGAACCGGGAGCGACTCCAGCCCGGGGTGACTCAAGAGCCCCTCGCGCCACTGTGACTCGCTCGCAGGAGACCACGCCGGGAAGCGCACCGCGGCGAAGTGGCCCTCGTCGAGCTGACTCCCGAAACAGCACCCGCCAAGGAAGCACCCCATGCGACCAAAGAAGAGACCCAGCGCGATCCCGATCGCGGCGAAGTCGACGCCCTTGAGGACCGGGAAGCCCTCCTTGCGCAGGAAGTGGATGCCGTACGCCGACGCCGCGATGAGGCCGCCGTAGTAAGCGAGACCGCCCCTCCAGAACGCCGCCCATGCGAAGCAGTCCCGTCCCGCTGGCTTGCAGACGCTCGCGGCGGCGTCCCAGACGCCTTCGACGTTGGAGCACTGCGCTTGCGTGATCCGCCACTCGACCAGCGACGGGTCAGTGCAGAGGTGGACGTAGTCCCAGAAGTATCCGTCGGCGATGACGTGCAGCGCGCGCCCGCCGAGAACGCCCGCGATGAGCGAGAAGAGCCCCAGGTCGATGAAGACCTCGTGATCGGCGCTGATGCGTTTCGAGAGGCGAACGCCGATCAGCGTCGCTAAACCAAAGCCCACCACGAGCAGCGTGAAGTAGGCCGGGAGCGGCTGACCAAAGAACTCAGCGAGGCGTGGGTACATTCACGCGACCGCTTCCGCTTCTGGCTCATCGACCTCAGCGCTCTCCGCGGCTTCTTCGGGTCGCCGATCGAGGAAACCGTCAAGCAAGAGGAAGACGACGCCGACGGTGATCGTGCTGTCCGCGATGTTGAAGGTGGGCCATTCGAAGCTCCACGGATCCCAATACACGCGGATGAAGTCGACGACGTAGCCGAGGTTCACGCGGTCGACCAAGTTGCCGATGGCGCCCGAGACGATGAACGGGACGCTCCACGCGAACCACTTCCCGCCACGACCCGTGACGAACATAAAGATGAGCGCTCCGATCGCGGCGATCGCGGCGACAAAGAAGACGCCCTTGCGCACGACCTTGGGCGCTTCACGAAGCATCCCGAACGCCGCCCCACAGTTCTCCGCGTAGCGAAGCTCAAGCGCGCCGTCGATCAGCGTCTTCGGCTGGGTCGAGATGCGCTGCCGCGTGACGTAGCCGAGCTCGTTTTTTTCGCAGACCGGGGGCGACTCACCCACCCGTTCGCGCGAGAGCTCGCTGAGCGCCCACTGTTTGCTGCCCAGATCCGCAGCGGTAAGGATCGCGGTCAGGGCGAGACAGCCAAGAATAACCTGTCGACTACGGGGCGTGAGGCTCACCGGCGGAACCTACCAAGGCTCTCGTGTTGGTCAATGACGTTGACGCACATGACCCGATAACGAACGAGCCGACGGGGTGTTCCCGCCGGCTCTGCTTTTTGAAGGCCTGTTTGTAGCTGCTTGTGAGGCGCTACTGGCGTCGTCGCGCGATCGCGCAGACCGCGAGGAAGAGCATCGCGAGGCCACCGTGAGAGCCGGTTCCGCTGGCTGAGCAGCCGCTCGCGAGGGCGACCGCGCGGCTGGAGAAGCCCAAGCCCGTGACCGTCATCGCGACCTCGCCCGAGTCGGACGTGAACGTGACGAGGTGCACATGACCGAGGGTCGCGTCGACGGGGAGCGTGACCACGTGCGTGGCGGACTCGCCGGCGACCCGGTGACAGCTCCGGTCCCCGTCGTCTCCGACCAAGCAGACATCTGTGCTCCGCGTGTTCGTGAGGTGGAACGAGAAGCTCTGAATGGGCTCGGGGAGCGTGCCCTCGACCGCGAGCCCGCGCGCCAAGTGCCGCGCGACGCCCGCGACATCATCCGCGGTCGCGGTGAGCGACGCGCAGCCGTAGAACGCGACCTCGGCGTCCGAGCTAACCGGCGCGCACTCGGTCTCAAACGAGTGGACCTCCGAGCCGCCGCCCCAGAGCGAGTCGTCGTAGGCCGCGAACGCACCGTCGGAGAGCCAGAGGCGGTCGACCACAGCGTCTCCTTCGAGAAGCTCGAGGGTCAGGTCGAGGTGCGGCGGCAAAGTGATCTCGACCTCCGCACGAGGCGAGCCGCCGAGGTTGCGCTCCATCACCTCGACCGCGTCGCCGCGCTCGTTGCGGTAGAGAACGCGCGCGCGAAGCTCGCCGACGCCGCGGACGCGCTGGGTACCGAAGCGGAGCGTGTCGCCGAGGACCTCGCCGCGGGTGAAGTGTGCGTCTGGGACCGTACGGCTGCCGAGCTCCAGCGCGACGTTGAACTGCGTCGCGACCTTCGCGACGAGCGCGGTGAGGACCTCACGCTCGGTGCCGAAGCGCGAGCTCCAGACCTGGACGTTGACGATCTTCTGTCCGGCGCGCGGCGCAGGGTAGCTGTCGGGGAGCCAACCGGAGTGCACCGAGAAGGTGTCGTTGGCTTCCTCTTCGTAGAGCTTGAACGTGATGGCGCGGTCACGGGTGCCGTGCACCGCGTCGACGTAGTCCGCGACCAGGAAGGTGCCGATCTCGGTCTCCATTTCCTGGAGCGAGACCAAGTGCGCGCCACCCGCGCGGTCGCAGACCGCCTTGGAGTGTTCGTAGAGCTCGCCCACCGTTTCGACGAGCAAGAGCGCGCCGCGTCGCTGACCATCGGTGCCCATGAAGTCGGCGCCGCGAACGTCCGTCGCGTTCGTCAGCGTGATGAGGTCCGCTGGCGTCGCGTCGACCATGCGACTGGTGCCGAGCTCGCTCGGGATCAAGCGGTCCAGGTAGCCGGCGCTGAGCAAGGCGTAAGAAGGCGCGCTCATTCGGTCGCGCATGATGTGGCGTCGCGCGAGCGCGGAGCTGAGGCGACCGTTCGACTCGAGACCGCCGCCGCTTCCCGACGATGATCCGCCGTACTCGTCACCATCGTCGACTCCGTCGTCGTCGGTGTCCGGGTCTTCCGGGTCGCTGCCAATGGTGCACTCTTCATCAAAGTCCGAGAGGCCGTCACCGTCGGTGTCCGCCGAACCGTCGACCGCGCGGAAGGAGAAGGTCTCGCTGATCTCGGACTCCATCCAGACGTACGTGTCGAGGTACGCCATGTTGCCCTTGCCGCCGCCGTTGAAGGCGCCCCAGCTTCGCGCGTTGACGTTCGGCGAGGCGGCGTCGGTGTAGGCGCCCGGGTCCATCCCGTCCTCGGCCGAGCGCTCCAGACCAAGCTCGCTGTTGGGCATGAGCTGCGCGTTCGCTTGCACCAAGCTGTCGTTCCAGAACATCGGGAGCCCGGTCCGGTCGAGCGACCCGTCGACCGAGTAGATGCGCATGCCGTTGTAGCTCGTCTCGATGTCGAAGCCGACGTAGTGGAACTCGCCGACGTTGATGCGGACGCGGCAGTTGTAGTCGCCGACGTCGATGGCGCTGCCGCCGTGAATGCCATCCCAAGGGACCACGTTCTCTCCCGCCGAGGTCGTGCCGACGAGCAAGAGGTCGTCGCCCGAGGCCACCTCGAACGCGCCATCGCCGTCGAGGTCACACTGAAGGTGGTAGGTGCCGACGACATCGGTCGTGAAGTAGAACGCGCCGCTGCTGGTGCCCGGAATGATGTCGGTGCACGGCGCGATCGCGTCGCCGAAGACATCCACGCCGGTGCCGCCCGCGAAGCTGAAGGAGGAGACGCTCGGCGAGATGACGGTGTAGGTCGAGTCGCTCGGCGGGTTGAGATAGATCTTGAACTCGGGCGTGACTGAGTTTCCGCTCGACGGGACGCTTCTTCCCGCGTTGACGCCGTCGACCCCGGTGCGGTTCGCGTTGATGTTGTAGACGTAGCCGGCGAGCCCCTCGAGCTTGAGCTCAATCACGCCAGTATCGCCTTCGCTTCCGCCCGAAACAACCGCGTAGAAGCTCGCGTTGGTCGCCGCGCTCGCGGCGAAGCTGCCCGCGTTGAAGCGCCAGTCGTAAGAGTAGACGCGACCGCCCGCGTCGACCGCGTTCGCCACCGTGACGCCCCACGCGGTACCGACCGACTGGTTGGCCTGCGGAGAGACCTTGTAGCTGCCGTTTGCCGTCGGCGTGATGACGTCGCCCGAAGCGAAGGTGCCGACCGCGGAGCCGTCCGGCGCCTCCACGACGACGGAGCCGAGGCCGGACCAGGTGAAGGTCTCGACGCTGCTGTCGAGGATGTCGACGTAGAGCGTCGTAGCGGCTTGGAGAGCTTGTGAGGTGCCCAGCTCAGCGGTGCCTTCCGCGTAAGCCGTCGAGGTCACCAAGAAGCTGAGAATCGATGTGAGTACGAGCGCGTGGGTTCTGACCATGCGGGGTACATGAGCAACTCTCGTGCCGCGTCTGTTTTCCGAACGTTCGCGCCGACGTCCGCAAGGACCCGTTTCAACGTGGAACAGTCAAGCCCGCCGCTCGGGTCATCCGCGAACACTCCGAAGCACACCGAAGCACTCCGAAGCCAGGTCAGCGGCTTGAACTCACCGCAGCGCGCGTCGCGGCCGGCGCTTCGTCCAAACCCGTGATGTGAGCCACCGCGTTGGCCACGTTGCGCACGTTCGCGGGCTCGAGCGCTTTCGGGAACGTGGTCGCGTTCTTCACGAACCCGGGGAACGTGGTCTGCTCGATCGCAGAATAGAACGCGAGGAGCAGCTCTTCGTCATGTTCGTGCTCAAAGAGCGCTTTGCGGAAGAGCGCGTGCCATTGATCCTTCGGCGCTTCGCCCGCGCGATACACGAGCGGACACTGGTTGTAGTAAATGTCGCCAAACGAGATCACCGGCTTCTTCTTGAGCAGCCCTTCCCAGCCCATCGACCCCGTGATGACCGCGATCGCCGCGGCGTTGTCGATGAGCGCCCAGCTGTCCTCGTCCGGGCCGAGCAAGCGCACGCCGAAGGTCGAGCGGATGCGGTCATAGAACGCGAGCGAGCGACGCCCGCGGTTCGTGAAGTGCTCCTTCACGTAGAGCTGCGTCCCGACGGGCAAGCTCTTCGCGATGTCTTCGATCAACGCGGCTTGGTCGAGGTAGTACGGCGCCTGTACCAGCGTCGTCGCCTCCGGCTGGAAGTGAATCGGGAACAGCACATACCGCTCCCCCTCGACAGGTCGCTCGAATACACCCTTAGCGAGCGCGGCGCGGGATCGCGCGAGACGTTTCGCGCGCGAGGAGAGCGAGAACACCGGGTTCTTGAGCGTGGGGTTCCCGCGGTCCGTGACGTAACGCGAACCGAAAGTGTAGAGGAGCTCCAGATCGCGCTTCTCGATCACCGGCAGGCGCGCGCGCGTCACGGTGTGGGTCAGCCGGGTCGGTCGCTCGCGAAAACCTTCGACGAAGGCGGTCGCGGTGCGGCGCTCATCGTCGCGGAGACCGCGCACCCGGAGCTCCGCGAACTTCGCGTAGGTCAGGTTCCAGTGGTTCAACCCGTTCTTGGAAACCGCCATTCGGTTCTCGAGCTTGGACGCGCCCATCGCCCAGTACGGGATGTTCATTCCGCGCGCGACCGCCCAGTGGATGTAGCTGGTCAAGCCGCCGACGTTCTCACTGTAGACGAAGTCCGGTCGGTCCTCCTCGAACGTCCGCTCGACCAAGCGGAAGAGCACCTCGGCGTAACGAAGCATCTCGTCATAGGTGTGCCCGTCGAGGAAGTTGCGCTCCGAGAAGATCATCCGGTGGAGCGAAACGTCGTAGCGGGCCTCGCAACGCTCAAGGTATTCGATGTCCGGCGCGTTCCCCGCCAAGGGCGCGACGTCGCGCGAGAACATGTTGAGCCGCGAGTACGGCACGGTGCCCTTCGCCAAAAAGCGTCGCTGGTCTTCGCCCCAGATGAAGCCTGAGAAACGAGTGACGCCGAAGCGATCACGGAGCTCGTGGTTGACCGCGTCGAAGAGCTTTTCGTGGACGGAGAAGAATGTGTGTACGTGCATAGTTCGTGTTCGTGGAGATCAGGGAGCGTGAAGCGGCGCCGCGGCCGCCTCGGGTTCATGGTCGCGCGGGACGAGGCCCTTGATGGCGCGACGAACGAAATAGGAGACAAGCGCGAGGACGTAGAAGCGATGGACAACAAACGCGATCGCCGCGCCGACGATCGCGTAGCGCGAAGTAAAGAAGTAAAGGAGCCCCACGAGCACGACGGTGTTGGCGACGCTCAGCCCGAGGAGGGTCATGGGACGTCCGAGGGCGACGAGCGCGCGTCGGCGGATGGCGAGGAGGTTCCCCGGAACGCTCGCCAGTAAAAAGCAGCTCAGGACCGACGCTGCGGAAACGAAGTCCGGCCCAGACACAACGCGGAGGATGTCCTCGGAGAAGAACCAGCCGATCGCGGTGAAGGTCAGCGTCCCGAGCAGCGACACGGCGGAGACGCGTAAGAGGAGCCGCGCGAAGGCCGCGCGGTCCCGCTTCGCGGCGAGCTTGGACAGCTCCGAGTAGATGACGACCGTGAAGGCGTTGAAGACGTTGCGCGGGATCACGCCGAGCTGGCGCGCCGCTTTGTAGAGCCCGACCGCCGCGGGGCTCGTGAGCGCGCCGACGACCATCATGTCGAGCTCGCCCTGCCCCTTCTTGAGCGAGCTCTGTAGGTTGGTGGCGATGACGAAACGCTTGATCCCGGGAAAGCGCTCGGTCATGCCCGTCAGATCGGCGCGGAGAAAACTCCCGTAGCCGCGCTTGTCGATCTCGCGCAGCGCCAAGATCAAGATCGCGAGATTGCCGGCGACCTCCACGACGAGATAGGTGACCAAGAACTCGGTCAGCCCGAAGCCCAAGAACGCGCCGAGCGCGACGCTTCCCGCGAGCACCGCGCCGGTGACGTTCTGAATGAACGCGGGGACCTTGTAGAGATCAAACAGCCGAAAGACACCGTCCGGGACGCCGCTCAGGTGGCTCAAGATAACGAGCCCGTAGAGCGCGCAGAGCTTGGACTCGAGAGGGCCCCAGCCGAAGAGCTGCGCCGCGACGAAGCCGACCGCGGCGGCGACACCGGCCCCGAGGACCGCGGTCGCGCTGTCCAAGGTGAGCGCGAGCTTGAGCAGACGCCGCACGTCCGCGGGGCGCTCCTCTTCGATCGCCTCGGCGCCAAACTTGATGACGGCCTGCCAGGACTGGAAGTTCACCAAGTGGTCGCAGAGCGACACCGTGGCGCGCACCAACGCGAATACCCCGAACGCTTCCGCGCCAAGCGTGCGCGTAAGAATCGCGAGCGCGACCAACCCGGACAGCTTTGAACCGAACTTGCCCGCGAGCACGACGAGCCCTTGCGTCAGGACCGTCACCAAACCGCGGTCTCGCTGCAGACGCTTCAACCGCTTCAGCACGGCTACACGTCCTTGGGGTCGACTCGCTGAATCGCGAACCGAGAGGTGCCCGGGACGTTGTCTCCGACGAGCGTGCAGAAGCCGCAGTCAAACCCAGCGGCGCGAAGCGAGGCGACCGTTTCGTCGTTGTAGGTGTGCGGCTTGCCGAAGGGGTACGTAAACGGCCAGCGCTCCTGCTCCGCGCAGTTCGTCTTCAGGAGGGTCGCGCAGCGCGACAGCTCTTCGCGTTGATCGGCGAGCGACGAGAGCGGCTCGTGTCGATGACTGTGCCCCGCGAGCACCATGCCGCTCGACTGCATCGCGCGCGCGTCGTCCCACGAGAGATAGAGCTCGCGGCCGAACGTTTCCTCATCGCCGAAGGTGTCCTCGAAGATCGCGTCGAGGATCCTCTCTTTGACGTCGGCGGGGGAACGGAAGTTGAGGACGAACTTGAACGCCGCGACCTCGGGCGTGTCCCAGCGGTACGTTTTGCTGACCTCATCGGGATCCACATCCACGTTCACATGTGGCGCGAGCTCCCGGAGGCGTTCAAGGTAGGCGTCTCGGTAGGTCGCGAGCGGAAGATGAGCGAGCAAGAAGTGGTTCTTGTGGGTCGGCGTGACCCAGCCCTCGTCGGTCGAGCGGGTGATGATCGCGAAGACGCCGCTCAGGCCGCGATCCGCCAGCACTTCGGTGCACAGGCCCGCGTGCTCTTCCAAGCCGTCATCGAAGGTGAGAAGGCAAAGATCGCGCGCGGGAACGTAGTCGCCATCGAGGTAGGCGTACGCGCTCTCCACCGAGGCCATCTCGTACTGCGCCTGGAGCGCCTCCACCTGCGTGACGAACGCGTCCGCCAGCATCCCCTTGATCCGCGGGAAGCGGCTGTTCGGGAGGTCCCGAACGTAGTGGTACATGACGACGCGAAGCATAAGCGGGATTGGCGAACCGGCTGAGGATCGGCTACTTGGGGCGGTATGGCACAGCGGGGATGCGGGGCGCAAACCGCGGACCTTTCCCTGAACACCTCAGGGATGCTGCGCAACGGATGAGACAAAACAGATGCGTATCGTTCAATTGGTTCACTCTCGCTGGCCCGCCACAATCGCTGTGGGAGGCGGTCAGCTTCGCGGATGGCAAGAACTAGCGTCGCTGGTCGAGCTTGGGCACGAGGTTCACGTCGTCGGCGTTGGCCTTGGAGGCGTCCCGGAGCCCGGGGTGCGCGCCCTCGCCGCGAGCGTCACCGCCATCCCCTGGCGTCGCCTCTCGCGCCTCGACGCCCGTCGCTGGGTCGCTCGTGCGCTCAACCCGACCACGTGTCGTCTCCGGTTCCCGAACCTCGACGGGATGGGCGACGCGATCCGTGACGTGGTCGACGGCATCGACCCGGACGTCGTCTGGGCGGGCGGTATCTTCAACGCGGTGATGGTCCCGCGCGGGCGCCGCATGGTGTTCTCGCAGCGCGACTTCGTTCACAAGGTCCGCCAGGTCCGCAAGGACGTCATCAAGCTTAAGTTCACACGTCCAGACCCCATGACGACAGATCAGATCGAGCAGCTCGAGCTCGACGTCTGCCGACGCGCGGACGGCCTCATCTGCGCGTCCATGACGGACGCGGACTACCTCAAGAGCCACGGCATCACTGGCCACTACGCGCCGGTCGTTGGGCCCACCCTGCCGCGTCCGAACTTCGACGACGTGACGAAGAACCGCGTCTTCTTTTTTGGAAACGCCAACACCGCGATGCGCGCGTGCCGCGTCCACCTCAAAGACGAGCTGTGGCCTGTGTTCGAGCGGAGCGGCGTCGACTTCGAGTGGCACCAGGTCGGCGCACCTCCCGGCGCCCAGCGCGACGATCCGGCCTGGGACTGGATGACCGAGCACTTCCGCGTGCACGGCTTCGTCGATGACCTGGGCGATGTGTTTCAGCCCGGCGACGTCTCGCTGGTGCCCTACAAACACCAGACCGGCTTCCGTACGAAGTTCACCGTCGCGGCCGGCTACGGCGTGGTCAACGTGGGTTACGACGAGAGCTTCGGCTGCGCGCCGGAGTTCACCCCCGGCGAGGATTGCATCGCGGCGCGGGATCCAAAGGAGCTGGTCGAGAAGATGGAGGAGTTCACGCAGGACGCCTCGATGCGACGCAAGCTCGCTGAGGGCTCACGTCAGGTGTACGAGCAGAACTACTCGTTCGAGGCTCACCTGCCCGCGATCAAGGCCTCGCTGGCGTTCGCGTGACGCGGCTCCCCGACTTCCTGGTCGGCGGCGCGCCGAAGTGCGGTACCTCGTCGCTCGCGAAGACGCTCGGCGCGCACCCTGAGGTGTTCGTGCCGGCGGCCCAAGAGGTCCCGTACTTCCACTGCGCGAACTACGAGGAAAAGGGCGCGAGCTGGTACGCGAGTCACTTCAAGAAGGCGGGCCACGCCCAGCGCTGCGGCGAGACGACACCGGACTACCTCGCGGATGTCGCGTCCGCGGATCGCATCGCGCGGGACCTCCCCGCGGTCAAGCTGATCTTCATGGTGCGCGATCCTATCGCGCGCGCGCACTCGCACTACTGGCATCGTCAGCGGAGCCAACGCGAGCCGCGGAGTTTCCCGCAAGCGGTGCGCGACGAGATGCGCTCGGCGAGCAACGAAGAGCGCGGCTATCTCCTGAAGCACGGCCGGTTCACGGCCAACCTGGCGCGTTATCGCGAGCGCTTTCCTGAAGAGCGCTTGATGGTGATCGCGCTCGAGGATCTGAAGACGCATGGCGACGCGATCATGAACGACGTCGCCCGCTTCCTCTCGATCACGAGCGCGCCTACCCTCCTCCGCGACAACTCCGCCTCGGTCCCCAAGAGCGCCGGCGTCGCGAACGCGATGCGCGCCTACATCAAGCACCAGGGGGTCGCGAAGACCGCCGTCCGCGCTCTCGTTCCGGATGGGCTGCGGCGCGGCGTTCGGCGTCGACTGTTGCGCGCGAACGCGAAGCCGGCGGACAAGCCAGCGTTTGACGAAGAAGCGCGCGCGTTGCTCCGCGAGGCGTTCGCCGGAGAACGCGAAACCTTGAGCGCGCTGCTCGGCCGCGACTTCACGTGGCCGAGCTTTCGTTAGGTCGCTCGCGCCGCGGTCGCTGTTCGGCGCTTGAGCGAACCTCAGCTGCCAGCGAGACGCGGGCTGCGGGTGCGGACGAAGTGAGCGAAACCTTGCGCGACCGATGAAGACGCGAACGTGAAGGTGTTCTCTTCGTACTTGCCCGAGCCGTCTGCGTTGACGGCGGCGCGGATGGAGACCGCGCGCGCTCCCGCGGGCTCCAGCACGTGGACCTGCTCGAAGTGGATCTCTTGGTAGGTCGGAAAGTTTTTGAGCAAGACCTTCGTCGAGTAGACCGCGATCAAGCGAGAGGCGGTCGCGACCAAGACGCCCATCTGGCCTTTGACCTGGACGACCTCCGCCGCCACCACCGCGTCCGAAGGCGCGAGCTGCCTCGCGAGGATCTCAAGATTCGTTTTTGTGAGCGTCCCGATCGCCGGGAACGACTGAGCGAGGAGCTGGAGCTTCTGGAGCGCGATCATGAGGCAGGTTTGTAGGAGACCCCGCGCTCAATGAAAAGGCGAGGCTCTTTCCTAGACGCCGACCGGTCAGTACGGCTGGAGGTCGCGGTGAATGTAGACGCCGCGATCGTGGAGGCGTCGCTGGAGCTCTTTGCTGACGCGCCGCACGCCCTCTTTGCGGCTCGCCTTCGCGTGATGTCTCATCTTCTCGAACATCAACTTACCGCTGCTCACGTCCGGCGCTTCACGGTCGTATCCGTAGCGCGCCATGCCGGAGGCGCAGAGGGTCTCGACCAGCGAGACGTCGTCGCTCGCGAGCTTCTTCTTCCACTTGGTCAGCGCGTCGGTGTTGATCGGCTTGAGCGTGGCCTCCATGTGCTCCCGCATAAAGCCACTGTAGGCGTCGACCGGGATGTTCCCGCGGTCGCGACGGTGCACCATCGCGTCGTCGTAGCGCTCGCCGACGTGGTCGCAGATCTTCGGGAGCCAGCCGTTCGCGTCGAGCACCAGGTCCTCGTAGCGAACCCGGAACACGCGCTCGTCGTGTTCGTGCTTTTCGTAGATGCGCAACGCGTCGCACCAGCCATCGGCGAACTCGTAAACGTCGCGCGGGCGCTCAGTCATGCGGATCCAGGAAGCGACCGAAGCGCGCGGGTCACGCATCATGTAGATGATCCGCGCGTCGGGGTACCAGTCGAGAAGCGTCTGCACGTGGTGGCGATGCTCGGGGGTCTTCTCGCCCCAGCGCGGCTTCCCGCGAAGCTCCGCGAACGCCTTCATGATGGCCGTGAAGACCCCTCGGTAGCTGCGGTCGGCGCCCTCTTCCTCGAACCCCGCGCGAAGCGTTGGGAAGTCGAGCTCCATCGGCGCGAAGCGTTTGTTCGCCGCGATCGCCATCCAGAAGAAGTCGAAGTCAGCGGGTCGACTCAGGTCAAGCCACGGGTAGCGGCGGCACCATCGGTTGAGAAAGTGCGTCTCAGGCGCGAGCGTGATGTTGGGGTGCGAGGTCAGGAGCGACTGCAGCAGCGTCGTCCCGGATCGCCCAAAGCCCACGATAAAAATGGGGGCTTGGGAAGCGTGATTGTCGAGGTGGCTCATCGTGATCTCTTCGGACAGGTCCGGGTGGGTTTCCTGCTTAGCCTGAATCCTTCAAACCGAGTAGCCGCGGGGTGCTCCCGGTCACCGTGAGCTCAGGATCGACGCCGTCTCCCGTGCGGATGACCAGGCAGCCGCCGCCGCCCCCCCCGCCCCCCGCGTTGTAGCGAACGGCCGAAGGTGCGCTCTCACCTGGAGCCCCCTGCGCGCTGGAGAGGCCAGCTCCCCGACCTCCAGCTCCGCCGCCGACGGTCGACTCGCCGCCGGCCGGGTCGCGATTGAAGCGCCCGTCCGCGCCGGCGTCGCCATCCATCGTTCCAGCGCCTCCGCCACCGCCGCCGCCCTGGACGAAGACGAACCCGGTTCCGCGGATCGCCCCGGCCTCAAGAAGAACGTTTCCGCCCGACCCACCGCCGCCGCCCGAGCCGTTGTCGAGCCCGGCGCTGCGCCGGCCGCCGCCCCCGCCTCCGCCCGCCGCGACAACGCGACCGTCGATCGTGAGGGTCCCCGTCACGCTGAGCTGCACCGCCCCTCCTCCCGGGCCGCCGCTTCCCGCGAGCGTCGTGTCGCCAGCCCCGCTCCCGCCGCCGCTCCCCGCGAAGAGCGGCTCGAGCGTCACGCCGTCATCGGGTCTCGCCGGAGCGCCTCCCGCGGAGTCGGAAACGCTGCCGCCCGCTCCGCCCATCGAACACGCGGAACCTCCCGCGCCTCCGGAGTCACCTCTCCCTGTGGCGCCGCCGGTCACGCCGCCGCCGCCGCCGAGGGGGCCGTCTCCCGCGCCGCGACGGGCGCCCGCGCCGCCGCCGCTGCCCAGCTGATTGCGCACGGACGAGAGGTCGAGACGTCCCTCTTCGCCGATGGTTGCGTCGCCGCGCACCAGGAGGATGAGAGGGCGCTCGCCGAGGACGCGAACCTGGTCGTCGATGGTGAGCGAGGTGCCGCTCATCACGCAGTACTCCCGGTCGCCGACGGTAACGACGGAGGCCGAGGCGACGTCACAGCGCGTCGTGTTGATCCGGTTCGGTAACACGAGAGCGTCCGCGGCGCGCTCGATCAGGCTCGCGTCTACGTTGCTCGGGACGAACGCGCGACAGGCATCACCGGCGCAACCAAAGGCACACGGCAGAACGCGCGCGTCGCCGTCTTCGCAGACGACCGAGACGTCGTCATCACACGTCGGAACGCACACATCTCCGTCGCTTGCGTCGTCGTTCGCATCGCCCGCATCGCCCGCATCGCCCGCGTCCATACCGACGTCGGGGTTCGTGTCGACATCGGGGGCGTCCGCCGCGTCGCCACTGTCGATCGGGTCGGCGTCGCGCGCGGTGTCTGGCGCGACGATCCCCCCGTCACTGTTGAGCGGCGACAGGTCGACGTAACACCCCGTGCACAGCAGCAGGAGTAGCGAGACCCGCGCCACGCCTAATAGGCCAACCGCTTGGTCGTGGTCGGCGCGATCTCAGCGAGCAGCTTCGCGATGCGAGGCCCGGCCAAGCCGTCTCCGTAGATGGTGTCGCGTGGAGGACGCTCGCCCTTCAGCTGCTTCTCGACCGCGGCGCGAATCGCGCCCCGCTCGTAGTCGACGTCGATGACGTTCGCGCCACGGTCACGGCCGCTCTGACGGGAGCCCACGTTGACCACGGGGACCTTCAAAAACGAGCACTCGCGAATGCCCACGCTTGAGTTCCCGACGAGGCACGAGGCGTTGCACAGGAGCTTCAAGAAATCCGTCGGTGACATGTTCTTGAAGAAATGGAGCGAGCCCGAGATGTCGCGGTTCTTCTCTCGGAAAGAGCGGATCCCGCGAGAGGTTCCGTCAGAGCCAGCGTCAGGGTTGGGCCAGAACCAAAGCGCCGGGAGCCCGAGCCCGGTGACCGCGTGAAGCGTCTCCTTCACGTGGCGCTTCGCGAGCGCGTGCTCCGTCGTGACGGGGTGCTGCATGACGACCACGTAGCCATCCTTCAGGTCCATCTCGCCGCCGACGCCGCCGTACTTCTCGAAGGGATCGAAGTCCAAGCGGGAGTCCTTGTCGACCTCGGCCGCGATGTCGATCGAGGGGCAACCCGTGACGTGCACGCGGTCTTTGTACTCGCCCATCTTCTCGACGCGTTCTCCCGCCTGCGTCGATGAGACAAAGTGAAAGTCGCTCAGCTTGGTGATCGCGTGGCGCACCTTTTCGTCGATCGAGCCGGTGACCTCGCCGCCCTGAATGTGGACGAGCGGGATGTTCATGTACGAGGCCGCGACCGCGGTCGCCAACGTCTCGAAACGGTCCGCGATGGTCAGCACGAAGTCGGGCGCGAGGTTGTCGAACACCGTCGCGAGCTCGACCAGGCCGAGGCCCGTGGTCTTCGCCATCGTCACCGGGTTCTCGCCTTCGAGGATCATGTAGACCGAGCGCGCGGGTGTGAAGCCGTCCTCTTTCATCTGATCGATGACGGATCCATAGCGGTCGAGGAGCGCCGAGGCGGCGACCACCAGCTGAAGCTCGAGGTCGGGGTGATCGTCGATCGCGCGGAGCGCGGTGCGGATGCGGCTGTAGCTCGGTCGCGCGGTGACGACGACGCAGATCTTTCGTTTGGCCATCAGGCGAGATCCTCCATTGCGAGGCGGGTGTTCTCAGGGACCGCTCGCGCGGTCGTTCGCCCAACGATCTCAGCGAGACGGGTCGCCGGGATCCCGATGCCGGGCTTCTTCGTGGTGAGGTGTTCGATGGCGAGCGTGGTGCCCGCCGGGATCGCGTCTCGGGTGACGATGCTCTTCGTGAAGAGCCCTCGCATCCGCGCCATCTCGTTCGCGACCGCGTCTTTGTCGACCGGGTTCGCGCGCATCTGCTCATTGAAGCGGATACCCGCCGTCAGCTGCGCCAGCTCCTCGAAGGTCACGGAGGCGGGGACGTCCGGGCCGAATTGCTCACGGCTGAACGTCACGTGGACCTCGAGCATCGAAGCCCCCAACGTGGCGGCGGCAAGTCCAGGAAAGATGGTCCCGGAATGATCAGACAGGCCGACCGGGCAGCTGAAGCGCGACGCGAGATCTTGCATCACGTTGAGGCCGATCTTCTCCGGCGTGCATGGGTAGCTCGAGGTGCACTGAAAGAGCCCCACGTCGAGGTCGCTGTTGCGCGCCCAGCTGACCACGTCCGCGATCTCCGCGAAGGGGCTCATGCCGGTCGAGAAGAGGACCTGTGCCCCCGTCTCCTGGGCGCTTCGCTTGACCGCCTCGAGCATGAGCGTGTCGGTGATCTGTCCCGACGCGATTTTCCAGGCGGGCATGCCGACGCGATGCAGCAGCTCGACCGACTCAACCGAGAACGGGGAGCTCAGGAACGCGATGCCAGCGTCGTCGGCGTGCTTCTTCAGCCCGACCCAGTGCTCCTCGGCGAACTCCATCCGCTGCCAGTAGTCGTAGCGGCGGTCGTCCTGGAGGCTGAACTTGACGCGCCAGGGTTCGTCCTCGCAAGACTCGGCGGCCGCGATGTGTGTCTGAAACTTAATCGCGTCGGCGCCCGCTCGCGCAGCCGCGTCAATGTAGGCGTGCGCCATGCCCAGGCTGCCGTCGTGGGCCTGAGCGACCTCTGCGATGACGCGACAGCGCCCTTGCTGGATGAACTTTTCTTCGGCCATTTTGGTTCTCGCTCTTCGTCATGCGCCGCGCACGCGTCACGCGGCGTTTACCAGCTGGATGGGTGTTTGGCGAGGCGAGGAGATTCATCCTCCAGCCCAAAAAGTCCCATCATCACGGGAATCAAAGGGCCTTTGCAAACGCCGAGAAACGGGCCAGCCGGCTCGGCGGACCAAGATTCTGCGGCGCCCCGCCGCGACAGGGATCGCGCCCGTACGGGTCACGTCCCGCGTTTGACGATCACGGATCGGGATGGCATCCCGCCGTGCACAGTGAGGAGCCCGGACGAATGAACACAGGCAACGGCAAGCGCGACGAGGTCATCGCGGTGATAGGGCTCGGCTACGTCGGGCTCCCGGTCGCGGTGGAGCTCGCCAAGAAGTGGGACCACGTCATCGGGTTCGACATCAACGAGCTCCGCATCAAGGAGCTCCGCGAAGGGCACGACCGCACGGACGAGGTGGAGGACGACAAGCTCGCGGCGTCCACGCTGGAGTTCTCCGCGGACCGAGAAGATCTCCGTCGCGCAAATGTGTTCCTCGTCACGGTCCCAACACCGATTGATGGCAACCGGCAGCCCGACCTCACGCCGCTCAAGAAGGCGAGCGAGATGGTCGGCAAGTACATGCCGAAGGGCTCGCTCGTGGTCTACGAGTCGACCGTCTACCCCGGCGTAACCGAAGACTTCTGCGGTCCGATCCTCGCGCAGGTCTCGGGCTTTACCCAAGGGGTCGACTTCAAGCTCGGCTACTCGCCTGAGCGCATCAACCCCGGCGACAAAGAGCACACGCTCACCCGCATCGTGAAGGTGGTCTCGGGTGAAGACGCAGACACCTTGGAGCGGGTCGCGCGTATTTACGGTTCCATCATCGACGCGGGCGTTCACCGCGCGCCGACCATCAAGACGGCCGAGGCGGCGAAGGTCATCGAGAACACCCAGCGCGACCTGAACATCGCCCTGATGAACGAGCTCGCGATCATTTTCGATCTGCTCGACCTGCGTACCCAAGACGTGCTCGACGCCGCCTCGACCAAGTGGAACTTCCTCCGCTTCACCCCAGGTCTCGTTGGGGGTCACTGCATCGGCGTTGACCCGTACTACCTGACGGCGAAAGCGGAGTCGCTTGGCTACCACCCGCAGGTCATCCTCGCTGGCCGCCGCATCAACGACGGCATGGGCGCGTTTGTGGCGCAGCGTTTGATCAAACTGTTGGTGAAGAGCGGTCGCAAAGTGAGCGATGCGCGCGTCGGGATTCTGGGGCTGACCTTCAAGGAGAATGTCCCGGACCTGCGGAACAGTCGGGTCCCCGACATCATCGAAGAGCTGACCGAGTTCGGCATCAAGCCCCAGGTCCACGACCCCCTCGCAGATGTGAGCGAAGCGCTTCACGAATACGGCGTGACCCTCGCCCCGTTCTCTGAATTGCAGGATCTTGATGCGGTCGTGATGGCGGTCTCGCACCGCGAGTACGATCTCGAGACAGTGCTCAGCCGGCTCTCGAACGACGGAATTCTCATCGACGTCAAGTCCGCCTTCGACCCCAACCAGGTGCCCGAGTCAGTCCACTACTGGTCGCTCTGAGCTCTCAAAGCCTTCGATTGCGCCCCACGTGCTCCTCGTCGACGTCGCGGTAAAGCGCGTTTGTCGGCTCGCGACCTACGGTTTTCGCAGTGATTCTCTCAGGCTTTGGGGGGAGCGGACACGCACGAGAAATCCACGTTTGGGCAGCATCGTCGTTTCTTGCTAAAGGACCGCTGAACGATGTCGGGTTCCTCCGCAACAAACCATCCAATGCGCACCCAGATCACACGGGCGACCCAGGTCGCGATCGACATGGCCGCGTTGACGATTGCGCTCGGCCTCGCGTTCCTCATCCGGTTCGATTGGTCCCCGCCCACGACCATGGTTGGCCGCTTCATCCTGGTCGCGCCCTATGTCGTCTGCTTCCAGTACCTCGTGCTCCGGCTCTTTGGCGTTCATCGCTTCGCGTGGCGCTACGTCGGCCTCCGCGAGACCCGGCGCATCGCGATGGCGATCACGGTCGCGATCCTGGTCTTGGTGTTCGCGCGCGTGGTCGCCGGCAAAGCGCAGGCGCAGCGCATCTACTTCCGTCACGGGGTGATCCCCTACGGGATCCTCGCCGCGGACTACCTCCTCGCGTTCCTCGGGATCGTCGGCGTCCGGGTGGCCCGCCGCCTTTACAACGAACACACTGACCGCGGGAAGCGGACCGTCGAGAGCGTCCGCGTTCCGACGATGCTGGTCGGCGCCGGCCAAGCTGGGCTCATGGTCGCACGGGAACTCGTCGCGCGACCTGACGTCGGCGTCGAGCCGGTCGGTTTCCTCGACGATGACCCCGCGAAGGTCGGGACCATCATCCACGGCATCCCCGTCGTCGGCACCACCGCGCAGCTGCCTGAGCTTTGTCGCGAGTATGGCGCCGAGCAGGTCGTGATCGCGATGGCGAGCGCGCCCGGAGAAGCCATTCGTCGCATCCGTCAGCTCGCGCAAGAAGGCGACCTCCCCACAAAGATCATCCCCGGCGTCTACGAGATCGTCGGCGGTCGCGTGAACCTCTCTCGGATCCGCGACGTGGCCATTGAGGACTTGCTCCGCCGCGCTCCCATCGACCTCGATCTGGACTCACTCTACGAGTACGTTGAGGACCGCGTGGCCCTCGTTACAGGCGCCGGCGGGAGCATCGGCTCGGAGCTCTGCCGGCAGCTGTGCCGCTTCAAGCCGCAGCGCCTGGTGCTCGTCGAGCGCGCGGAGACCAGTCTCTTCCATATCCATAGAGAGCTTCGGAAGAAGTTCCCGCAGCTCGACATCGTGCCCTGCATCGCGGACGTCACGGACGAAGAACGGATGACGTTCTTGTTCGAGACGCATCGCCCGGCCCTCGTGCTTCACGCGGCGGCCCACAAGCACGTCCCGATGATGGAGTGGAACCCGGGCGAAGCGGTTAAGAACAACGTTTTCGGGAGCAAGCTCGTCGCGGACCTCGCGCATGAGTACGGCGCCCTCGGCTTCGTGATGATCTCGACCGACAAGGCCGTGAACCCGAGCTCGGTGATGGGCGCGACCAAGCGCGTCGCGGAGATGTACATCCAGGCGCTCGCGGCGACGTCTCGGACACGCTTCGTCACCGTTCGCTTCGGCAACGTGCTCGGCAGCGCCGGAAGCGTCATTCCGATCTTCAAAGAGCAGATCAAAAACGGTGGCCCGGTCACCGTGACCCACCCCAAGATGCGTCGTTACTTCATGACCATCCCCGAAGCCTGTCAGCTCGTGCTGCAGGCCGGCGCGATGGGGGACGGCGGAGAGATCTTCATCTTGGACATGGGCACGCCGGTCCACATCGTCGACCTCGCGCGGGACCTCATCCGTCTGTCGGGCCTGAAAGAGGGCGAAGATATCGACATCGAGTTCACGGGGATGCGGCCCGGCGAGAAGCTCTTTGAAGAGCTCGCGACCAGTGCGGAGGAAGCGGAGAAGACTCGGCACCCGAAGATCTTCATCGGACACGACCGCGGCAGCGACATGGAATCGGTCACCGCGCATCTCGTCACGTTGGACGAGCGCATCTCAAGCGACGCGCACGCGGACGTCTCTGCGATGCTTCGCGTTATCGTCCCCGAGTACAAAACACCGGACGTCGACGATGACGACGCGGAGCCTTCCGAGGACTCGCTCGCGCCCGTTGAGCCCATCGCCGCTGCGCTCCGCCCCGCGGTCGCCGTGGTCTCTGAGTAAGCCGCACAGAGCCCCCGATGAGCGACAGCGACTCGACCGCGGGCGAACGAACGTCTCGTCCTCCAGCGAGAGAACGACGGAGACGCCGTCGGCGCGCCTCCCGAACCTCCAGTGGGTCGACGCGTAGTCCGCGCGATCCGCGGATCATGCGGACCGCGATCTCCCTCATCTGTTTGACGCTGGTCATCGCCCCGCAGTTGCTCGGTGGCGCAGTAGGCTGGTCGGTCGTCGTCATCACCATCTTGTCGATCGCGTCTGCGTTGAGCACGAGCTTCGTGGCGAGCGGCCGCACCGCGGCGTCGTCGGTGGTCCTCATCGCGTCCGCCGCGTTCGTCCTGACCTTCCTTCAGTCGATCCCGCTTCCGCGCGCCGTCGTTTCGTTCTTCTCGGCGAGCGCGGTGACCTCGACCGATGGCGCCCGCGCGGCACTTGGTCTCGGTGACGCGAGCTGGCTCCCGCTCTCGTACGATCCCGGCGCCACGCGCATGGAGGTGCTCAAGGGAGTCGCCCTGCTCTGCGTCTTCATCACCTGCTCGTCGCTCGTTCGTCTGCAGCACCGCAGAACGCTCGCCCGCGCGATCAGCATCTCGGCGCTCTGCATCGCGGTGGTCACCCTGGCGCACGTCATCAGTGGGCTCAGCGCGGTCTTCGGCGTGATCGAGCCTTCCTTCGCCCCGATCCTGGTCTCGCCGATCCTGAACTCGAACCACCTCGCGGGCTTCTTGGTGATGGGCGCCATCGTCACGCTTGGGCTCGCGCTGGACGACCGAGAGAAGGAGTCGCGGCTCTTGTGGATGGGGGCGGCCCTGCTCATCGCGGCGGTCTCGGTATCCGCGCTCTCTCGCGGCGGCATCATCGCGCTCGTGGTGGGCGTCTGCCTCTTTGGCCTGCTCACGCTTTTGCAAAAGCGTGAGCGGCTCAGCCTCAAGACCTCTGGTCCGCTCGTTATGATCCTCGGCTTCCTCGGCTTGCTCGGCTACTTCAGCCTGCAGCCGATCATGGTCGCGTTCGAGGACCAAGACCTCAGCAAGATCGAGATGGCCAAGGCCGGTCTGAGCCTCGCGCAAGGCCACCCCTTCCTGGGCGTCGGACGCGGCGCCTTCTCCGCGACGTTCGCGAGCGTCATGGGGACGCGAGCGCGATTCGAGTATCCGGAGAACATCGTCGTTCAGTGGCTCGTCGAGTGGGGCATCCCATTTGGCCTCGCGATGATCGCGATCGTCAGCGCGGCCGTGATCCGCGCGACGGAGCGTTTGGGGTCTTCGGTGCAGAGCGCGGCGCTCTCTTCGGTCGTCGCGTTGGGTATTCACAACCTGGTCGACTTCAGCCTTGAGATGTTGGGGATCGCCGTGGTCGCGGCCGCGACGCTCGCGGTCGGGCTGCCGACGCCACGCCGGAAGCGAAGCGACAGCGGACGACGCCCCGCGCTCGTGACCATCGCGCGGGGCGTCTCAATCGCGGGCATCATCGTCACCGCGCTTTACGGCTACTCCGTGGTTCGCGGGACGGTGTTCGAGCGACGCGCCAGGCTCGCCGAGCGCTTGGCCGCCGGAGACGTGACCGAGAACTTCGAGGAGGAGCTTCGGGAAGGCGTCATGCTCCATCCCGCGGAGCCGGCCTTCAGTGTATACGCGGCGAGCGCGGCGACGCAGCGACGTGATCCGGTCGCGCTTCGCTGGGCCTCTCGTGCCATGGCGCAGGCGCCCGGTTGGTCCGCGCCGCACGTGAACGCGGCGCACGCCTTGTTGCTCTTGGGTCGACTGGACCAGGCGCTGCTCGAGATCCGCCAAGCGGAAACGCGTGAGCCGCGGATCGCAGAAGAGCTGATGTGCCGCATCCTCACGCAGCGCCCGGAGGTCGAGCTCGCGCTCCGCGCCGCGCCGGAAGATGAAGAAGCGAGCGCGAAGTTCTTGGACCGAGCTTCTGGCTGTCGCGACCTCCCGGCCGACCTGGTCAGCGCGCTCGACGATCATCTTCTGTCCGCCGGCGCGAACGTGCTCGGCGTCGTGATCAGGCAAGGCAACCGACTGATCGTCGCGCGCGAGCTCAACGAAGCGATCGCCCTGCTCCGTCCCGTCGTCGCAGACCATCCAGAGAGCGCGCGAGCAGCCGAGTCCCTGGCGCGCGCGCTTCACGCTTCTGGAGACTCGACCGGCGCGCTCGCGGTTCTTCAGCAGGCCAGCCACACCGTCTCCGATCGTCGGGTCTTGATCCGTCTGCGCGCCCGGATCGCGGCAGACGCCGATGACGCAGAGACAATGCGCGAAGCGGTTGCCGAGCTTCGAGGGCTGTCGTCCGGATCGGCCCGGGGTCTCGCCCGATCCATGATCTACCTCGGCCAGCTGGAAGCCGAGATGGGCAACGATGGGCACGCTTTTCGCGCGTTCGAAGAAGCACACGCCTTTGATGACAGCTCCCCTGCGTTGGTCCGCGTCGCCCGTTTGGCCGAGCGCCGCGGGCAATTTCGCCGCGCCCTGAACGCATTTACAAGGCTCTGCCATCGGGATGGGGAGAGCAGCGCCCATTGCGAGTCCCGCGAACGGATTCGTGCTCGCGTCGAACGATCGACGCCCCTCGGGCAACCCTCAAAGGCCAGGAACATCGACACCGGCTTGACGCTCCCGCTACCCTGACGAAAGCTCCGGTCGTTCCCCCCACCGCCTCATGTCTGAAGACGAAACCCCTGAATTTTCTGCCTCCGAGTTTGACCCTCGGAAATACCTACGCCTCGTCTTTGGCTACAAGTGGGTGATCCTGAGCGTCGCGACGCTGATCGCGATCGCGGTTACATTTTGGACGCTTCGGCAGCGTAAGATCTACGAAGCCGACACCACGATCCAGTACGACCCGAATCCCCCGCGCCCGCTCGGGAGCGAGGTCGAGGACGTGGCCGATGGCGCGAGCAGCTACTGGTCGTCGCGGGAGTTCTTCGAGACGCAAAACCGCATTCTCGCGAGCCGCGCGATCGCCGAGCGCGTCGTCACGCGTCTTGGGCTCGCCGCCGACCCTGACTTCCTTCGCGTTCCCGAAAAGAACCAAGCGAGCTTTGAACCGGTCGCCGTCGAAGTGGCCGCTGGCGCGCTTCAAGGACGAATCCGTATCGAGCCCGTGGAGAGCACGCGCCTCGTGCAGATCATCGCGCGGGACACCTCGCCCGAACGTGCCCAACTAATCGCGAACGCGGTCGCGGACGTCTACATCGAGAAGACCCTCGAGGACAGACTTGGCTCGACCGTCACCGCGCTTGAGTGGCTTGGTCAGCAGCTGGATTCGCTCCGTGATGAGCTCAATCGTTCCGAGCTCGCGCTTCACGAATTCAAGCAAGAGCACAACGTGCTGAGCGTCTCGATGGAGGATCGCCAGAACCTCGTCGCGAGCGATATCCAGTCGTTCAACGAAGCGCTGACGCAGACACGAACCAAGCGCATCGAGCTCGCCGCGCGTGTCGCCCGTGTCCGGGCCGCGAACCAAAACGACCCCATGACGGTCGACCCTTCGATCTTCGCGTCGGACACCACCATCAACTCCCTTCGCCAGCAGATCCGCGAGAAGACCGCCGAGCGCGAAGCCCTCGCCCTGCGGTACGGCGCGAACTGGCCGTCGATGAACGCCTTGGTCACCGAGATTGAGACGCTCAAGTCCCAGCTCCGGGTTGAGATCGAGTCCATCATCAATGGCGCGGAAGGCGACCTTCGCGAGGTTCGTCAGATCGAAGCGGGCATCCGCGGAGCCCTCGACACGGCGCAGAACGCTGGCCTCGACCTGAACCTGCGCGAGATCGAGTACCAGCGGCTCAACCGCGAACGCGAGAACAAGGCGAAGCTCTACGCGCTCGTTCTTCAGCGCACCACCGAGACCGACCTCACCCGTATGCTCCGCACGACGCACGTTCGCGTGGTCGACCGCGCGCTTCGCCCGACCTCTCCGGTCAGCCCCCGTATGGTCACCAACGTGGCCGGCGGCGCGCTCGCGGGCTTGCTCTTTGGCCTCCTCGCGGCCTTCGCGCTCAGCCAGCTGGACCGTCGCCTCAAGGGCGTCGACGATGTCGAAGGCGCCGGCGTCACGGTGCTCGGCATCATGCCGTCCATTAGCGAAGGCTCTCCGGGAGTGGAGGACGGCAACTACAAGCGGCGGCGAAAGAAGAAAGACGCGGGGGAGGACCTCGTTCCCAACGTGCTCGATAACCGTGACTTGATCGTCCACACGCACCCGATGTCGGCCGCCGCGGAGTGCTGCCGGACCATCCGCACCAACCTCATGTTCATGGGCGCCTCGGAGCCGCTCCGGACGTTGGTCGTGACCAGCAGCAACCCGCGCGAGGGCAAGACGACGGTCGCCACGAGCTTGGCGATTACCCTCGCCCACAGCGGCAAGTCGGTGCTCCTCATTGACACCGACCTTCGCCGCCCGCGGGTCCACCGCGCGTTCGACAAGACCACCGTCAAGCGCGGCACCTCGTCTGTGTTGGTCGGCGCGTGCGAGCTTGAAGACGCAGTCATCCCAACGCCGGTCGATGGCCTCTTCATCTGCCCGTGTGGCCCTGTGCCGCCCAACCCGTCTGAGCTCCTTCACGGCGCGGGCTTCCGTCGCCTCAAGGACGCAGCCGAAGCGCAGTACGACATGGTGGTCTTCGACAGCCCGCCGCTCGCCGTGACCGACGCCGCCGTGTTGGCGCCTCAGCTTGATGGTGTGTTGATCGTCGTCGAGGCGCAGCGCACGACCCGCGACGCGCTTCGCTCAGCGCTCCGCCAGCTCAACGACGTCAGCGCGAACATCGTCGGCGCCGTCGTGAACGGCATCGATTTGACGCGGCGCGGATACGGCGGCGAGTACTACCAGTACTACCGCCGCGACGGGTACTACTACTCCGAAGCCGGCAACGACGACGAAGAGCTCGCGGCCGAGTAGCCGACGCCCTCCTCCTCAGGGAGGAGGAGTCACGCTCGCCGAAGCGAGCGAAAGGAAGCGCCCCTCGGCGTCGCGCGAGGCCACGCCGTCTCGTACGAGCTTTTTGAGATGTGCTTCGACCGAGAGCGCGGCCAGTGGCCAGACGCTCTTGGGAGCATCAGCATAGGCATCGGGAACGAGCTGGTCCGCCCGCGCTGGACCCGGGAAAGCGTGGAGCGCGCGGATGACCTTTCGCTCGCGCGCCAAGCGGTGATCGTGGGTCTTCTGAAGATGCGCGACCGGGTGCGTGATCAAGCCGCCATGGGCAGGGACCAAACCACGTGGCGCCTCACCGACCAAGCGACGAAGCGACGCGAGGTACTCAAACATGTCGCCGCTCGAGGGCTCGACGAGGATGGTCCCGACGCCCGCGACCATGTCGCCCGCGATCAACACTTGGTCCCGCTCCTCAAGGAAGCAGAGGTGTCCGGGGGCGTGTCCTGGCGTAAAGAGCGCGCGTAAAGAGGTCTCCCCCAGCGCGATCACATCGCCGTCGCCGACAGGCGCCCCGCGGACGGCTTCTGGGAGCCCCGCGAGCGCGCGTTCGTGACCTCGTATCGGAAGCCCGAGAGCGTCGCTCAGCAGCTCGGCGCCGCCGGTGTGGTCCGGGTGGTGGTGCGTCGCCAGGATCCCCACCAAGGTACCGCCGCGGGCCTCGTGCGCGCGGACCCACGCGACCATTCGCTCGAGCTCTTCGGCATACGGAGTCGCGGGCTCGATCAAGACGAACGGACCACCCAGGTCGCCAACCACAAACGTGTTGGTGTGAGTCGCGGGCGGCAGCGTCGGGGTTCGGACCGGCGCGACGGACACGCCTCGCGAGAAGCGCCACCCGATGGTGTCGCGATGAAGAAACGTGGAGAGCGCGGGTCCCACAAAGAGCGAGCCGTCGGAGGCCTTGATCTCGCTGGCCGCCGCGCACGCGAAGACCTCGACTTCCGATGTCTCCACGTCACCGCGCGGTGTGCGCCGGGCAACCGAGCTTGGCTCCCCCTCGCATCCGGTATCCCGCGCGAGCGCAGCGAGGTCGTCCCCCATCGGCAGCTCCACACAGAGCCCCCCGTGCGCCATCGCGAGCGCGGTGGGGACCACCTCGAGCGCGCCCGAGCAGCCGCAAGCGAGCGCGACGGGCATTACTCTTCGGAGGCAGAGAGCGCGGCGAACATCGACGCGCGCTTCCCTGGAAGGATCGACGCCGTCCGCCCTTCAGGCATCAGTGAGGGATCCCCGATCGACTTGAGCGCTTCCGTCGTGATCGACTTGAAGGTCTCAAAGACACCCCGTCCTTCGACCGCGCAGGCTTCAAACTGTGGCGTCGTCGGGTCGATCTTGAGCGCGTCGCGAAGCTCATCGAGCGGAAGCACGTTCACCAGGTCACGCTTGTTGTATTGGACCACCATCGGCATGGCGTCGGGGTCATCGCCTTGAAGGCGTAGGTTCTCGTCGAGATTGAGGAAGCTCTGGAGGTTCGCCTCCAACCGCTCACGTTGGGAGTCGACCACGAACACAACGCCGTCGACGTGCCGAAGCACGAGTCGACGCGTGCTATCGAGCGCGATCTGTCCAGGCACCGTGCACAGGTGCATTCGGATGGAGTACCCGCGGAATTTCCCCAGATGGATCGGCAGGAGGTCGAAGAAGAGCGTCCGCTCCGTCTCCGTCATGAGTGAGATCAGCTTGCCGCGGTTCTCTGGGCGACTCCGCTGGTGGATGTGCTCCAGGTTTGTCGTTTTCCCACCAAGACCAGGACCGTAGTAGACGATCTTGAGGTGCAGTTCGCGTTGAGTGTGGTTGATGCCGGGCACAGGTCGGGAAACTCAGAGAGAGCTCTGGAAAGCGCAGTGGGAAGAGCAGCGGTCTTGGATCTATCCGTTCCCGGCAATCTAGCCGCAAATCTCTTGATCGGCCGCTTGATGTAGACAAACAAGTGCAATAGCTCCTTCCATGATGAATCGCTCCATCTCGATTTTCACGTTCTTCATCCTCGTCGGCTGTGGTGGCGCGCAGGCTCCGGGGGCTGTAACCCACGGTCACTTCTCACGAATTCAGGTTGAAGAGGCGCGAATCGAGGAAGCACGAGTGGCTTCGCGTGATGGGGATTGCGAGGACCACTGTCGCGCGCTCGACGAGGCCAGCGACGCTGAGCGTTCGATCTGCGCGATCGCCGAACAGACGAACGATGCCGACGTCACGAGCCGCTGTGACCGCGCGTCCGAGAACACCGCGCGGCTCGCCTCGCGTGAGTGTGACTGCGACCAGTGAACAACGCCGCGGAAGAGGAGCCCGAGGTCCTTCAGGGGCATCGCCCTCCGCTCCTCGACGCCTCCGCGCGGCGGGGGTTCCTTGTGGTGTTCGTGACGCTCGCCCTCCTCGCGTTTGCGCTTGTGCGCGAGCACAGCGTCGGCACTCCGTTCGATCCGCTCGCGATGCTCCTGCGGGTCCTCGCGGTCATCGGGATGATCCGTTCGCTCTTCTTCGCGGTGGAGTACGTCGCGCGGCTTCGGCTCATGAGCGCGTCGCGGAAGCAGCGCGTGGTGCTCTCCGCAGACGCGCTCACGTGGGATCGCGGGAGCGAAACCGTGGAGGTCACGCGAGACCGCGTCCGTGACGTGGTGACCTGCGGCCACTGGGCGCGTAAAGGCGACCGCTATGTCGACACCTTCCTCCTGCTCGAACCCAAGGCGGGTCAGGTGCTGCTCCAGCTCCCTCCGATTTTTGATGAGAGCGCGGCGCACTTCGCGGAGCGCCTGATGCGATGGCGCGGAGTGCGTGCACCGGCGGAGCCGATCGCGGGAACGACGAGCGTGCTCGCGAGCAAGCTCTACGACCGCGCGAGCCGCGGCGACTTTGATGACGGTGTCGCGGCCATTCCGCATGGACACGGCTGGCTACGTCGCGGTCCCTACGCCGCGCTCGTGCTCGCTCTGGTGGTCCTCGACGCGCTCGTCCGGATGCCGAATGAATGGGAGTTCGGCGGGTTAGGCGTCGTCCTGATCGTGGTCTCGCTCGGGGTCCCGATCGGTTGGTACGTCCTCTCGCGGCGGCACGTCGCGCCGCGCAAAGGTCTCGCGATGGTCCTCACGCCCACCGAGCTGCTTATTCGAATCCGCGCGGGCACCATTCGTGCACAGTGGGAGAACGTGGAGCGCGTCGCGCTCGAGTCCCGCGCCGCGTGGTCTGTGCTCTCCGGCTACTCCACGGCTCAGGTTGTCCGGATCGATCGCGACGGTGCGCCACCCATTCGCTACGACGAAGCGTTCTTGGGCTTCCCCGCAGAGGTCGCCGCGGCGCTCGTTCGCGGGTACCGGGCGCTCGGGCAAGCGTCGGCTTCAGCGCGTGACGACGAAAGTGAGTAGACGGACGTCCTCGCTCGCCACGTCGACGCGACGTGCGCCCTCGAACACCAACTGCTGCGTCTCGCGTTCAAGCGTGAAGCGCTCCTCGCCGATCTGAACGATCGCGCCGACCGGCCCGTTCACCAACAGCGCGACGCGCGCGGGTTCCGTCTCGGGGCCAAGCCAGAGCGCGGCCGCGTCTCCAGGAAGACACCCGTTGTCGCCGCAGGTAAACGAGCCGCGTCGATGACGGCGCGCCGAGACAGGCAGCAGGAGTTGCCTCGGACCGATTTTCCAGAGCGCCTCAAGGCTACCGGGGACGGGTGGGACCTCCTCGAGCGCCAAGCGAAGCGCACGAATCGCAGGCCGATACTGAAGCGCACCGAGGGCCGCCACCTCTGCTTCGCGCGCCGCAGGGTACACCTCGCGCGAGAGCGCCTGAAGAACCGCCGCGCCGGCCTCAACATCCCCTAGCGCGCCGAGCGCCTCGGCAGCCGCGACGCGATGGGTCGGATCGCGCAGCAGGTCTTGGAGCGGCTCGCGGGCCGCGCTCACCTTGGCGGTGCCGAGCGCGAGAATCCCGACGTGTCGGTCGACGTCGGGCGCAGAGTCGTTTTCCGCGAGCGCGATGAGCGCGCCCGGGTTGGGGACCCGCCCTGCTCTCGCGGCCGCGAGGACCGCGCGCAGGTCGCCCGCGCGCGCGAAACGGTCGACGACACCGTCGCTGACGTGCTCGCCCAACGAAGCCAGCGCGAGCGCCACCTCCAAGCGAACCTCCTCGGACGCGTCGTCGAGGAGCCCGCGCAGGATCGGCGCGCTTCGCGTCAGGCCGAGCTCCCCGCAGCCCCGCGCGGCCTCTGCGCGTGTTCGCGAACGCGGACTGCTGAGAAGCCGAACGACCTCCGCCGCGACCGCGCGATCTCCGAGGCGCGCTCGCGCGAACACCGACTCTTCCGCGCCATCGCTCGGGTTCTCACGTGCCGCGACACGCGCGAGATGATTCGAGACATCCTGAAGCGCCTCCCGCTCCCGCGGACGATTTCGCGCGCCGCTCACCTCGCGGGGGTCACGGCTCAGATCGAACACCCGGCAAGCGCCCGATGCCCGACAGATGACTTTGTCCCCTGCGCGGACCGTCGCCCGCTCACCTTCCCGCTCGATGATCGCGACCTCTGGACCTTCGCCGCCGAGGAGCGCGAGCCCGAGGTCGTCCCCCGTCATCCGCATCGGGATCGCGACACCGGCTGCCGCCAAAAGCGTCGGCGCGATGTCCGCGAGGTCAACCGGCGCCTCCACCGCGCGCGGTTCGAGGTCGGGGGACGTGATGACGAGCGGAACGCGGACCTGCTCATCGTAGAGCGTGGTCCCGTGATACGCGCCGCCGTGTTCGCCGAACTCTTCGCCGTGGTCGGAGGTCACGACGAGGGTCGGGGCGACGCCGCGCCGCGTCTCAAACGCGGCCGCCATCCGCTCGATCGCGCGGTCCGCGGCGCCGACCTCAAGCCCGTAGCGCGCCTCATCGCTCAGGTCCGGATCCCCGTCATACGGCTCATGCGGCTCGAGGAGGTGGACCCACGCGAACACCGGCCGATCGGAGCTCGCGCGCGCGAGGAACCGTTCTAGTTGCTCGGCGCGACCTTCCGCGCTCGCGTAGTCGATCTCGCGCTCCGCGAAACCAAAGCTCCGCTCCGCGAGTGACGCGAAGCGCGCACCATCGACCGAGAAGACCGCGGGAGGAAAGAAGGCCGCGCTCTGGTACATCGCGGAGAGAGAATCCGTGAGGGTCTCGCGGTCCCCTTCCCGCGCGTCCATCGCGCTGAGCAGGTGCGTCCCGCAAAAGAGCGAACCCAGGGCGTACGAGGTGCTCGGCGTGGTGGTGTAGGCGCGCTTGAAGTTGACCCCGGTGCCAGCGAGTCGCGCCACGAAGGGAGCGGTCGGCGTGTCACCATTCACCGCGTCGTAGCGAAGCGCGTCCACCGTGATGAGCAAGATGTCGCCGCGAAGCTCAAATCCAGGTCGCGAGAGATCCGGCGCGACCACCTCGGCTGGCCCACGGGGCGCTTGGGACACGCGTTCGCGAGGCTCAACCCAGCGCGCGACCTTGCCGCTGATCGGGAGCGCGTCGACGTCGTGCCCGCGCCGCGCGACCTGGCCGTGAAGCGCTCCCATGACGAGGATCGGGACCACCACCCATAGCGCGGTCCAGCGCGGCGAACGTGCGCTCGACAAGAACGCGGCGGCGAGCGCGGCGGAGGCCAACGAGCTCGCCGCGAGCCAGAGGTGGAACACGGGATAGAGACGCACCAAGACGAAAGCGTCAGCGAAGAGCGCCACAACCGATATCACCGCGAACGACACCCCGAGCGCGCGAGATGGCGCGGCTCGCCTCGAGAACGCTCGGATGAGCAGGAAGACGCCGGCGCCGAGCACAAGCGCCCCGGTGATCACCGCCGCGGTACGAAACGGAAACGCGCTGGCACGACGCCCGCTCGTGAGGACGTGAAGCGAAGGCACCGCGAGCGCGAACGCCACGACGCCTGCGACGAGGTCGCTACGCTTGAACCGCAGGAGCGCGCCGCCGACGATGACGAAGAGAAGCACGAGCGAGGCACCCGTGCTGACCGCGAGCGCGGCGCGCAAACCGTCACGTTGCGGGTCGAGCGCGAACTCAAGCGCGCCGAGACAGCCCCCCGCGAGCGCGGCCGCGTGTCGCCGCGACAAGACCATCGGCTACGCGGCCGTCACAGTGGTCGAGCGCCGCTCAGAGCCACTTCACGTCGGCGATCTCGTAGTTCTTGAGGCCCCCCGGCGTCTTCACTTTGACCTCGTCACCGATCTCGCGATTGATCAGGGCCTTCGCGACCGGCGACGTAATCGAGATCGTGCCGTCTTTGATGTCGGCTTCTTCCGACCCGACGATGCGGTAGGTGACCTCTTTGCCCGAGTCGATGTCCTCGAGGTCGACCGTGGCGCCGAACTTCACGCGGTCCCCAGAGAGCGTCGTCGGATCGATGACCTGCGCGCGCGCGATTTGGTCCTCCACGATTCCCATCCGCGCGACGACCATCCCCTGCTTCTCACGCGCAGCGTGGTACTCGGCGTTCTCTTTCAGGTCGCCGTGGTCGGCGGCGATGCCGATCTCTTGAGAGATCTTGGGCATCTCCGCTTTGAGGTGCTCAAGCTCGGCCTTCAGCGCGGCATAGCTCTTCGGTGTCATCGGGACGCGTTGCATTCGATGTTCTTAAAACGAATCCCGCGTCGAGCGCAAGCGGCTGACCACCGGCGAGATCAAGCGAGCGCCTGGTGGTACTCCTGGAGCGACCGGACGGTCACCTTCCCATCGCGGGCGATGGTCTCCTCAATCGCGGCGGTGGCCGCGGTGGCCGCGGCGATCGTCGTAAAGTACGGCAGCCCGCTGAGGAGCGTCTGACGGCGGAGCGAACGGCTGTCGCGGATGGCCTTCTGCCCCTCGGTCGTGTTGAAGACCATCGCGATCTCGCCGCTCCGGAGCCGATCGACCACATCCGGACGGCCTTCTCCAGCCTTGTTCGCGATCGTCACGTTCACGCCGTTGCGCTCGATGGCGCTCGCCGTGCCACGCGTGGCCACGATCGTGAAGCCAAGCCCGGAGAGCCTCCGGGCGAGCTCGCTCGCGACGGGCTTGTCGTCGTCCCGCACGCTGATGAAGATGCTGCCGGCGGTCGGGAGCGAGACGCTCGCGGAGAGCAGCGCCTTGTGGAACGCCTCCGGAAACGTCGCGCCGATTCCCATGACCTCACCCGTGGAGCGCATCTCCGGCCCGAGGATGGTGTCGACCCCTTGGAACTTCGTAAAAGGGAAGACCGACTCCTTGACCGCGACGTGAGGCGTCGTGACTTCTTGGGTGAGGCCGACCTCTTCCAGCGTCGCTCCCGCCATCACCTTCGCGGCGATCTGCGCCAAGGGAACGCCGGTCGACTTGCTGATGAACGGGACCGTGCGTGACGCGCGCGGGTTGACCTCGATCACGTATACCGCGCTGCCGCGGACCGCGAACTGAACGTTCATCAAGCCGACCACGCCGAGCTCAAGCGCGAGGGCGCGGGTGCTGCTCCGGATGTTGGCTTGCACGTCTGGAGGGAGCGCGTGGGCCGGGAGCACCATCGAGGAGTCGCCCGAGTGCACCCCAGCTTCTTCGATGTGCTGCATGACGCCGCCGATGACGACCCGTGTCCCATCACTGACCGCGTCGACGTCGACCTCGATCGCGTCCTTGAGGAACTCATCGACCAGGATGGTCTGCGTCTCGGCGCCTTCGATCGCTTCCAGCGCGACGCGCATGTAGCGCTTGAGGTCTGCGCGGCTGTGCACGATCTCCATCGCGCGGCCACCGAGGACGTAGCTCGGTCGCACGACGACGGGGAAACCGATGTCCTCCGCGACCGCGAAGGCGTCGTCGACTCCGTTCGCGATGCCGCCGCGCGGCCGCTTGAGCCCGAGCTTGTTGAGAATCTCGTCGAAGCGCTCCCGGTCCTCCGCGCGGTCGATCGCGTCCGCCGTCGTGCCGAGGATGTTCACGCCCGCCCGCGCGAGCCCGACCGCGAGCGAGAGCGGGGTCTGGCCTCCGAGCTGAACGATCACGCCGTATGGGTTCTCTTCTTCGACGATGCTCATCACGTCCTCGAACGTGAGCGGCTCGAAATAGAGCCGGTCGCTGGTGTCGTAGTCGGTCGAGACGGTCTCCGGGTTGCAGTTGACCATGATGGTCTCGAAACCCATTTCGCGAAGCGCGAAGGCGGCGTGGACGCAGCAGTAGTCGAACTCGATCCCTTGGCCGATCCGGTTCGGCCCACCGCCGAGGATCATGATCTTCTTGCGGTCGGTCGCTTCGCTCTCCGAGTTCCGTCCCCACGTCGAGTAGAGGTACGGCGTCTCGGCGACAAACTCGGCGGCGCAGGTGTCGACGCGCGCGTAGATCGGACGCACCCCCGCGCGCAGCCGCTCTTCCCGAATCGGCGTCCCGGTCAGCGTCTCGATGCGCGCGTCGCTGAAGCCCAGCGTTTTCACCCAGGCGAGCTCCGCGTTCCCCGCGGCGATCTCGTGCTCGGCTTCGATGAGCTCCGCGAGCTGCGTCAGGAACCAGCGGTCGATCCGAGTGGCCTCATACAGGTCCTCGACCGTGAGGCCGACGCGCAAGGCATCCGCGACGTAGAAGAGTCGATCCGCGACCGGCGTCTTGACGACCTCGCGGAGCGCTTCGCGAAGCTCTTCGTCGGAGTACGCTGGGATGTCGA
Source organism: uncultured bacterium (assembly GCA_938024995.1). Taxonomy (GTDB): domain Bacteria; phylum Myxococcota_A; class Polyangia; order Polyangiales; family Houyiibacteriaceae; genus CALJDU01. The sequence continues at coordinate 90,994 of CALJDU010000013.1, forward strand.
GCCCCTGCTCACCAGGCGTGATTTCGCCGCTCTCGCGCCACTTGATATAGCGGGCCGCGAGCGCCGGGTAGTCGACCTTGTCGCGCAACGAGACCAGACCGTCGCGCCCCGTCTCCAGGCTACGCGTCGCCTTCTGGAGCGCCTCTTTGAACGAGCGGCCGATCGCCATCGCTTCGCCAACGGACTTCATCTGCGTGGTCAGCCGTGGATCGGCGCCGCGGAACTTCTCAAACGCAAAGCGCGGCATCTTCACGACGACGTAGTCGATGGTCGGCTCAAACGCTGCGCTCGTACCCGTGATGTCGTTCTTGAGCTCGTCCAGCGTGTAGCCGACCGCGAGCTTGGCGGCGATCTTCGCGATGGGGTAGCCGGTTGCCTTGGACGCGAGCGCGCTTGAGCGGGACACGCGCGGGTTCATCTCGATGACGATCAAGCGGCCATCGTCGGGGTTGATCGCGAACTGGATGTTGCTGCCGCCCGTGTCGACGCCGATCTCCGTGATGATCGCCCGACCGGCGTCGCGCATCCGCTGGTACTCCCTATCGGTCAGCGTCATCGCGGGCGCGACCGTCAAGGAGTCGCCGGTGTGGACGCCCATCGGATCGAAGTTCTCGATGGTGCAGATGACCGCGAAGTTGTCCGCGCGGTCCCGGATGACCTCAAGCTCAAACTCTTTCCAGCCGAGGATGCTCTCCTCCACCAGGCACTCGTGATTCGGGCTCTGCGAGAACGCCCAGCGGATCGCGCGGTCGAACTCTTCGCGGTTGTAGGCGATCCCGCCTCCGGTACCGCCGAGGGTGAGCGAGGGACGCAAGATGATCGGGAACCCAATGTCGGTCGCCGCTTCGTGGGCGTCTTCAACCGTGCGCACCGTTTTCGCGCGGGCGCTCTCGAGCCCGATTTTCGTCATCGCTTCTTTGAAGAGCTCGCGCTCCTCTGCTTTTCGGATCGCCCCGACCTGCGCACCGATGAGCTCGACATCAAACTCGTCCAGCGTTCCATCATCGTGAAGCGCCAGCGCGATGTTGAGCGCGGTCTGGCCACCCAAGGTCGGCAGGAGCGCGTCCGGCCGCTCGCGCTCGATGATCGCGCGGACGACCGCAGGGGTCAGCGGCTCGACGTAAGTGCGGTCCGCAAATTCCGGGTCGGTCATGATGGTCGCGGGGTTGGAGTTGACCAACACGACCTCGTAGCCTTCTTGCTTGAGCGCCTTCGCGCCCTGGGTGCCCGAGTAGTCGAACTCGCAGCCTTGCCCGATCACGATCGGGCCGGAGCCCACGAGGAGGATCTTCTTGAGGTCGGTCCGCTTCGGCATGGCTCCGAGGTACCCCTCAGAACAGGCGTCCGCAAGCGTCACGAGAGCCCTAGAAACCAGGAGCCCGTGAGCGCTCATGATCGCCGCGAAACTGCCGCGGCTGATAAGGTTCAGCCGATGCTCAGCGAGTACTGGATCGAGGTCCGTCGCGATCGCGATGACGAGGCACTCTTGGGAGAGCTGCCTGTTGGCGAAGGTCTGCTGGTAGGTCGCAGCGAGGCGGCCCAGCTCCGCTTGGACGACCCCTCGGTGCTGCGGTACCACCTCGTGATCAACCCGGCCACGGAGGGCGTCGAGGTAAGCGCGCAACCCGGCGCTCGCTTCCTCCTCAACGGCACTGCCTACCAAGGCGTCCGCGCGGTCCGTCACAGCGACGAGCTGACCGTGGGCGCCTACCGCCTCCGCGTCCGCGCGAGCCGGCGGGTCACGATGGGCCTCGAGTTCGAGAACCTGGTTCCGTCGTTCGCCGCGGGCGCCACCAGCCCCATTGATGTACGCCGCTTCTTCCGCGTGACCGATCTCCGTGATGAGGAGCCCGTACGCATCGAGAAACGCGCCGCGCTTCGGCTCGACGCGCACGTGCTTCACCGCGAGGTCCGGCGCGACCGACTCGAGCTCCCGGTCGCGGTCGCGCGATCGAAGGTTCAGGAGCCGCCAAAGACGCCCACCGATGTCCACGCGCCGCTGCTCAAGGGCACGGTACTGACACGGGTCCTGTCTGCTCCGCACGCTTGCACGTCCTGCTCCGTGAGACGCGGCTACCAGAGCTGCTCCATCTGCGGTGGCGAAGGCCGGATCTTGGTGAGCGTCGACGGCAACAACCAGGGCGTCTATCGTTCGTGCACCTGCTCTGGCGGCTTGTTGAAGTGCACCTCGTGCGAAGGAACAGGAACCGCGCAATGGGCAGAGGCGCTCTTCATCGAGGACCAACGCCATCACATCGCGCGCTTGCTCTGCGGGGACGTTGAGGGGCCGACGTTCATGATGGGAGACGCGATCATGAAGACGCCTCCCCCTGAGTCCCTCACGTTCTCCCTTGAGAACGTCGGCCGAGCGCTCTACCGCGGACAAGCGGACCCGAAGCGCGGCGCGTTTCATGGCTACGACCTCAGCGCGGTGTTGGCGGAAGGCCGCCGAACCGTCGAGGCGATTCAACGTCGCGGGACCGTGAGCGATGCGCGCGTCTTCGCGTGGCCGTATGAGGCGCGAACGTATCGACTGGGCAACAAGGACTTCCACGTCTTCGCGTTCGTCGACGGGCTCGGCAGACAGCGCGTGGTGAGCGACTTTGGCTGAAGAAGACGCAAGGCCGGGGCTCGCGATTTATCGCGGCGAAGACCATCTCGGAACGGTCCGCACCCTCCCGCGGCGGTTCACGATTGGTCGCGGCGAGCACTGCGCGATCGATCTCGACGACGGCGCCGTCAGCCGGTCCGCGCTTACCGGCGCGTTCGCCGAAAACGGCACCCTCTCGTTCACGCGCGTCGCGGGGTCCTTCACCCAAGTGATGTTCAATGGGGTGCCTGCGGACTATGGCGTCGCGAGCGTTGGCGACCGCCTTCAGCTCGGCGGTCACGTCTTGGAAGTGGTGACGGCGGTCTCGGCGGAGCTCGAAGCGAAAGCGTTTCTTCCGGACTTCGAGCGCGCCCAAGCGCGACACGGGCCGCTCGTACGCGGTGGTTGGCTCCGAAAGCAAGACCTCCTCTCGCTCCAGCCCGCGCTCACTCGAAGGCTCGCCGTGATCCGCCTCGACATCGACGCGACCTGGCGTCAGGTCGACCGTGACGAAGAGGTGGGTTCCGCGAACACCACGCTCGGGAAAGGTCCGGGACGTCCCAAGCGCGTCGGCGAAGACCAAGAGCTGTCGTTTCTCTCGCGCTTCCTCGGTGAGGCAACGAAGTGCTACTGCGCACCCAAGGGCTGTCAGTCCTGTGACTACACGTCGACCCTGCGGCGGGTGGAGCGGACGTACATCAAAGACGAGACGACCTGCCGCCGCCACGTGGAGATGGGGGAGCTAAAGGGCCCGCGCTACCTGCTCAAGTCCGCGATCATGATGTTCGACGCGCCGAGCGCACTCGAGATCAAGCTACAGACAACACAGCAAGGCTACCGCGACGCTTCACTGCCACGCGGTGCGACGATGGGCTACGACCTGTCGCACGCGCTTCCCGAAGCGATTCGTCTCTCTGAGTCCTCGGTTCGCGGCGCGTTGGTATCGCGGGTGCGCGCCTACGGCATCCCGGTGGAGTGGCGACGGTACCTTATCCCGCGAAGCAACCCGCTCGGGCGCGACCGCTATGCCAACGTCTTCGTGTTCGTGGACGGCGGCGGCAGGCACCGGCTCGTTGCGGACGGCTAACGTTCGCGAACGACGCGCGAAGCGCGCCTGCGAGTATTGCAGCAGCCGACTAGAAGGCGGACACGAGGCGCTCGTGTCCACAGAGCGCGAAGGTGCGCGCGTGCGGGTCGTCGTCATGCGTCTCGATGAAGATCCGGAGCGCCACATCCGCGAGGCCGACGTCCGGAAACGCCGATGACAGTCGCTCGCCCCACTCCAAGAACGTGACCGCGCCTTCGATGCGCCCGAGCCCGAGCTCGATCAGTTCGTCGGGGTGGCCGAGCCGATAGAGGTCCGCGTGAACCAGCGGAGGAGCGGCCTCTTCGTACTCATGCACCAACGCGAACGTCGGGCTCGTGATGGGTACGTCTTCGGGAACCCCCAGCGCATACGCAAGGCAACGGACGAACGCCGTCTTCCCCGCGCCGAGGTCGCCTGAAAGGATCACGACGTCTCCGGGCGAGAGCGCTTTCGCGAGCCTCCTCGCCGCGCTCTCCGTTTCGCTGAGGTCCTTGATGTCGAGCCGCGCCTCGACCGCGGTGTGAATCATCGCTTTGTCCATGAGCTGCGCGATCAAGCTATAACGCTCTGGTGCGCGCCGCCATCCTCACGCTCGTGCTCCTGTGCGCTGTCGCGAGTATCGTCACGACCCCCGCCGCGGCGCAGGACCACGCCTACATCTTGTCGGCGCGGCTCGACCCGGACGCGCATACGGTCAAGGGCACGGCCGCGATCACCTGGACGAACCAGAGCACCCTGCCCCAAGACCATCTCTTCCTGCACCTTTATCTCAACGCGTTTCGCGACCGTGAGTCGGTCTTCATGCGGGAGTCGGGAGGACAGCTGAGGAACGTCGAGACCACGGGCGTTGGCGGCATTGAGATCACCTCGCTTCAGGTCGATAACCACGACGCCGAGCGAATGACCGAGGGCTTCCCCGAAGCACGCGAAGACGACGCGACGCAGATGCGGGTCGCGCTCTCTCCCACGGTCGCCCCCGGTGCGCGCGTCACGATCGATGTCGAGTGGGTCGCGACGCTCCCGCCGGTGTTCGCGCGCTCCGGCTACCACGGCGACTTTTACATGGTCGGTCAGTGGTTCCCGAAGGTCGCGCGTCTCGAGCCCAACGGCGAATGGGCGACGTTCCCGTATCACGGACACGGCGAGTTCTACGCCGACTTCGCGACATACGATCTGACGATCGACGTCCCCGAGGACTACGTGGTCGGGGCGACCGGAGAACGCGTGGAGCACGCGGTCTCCGGCGGACGCGCCGTCTCTCGGTACGTCGCCGAACGTGTTCACGACACTGCCTTCGCCGCCGCGCCTTGGTTCGAGGAGCAGACCGCGCGCTTTGCGCAACTTGGCGCGGAACACGCGGTCGAGGTGCGCTGCTTGTATCCGCCCGGGTACGACGCCGCGGCCGAAGTGCACGTGCGCACGGCCCTCGCCGGCCTCGCCCACTTTGGGAACCTCTATGGTCCCTATCCGCACCCAACGCTCACGATCATCGCGCCGCCGCGCGGGGCAGACGGCGCCGCGGGAATGGAGTACCCGACGCTCTTTACCACCGCGGGAGAGTGGTTCCCGGTGCCCTGGCTCCACAACGCCTGGCACGAAGAGGTCACCGCGCACGAGCTCGCCCACCAGTGGTTCCAGGGTCTGCTCGCGAGCAATGAGGTCGCGTGGCCGATGCTCGACGAGGGCCTGACCAGCTGGGCGACGCAGGACCTCCTTCGCGCGCTCTACGGTGAACGCGCCAACGGCGGCTCGCTCGTCGGCATCACCATCGATGGCTTTGAGTTCTCGCGCTTGTTCGCGCTTCGCGGTCGACGGACCCTTCCGCCAGGGCGCCCCGCGAACGCGTTTCATCGCGGCTATGGGCGATCGGTGTACGCGCGGACCACCGCGATCCTCGAGACCGTCTCGCGCACCTGGGGCCGAGCGCGCTTCGTTCGCGCGCTCGGTGAGTACGCGCGGCGCCATCGCTTCTCGCACCCGGTCCCCGACGACCTCTTCGCGAGCTTCGATGCGGCCTACTGGCCCGGGTTCTCAAGCGCGGTGCTCCGCCCCGCGATGCTCGACGGCGCGATCGCCGCGGTGCGCGTTCAACGGCTGGACGAAGAAGCGGTGGTGGTCGAGCGGCTCGGCGGGCTCCCGATCCCGACCGCGATCGAGCTCCACCACGACGGCGGCGAGATCTCGCGCGTCTCGTTCCCGCAGCGGGACGTCCGCTACTCACGCCCCGTCGCTGATCCCGCTGGCACCATCACGGGCGTCGAAGTGGACCCCGACCACCACGGCTTGCTCGACCCGGACCGCGCCGACGATTTCGCGCGCGTCGGCCCCGCGCCAGCCGACCCATGGTTCGCGCGCTTGCTCACCTTCGCGCAGTTCGTCCTCAGCGTGGCCGGGCCATGAAGCGCGCCCTCCCCGCGACGTTCACGCTCTACGCCCTCACGACGCTCTTGAGCGCCACGCCGACCGCGCTCGCGACAAATGCGTGGGCATCCACGTTCGGCCATCCTCGGGGCGCCGAGGGACTGGTGGCGGGCAGCGCACCCTGGCTGGACGTTTTCCTCACCGTGCTTCGTGGTCACGGCGCGGGGCTGCTGATCTTCGCGGCGCTCGTGACCGCTTTCCTGGTCGCGGTGACGCCGACGCTCTCCCTCTACTGGATGCGGAGCGTTCGCGACGGCGCCTCGCTCGCGGCGCTCAGCTTCGCGGCTTCTCGAACGCTCGCCGCGCTCGCGGTCTACATCGTCCACGCCGCCGTCGTCTTCGTCATCGCGGTGGTGGGAGCGTGCGCCGTGGGCCTCTTTCGCTTCGGGCTCAGCGGTCCGGACACGCGGCTTCACGACCTGGTCGTGCTCGCCGTCATCGGCTTCTTCGCGCTCCTCGCGTTCGGGTCGGGCGCGCTCCGCGACGCGTGGCTGTCTTCGGTGGCGCGTGGCGAGTCCACCGCGCAAGCGGTCCGGCGAGGCACGCGGGCGACCGGTCGCGGGACCTACTTCGTCTACGTTGGCTACGCGTTACTGGGGCTGGTGATGCTTGCGTGCGCGAGCCGCGTCGCCCTCGCGATCGACTCCCCACTCGGCGCGCTGCTGGCGAGTCAGGTCTTCGTCTTCCTCCGCTTTGTTGTTCGTTCCCGCTGGCTGGAGACGACGAAACGGCGCGTGGACGCCGTTTCGTAAAACGAGTCGCACGCGCCGATCGGTTGGAGTGAGCCTCGGGTCAGACCCGGATGGTGATCCCGAGCAGCTCGCGAAGCCGGAAGTACTCCTCCGACACACTGAAGAGGACAAGCTCCTTGAGCTTCTCTTGCACCGGGAGGTCCGCCGGGAAGTCGGGCGGGAGGGCCTGAACCATCCGCACCGCCGTCTCCAGCTCGTTGCACATCAAAAAGCCCGCGCGCATGCCCGAGAGCTCGACGGCCTGCATCCAGGCCTTGATGTCGGTACTGCCGCCCGACTCGACGAACTTGCGGCACACGCTCCGCAGACCGTCCAGCGCCGCAGGCGCGAGGTGCGGCTGAAGCTGAGCCGCCCACTGGTCGATGCTCGGGTCAGCCGGGCCGACGCCCGCGATGCGCATCGCGGCGAGCAAGACCATCCGGAGCTCGGAGTGCGACGTCATCATCGTGCGGATGAAGTGCTCCGCCTTGTAGTACGTCAGGAAGCGCCCGATCACGTAGGTGAGATCCTGCGGTTGGTACCCGGAGAGCAAGGTGCTCCCGACGATGGCCGCGGGCGGGTTGCTGCCGACGATGTGCGTGAGGCTGCCAGCGGTCTGCTGCTGCAGGAAGAGCCGCGGCGCGATCGGGATGTTCAGCACCTGCACGACGAACCCAAAGGTCCGCGCGAAGGTCGGCGCGCTGGTGTCTGACGGGTCCGTGCTCACCGGCTTGATGCGGTGAATGTTGAGGGCCTTGTCCGACGCCTGCTTCGCGGCGTGCACCGCCGGCGCCATCAGCTCCATGATCTTGGAGACGTAGCGGTCTTCCTTCGGGTGGAAGAGGTCCTTGAACCACGCGTTACGGTCGACGCGCGACGCGGGGCGAATGGTGCCGGCTTGCTTGTACTGCGAGTAGAACTGCTGCTGCTCCGCGTTCGCCTTCTTGAGATAAGTGAGCGTCGCGGCCAAGCACCACGCCTTGTCGTAAGCGCGCGCGTCGAAGTAGAGCTTGTAGAGCGCGTGGTACGAGTCGACGCGGTACGGGTCGCGTCGAAGCAACCACTGGTGCTCCCGAATCGCGTCCTCCACCTTCGACGGCATGATGGAGTAGAGCTCCGCCAAGATCTGGTGCTGCTGCGGCTCGTCCGGCTTGACGTTGACCGACATCTGGAACGCCTCGGCCGCGGAGTCGAGGTTCCGCTGACGGTCGCGATAGATGATGCCGAGCGTGTGCCACAAGTTGAACTCGAGGTCCTTCTTGTCGCCGACCTTAATGACGCGCTGAAGCATCTTTCGGTAGGCGCGCTCGAGACCCTTCCAGTCCTTTTTGGCCGTGAAGATCTTGTTGATCGCCTCGAAGGCCTTGAGCTCGTCGATGTTGTAGTTGAGGGCCTCGTCGAACTTCGCGATCGCGGCGTCCGGGTCCTTCATCTCGTCACGAATGATGACGCCGACCGTGTAGGCGTACTTCGCCTTGAGCTTGTCGCGACCGTCGAGCGCGGCGACCTGCTCAATGATCTCGATGGCGGGCTCCCACTGCTTCGTCTCCTGGTACGCGCCCAGGAGCTTGTGAAGCATGACGTGGTCATCCGGCTTGATGTTGCTCGCGTCCTGCCAGGCCTGCACCGCGCGCTGCGTGTTGCCGACCTTGCCCTTCCAGAGCTCACCGATCTGATCGAGCAGCTCGAAGCGCTCGTCCTCTTCATTCGCGACCTCAAGGATCTGCTTCTTGAAGTGGATGACCTGTTCCCACTGGTTCTGCGTCTCGTAGAGACCGACCACCGCTTCCAGCGTGGGCTTATGATGAGCATCTTCCTCAAGCGCCTTGTCGAACATGTTGAGCGCCTTGCGTCGCTCGTTTTGCTCGCGCTTGATGACGCCGAGTCGGTAGAAGATGTCGACCGTGTCGTCGCGCCCCAAGGAGTCGCGGTGGTGCACGAGGAGCATCTGGTAGAACTTGAACGCGCGGTCCCAGGTCTTGGCGCGGTAGTACGAACCCGCGAGCGCCATGAGCGACGGCAAGTGCGTGGAGTCGATCTGGTACGCGCGGTTGAGCGCCTTGATCGCGGCGTCGTCGTCACCGACCTCGGAGGCCGCGTTGCCGAGCATGAACGCCAAGCGGTGCTGCTCTTCCGGCTCGCGCTTGGTGGAGCGCTTCACGAGCATCTCGAGGAGCGGGAAGGCGTCCCCGAAGCGCTCCTGCGCCATGTACGTGTCCGCGAGCGGAAGCGCTGCGTCCTCGTTGTCCGGGTCCTGCTTGCTCGCGGCCTCGAAGACCTGCACGGACTTGTCCGCTTCATCGAGCCGGTCGCGGTAGATGGTCCCGAGCTCCACGAGGAGCTCGGACACCTTGCGTGGGTTGTCCGTGTAGGAGGCCTCTTGCTCGATCAGGCGGGCGGCGGCGTGCCAGTCGCCGGAGTCGATCTGGATCTTCCTCATCGCCTCGAGAGACGCGAGGTGGCTCGGGTCGAGGTCGACCGCCATCTGGTAGTTGTCGAGCGCCGAGACCCGATCACCGAGCTCCTCGTCGAGGATGCGACCGATGCGGTACTTGAGGTCGACCTGCTGCTCCGGTTCCGACACCAAGGTCGCGAGCTGCTCCATCATCTCGAGGGCCGAGACGTGGTCGCCGCGCTTGTCGTAGAGGCGGGTGAGCGAGTCGAGCGCGCCGATGTCCTGCTCGTTGATGCTGAGGACGTTGAGGTAGGCGTCGACGGCGCGATCCGGCTCATCGAGCTCCGCGGCGTAGACCCCGCCGAGCTCCTTGTAGATACGGATCTTGTCGCCGCGATCCGGCGTCGCCATCACGTGGCGCTCATACGTGTCGATGAGCTTGTCCCACTGCTGCGTGTTCCGATAGATGCGCGCGAGCGAGTTCAGCGAACCGTCGTGGGTCGGGTCGATCTCGAGCACCTGCTCGAGACGGTCCGCGGCCTTGTCGGGCTTGATGAACTGCACCTCCCACATCTCCGCGAGGCGCGTGAGGATGTTGATGCGGTCGCGCTCGGTCTCGACGACCTCGTACTCGGCCTCAAGGACCTCGACCAGTGGCTGCCACCGCTCGGTCTTCGCGTAGAGCCGCTCCAAGCCGCGAAGCGCGGGCAAGTGCTGCGGGTCTTCCGCGAGGACCTTCTGGTAGGCGTTGATGGCCGCGTCCGGATCATCGATGCGCGTCTCGTAGGTTTCCGCGACCTGCATCTGCGCGTCGATCCCGGCGTCCGGGTTCTCCTCCAGCGCCTGGACCTTCCGAGACAAGATCTCGAGCTGCTTGTCCCAGTTGCCCTGCTCACCGTAGATGCGCTCAAGTGCCTCGAGCGCGGCGATGTTCTTCGGCGCGACGTCGATGGCCTTTTGGTAGTACTGCGGCGCCTGCTGCGGGATGCCGAGGTGCTGGACCGAGAGGTCGCCCATCTGCACGTAGGTCTCCGCCTTGACGTCGCGGTCATCGGTCATCTCGACCAAGCGACCGAGCACCTGCGCGAGGGTCTGCCACTGCTGGGTGGTCCGATAGAGCTCCGCCATCTGGCGCATCGCCGCGACGTTGCTCGGATCGAGCGCGAGGATCTGCTCGTAGTACGGGATCGCGTACTCGGGGTGACCGAGGTGCTGTCCGTACCAACGCGCGCAGTGGAGACAGATCGCGATCTTGGTCTCCTTGTCTTCCGGGGGCACCTCTTGGAGCGCCTGGTTCGCGGCGGTGAGCAGCTCGTTCCACTTGTTCGTGGCGCCGGCGACCCGCTCGAGCTCGGTGGCGGTCTCCTTGTCCGAGAAGTCTTCCATCCACGCGATCTGGAGCGCTTCGAATGCGTCGACCGGCTCGCCGAGCTGGTCCTCGTAGACCTTCGCGACCTTGCCCAAGAGCCGCACGCGGGTCTCGGTGTCTTCCGCCTCTTCGACGCGGGTGACGTACATGTCGATGAGGTCTTCCCATCGCATCGCGTCGGTGTGGAGAGACTCCAGCTGCGCGAAGGCGTTCGCGTTCTGTGGGTCGATCTCGAGGATGCTCTGGAACGACTTGGTCCCCGCGTCCTTGTTGTCGACCTGGCTCTCCCAGATCTGCGCGATGGTCTCGAGCTGCTGAATGCGCTGCGCCGGATCGGGAAGCGCGGCGGCGCGTTTCTCCATGACCTCGATCGCGCTCTCCCACATTCCTTCTTCGCGGTGGATCGTCTCGAGGGCGTCCATCGCCTGGAAGTTGGCGGGGTTGTAGCGGAGCGCGTTGTTGTACGCGTCGACCGAGTCCATCGGCTGCTTCAGCTCTTCGTTGTAGAGCCAGCCGAGCTGCATGTACGTGTTCTCAAGCGTCGGGTGGTCGAGGGTCTCGCCGCCCACGTCGATGACGCGGTGCAGCGTGTCGACGAGCTCGTGATGCTGGTTTCCGTTCCGGTAGATCTCCGCGATCTGAAAGAGCGCGTTCGTGTTCATCGGGTCGATGTCGAGGACGCGCTCCCAGTTCTCGAGCGCGTTGCGATCACGACCGAGCTTGCCGTACCAAATCGAACCGAGGTCAGAGTACACCGCGACGCGCATGTGCTCGTCGTCGACGATCGACACCTCGCGCTCAAGGACATCGACCAGGTCGGCCCAGTTCTCTTGGCTCGCGTAGATGTTGCCGAGCGCGTTGAGCGCCTCCGGGTCTTCGCCGCGAAGATCGAGGACGCGTCGCCAAAGCTCGATCGCCTTGGCCGGATCGCCGAGCTGCTCCGACGCGAGACGCGCCATCTTCGACAGGATGTCTCCCTGCTGGAAGTCACCGCCGACGACCTCGAGCTCCTGGTTGAGCGAGGTGTAGAGCTCGGCCCAGTTCTCCTGGCGGGTGTAGATGTTTTGCAGCGCGCGGATCGAAGGCGCGTGCTCCGGATCGAGATGCCCGAGCACCTGCTGGAAGGTCTGAATCGCCGCGTCGGTCTCGCCGAGCTCGTCTTCCAACACGACGCCAAGGCGGTGGTGCAGGTCGACCTGGTCAACGGGATCATCGGTCGCGCCGATGCGGCGGCGAAGGATGTCAGCGAGGGCGTTGTGGCTGCCGTGCTGTTCGTAGATCCGATCGAGGGCGCCGAGGGACTCTTCATCCGGCGACAAGCCAATGACATAGCGGAACGTGTGCTCCGCGCCCTGCACGTCGTCGAGCTCCTCTTCGAAGACCCGCGCGAGCTTGCGACCCACGAAGACCTTGTCTTCGACCGAAGCCCCGTTCTCGAGAACGTCCGCGTAGGTGTTGGCGAGCTGCGGCCACCCGTTGAGCAGGTTGCTCAAGCGCTCAACCTCCATCGCGGTGTGGTCGTGGCTCGGCTCCTCGAGGAGCGCGCGCTGCATCCACTCGAAGGCGCGCTCGTGCTCGTTCGCGCGCTCCTCCGCGATCTCCGCGATGCGATGCATCATCGAGACGCGCTCGATGGGATCGGGCTGATGCTGAAGCTGAACCTCGTGAACGTTGAGGAGCTGACCCCATGACTCGTTCAAGCGGTAGAGCGGCTCAAGAACCTCGCCGATTTGGAGCGGCTTCACGCCTTGCGCGAAGAGCATCTCGAGCGCGGTGAGCGCACGCGTGTGCTCAGGCGCCGCGGCCAGGATCTCGCGGTACTGATCAATCGCGCCGTCGACGTTGCCGAGGTGCTCTTGATAGACCTGACCCGCGCGGAACTGCAGGTCGAGGATGTCATCCGGGCTCGCGGCGACGCGGATCTCGTGCTGAAGAACCTCGGCCAGGTCTTCCCAGCGACCGGCCGACTCGTAGAGACGGTCGAGGGACTCAATGGCTTGAACATGACCCGGGTCGGCCTGGGTAACGAGCTGGTAGCGACGAATCGCGCCGTCCACGTCGCCCACGTGAACCTCGGAGATCATCGCGGCGCGGAGCGCCAAGTCGACGACGTCGTCCGGTGACTCCTCGGACATACGCTGAATCTCAACATCGTAGAGCTGCGTCACGCGCGGCCAGGAGTTGGTCTGCTCCGCGAGACGCTCGAGCGACTCAAGCGTGTGGCTGTGGCGGTTGTCGAGCGGCAGTGAGCGCGCGTACGCGTCGAACGCCTGCGGTCCTTGCTCCAGCTGGAACTCGTAGAGCTCGGCGACCTGGTGCAAGATCTCGGTCTGACGGATCGGGTCGGCCTCATGCGCAACCTGAACCTCAAGAACGGAGATGAGCTTGCCCCACTCTCCAGACTGTCGGTAGACCGGCTCGAGCACGCCAGCTGACGCGACCGGCTCGACCCCTCCCGAGACCATCGTCTCGAGCGCGTCGAGCGTCGGCTGATGCTCCGGGACGACGTCCAGGATGTCGCGGAAGATGTCGACCGCGCGCTCCGGATCGTCGTGGCTCCGGTGGAGCTCCGCGATGCGGTAGCGGTAGCTGATGACCTCGTTCGGATCGCTGGCCAGATCCGCCTGGCGCTCAAGAACGCTGAGGAGCTCGTCGGCGTTGGTCGTGCCCTGGTAGAGGACGTCAAGACGACCGAGCGCGGTCAGGTCCGTCGGGTCGATCTCGAGGATCCGCTGATACGTGTCGATCGCCTTCGCGTTGTCCTTGAGCTCCTGCTCGTAGACCGCGCCCACCTCGAGGAAGATGCGCTTCTTCTCGTCGGGGTCGACACAGATGTCGGCCTTCCGCTCGTAGGTCGAGAGCAGCGACTCCCAATCACCGGCGCGCAGGTGCAGCTCGATCAGTTTGCTCAGCGCGGGGTCGTCTTCTTCGTCGATCTCGAGGATCTGGTGGTAGACGCCGACCGCGTCCGCGGGACGCTCGAGGACCTCTTCGTAGATCGTTGCCGCGCGGAACAGGTGCTGCTTCTGTTCGTCGGGGTCGTGAAGCATCGCCGACTTCTTGATGCAGATGCTGGCGAGGTCGTCGTAGCGCTCGTCGAGCTGGTAGAGGCGCTCCAGCGCGCTCGCCGCTTCGAGGTTTTCTGCGTCCATCGTGAGGACGTGCCCGTAGTGCTCGATGGCTCCGGCGTGGTCGCCGATCGACTCGCGGATCGCCGCCGCCTTCACGTGAAGGTTCGCTGCGAGGTGCGGATCCTCGACGGTCGCGGCTTGCTGCTCGTAGACCTCGGCGAGCGACTCGGCGCCGCCAATCGCGCGCTTCAAACGCTCGAGCTGCTCCTGCGTGGACTCGCTGCCCGGGTCCTCGGCGAGCGCGCGCGCGTACGTCTGGAACGCGGAGCCCGGATCGTCGAGGGCCACCTCGTGAAGGTCCGCGATTCGGTGAAAGAGCTCGACCTTGCGATCGACGGAGTCCGCCGCGGCCGCCTGGACCTCGTGGACACCGATGAGCTTTTTGATCTCGCCGTTGCCTTGATAGATCGGCTCGAGCACCTCGGCGATGGCGAGCTGATATGCGGGGTTCTGCGACAGACGCTCAAGCGCGTCGAGGCCTTCTTTGTTCTCCGGATCCTCAGCGAGGACCTCTCGGTAGATCTCGATCGCGGACTCGGTCGCGTCCATCTTGCTCTCGCGAAGCGACGCGAGACGAAGCATGAGCGCGATCCGTTCGTCCGGATCGGCAGAGAGCTCGAGCTGCCGATCCACGTTGTCCGCGAGGTCGCTCCAACGCTCCTGGCGCATCAGGAGGTCGTCGAGCCCACGGAGCGCGCGAACGCTTGTTGGGTCGAGCTCCAGGATCTCGCGATGAATCGTGATCGCGTCGTCGGGCGACTCCAAGTACTCGTCGGTGATCAGCGCCATCTGAGAGAGGAGCTCTTCTTGCTCGACCGGATCGACGCTCTGCTCGGCGCGGCGACGCAAGACGCCCACCAGGTCAGACCAGCGCTCGGTGCGCCGGAAGAGCATCTCGAGGCTGCTGAGCACCTCGACGTCGCCCGCGTCCTGATCGAGGACCTTGCGGTAGGCACCGACCGCACCGTCGACGTCGTCGAGCTGCGTGTCGGAGATCATCGCGGACTTCATCCACAGCCCGCGCGCGAGGTCGGGGTTATCCGCCGCTGCGCCGAGCTCACCGAGGAGCGTGACGAGCTGCGGGAACTTCTCTTGCTCGCTGGCGATCAACTCGAGGCGCGCGAGGGTGTCCTCGCTATCCGGCATCGAGCGAAGCGCTTCGGCGTAAGCGTTGAAGGCGGCATCAGGATCGTCGCTCTGCTCGCCGTGGACGCGACCGATTTTGGTGAGCAAGCGGAGGCGCTGCTCATCGTCCGCCGCGTTGTCGTGAAGGACGCGAAGCGCGCGAACGAGCTTCTCCCACTCGCCGCGACCCTCGTAAATCGGCTCGAGGATCTCGGCCGCCGAGCTCCCAACGGTCGGGTTCGCGAGCAAGCCTTCGAGCGCTTCACGCGCTCCATCGTGCTCGGGAAGAATCGTGAGGACCTCACGGTAGAGCTCGATCGACTCGACCGGATCGGCGAGGTGCTGCTCCTTGGCGCGTCCCAAGCGAAACTTGTGCGCGGCCATCTCTTCGGGAGAGTCGGAGAGCTCGATCCGGCGCTCGAGAACGCCGGCGAAATCTTCCCAACGCGACTCAGACTCGTAGAGCGCGTCGAGCGCGCGGAAAGCGTCGCCCTCCCCGTGACCGTACTCGCCGAGGATCTCTTGGTAGGCGGTGATCGCCTTGTTCGCGTCCTTGATGTCGTTCTGAAAGAGCGCGGCGCGCTGGTACGCGATGACCCGACGCGAATCGGGATCGGTGTCGAGCTCGAGCCGGCGATCGTAGATCACCATGAGCTCGTCATAGCGCTCGGTCCGGCGGTAAAGCTCGCCGAGCGCCGCGATGGCCGCGGGGTTGTCGTCTTGGATCTCGTAGACCTCTTGGAACTGCGCGATCGCCTCGTCGACGCGTCCCACGCGCGCGAGGACCTTGCCGAATGAGATCTGCAGATCGATCGAGTCTTCGATGTCATCGGTCGCCTCGATGGCGGCGGAGTGCGCATCGACGACCTGGCTCCAACCCTCGACCTGCTCGGCGAGCCGATCGACGTCTTCTCGGATGACCTCAGTCGTTGGCATGAGCTTGAAGGCATCGAGGTACTTCTCGAACGCCGTCTCGGGTGCGCGGAGGCTCTCTTCGTAAAGGATGCCGGTCTCTCGGAGGAGCGCGACCTTCTCGGACGGCTCGAGATCGTGCGTGAGGCGAACCTCGTACACCCGCGCGAGCTTTCGAGCGTCACCTGCCGCTTCGTAGATCGGGGAGAGCGCCTCGGCAGCGCGGAGGTTGGTCTCGTCGGA
Organism: uncultured bacterium; assembly: GCA_938024995.1. Classification (GTDB taxonomy): domain Bacteria; phylum Myxococcota_A; class Polyangia; order Polyangiales; family Houyiibacteriaceae; genus CALJDU01. Next base: position 106,998 of record CALJDU010000013.1, read on the forward strand.
CTCGAGGATCTTCTCGAACGCGCGCGCCGCGCGGTCGGGCTTCTCTTTCTTCTCCACCCAGAGCGTGGCGACCTGGAACAAGAGATCGACGCGGTCTTCGGGCGAGGTCTCTTTGTTGTCGGCCTCGCGCTCGAGCACGCGGATCAGCTCGTCCCACTTACCAGACGCGGCGTAGAACTCTTCGAGCTCGTCCCATGCCTTGAGCGCGACGTAGCGTCGCTTGAGCTGCTCGGACGCGCGCCGGTCTCCAGGCTCGAGCTCAAGCAACCGCTTGAAGGCGCGCACCGCGCCGGCGTCATCACCGATCTTGTCGGCGTAGATCATACCGAGCTTCTGGAGCTGCTTGGTGTCCGGCGACTGCGCCGTGAGCTTCTCGAGAACGGCGGCGAGAGGCTCCCAGTTGCGCGCGCGCTCGTAGAGGTTGGCGAGGTTGCTGAGCGCGTCGGCGTTGTCTTCGTCGGCCTCGAGCACCTTGGCCCAAAGCGAGATGCAGATGTCTGGCTTGCGGAGACGCTCGGTCGCGAGCTCGGCCATCTCAACGTAGCGGAGAGGTTGGTCCGCCGGATCGAGGAGGACCGCTTCGCGCTCCATGGTGCGGATGAGCTTTTCCCAATCGCGGCGCTTCTCGTACATCTCCTTGAGGCGCGTGATGGCCTCGATGTCGCCGGGCTCGATCTCGAGCAACTTCTCGAAGCACTTGATCGCCTCGGCTTGGTTGCTCGATCGCTCGATGTACATCGTCCCGGCTTCGCGGAAGAGCTGAACCTTCTGCTCCGGGTCAACAACGATGTCTGCCTTCGCCAACATCGTTCGGATCACGTCTGACCACCGCTTCTGGGATTCGAACTTCGCGAGCGCTGTATCCAGCTCTGCCAGCTTCGCCGTCTGTTCGTCCGTCAGTTCTTCCGACATACCGTCAATCTCTTCCTGTCCGTCCACACAGACGAACGCGGACCCGTACGCTTTCGCGTCGAGTCCGCCACCTCACACTACCGATTGCCGAGCCAAGTGGCCCAACGTGTCTTTTGATTTGCTTCGTTGAAGCAGCAGCTCACGGGCCTCCGAGCTCGCCGAGACGATCCTGAGCCGCCTTGATGTAGTGCGGGGGCGCCTCGCCGCCCGCGACATCGATGAACTTCTTGAGGTAACGCCGCGCCTCTTCTCGGTTGTCCTGACGCGCGTACGTCCAGCCGAGAGAGAAGAGCGCGTCACGCATGCCCGGAACGATCTCGAGCGCGGAGCGGAACTCCGCGATGGCCTGGGCGTCGTTGCCTTGACCCTCGTAGACCGTGCCCAGGAGATGGTGAAGGCTCGCGACCTCTTCAGTGCCGGGGATGGCGACCTGAAGTCCGCTCTGCAAGACCTGCGACGCCTGGTCGAGGTAGCCAAGGTCGGCGTAGAGACGACCGAGTGACGAGTACGCCTCCAAGAAACGCGGGCCGTGCTGACACGCCTCGGTGTAACGCTGGAGCGCCTCTTGCGGCTGGTCCAGCTTCTCGTGCACCTGCGCGAGCTTGTAGTAGGCCTTGAAGAGATCAGGGTCACGCGAGATGGAACCCTCGAACGCTTCCTTCGCCGCGGGCCAGTCCTCGAGCTCGATCAAAACGGTGCCGAGCTTCTCGTGATAGCCGGCGATGTCGCCGTTGGCCGAGATGGCGCGGTTGAGATCTTCCTTCGCGCGCTCGAAGGAGCGCAGCTCCATGTGAACCAACGCCAAGTTGTAGAACGCTTGGTCGTTCGTTCCGTCGATCGCACCAGCACGGTCGAGCGCCTTCTCGGCTTCGACGAAACGCTTTTGCTGCGCGAGGAGCACGCCCTCATTCATTTGGTTCAACGATTCGACGCGTGCGCGCGAACAATCTCCACCCGTTACCGAGAGGAACATCGCGAGGCCGACGAGCGTCGTTAACAGTCGCTTCATGGGTTCTCCAAGGGGGCGAAGAAGGGATGCCCCGCGGGCCGGATAGTAATGGACAAGCCATCGATTTCTCAACACGTTCTCGCGATCGAGACCGGTTCGTAGGAGATTCGCCCGCTGGGCCGAAAAGCGTTGCCTGGAGGCATCGGTCCTCAGGTCGCGCTCCTCGCCGGTGATCGACAGCTCGTGACCTCGCTCAAGCGGAGCGGTGGGACGAAGCCGTCATCAACCTGGGATGCGATCGAGCCGCGATCGATCCCCAAGGTCATCACGAAAAGGTGTCGACGAATGACGGGCGAGCATGACCATCTTTCGCCGCGGATGGGTTAAACGAAAAAGAGCCGGCGCGAACGCCAGCCCTTTTTCTGATTGAGTCTGATTCAGCCAGCTCGCTAGCCGCCGGCTGCGGTCAGCATGAACGGGTAGTTGACGATAACGATGCCGCCGCCGTCCGGAGACGGGAACGTCCATCGACGCACGGCACCCGCGATGCACCGCTCGACGCGCTGGTTTCGTAGCGTCGAACTCGCGACCATGGAGGTCTGAACCGAGCCCGTTGGCGAGATGATGAAGCGCACCGTCACACGACCCTCAAGGTCGGGACGTGAGTTTAGCTCCTGCTCATAGCAGAACCGGACCTCGTTGATGTGACGCCGGATGACGCGGCGGATGACCTCCTTGGAGAGCGACCCGCGAACATCGGCGCGGCCCGAACGGATTCGGGGAACACGCGCTGAGCGACCTCGAAAGCCACCGGCACCACGACCGTAGCCGTTTCCGTTACCGCCGCCTCCACCGTGACCGATGGTGCCGAGGTTGCCGAGACCAATGGTGCCCTCGCCTGTGCCTCCGCCACCACGACCGGTGCCGCGGAGACCGAGACCGCCGAAGCCGAAGTTCTCTCCGATTTGGTCACCCATCAACGCGCCGAGCGCGCTCATCGGATCGCTACCGAGAGCCGTTGCCTGACCGAATGGTGACGTCGGTGAGTTGAACGAGCCCGTCATCGACTGAAGGGTTCCAAGAATACCTGCGGTCCGTGCTTGGTCGCGGGCCTCTTCACGAGCCATGTGCTGGTCTTGGTTGTCCTCGGGACCCTGAATCGCGTAGCGATTGTTGGTCTTCTTGGACTCCTTCTTACCCATCTGGCCTTCTTCGCCCTTGTGGCGCTTGCCCTTGCCCCCCTCGGTGTCCTGGGACTCGTCGTCCTGGAGCCACTCCGGAGTCTCTTCTTCCTCAGTCGCCGGAGGCTCCATGAGGTACTTCACGAGACGTGAGTCTTGGTTGAGGAGATCGAGCGAGAGCGACGCAGGACGCGGCGGCAAGAAGTAGAACGTCAGCAGCAAGATGCTGTGAAGCAGAAGCGAGCCGCCGATGTAGACGAAGGGCTTCCAGTCCATGGAGAAGCCGCCGCCGACCTTCTTGCCGGCGTTGACCGGCTTCACGATGAACGTAAAGCCGCGGTACTGGACCTTGGCCGACGCGCCGTGCGGAAGCGGGTATTGCTGGGCACCTGACATCGCGGACGACGCCTGAAGCTGAAGCCCCTCAAGCTGGGTCGAGTGACCATCTTGTGTGGTGACGACGCCCGTCGCTCCGTTTGGAACGGTGACCGCGACACCACCACCGGTGTCCACACAGACCGGGTAGCGATCGGTTCCGATGACGTCGGAGCCCATCAGGTAGTCAACGTCGTTGCCCTTCCCGCCACCTTCGCCGCAGAAGAAGCTACGCGGGGGAGACATGTGCTCGACGTGCAGGACCGACTTATCGCCCCACATGATCGTCACCTCGACCGCGGAGTCGGTGCTCTCGACCTCGTGCGCGGAGACCGGAGGACCGTTGGCGGCGAAGCTGTAAGCGACCGACTCGGGATCGATGTCCGCGCCGTGACCGTGTCCACCATGGTGCGCCACCGGAGCGGGCGCAGGCGCAGCGAACGGGTTCGGCATTGCGGCGGGCGCGGCGAACGGGTTCGGCGCAGCAACGGCAGCCGCGACGGGAGCCGCCACCGGTGAGCGCTGGTCGGCGATCATGGTGGGGTCTTCGTCGCTCACGCCGGCGCTCCCGATCTCGACCACCACGCGGGTGTCACCGAGAAGGATCTCGTCGCCGTTCTGAAGGCGACACTTGTTCACCTTCTTCCCGTTGACGATGGTGCCCGACGCAGAGCCGAGATCGATGATGTCGATCTCGTCCGCATCCGTCACCTCAATGACGGCGTGCATCCGCGAGACCTTGTCATCATCGATGCGCAAGTGGCTGGACCCCAGCTTGCCGACCTTGATGATGTCCTGGGTCAGCTGCTCAGTGCGGACGAGCTCGTCGCCTGAGTAGACCTTGAACGTTATCGGAATGTTTACGTTGCTCACATTGCCTCCGCGCTCGCGCGCAGTCTCACTCGAGACCTAGAGATCCTCGACCGACTTCAGCATCTCAGGAATGAAGTGCTCCCGGATACGAATCAAAGACGTCCGCGCACCACGGCGACGAACATTCAAGAGCTCACCATCGGGGCGGACGAGGTCACCCGAGACGAGATCATCTTCGAAGTCATAGGTCGTTGCGTCGTCATCTTGCGCCATGACCTCTCCGCCCACGAAGAGCGTGGAGAGAGCGATGGCAAACGCGATTCCGTATTTCTTAAACAGCATCATGATTCTTGAACCGATTCATGCGGATGACCTCCGCTCGGGTTTCGCGACCTCCCGCCACGGGAGAACGCACCGAATACACATGTCTTTTCGGCGAGCGGAGATTACCTCCCCTCCTTATCGAATTCAATCACTGACTCGAACCCGATGGACGCGGAGAAACCCCCGTGCCCACAACGTATGCACCGTCACCTTTGCGGTTTTCTGACTTCTAAGGCTCCGACACCCGAGGTCTGGGGAAGTTCCCACGGGAAAAGAAAGTAGGTGCCTGGGTTAGGCGAGCCGGGCGGGTACCGGACGATCCCGCTCGGAGCGCTCACGTGCGAGGAGCACGTCATCTAACGCCAGCGATCTCCCCACACGTCAGGATCCGCGAATCGCGTTCACAACGGTCCGCCGCCAGCATGAGCATCGGGTGGTCTTTCCGATACAAGACGGAAATGAAAAACGGCGACCATCGGTCGCCGTTTTTCTGTGAGCTCAGTAGCCAATCACTCCGGCGCGGGCGCCGGCTGCTCTTGTTGTTGTTGCTGCTGTTGCTGCGCTTCCTGGCGCTCCATCTCGGCCTGCATGCGCTCGGCTTCCGCCTGCATCGCTTCACCCTCGCGAACCGCGGCGATGGTCTGCTCAATGAGCTGAATCCGACCGGGGCGGCACGTGTTGCTGCGACGACGACGACGCTGACGCTCGGTCAGCTCGCGGCACCGCGCGGACACGGCTTCGCGTGCTTCCGCGTAGCGAGGCTCCGCGGACGCGCGCTGCATGAACTGCTCGTAGAAACCCTTCGCCCGCTCGAGCTCCGGAATCGAACCACTCATGTAGTCGTGGAAGAGAAGACCAAGGTTGAAGTACGCCTCCGGACGCTGACCGTTCAACTGGACCGCGCGCTCGTACTGCGCTTGCGCCTGATCGAACTGCTCAAGGCCTCGATGCGCCGCGCCGAGCCCGACGATAGCCTCGTAGCTGTCTGCGCGAAGCGCCGACGCACGAGTGAATGCGCGCTGCGCATCGGCGTAGCCGCGGAACGAGAGCGTGATCTGCCCAAAGTTCATCTGCGCCTCGAACATCGAGTCGTCGAGCGTGATCGCCTTCTCGAAGTACTTGAGCGCTTCGATAACGTCGCCCTTGCGGATCTTGATGAGGCCCCAGGTGTTGTAGATGGGCGCGTACTCACGGTCGATGAGCTGCGCCTGTCGGCACACGACCTCGGCGAGGTCGAACGACGCCGCGTTACCGCGCACTCCGCGACCATAGTAGAGGAGCGCCATCTGGTTGAACGCCGGCAGGTAGCTGGAGTCGATGGCGAGCGCACGACGCAAGTTGCTGAGCGCTTCCGCTTCCTGCGCACCGCCCGCGCGACGCTGAAGAATCGCGAGGTTGGTGTAGCCAGTGGTGCACTGGGGATCGTCACGAATCGACCGTGTGAACTCGGAGCGCGCCTGCTGCGCGTTGCCCGACTCCATCGCCATCATTCCGAGCGCGACGCGTGCTTCGCAAAGCTTGTCGTTCGCTTGAAGCGCCTGGTTGTAGTAGCGGCGCGCCTTGTCTTGATCTTCACATCGCTCGGCGGTCAGACCGGCCATGTAGTGCGCCTCGGCGAACGAACGCTGCGCGTCGATCGCTTCATCGAACTTCTCGATGACCTCTTCGCAGCGCGCCGGGTTCCAGCCCTGCTCTTCGTACGAGTTGAAGGAGGTGAGCCCGTCTTCCCAGTGGTTGTGCGCGGCCGCGGAAACGGCGGCGCCCGAACCGGTGACGATGGCTTCGCCGCCGGCACCGGTCGCGACTTCGCCGCCACCTTCACCGCCGCCGCCACCGCTGCTCGAGCTGCTGCCACCACAACCGATCGCGGAGAGCGAGGTCAGGCTGACCACGAGGGACAGGCAAAGGAGTTCAAACGTGTTGATGCGGATCACTGCGCACCTCCCTCTTCTTCTTCATCGCCTTCAGTGGTGAGCTCCACTGCGCCGGGTCGACCCCAGGTGCCGCGAACGAACGTCGCGGAACCGCGGAGCTCAGCTGCCAGCGGGTACTGACGCGGGTTGAGTCGGTTGAGCTCAGACTCGCAGGTGCGCGACCACTCGTTGAACCAACGAACGTTCGTCGCGGTCGTCAGGCAGAACTCGAACTTGTCGATGGCCTGGCGCTGAAGCGGCTCGGACTGCTCGTCGAGCGCGCCGACGTAGATGTCGAAGAGCTCCGGGTCGTTTTCGATCTCTTCCGGCACCGGCGCGTCGCGGAAGTCATCCACGAACTGACGGTACATCTGACCCACGCGGGCCGCCGAAGCGATCATCCACGCCGGCGACTGCAGCGGCGGAACGCCTTCGCGCACCGTCACCGAGAGCTCGGCGATCTTGTTGTACTCGGCCTCCGCAGCGCGGAGCGCGGTCATCTTCTCACCGATCCACTCGCGGAACTCGTTCTGCGCCCAGCGGTTGACCCGGTCCATGCTTCGGCCGCCGCGGTAGCGCGGGAAGCGCACCTGGCGGAACTCCGCGAACTTGTACTCAGCCAAGTAGAAGAGCGCCTCTGCGGTCGAGTCGAGACCCTCCTTGATGTAGAGGATCTTCTCGACCTCGCTGGTGTCGCTGAGACCGTTGATGGCGTTCGGCGTGCGCGCCCAGGCTGACACGGCGGTGCGGAACGGTCGCTTCGCGTCGTCCTTGCGATCCGTCTCCCAGTAGCCTCGTCCCATCAGGACGTTCGCCCGGATGATCTGATGCGGAAGCGCGGTGCGGCGGAAGTCGCGGAGGTAGCGGCGGTAGTGAAGAATCACGCGCTGCCAGTTTTCCTCGCGCTCGTAGATGGTTCCAATCGAGTAGACGACCTGAGACGTCTGCCGCGGGAGCTTGCGCTTGTAGTTCCGCGTGAACAGCTCTGCGTCTGACTCTGCCTCAGCGGTATTGCCGAGACCGATTCGGAAAAACACCGCGTTTTGAAGCGCGTCATGCGCGATGGCGCATGTGCCCGCGGTCCGCTCGGCTTCAGAGCAGCTCTCGCCGTCCTCGCCCGGATAGTCTCTCGCGAACTGCTCGTAGTACGTCGCGGCCTGTTCGTAGAACGCGAGCGCGTGATAGTTCGCGCCCACGAGGTACACCGCTCGCTTTGCCCACTCGCTGTCGCTGAAGCGCTCGATGAGCACCTTACGAACCTGAATCGCGCGACCGAGAAGTCGGGCCGCCTCGAAGTTAATCGCGGCGTTGTAGAGGACCTCGTCCAAGCGCCCACACTCACGGTAGCGCCGGAAGATCCGAACGTAGGTCGCCGCGGCTTCCTTGTGCTGATCCGTGTTCTCGTAGGCCTCGGCCTTCTTTCGAAGGACGTCGCAACGAAGCTGAGAAAGCACGCCGCACAAGTCGGGGTGCGCGTCCTGTGCTTGCTGTGTTGCGCAGTAGTTGCTCGAGAGCGGCTCAATCGCGTCCTCGATGTCGTCGAGACACTCCGGACGGTTGGGCTCGCGCCTTGTGCCGATGGTGTTGAGTGAGTCGAGGTAAAGGTTGGCCGCGAACTCGGCCATCTCGCTGTCGCGGTGGTTCCACGCGATGTCCTTGAAGATCAGCGCCGCTTCCTCGTAGTGATGCGCTTCGTAGTAGATGCGCGCGCGGCGGTACTTGATCTGTGGGATGTCGTCGCTGTCCGGGACGTAGCAAACAAAGCGCGTGAACGCGTTGAGCATGCCGGTCTCCAGCTCCGTCAGGTCCCGTCGGCCGTACTGCTCTTCCGGCGTCGGCTCCGGCTCTGCGCGACCGCGTCGACCACGTCGGCGACCTTGGCGCTCTTCATCGCGGGCGACCTCTCGCTCACGACCTGCGTACTGCTGTTGGTACAGGTTGTTGTAGCAAAGCACCGCCGCGTAGGCCGCGTCGTTGGTGAACTCGCCTTGTGGGTTGATCTCGACGACCTTGTCGAACGCCGGACCACACTGTGCCCAGTCCTCCATCTTCCAGAGGAGCTCGGCGTAGTAGTAGGCGACCTTGTACTGCGTCGGCCAGTCCTCCCGCGCGATGTCGGGGAACTCGAGGTCTTCCATGTCAGGGAACTTCGCGATGAGAATGCGGTACAGACGCGCCGCGAGATCCATCGTGCTCTGATCGTTGGTGCCCGGCTGGGACTCCGTACCAATGGCCTCTCGGTGCCACGCGGTCGCGAGCCACACCAAGACCTGGGCGGAAGCCGCCTTGCACTCGTTCGCCGCTTCCGCCGGACGGTTCTGACCGATGAAGGTCTCGTAAACGTCGATCATGCGGCGCAGCTCGACGAGCTGTTCACGCTTGGGCGATGACGAGATGACGGCGTTCGTGACACGGCTCTGCCAGTAGCAAAGCTTGTCCGAGCTCGGCTGTTCCGACATCAGCTTGTGGTAGACGGTGATCGTGTTTTCCCACTGACCGGTGTCGAAGTAGAGCTCTCCGAGGTTCTCGAGCATGCCGAGCGCCTGGTCGTTGTCTTGCGCAAAGCGTCTGAAGAAGTCCAAGGCGCGTGCAGGTGTTCCGACCTGCGAGTACGGCAGCACCAGCTCCTTACGTGACTGACGCGCGAGGTTACCCGCGTCCGTGGCGTCGGGATGCGCGACCGCGAACTCGATCGTCGCGACAAACGACTCCAGCGCTCCGCGATAATCTTCGACGTTGTAGTGGGCCCACGCGGACTTGTAGAGCGCGTAACCGTAGACCGGGTTTCTCTCTGGCGGGAACTCCACGACCTTGTCGTAGAACTGGAGCGACGCCGACATATCGCCCTCGGCGAAGTAGAACTCCGCGAACGAGAGGTAGGCGTGCGGGATGAAGCGCGACTGCGGGAAGCCCTTGATCAGTCGGCGGTACACCTGGCGCGCGCGGTCATGCTGACGGAGCTCTTCGAGCCCGAACGCGAGCGAGAAGAGAACCTCGTCCATGCGGTCGAAGTCCGGGTGATCTTGAACGAGCGTCGCGTACGTCCGGATGGACTCCTGACGCGCGTTGTTCAGGCCCTCTTGCGCCTGACGCTGCGCCTGACGCGCCTGCTGACAGCGGCTGCGGTTCTTCTGCTGCTCGCACGCCTCAAAGATCGGCTCGTCCTGACCGCGGACCTCCGCGTTGAGCGACTGCTGAAGCTCGAAGTAGGTCTCGGCGAGACGAAGGAGAACCTCGGGACGACGCGGGTTGTTGCGTCGCGTGTTTCCGACGAGACGGTTGAGGAGCTGCACCTCGCGCTCAAGGAGCGTACGGGCACGGGCCTGACGACGCTCACGACCACGCGCGGTTGACGCATCAATCTGAACGGAGGGGCCGGTCGGTCCCTGCTTGGTCTCCTGCTTGACGGGAGCCGCGGTGCGTAGCCGTGAGGTCGGTCGCGTGGACTGACCTTGCTGTGCAGCCGCGCGCTTGGTCGCTGCGGGCGAGGAACCAGGACAACGGTTGACGTTGTCCTGGGCCGACTGCGGAATGCACGCGCCGCCCGAGGACGCGTTGGAACTCGCGGCGGTCGTGGTCTCTTGCGCGGACGCAGAGCCAACCACCAACATCGCAGCGAGTAGCGAAACGGAGAGAACCGCCCCGCCACAAAGGGCGACGCGGGTTCCGTCGATCATGTTTTTGCTCAAACGCATGGGAACTACCTTCCGCACTGGTTGGTGACCTGCTGGCGGTAGAAGCCAAGCTCATCACGCCAGTACTCACCTTGGAACGGCCAAAGCTGATGCTCTTCGTCGACCTCGACGTCACCACGACCGGCGCGCTGGGCGTCGGTCATCTGGCGCTGCGTGTCCGCGTCGAGCTGTCCGCGGGTGTAGGTCACGATCTCGAGCTCGATGGTGTCGACCTGGTTGGACAGGTCCTGGAGCTCTTCGATGAGTCGGTTGTAACGACCGCGCGCGAGGTCACCCGCCTGGTCAATGGCGAAGGACTTCGCGACCGCGACGTCCTGCAGGATGCGCGCGCCAATCGACGAGTTACGGAACTCGGCGGGGGCCTGCGCGAGACGGGTCTCTTCGGCTTCGAGGACACTCACGTACTCAAGGTGACGAAGGAGCGTGCGGTCGGAGAGCGCGACGCTGACGATGCCCTTGATGTTCTCGGAGAGGTTGGCCTCACCCGAGCGAACGCGCTTGAGGAACTCGAAGAACTGCGTGTTGTCCTCGAACTGACCCAGGGTGGTCTCCAGCTCGTCGCGGACGGGGTCGTACTTCTCGTGGAAGAGACCGATCATCGCCTGCGAGTTCTCGATCTGGCAGTTGACGAAGAAGGTCACCGCCTTGAGCACCAGCGCTTCCGGGTAGTAGGCGTTGTCGAAGTACGGCGAGTAGATCGTGTGGATGTTACCGAGGGCGCGGGAGTACTCGTCGGCGAGGAAGAACGCCCAGCTCGACTCGAAGAGCGCGGGGAGCCAGTACTCGCTGCTGACATCGACCTGGTTCCACGCTTCGACGGCCTGACCGAGAAGACGACCGTCGATGGTGCGCTCCCCGTTCTCGTCCGTGCGGTTGGACGCGGTGTAGTAGACGCGGGCGAGCGAGAGCCAGCCAAGGTTCTTCATGCGGGTCTCGTCTTCGATGTCGACGTTTCCGGCATCGATGGCGTCGATGATGCTTCGGAACGCGCCAATCGCGGGACGCGCACGACGCATCCGGACGTAGGAGATGCCCGTGAAGAACCGACCCTCGACGTAGTACTCGGAGGACTCCGAGACGCGCGCGAAGAGGTCGATCGCCTGCTGGAACTCGCGCTGCTGGTACTTGAAGCGCCCCATCACGTAGAGAAGCTGGTTGTAGAGATCAGCGCTCTCGGTGGTGTTGAACTGCTCGAGCTGATCCACGCCGTAGCGTCCGACCTTCTCGATGATGCCCGCGGGCTCCGGGAGCTGCGAGGCGAGCTGCGCTAGCCACTGAAGCGTCTGGTTGAAGTAAATGTGGCCCTGCCCCTGCTGGCCGATCTCATCAAAGATCGCGAGCGCGGACTGGTAGAAGCGGAGGTGGTAGAGGCACTTCCCGAGGAAGAACTGCGCCTTCTGCACGTTCGCCGGCGCGTCCTGGGTCTCGCCCTCGACGACACGCTGGAACTGCACACCCGCTTCTTGGTAGCGCTCCTGCTGGTAGAGCCGCAGCGCGTTCGCCAACGCCTCAGAGGGAGGACCCTCTGCCGGAGGTGCCGGGGGCTGACCCGTCTCATCGACGTTGAAGGTCATGTCCTGAGCAGATGCTGCCGTCGGGGACAACCACGACGACACAACGGACGTCGAAATCATCGCCGCCGCCATCAAGATCACACTGCTTCGCCTCATCTCATTCGCTCCCTTTGGTGCAATCCACGACTTCTTTTACTGGGTCTCACCGAGACGCTCCGGACTGAAGACGACCGGGTCTCACACAGCCCAATCGCCTCGTTGCAGCTCGAGTCGAGCCCCAAGGCCGGAATAACCTCAATAAAATCAGTCGTTTGCGCCCAATTTCGTGTCGGATGATAGGGAGCGGGCGAGATTGTTGTCAAGAGGATCATGCGCAGAGGGTCGTCCAGATGAGGTGAAACGCGGATCTCCTCTGTCAAAAACAGGCCTTCACACGGTGGGACACTCGACTGCGGGTGGAATTGGGCGATTCCATCTCATCACGCAGATTGCGTCTTCGGACGAGATCGCGAGCGCGGTTCCAGCCTTTGGCGAATCTGGGTGTGATCGGATTGGAAAGCGTCAGATGAGGGACGACTTACATTTGGAGGTCTCCGATGCCGCGTTCCCGTTCTATTCCCCTCAATCCCTACGCTCCTGCAGGATTTCAGGTTCTGGATGGTCGAAGTGCTTGTCATGCGCGCCGAGTTGAGCGAAAACTCGCCGTGATGAAACTTCGACCGCTTTTCCTTGCCCTGGGACTTTCCTTGCTCGCCTCGGTTGGCTGCGAAGCCAGCGGCGTAGGTGATCCGTGCGTTCCGGAAGCGATTCCTGGAACCGGGTTTGATCCGTCCGAGGCCTATCTTGAGACAAGCTCGGTGCAGTGCCGGACGCGTGTCTGTATGGTCTATCAGTTGGCGGGTGATCCCTCGACGACCATTGAGGACGATCCCAGCTGCGTGGATTGCCCCACCCAACAAGAGGTGGATGACCGTGTGTACTGCACCTGCCGTTGCCGCGCGCCAGAAGGTGTCGACACGCCGACCTGCGAATGCGCCGAAGGCTTTACCTGCACAGACATCCTTGAGCTGGGTGGAGACGGAATCCGAGGCGGCTACTGCGTCGTCAGCTCCACCGTCGACGAAGGCTAACCGTCGACGAAGCTAAGCGCCTCCCGCGCTCACAAAAGCCACCCTGCTTGGGTGGCTTTTTTATTGGGTCTCTCGGGCCGAAGTCGAACCAAACTCTGGCGCACGTCGACAAGGCGGCATGTCTGAAAAACAACAACGTCGCTCTCCCCGCCAAGCGGCAGGTCACGTGGCCGAGATGATGATCGCGGAACGTCTTCGTGACGAGGGCTACGCGATCGTGGGGACGAACGTCATGGTCGGGAAGTACGAGCTGGATGTCGTCGCGCGTCGTGGTCGTGAGGTGGTCGTCGTGGAGGTTCGTTCACGCAGAGACGATCGCTTCGGTCCGCCAGCGGCCTCCATCGACGAAGGTAAAGCGCGTCGCGTACGGATCGCAGCGTGGCGACTTCTTCGTACGACCCCAGCGCTTCGCCGTTGCCGATTGCGCATCGACGTCGCGGCCGTGACGTTCCACCCGACCACCCACGTCGAGTACTACCGCGACGTTCTTTAGACGGCTCTACGAGTCGCGGCTTTACTCGAGCGCGCCCTGCATCCGATCACGAACATCGACGAAGATCGTCAGGGCGCTGGTCGCCACGCCAGCTTCGCGGGCCTTCTCAATCGCGGCGTCGAGCTCAGCCACTTCACGCGCTTGATGTTCGCGGAGCGCCTCGACCATGTGTTCGAGCGCGACGAAGACGTCTTGGAGTTCATCACGTCGACGGATGCGTCCGTTGAGCCGGAGCTTACCGCTCGCGATGTCGCCAAAGAGCATCTTCAGTTTGTACGCCGGCCCGACCACGCGGTGGGTCACAATGATCCCAGTGACCGCGAGCGCGAGCGCGAGCAGCGCGATGCCGGCGAGGATGAATGAGAGGACCTTGCGGTCTTCGCTCTCGGCGAACTGTGTGAGGTTGTCCGCGATGTCGGGCGCGAGGTCAGGCTGCACCGCCATCGTCACCATCATCGACTCGGTCTGGCCCTTGGAGTACCCGTACGCGAAGTAGCCCAGCACCGCCGCGACCGCGACGGTCACAAGAACGACCATGCCGGTGTACTTGAGCTGGAACCCAGGGTTGAGAAGGAAGTTCCGCCAGCGACGCTGCGCCGGGGGGGTCACGCTCAGTCTCTCCGCGCTCATCTTCTCTTCTCCATCATCGGCATCATTGAATTCTGCTGGGCGAGCGTCGGGGACACAAGTTCGTGACCGTCAAACGGGCTCTGTCCTTGGGCGGTCATCTTCGACTCTGCTCCATCGCCTGTTGTAGACGCCGCAGCGCGCCGCGGAAGGCGTGCTCGATCGCGCTTCGCTCCGCCTCTTCGCCCGACGCGCCTTGAACGGTCGCGGCGCCTTGAAGAATCGCGCGCATATCACGACCGGGGTATGTGTTGACGATGAGCGAGACCGACGCGCGGACCCCATCGCCGCGGTCTTCGATCGAGACGATGGAGCTGTCGATGAAGAACCCAGTCATCCGTCGACGACGCGTCGTTCGTCGCGCGGCCGAGTTGCTTTCATCGTCAGGCGCGAGCTGTACACCGTCGATGTCCCCGATTTGCTCCGCCAGGAACGAGCGCATCGCGACGAGTCGAGGACGGGCGATGGCTCGGACCTTGGTTCCTGGACGGCCAACGGCGACGTAGAAACGAGCGTTGTCGACGCGCGGGGGATCGGCTGTCGGGGATCCTCCTCCCCCTTCCCCACCACCGCTGGCTTCGATCGTGCGAACCGCCTCTTGCATGGCTCGCTTCGCCGCGCGGTTCCGTTCGCGACGAATGCGGCGCTGAAGCGCCGGCACCGCCTCGGTATCCCCATATCGTCCAAGAGCTGACGCCACCGCGGTTCGGACGGCAGGATGGTCGTCGTTCAACGCGGCGGTCAACGCTGAGAGGATGTCGGGGTCACGGTCCAAGCCGCCCATGGAGAGCGCTGCCTGAGCACGAACACGGAACGTCGACGAGTTCTCGAGGAGGCGGACGAGATAGTCGGAGCGCGCATCCGCCGTGACGACCGCTGGATCGCTGTGAACCAACACCAACGCGACCAAACCCATCAAGACTGTAAGGAACCATCCTTTTTTCATCGCCTGTGCCCTCCGTCGATATGACGGTGTAGACGTCCCAGTCTTCAACATGACTATAATATTACACCCTCAAAGGCAGAGTGCACCTCTTCTTCTCAGTTTGTGTGTTCGACGCACGAAAACACTGCAATTTCGGTCACCAAACCTGCTGCTGGTGTCCCGACAAGAAGGTCGTAACTGTTAGAATCATTACATCACGCTGGGGCTCCGTCACGTATTCTCCGCGGTATGCGGGGCGGTTGGATGCTGGCGGTGATCTGGATGGCGCTCGCACCGCTCAGCACTGCCGCCCAGCCGGTCGTTCGCGTTCGCGCAGAGACGCGGATCGAGCTCTCAGTAGAGCGGCAGACCCAAGGCGTCGTGGTGCAAGGGGTCCTGCGGGATGATCTCGGCGCTCCGCTCGGCGGTCAGCTTGTTCATGTGGTTGCCCAAGCCAGCGATGGCAACGCGCGCCCTACTCTACGCCCCGATCCGATCCGGACGAGCGGGCAAGGCGTCTTCATCCTGCCGCTCGCGTTGCCATTGGGTGCCTATCAGTTGATCGCCTCCTACGCGGGGAGCGCGACCCACGCGACGGTCGCGGTGGTGCAAGACGTTGACCTCGAGCGAGCGCTCTTGCGTCTCCGGATTGTCTCCGACGGACAAATCGATCTCGACGCCGAGACCTTTCGCCTGCCTGTCGAAGTGTCGTCGGTGGAGCAAGGTCGAATCACGCTGACCCTCACCGACGAGCTGGATCGCCAACTCGCGGTCGCGTCGACCGATGAAGAAACGGTTTCGTTCGAGGTCTCGACCACAGCCCTCGGCGATGTTGGCCCTGGACGCCTTCGTGTTGTCTTTGCGGGCGACGCGCGACGCGCCCCGAGCCGCGCCGAGCTCCGCGTCGTAAAGTTCCGCGACACGCAGCTCACGATGGAGCGGATCGGCACGCGGGCACCTCGGATGGGAGAGCCGGTCGAGTTCGAGCTGACCCTGACCAATGCCGACGGCCCACTTCGCAGCCAAGCGATCGGCATCTACGAGATCTCAGGAGGCACGGGAGACGGCGCGAGCGAGGACGACGTCACCAACAGCGCCACCGCGAACCCCAGCGAGATCCATCGCGCGACCGTTCTCACGGACGCGAACGGACGCTCGACGGCATCGATCGATTGGGACACCGAAGACGCCGTTCGCTTTGTCGCGATCTTTGAGTCCGACACGCCTGGCCATCCAGCGGCGCGGTCTGAGTCGATCGTCGTCGCTCCCGCGGAGGCCTCGGGCTCATGGGGCGTGTTGGTGTCTCTCGGTGCGCTCGCGTTCGCGCTTCTCCTCGCCTTCATCGTGAGCGCTCGCGCGACGCCCGCCGTTCCCATCAAGCGACACGCTCCACCTCGTGCTCCTGCGGGGGTGTCCGTGGGGAAGAAGACGCTCCGCGCGATTCACCACGACATCAAGGGCACCATCATCGACCAAACATCCGGGGAACCGATTCACTTCGGCGCCGCGGTGTGGGTGGACGCAAACGGCACCGAGACCACCGCCGAGGCGGACGCAACGGGCGGCTTCTCCATGCACATCACCCAAGATGGCCCTGGACGCCTGGTCGTCGGGGCGCGTGGTTACGCCCCCGAAGAGCTGGCCGGCGCGATTCCACACCGGGGCGAATGGAGCGTGTGCGTCGTTCGGCTACGCGCCCACCGCGATCGCCTGCTCGTCCCGTTCCGCGAGCTGGCGGCTCCCACGTTTGGGCAGCGCGTTTTTCCGATGACGACGAACCAAGAGGTCGCGGCGAAGCTCCCGATTCTCGCCCCGCTCTCCACGGAGGTCGATCGGCTCTACTACGGGCCCGGGATCGCGACCGATCTCGACGTTGATCACGTGCAATCCGAGGTGGACAAGATCCAACGCGATCGCGGGTGAACGAGGAGCGCGACCTCACAGCTTGAGCGCCCATGCGGACCTGCGTCGCCCTCGCCGTTGACGCCCTCGCGTCGCCGTCGATAGAGTCGCCGTCCGCCCGATGGCACATCGGCGCGAAAGGCAGGTATGGATCCGAATCTGATCATCGGAGCGGTCGTCGCTCTCGTCGCGATTGTTGCGTTCGTACTTCTCGGTCGACGCTCTCCCGCGCTTCCCGATGAGGCCACCGACACCCGCGAACCAGACGCCGAGGACAAGGTCACCGCTGAAGCGGACGACGACGTGCACGTGGACACTCCGTCCGATCGCGATGAGCCCAAGCAGGTTCAGCGTGACGCGGAGCCCGAAGAACCGGACGAGCCGGAAGAAGCCGAGCCCGCACCCCCATCCGAGCCCCCCGATCCGGAAGAGCTGGCGGAGCTACGTCGTGGCCTCAAGTCGACCCGCGGAGGCTTCGTCAGCCGGCTCGCGAAGCTCTTTGGACGCAAGAAGGAGCTCGACCCAGCGCTCCTTGATGAGATCGAAGAGGTCCTCATCAGCGCCGACCTCGGGGTCCACACCTGCGACAAGATGCTCACCACGCTGCGCGCCCAGATGAAGGGCGAGCTCTCCTCCGACGGTGCGTGGGAGGTCCTGCGGGAAGAGGCCCGCGCCATCCTGGGAGACTCCCCTGGCGGGATCACGTTCACGAACTCGCCGACGGTCGTGTTGGTGGTGGGTGTGAACGGGGTCGGCAAGACGACCACCATCGGCAAGATCGCGTCGCGGCTCAGCGAGAACGACAAGAAGGTCATCTTGGCGGCGGGCGATACCTTCCGCGCCGCGGCGGTTCAGCAGCTTCAGGTTTGGGGGCGACGCGTGGGCTGCGAAGTGGTCCGCGGGAAAGACCGCGCCGACCCCGCCTCCGTGATCTTCGACGCGGTCAAGCAAGGTGTCGAGATGGGCGCCGACGCGGTCATCGTGGACACCGCGGGACGCTTGCACACCAAGCAGCCGTTGATGGAAGAGCTCAAGAAGGTGTACCGCAGCGCGGAGAAGGCTCTTGGTCGCGCGCCCGACGAGGTCATCTTGGTCCTCGATTCGACGACGGGTCAGAACGCCATTCAGCAGACAGAGATGTTCAAGAGCGCGGTCCCGATCACCGGCATCGTCCTGACCAAGCTGGACGGCACCGCCAAGGGCGGCGTGATCCTCGGGATCGTCGATCGCCATGGTGTTCCGGTCCGATACATCGGAATTGGCGAGCGTATGGAAGATCTCCGTGAGTTCGACGCAAAGAGCTTTGTCGCCGCGCTCTTTGCTGATCCGGACGATTCTTCCCTTGCTGCTTAGGCGGTTTTTACCGTCTCCCACTGGGGGGAGACAGCAGTGAAAGCGAACGGGCGGGGATCCTGGTTGATTGTGCGAGATTTCGCGTGATATGCTCCGCCTCGCTTATTCCAAGAACACGATTTTCCGAGTGATTTCATGGGCTTAAGCGACGCTGTGGAACGCAAGAAGCGCAGCAACGAGAGAGTAGTTCCTGGTACGGTTCCCGACGGTGAAGCGCCAGGCAGAGAGGACGACGCGAGGTGTGGTCTCGATGAATAAGAACTTTCCTAGATTTCTGGCCATCTTGGCCCTGCTCGCGAGCGGACTTTGGTTCAGCAGCGCGGCGCAGGCACAGATGGACTTCAGCCTTGATGAAGGCGAAGAGCCCGTTGAAGACATTGGCGATGCCGCGGGTGATGCCGCGGGCGACATGGTCGACGACATGGGGGACGCGGCCGGCGATACCGTCGACGAGGTTGTCGACGATGGCGGCGGAATGTCGTTCGGCACCGACGAAGCCGATGCGCCGGTCGAAGAAGGTGACGGCAGCGATGCCGCAGACTTCGGCGCTGGCGAAGGCGATGTGATCGGCGACCTCGTGGGCGAGCAGACCGCCGACACCGGCCCTCGCGACGACGCGCCGCGTGGCACCGAGACCGTAGAGGAGATCTACGCGGTGCAGCAGGTTTACGCGCTTCGCTTGAACCGCGTGGAGCTCGCTCCCTCAGCGGCGTTCACGGTCAATGACCCGTTCGTCTCCCACCCGGCCATCGGCGTCGCCCTCAACTACTGGTGGACGAACGTCCTCGCGCTCGGCGTGAACTTCCTCTGGTACCAGTTCCAGGACGACCTCACGGGCACGGACCTCAACTTCTTTGTTCGTCGAAGCACCCGTCTCGCGATTCCGATCACGCAGTGGCAGCTCGGCGCGTACCTCAACTTCACGTACGTTCCCTTCTACGGAAAGTTCGCGGGCTTCAACAAGTTCATCTTCCAGTGGGACGCCTACATCGTTGGCGGCATCGGCATCATGCGGACTCGTCCCGTGCCGATCATCGACCCTGAGATTCGTCAGTTCGATTTCGGCACCCGGGTCGCGTTCAACGTCGGCGTGGGTATCCGAATCTTCGTCTCTCGCTTCCTCTCGATCTTCACCGAGTTCCGGAACTACATGTACCTCGAGCGATTCGAGAACACCGAGGTCGGCCTCGACACGATTGACTCGGATGGCGACGGCACGTCGGACCGCCTTGACCAAGACACCTGGCTCTCAGGCAGCAACACCTTCACCAACAACACCTCGGTGCACGTTGGCTTCACGATCTTCTTCCCGTTCAGCTTTGAGTACAAGCTGCCTAAGTGATGCGAGGAACTGCAATGAACCAGCACAAGCAAAACAAACTCCTCGTCGCTCTCATCGCTGCCGCCGCGCTCACGTGTGGTGTCTTCGCGACCCCGAGCGACGCTTCAGCGCAGGCTGAGGTGGAGATCACGGGCCCGCTCGCGAACGCGCCGGCGGTGCGTCACATGCGGCTCTACCGGAAGGGACGCATTCAGCTTCAGCCGATGTTCACCTTCACGCTGCAGGATCAGTACACCCGTACGCTGCAGGCCGGCCTTCAGATTCACTACCACTTCACCGACTGGCTCGGGGTAGGCCTCTTCGGCAACTATGGCGTCGCGGGTCTCAACACGAACCTGACCGACGAGATTCAGCAAAAGGGTGTCACCACTGACCGTAACCGGCTGAGCCTCCCGAACAGCGACGTGTTCGATCAGCAGATCGCGCAGATGCAGTGGAACGCGGGCCTTCAGCTCGACTTCATCCCGCTCCGCGGAAAGCTCGCCCTCTTCCAGAAGCTCTTCGTCGACACCGACTTCCACATCTTCTTGGGCGTCGCCTTCGTTGGTCTGGAAGAGCGCGCCAACGTCACGGCAGCAGAACAGTCGCCGACGGACTGCCTCTCGGGCGGCTGCACGGCCACGAACCGCGCGACCCGCGTCGCGATCGCGCCGACTTTCGGCGCCGGTCTCACCATGTACTTCAACGACTTCTTGGGGCTGAACCTCGAGTGGCGCGGCATGCCCTTCTCGTGGAACACCTCTGGCACCGACGAAGCACGCGACGGCTCGGGTGATTTCCCTGACGGTCGCATCGACGAGAACGACCGCATCTTCCAGATGAACCACATGTTCACGGTGGGCCTCGTCGTCTACCTCCCGACCGCGGTCGAGATCACCGAGTAACGTTCGCGCAGATGTGAAAGACAAAGCGGGCGCTTCGGCGTCCGCTTTTCTTTTTGGTCCGACGGTTTTCTTTTTCGCGACGGCACTCTGACCCTCGATCGGTTTGGCGAGCGCGAGGCGGTCTGCTAGACGCCCGTCATGGGATTCCTCGGCCTGTTCGGAAAAAGCGGCAACCTCAAGAAGCACGTCACCCGCGTCGCGAACAAGCGCGCGCAAGCGGTCGACCGCTGGGACTCCATTCAAGCGCTCTCCGCGGCCAAGACCGAAGAAGCGGTCGAAGCGTTGATCACGCGCTTCGCGTTCAGCATCGACCCGCGGATCACCGACCAAGAAGAGAAGGACCTCGCGTTCCGCGGGATCATCGGCGCCGGGGACGTTGCGATCCCGCCCCTCCTTCGCAGTCTCAAGGCGGTCAAGTCCGACGGTTCCATCTCCTGGCCGATCAAGATGCTGAAGTCGCTGCTCGATGAAGAGCGACTGACCACTGAGCTGCTCGCTCTTCTCGAGGACATGGACACCGAGTACGAGCGCGACCCCGAGAAGAAGCACCAGACCCTCGCTCAGTTGAGCGACCGCAGCGATCCCCGCATCCGCGCGGCGGCGGTTCGTTTCCTCGATGATGTCAACGAGCCTTGCCGGTTCTACGCGGCCTCCGCGGTCCTCGCGCAAGCGGACGCGCAAGAGGCGCAGGCCGAGCTTGAAGAGCGCTTGATTGAAGAAGAGAGCGTTCGGGTTCGCGCCCACATTCTCGACGGCTTCATCGAGCACGAATACGTCGTGGCCAAAGCGGATGCGATCCGTCCGCAACTCCCGAGCGGCTACTCCATTGACGGTAAGACCAAGCGCGTCCGCAAGTCGTAGCCGCGCGGCCTGAATTCGGTTGATCTCGCCGCCCGTTCCTCGGGATCCTCAGCACGGGGACTCTGGAACGGTTGGGATGAGATTGATGGGTACGCTTCGCTTCTTTGGTTTCATCTTGGCGTTCGCCGCGACGCTCATCAGCGCCGACGGCTACGCGCAGGCCACCTCCCGCCATCACAGCAACTAGGTCTTCGGGACGCGCTGTCGGCTCTCGTGGGACGCCGACGGCGCGCTCACCGCGAGCACCAACCCGGTCATCAGCACACTTGAAGGTGTCGCGACCTGGAGTGATCCCGCGACCGGAGCACTGGTGCTCTTCACGGACGGGATCCGCGCATGGAACAGCGCCAACACACAGATCTCGACGAGCAACCTCGGCGGTGACCCATCGGCATCGCAATCGGGGATCATCATCCCGATCCCGAGCGCGCCCAATCAGTTCTTCATCGTCACGCAGCCGCGCAACCGGGGGAGCATCAGGTTCACGCGTTTCGATATGCGGACCAGTCCTGGTGTCCAGGTCGGGACCCCGGTCACGATCGGAGGCACCGCGAACACCAGCGAGCTCTTGGGTGTCGTCTCGCACTCTGATGGCGTGGACTACTGGCTCGTCGCCACAGAGTCGGGCGGAGCCGGCGGCGAGAACCGCGTCGGTGTCATGCGCGTTCGCAACATCGGCATCACCGCACCCGCCTGGACCGACATCACGCCCACGATCAACGGCGGTCTCGGGCAGATCGCGTTCTCGTCGTCCGGAAACCAAATCGCGTTCGGCGGAAGCCAAACCTCACCGCAGCGCGCGACCGTCCACGTCATGGACTTTGACCGCTGCCGCGGCACGCTCTCTGGCCTGGAGACGTTCGTCCTCCCGCCTCCTCGCGAAGCGTGACCGGCGGGAGCAACTCAACTTACGGCGTTCAGTTTTCGCCGGACGACACCAAGGTCTACACACAGAACTACCGCCCCTCCGCGACCCTCTTTCAGGTCAACCTCGCGGACGGCGCGATTCATGAGTACGACATCGCGAACGGGCTCTTTGGCGGGATGCTCTCGCTCGCGGTCGACGGCAAGATCTACATCGGCTCGTACAACAACTCCGCCACCCGCAACACGCACGTCGGCGTCGTCGACGATCCCAACGCGCTCGGCGCGGCCGCCGGCTTCAACGCGCGTGGCGTGGCGATGCCGGCCGCGTGCAACGTTCGTTGCGGGCTCCCGACCGCGTTCAACGCCTTCGCGCTTCCCATCGGCGGCGCCGTCACCATCGCGCTCGACCCAGGCCTCTACGGCGACGAGAGCTTGACCCCCGCTGGCGCCACGACCGCCCCCGACGGCGAAACCGTCAACGTCACGGTCATCGGCGCCGGTTTCACCGGGAGCTGCGTCGGCACCGTGGTCGACAGCGAGTGGTCCTGCCCTGACGACGCAATCAGCGGTCTGTCCCCCGCCACGACCTACACCGTCACCGCCACGATTTCTTCGCCGTGCACCTCCGCGTCGGACGTCAGCATGTTCACGACCGGCGTCTGCACAAGCGACTCGGACTGCAGCGGCGGAACCCCAATTTGCGGCGCCGTGGCGGGCGCCCCCGCGTGTGTCCCGCAACCCACGTTCGACTGCGGTGAAGTCGCGTGGATGGGCGCCGACCTGCCCGCGCAGTTGCTCTCGATCGATCCCGGGACGCTCGTTATCGACGACATCGGCGGAGACGCTCACGGCTTCAACTACAACGCGATGGGTTTCCGGTCATCCGATGGCTACATTTACGCGGTCGCGCACGACCGGACGACGCGGGTCTCGACCAACCTCCTCCGCATCGGGAGCGATGGAAGCGTCTTGGACCTCGGGACGCACCCGACGTTCCCTCCCCGCATCATGAACAGCGGCGACACTGGCGAGGACGGCTTCCTCTACGCCATGCAGTCCGCGATCCGGACCCTTTACAAGATCAATCTCGACACCCGCGAGACGACGACCATTCTCCTCTCGGAGGCAGCCGCGACCGCGGACCTCGCCTACGTTGAAGACGACGGGCTTCTCTACGGTGTGAGCCGCGGTGACCTCGTGACCATCAACCCGCTCTCCGGCGAGGTCATCCACATCGGCGCGACCGGTGGTCCCGACAGCGCGGGCGTCATGTTCTCGACAACCGGTGGCGCGCTCTACGCCTATGACAACACCGACGGACGCTTCTATTTGCTCGACAAGCGAACCGGTGCCGCGACCTTGTTGACCACGTACCCGCGTACCTTCGCGACGAACGGCGACGGCGCGTCGTGCCGCGAGGAGAACCCATTCGGCTGCGCTGAAGACGCGGACTGCACGATGGCGGGCGCGCCCATCTGTGATGTCGGCACCGGCACCTGCGTCCCGTGCGCCGAAAAGATCTACACGCCCGACGGCGCGACCGCTCCCGGTCTGCCACCTGCGCAAGCGAGCTTCTCTCTCGCCGAGACCCACGACGGTGACGTGTCCACCGGATACGCGCCGAACAGCGTCCCCATCCCGCTCCCGACCACGGTCAGCTACACCTACACGACGCCGATTCCGGTCGTGACGCGCTTTGAGCTCTTCAACGATGCGGGCGTGTCCCCGGACGAATCGATCACGCTCTTCTCGCTCATCGTGAAGGGTGCGGGCGGCGCGACGATCTACTCGGCCCCGTCGACCACGGTCCCTCGCGGCTTCAACACCGCGACGGTCGAGCTCGGCGCGCTGGAAAACGTGACCGGCTTCGACCTCGTCATCGAGCGGACCCACGCCGGCGGCCTCTCGACGAACAAGGGTCAATGGCGAGAGGCGCGGTTGGTCGGCCCGGTCGGCTGCGTCGGTGGTGCGGTGTGCGACCTGTCGACCGACATGTGCACCGAGTGCCTCGACAACCTCGACTGTGAAGACGGAAACGACTGCACCTTCCACACCTGCGAGAGCGGGACGTGCGTCGACACGGACGCCACGGAGGGGACCACATGCGATGACGTCGCCCTCGTCTGCACCGAGGCAGCCGTCTGCGCCGAGTGCACCGACAGTGAAGCGTGGGGCGACCCGGGCTGCGATGAGACCGCCGCGGTCTGCGACACCAGCGGCGCGAGCCCGACGTGCACCGGCTGCACTGTGGACGCCGACTGTCTTTCCCGAGGCAACTGCTGGTCAGAGACGCGCATGGGTGACGGGACGGCCCAGTCGGTCGTGTTCCCCGGGAGAACCATTTCCCAGACCGTTACGGGGGCCGGGCGCTTTACGTCGAGCACGGTCAACCTCGGGCACTTCGCGCCGAACCCGGAACCGGGAGGGCTCCCTGTCTCGTCCGGTAGCGCGTTGGTCGCGACTGGAGGGACCCCGCTCACGGTCATGATCAACTTCGGCGCGCCGATCACGAACCCACGCATGCACTTGTGGCTGCTCGACTCCACCGACCTCACC
Organism: uncultured bacterium; assembly: GCA_938024995.1. Lineage (GTDB taxonomy): Bacteria > Myxococcota_A > Polyangia > Polyangiales > Houyiibacteriaceae > CALJDU01. The sequence continues at coordinate 131,614 of CALJDU010000013.1, forward strand.
TTCTCGGTGCCCGTGCGAAGGGTCTCCGGCTCGCGCCTCCTGCAGGTCCGAGGCGGCGTCGTGAACTGCGAAGACACCGATGGCGCGCCCTGCGGCCCCGGCACGCCCTTCTTCGCAGGCGCGGAGGGAACGATCGAGCTAACGGGTACGTTTACCTCGGTCGACATGACCGTCACGCCCACGCGACGCAACGACGGCTTCGCGTGGAACTTCTGCGTCGACGACCCCGAACCCGCCGGCGCGTGCGAAGGCGGTCTGTGTATCACATGTGTCGACTCGGCAGCCGCCGGCGCCACGGATCGCGGCTGCGACATGGCGACGCCTGTCTGCCTCGAGAGCGCCACCTCTGCGACATGCGTGGAGTGCGCAGCGGACGCGGATTGCGCCAGCGGGGTGTGCGACGCGATGACGAACATGTGCGTTGGCTGCGTCGACTCTGCCGCGCCAGGGATGATCGACCGTGGCTGTGACGCGGCGACGCCCGCCTGCGACATCCGCGCCGACCCCGACGTCTGCGTGGAATGCCTGGCCGATGCGGACTGCGCAGGCGGCGTGTGCGACGAAGACACCAACAGCTGCGCGCCGTGTCTCGACTCGGCGACCGGCGCGGGGATCGATGACGGTTGCCTCGCGACCGCGCCGCTCTGCGACGACGGCGGCACGCCCGCGATGTGTCAGCCCTGCCTCGACGACAGCGCGACGCTCGACGTGGGCTGCGACGCAGACGCGCCCGTCTGCGACACCAGCGGTGCATCGAACGTCTGCCTGCCCTGCGAGGACTCTGAGATGGGGAGCGGCGTCGACATCGGCTGCGATGACGCGGCGCCGATCTGCGTCACCTCGATGGGCGCGCCGACCTGCGTCGAGTGCGACAGCGACGACGACTGTGACGTGGGCACGGTCTGCAACCCCGCGAGCATGTGCGTGCCGGGGTGCGACGACGATGACGATTGCGCCGCGACTCCGGAGACCCCGGTTTGCGACGTGGTCGCTCGAACGTGTGCCGAGTGCGTCACAGACACCGACTGCAGCGGCGTCGCCCGCTGCTCGCCGGTCGGCACCTGCGAGTTTGACGACAACGACGAGGACGGGGTTCCCGATGACGAGGACCTCGACGACGACAACGACGGAATTCTCGACGAGGACGAACTCGGCGGCGAAGACCTCTCGACCCAGACGGCGACGGTGTCCCGACCTACCTCGACCGGGACGCGAACGACTGCGACGACGCCGACCTAGACGGCGTGTGCGACGCGGTCCCCAGCGCGCACGACGAAGACGGCGACGGTGTCCCGAATCACCTCGATCTCGACGCAGACGGCGACGGGATCCCGGACCTCACCGAAGGCGGCGGAGACGACACCGACGTTGACGGCATCGTGGACGACTTCGCGGACGCGAACGGAGACGGCGTGGACGATGGGGTCGCCGCGAGCCCCCTTCCCCTCCCCGACACCGACGACGACGAGTCCCCGGACTTCCTCGACCTCGACGCGGATGGCGACTCGCTTCCCGACGCGCTTGAGGGACACGACGATGATCACGACGGGGTCCCAGACGCCGAGCCATCTGGCGCGGACACGGACGGCGACGGACTCGACGATGCGTTCGACCCCGACTGTGCAGCGGACGCAGACTGCGGCGGCGTCATCGGCGCTCCCGCGCCGCTTCCCGACCTCGATGAAGACGGCGCGCCGGACTACCAAGACGCCGACGACGACGGCGACACCATCCCGACCGGGATCGAGGTCACGGAGGGCGAGGAGTACGGCGACGACGTCGACGAAGACGGATTGCCCAACTGGTACGACACCGACAGCGACGGGGACTCCTTCCCCGACATGAGCGAGGTTGTGCCCGACACGGACGGCGATGGCGTGCCGGAGAACACGAACGCCGACATGGACGACGTCCCAGACTACCTCGACCCGGACTCGGCGCCGACCGACAGCGATGGCGACTCGCTCCCGGACACCTTTGAGTGCCCGCCGCCTGCGTCTGTCGCGGATCCCGACAGCTGTCCTGATACGGACGGCGACAGGACGCCGGACCACCTCGACCCCGACGACGACGGCGACGGCCTCCCGACCGCAGACGAGATCACGGACGCGGGAGACACGCCAGACACCGACGGCGACACCGTGCCCAACTACCTCGACATCGACAGCGATGGCGACGGGATCGTGGACGGCGTGGAGTGCGGCGACGGCCCGTGCGCTGACACCGATGGCGATGGCGCCCCCGACTACCTCGATCTCGACAGCGACAACGACACAGTGGGCGACGCGATCGAGGGTCACGACGCCGACATGAACGGTGTCCCCGATGCTGTCCCGAGCGGGAGCGACATCGACGGCGATGGTCTCGACGACGCCTTCGACCCGGACAACGGCGGAACGATGGCGCCGGTCCAAGACACCGACGGCGACGGCGCTCCCGACTTCCAGGACGCCGATGACGACGACGACGGAACCCCGACCGCGACGGAGGACGGTGACGATGACGGTGACCCCACGAACGACGACGGCGACGACGACGGGACCCCGGACTACCTCGATCCGGATGGAACCGTGGACATCGGAGACGGCGGCTTGAGCGGCGGTGCGCTCTGCGCGACCGGATCGCAGCCAGGCGACCCGCTCTGGATGCTCTTGGCCTGTACCGCGCTCTGGATCCGACGTCGCCGGGTCGAGCGCTAGCGCGCGGACTGGGTCCCAGTCACCCAGTCACGTTGCCCAAACAAGGGGCGGCACGTCTTCGTCCCCCAACGGTGGCCACCTGGCCGCTTTTGGGTATCGTAGGCGCGTGCGTGACCCTAAACGTGTCCTCGGCGGGATCCTCGTTCTCGCGCTGCTCTGCGTCGCGACGCGGGCGGTTCGCGTGCGCGCGATGGAGCACTACGGCGACACCCAGAAGTACGAGGACATGTACTACCTGCCCTCCGCCGAGTGGTTGGGGGTCATGTCGCTGGGCCACAAGAAGGCGCTCGCGGACCTCGTCTGGATGAAGGCGCTCGTCTACTTCGGTGACGAGTTCGCCCAGGGCGGTTCGGTCAACCACGTCTTTCGCTACGGCGAGGTCATCGTCTCGCTCGATCCAGACTTCGCGCGGGCGTACCAGTGGGTCGGCGTCGCGGGCATCTACACGCCCGACGGCGCGACCGTGGAGGAGACCCGACGCGCGATCGATTTTCTGGAGCGCGCGACCCGACGCTTCCCCGACAACGGTGACATCGCGTGGGACGCTGGCGCCACAATCGCATACGAGCTCGTCCCGATGCTCGACGATCCGGATGAGAAAGCAGCGCTGCGCCAGCGCGCCACCGAGCACATGATGGTCGCCGCGCGACAAGGCGCCGGCCCCGCGTGGCTGGCGATGGTGAACGCGAACCAGCTCCGCGACGCCGGCCGTCTCGAGCAAGCCGCGCGGCATCTCGAGGAGATGTACGGAACCGTCGACAACGAGGACGTCCGCGCCCGGATGAGGAGCGAGATCGCGTCGCTTCGATCACGCGCGCACGCTGAAGCGTTTACCCATGCGAACCAAGAGTTCGAGCGAGCGCACCAAGAGAGCTACCCTTACCTGCCTCCATCGCTGTTCCTTCTGGTGGGGGAGCCCATCGACCTGAACGCGCTCCCGGCGCGCGGGTTCGTCGCAGAAGAGGCGATGCAAGATCACGATAGCGCCGCAGACGTGGCAGACGTCGCCAGCGACGCCAGCGACGCGGAACCGGAAGACGTCGCGGATCCAAGCGGGGCCCCGTGAAGCGGTCGTCGCGACGCTTGGCGGGGCTCACGCTGATTGAGTCTGCGGTTCTCTTCTGCGTGGTCGGCGTCTTGCTCGCCGCGTTCATCCCGTCCTTCGTTCGACAGGTACGCAGCAGCAAGATCAGTGAGGCGACGACGCAGCTCGCCAGCATCTATGCGCGCACCGTGATGTACTACGACGCGACCCACGAGACCCCGGGCGGTCGCCGCCGCCGCTGCTTCCCGCCCCCGGCCGGTCCCACGCCAGCGACGCCCTCCGTCGACGCGGTCGAGGTCGACTTCATCAGCGAAGAAGAGCCGGGGCGACTCACGTGGATGGCGCTCGGTTTCATGCCGACGACGCCGCTCCGGTTTCGCTACACGTTCATCCCGAGCCAAGACGGGTGCGGAGTGGCCGCGGATGATGAGGCGTCCGCCATCACCATCCGCGCGGAAGGCGACCTGGACGGCGATGGTCGGATGTCGACGTTCGAGCGCGCCGCCCGGATCGAGCGCGTCGGCGGCCTCAAGCCGTTCGGCGTTCTGTCGGTCGAGAACCGCGTCGAGTAGCGCTTCGTTCCGGGTCGCGTCCTACGAGAGCGCAGAGAGCGCCTGTTATGAGAGCGCCGCGGCCAAGAACGGCGCGGTGTGCGACGCCGTCATCGCCGACACCGCTTCCGGCGTGCCTTCCGCGATGACGTTACCGCCGCCCTGCCCACCTTCCGGACCCAGATCGAGAATATGGTCGGCGACCTTCATCACGTCCGGGTGGTGCTCGATCACGACGACCGTGTTCCCGGCATCGACCAGCTGATGGAGGACGTCGATGACGCGCTCGACGTCGCTCAGGTGAAGACCGGTGGTCGGCTCGTCGAGGATGTAGAGCGTGCTCCCGGTCGCCTTCTTCGCCAGTTCCTTCGCGAGCTTCACGCGCTGCGCCTCACCGCCGCTCAAGGTCGTCGCGGCCCGTCCCAGCGACAGGTACCCGAGCCCCACGGACCGAAGCGCGGTCAGGCGTCGTGAGATCCCCGGGTGCGCCTCAAAGTGCGCAGAGGCTCCGTCGATGTCCATCTCGAGCACGTCCGCGATGTCGAGACCCCGATAGCGAACCTCGAGCGTCTCGCGGTTGAAGCGGCGCCCCTTGCAGACGTCGCACTGCACGACCACGTCAGGCAGGAAGTGCATCGGGATCTTGGTGTGCCCATCGCCGTGGCACGACTCGCAGCGGCCGCCCTTCACGTTGAACGAGAAGCGCCCTGGTTTGTAGCCGCGCGCCCTCGCCTCCGGGAGGCCCGCGTAGAGCTCGCGCACGATGGAGAACACGCCCGTGTACGTGGCCGGGTTGCTCCGCGGGGTCTTGCCGATCGGCTGCTGATCGACGTGCACGACCTTGTCGAATTTTTCGAGGCCCGCGACGCGTCCCTTCACCGCCTTCGCGCGCGCGTTGGAAAGCTCGGTGCGCGCGAGCGGCAGCAGCGTGTCCATGATGAGCGAAGACTTTCCGCTCCCGCTGACGCCCGTGACACACGTAAAGACGCCGGTCGGGATCGACACCGTGAGGTCGTTGAGGTTGTTCGCGCTCGCGTTCTCGATCGTGAAGTGGTCTTGGGGCGCGCGACGCGTCTTCGGGATCGCGATCACCCTGTCTCCGCGGAGGAACTGCCCGGTGAGCGAGTTGGGGTCGTTCGCGATCTCGTCCGGGGTGCCCTGAGACACCACTTCGCCGCCCCGTTCCCCCGCCCCCGGTCCCATGTCGACGACGTGGTCGGAAGCGCGAATGGTCTCCTCATCGTGCTCGACCACGATGACCGTGTTCCCGCGATCCCGCAGGCCGTGCATGGTCCGGATCAAGCGACCGTTGTCGCGCGGGTGTAGACCGATCGATGGCTCGTCGAGAACGTAGAGCACGCCCATGAGCCCGGAACCGATCTGGGTCGCGAGCCGGATCCGCTGCGCCTCGCCTCCAGAAAGCGTCGCGCTGGAGCGCCCGAGCGTGAGGTAGGAGAGCCCAACGTCGATCATGAAGCCCAAGCGATCACGGACCTCCTTCACCAAGCGCTCCGCGATCACCGCTTCCCGGTCGGTCAACTCGAGCGAGACAATCGCGTTCCGCGCTTCCTCAAGCGGCATCGAGCAAAACTCGTGAAGGTTCACGTCGCCGAGGGTCACGGACAAGGCCGCCGCGCTGAGCCGCGCTCCGTCACAGCTGTCGCAAGTGACCGTCGCGGCATACTGACCAAGGGCTTCTTCGAGGTACTCGAAGGTCCTCGCCTCGCTCGCGCCGGACTCCCGCCGGCGCTTCTCGTACTCGACCATCCGTCGCTCGAGCCAGACCAAGATGCCCTCGTAGCCACCGTCGCGGCCGTACATGATCTCATGGCGCTCGGCGTCGCTCAGCGACTCGTACGGCGCCTTGAGATCAAGCGTCTTCATCTTCTTCTTGAGCTGCTTGATGCTGTACTTCGCCCAGGTGCCCTTCACCGCGCCGAACGCCGCGATCGCGCCTTTGCGGATCGAGAGGGAGCCGTCCGGCACCACGAGCTCCGGGAGGAACTTGATCACGACACCGAGGCCGCTGCAGGTCGTGCACGCGCCCGCGGGACTGTTGAACGAGAAGAGACGCGGCTCGAGCGGCGGCAAGGAGACGTGACAATCTGGGCAGCTAAAACGCTCGGAGAGAAGTCGCTCCTCATCGCCGTCTTCGCGAACGATGACGATCCGGACGAGGCCATCCGCGCGCTGCGTCGCGAGCTCAAGCGCCTCGGTCAGTCTCTGCTTTACGCTCTCCTTCACGCGGAGGCGATCGATCACGATCTCGAGGTCGTGCTTCTTGTTCTTGTCGAGCGTGATCTCTTCGTCGAGACCACGGATCTCGCCGTCCACCCGGACCCGCGCAAAGCCGTCCTTTTTGAGCAGCGTGAGCTCACGCTTGAACTGACCTTTGCGCCCGCGGACGATCGGCGCGAGGACCGTGAAGCGCGTCCCCTCCGGGAGCGCGAGGAGCTGATCGGTCATCGCCTGGATGGTCTGCCCATGAATGACGTTCCCGCACTTCGGGCAGTGCGGGACCCCGAGCCGCGCGTAGAGCAAGCGAAGGTAGTCGAGGACCTCGGTCACCGTCCCGACGGTGGAGCGAGGGCTCCGGGTGGGCGCGCGTTGCTGAATGCAAATGGACGGCGAGAGCCCATCGATCGACTCGACCACGGGGCGCGGGAGGCGGTCGAGGAACTGGCGCGCGTACGCGCTCAGCGACTCGACGTAGCGCCGCTGCCCCTCGGCGTAAATCGTATCGAAGGCGAGCGACGACTTTCCCGAACCGCTCGGTCCGGTGATCACGATCATTTGGTCTCGCGGGAGCGCGATGGTGACATCCTGAAGGTTGTGCTGCTTGGCACCGCGAACGACGATGTGTTCGCTCCGCGCGCGACCGGCGGCGTAGGTCGCCGCGCCACGTTCCGCGATCGTCGACGCGGAACGCTTCGGAGCCGGCGTCTTGGTCTTCTTCGCGGTGGCCGTCTTGGTCTTCTTCACGCCGGCCTTCTTGGTCTTCTTCGCGGTGACCTTCTTGGTCTTCTTCGCGGTGGCCTTCTTGGTCTTCGCTGTGGCCTTCTTGGTCTTCTTCACGCTGGCCTTCTTGGTCTTCTTCGTGTTCGTCAACGCGTCATCCTTTGCGCGAGCTCGATCGCCGCGATCATTCCGTCTGCATCGGCGCTCCCGCGCGCGCGAGCGTCATATGCGACTCCGTGGTCGACGCTGGTTCGAATAAAGGGGAGCCCGTAGGTCATGTTCACCGCCGCGCCCCAGTCGAGGAGCTTCGACGCGATGGTCGCTTGGTCGTGGAACATGGCCACGACGCCGGCGAGCTCCCGGCGCGAGGCGGCGCGAAAAATCGACTCCGCGGGTCCAGGCCCCTTGAGCGTCATCCCCGACAATCGGGCTTCTCCCCGGAGCGCGTCCACGACTGGCCCGATCACCTTGGGCTCCTCGTCACCGAAGAGGCCGCCTTCGCCTGCGTGTGGATTCAGCCCCGCGACCCAGACATCGCCGCGTTGCTCCACCCGGGCGAGCGCATCGATGAGATGACGCGTCGCGCGCTCGACTCGCGCAGCCGTGATCGCTCTCGGGACCTGTGCGATCGCGAGATGCGTCGTCACCAGCGCTACACGAAGGACCGGACCGAAGAACATCATTGTGACCGCATCTGGCGCCAACCCGCACGCCGCGGCGAGCCGCTCCGTCTGGCCCGTGAACGGGGTCCCCGCGTCCGTGATCGCGCGCTTGCTTGTCGGACCCGTGACCAACGCGCGCGCTTCACCTCTTTGCACCGCCGCGATCGCGGCGTCGAGCGCCGCGAGCTGTTGGGCGCCGTTCTTCGGGCTGGGAGCGAACACTTCCTCGCCCGGGCCGACATCGATCAGCTGGACCCGACCCGAGTCGACGTTTGCGCGTTCGAGCTCCGCTCGCATCTGCTCGGCGTCGCCGAAGACCAAGTAGTGATCATCAACCTTCGCACACGCGGCGGCCGTGACGAGCGGGCCGATCCCGCCCGCGTCTCCCACGGAGATCGCCAGGGGCGCTCCTGAACGCTCGGCCATCTCAGGGCGCTTTCATTTTGTAGCCGACGCCGCGCACGGTCTCGAGAGACGCCACACCGTGGCCCAGCTTCATTCGCAAACGTCGCACGTGGATGTCCACCGTACGGCTGCTCCCGTAGTGGTCCACCCCCCAAACCTTCTCGAGAAGCTGCGGCCTGGAAAAAACGCGGCCCCGGTTCTCGCAAAGGAAGCAGAGCAGCGCGAACTCTTGCTGCGTGAGCCGCCGCTGCTCACCGTCGACGGATACCTCGTGCGCCGCGATGTCGATGCTCAGCGCGCCGATCTTGATTCGCTCGCCGACCGCGAAGTCCGATCGCTTCCACTCCGCGCGCCGGATGCGAAAGTAGAGCTCCGCCGGGACGTAGGGAAACAAGACCAGATCATCGAAAGGATCGGTCTCGCGAACACGCGACAGTCCCTTAACGGTAACAACGAGGAGGACGGGGACCCCGGCCAGCGGCGCTGCAGAGGTCAGGCGTTGAAGCGCCGCGCGACCGGCGTCGACGTCGTCAAGCGCCTCCACCAGGACGGCTGCGGGACGCGGTCCTTCGAGTTCACGCGGCAGGTCAAAGAGCCCCGCCACCCTTGCTTCGCAGCCGAGCTGCGCGAGCACAGAAACCGCAGCTTCATCGCGAACAGAGCCCCCGCTCGGGCCGACCACCAAAATCCACACCGCTCAGAATCGCCACTGCTTCGCAACCGTCTGAGCGAAGCGTTGGCGAAGCTACTGCGTTGCCCCGACGCTCGCAATCTGGACGAAGAATCGACCCCACGAAGTGACCCTCCTCGCGTACCGCATTGACCATCCTTCTCGTCGCGCTTCACGCACCAGAATCGACGGTTCGACCTTGACCACTTACCAGCCAGCCGCTTTACTGCGGCGGGCAGGGTAGAGGACTCAGGTTGGCAGCGAAGGATTGGCGGCTCGTAGTAACTGAATTGGGTGGCTCCACGCCGCTCAACGAGGTCACGATCCAAGCAGACAACTGGATGATGGCGCTTCGTCGCGGCCGGAAACAGCTGGGTGAACGGGGTGGTGTTCCAACCGGTTCGAGCTGCGCGGTCGACCCCGACGGCAAGGTCACGATCCTGGACCCGGTCGACCGTCGCCAGTTCGTCCTGACGCCCAATGCGGAGGGCGCAGTCGCACCGGAGCCCGCGAAGTCTGCGCCTGCTCCGAACGCCGCTGCTGCTGTGGTCTCTTCGGCAGCGGCAGCAGCCCCAGCAGCAGCACCGGCGTCCGCCAAAGCCGTTACGCCCTCCCCCGCGTCCAAGCCCGCTCCGAACAATGGAGCCGCGAAGACGAACGGGAGCAAGCCGAAGCGCCGTGCCGCGGCGACGATGGCCTATGTTCCGCCCGCCGCAATCGAAGCGGTGAAGCGAGAGATCGCGGTTGGTGACGCGAAGTCCAAGCCGGCAGAGTCGAAGGCTCCCGCCAAGTCGGACGCGCCGAAGGCAGCAGAAGCCAAATTCAAGAGTTCCATTCCTGCACCCAAGCGAACGAGCTTTCCGCCCCCCGCAGAGCCGAAGCTCAAGTCCGAGAAGGCAAAGAAAGCCGCCGACGAGCCTGCTTTCAAGCTCCTCCACGAGCGGAGCGAAGAGCCGACCAAAGAACGTCCCATTGCTTACCGCGAGCGAACCCTCTGCGTTGACGCGGGCACGTCCAAGACAACCGCGGAGCTGATCGCGCGCGTTCAGCTCGACGACATTCGCGAAGGTCTGAAAGACAAGCCGAAGGGCAAGCTCATTCGGATCGCGGTCTTCGACCACCCGTGGTCGGAGCGCCCAGAGACTCCGCCGCTGGTGACGCTGGAGTGGAAAGACTGGCGCAACGAGCTGAACGTGGCTTACCCGCTTGAAGCACTGCCTGCCCCGAAGGCGAAGCGATCCACAGGTGACCAAGCGATGCCGATCGGTCCGACGACGGATGAGGTGATCGCCGAAGTGGGTATCCCGGAGTCCGCTATTCCGGATGCGCCGTCCGAAGCAAGCGCTCCTCTTGAGTTGATGGTGCCGAAGGCTTCTCCTGCGCCGGTCGTGCAATCGGCAGTCGCCGTTGTTGGTGCGACTGCCGTCGGAACCGCTCCTTCCCCATCGTCTCCGCCGAAACCCGCGCTTGAGTTGCCGGAAGCGGAAGCAGACGCTGCCGCAGACGCTGCTGCAAAGGTGGCGACCGAAAAGGCCGCTGCTGACAAGGCCGCTGCCGACAAGGCCGCTGCCGACAAGGCCGCTGCCGACAAGGCTGCCGCCGACAAGGCCGCTGCCGACAAGGCCGCTGCCGACAAGGCTGCCGCCGACAAGGCTGCCGCCGACAAGGCTGCCGCCGACAAGGCTGCCGCCGACAAGGCTGCTGCTGACAAGGCTGCTGCTGAGGCTGCCGCCGACAAGGCTGCTGCTGACAAGGCCGCTGCTGACAAGGCCGCTGCTGACAAGGCCGCTGCTGACAAGGCCGCTGCCGAAGAAGACGATGACGATGATGACCTCGTGATTGGTGACGTGGCGCCGGCACCCAAGCGTGAGCGACGCCGGACCACCTCCG
>CALJDU010000014.1 GCA_938024995.1 uncultured bacterium
GACGGAGGAGATGCGCTTCTGGTATGTGGAAACTCCAGCGATCGGCTCTAGAGCGCGATTCAAAATGGGTGCATCTCCGCCCATCCGCTCACGATCGCCATAGCTCGCTATTGCTCGGTTCGAGGACGGCGGGTCTGAACCCACCTCAACACCGAATCACGCCCACCTCTTTCGAATCACGCTCTAGATGAAACGGCCGCGAGGAAACTCGTGGCCGTTTTGTTTTCGAAGCGCGCGATGCTTCTAAAGTCACGCTTCAGACGTCGGACTTCCGCCTATCATAACTTTGCGATAGTACGGTTGACGGACAAATGGTAGACGGCGTTACGGCAAGCGGCCAAATGAGCGGCCAAGCAATTCGCTACTTTGAATTTGAGTTTATACAACTATGAAGAACATCACTTTACTACTAGCCATTGCAGGCCTTGTTTCTTCTGCAGGGCTTATTTCTTCTTGCGATTCGAGTTCAGAAGAACATGAGAACGCGGCTGTGATTACCGCTGAGCAGCCTACTGAGCAAACAGCAGCTAGTCCTACAGAAGAACCGGAGAGTGAAGCTGCGGCTAGGGTTGAGCCGCCTACTGAGCAAACAGCAGCTGATTTCTGGAGAACGTTTCAGACGGCAGTTGCCGCCTCTGATGTGGAAACGATCGAATCCTTGTACGTAGAAAACCCCCTCAATGTGAATCGCTTTTCAAACGAAGAGTACAAGGCGAAGATTGCAGACGCAGGAGCCGACGCTATTCGGTTAACTGGAGAGAGGTACCAGGACAAACCCGTCTACGAATATCAAATGGTACTCGGAACAGAGGGTGAGGATTCAGATGGAAGTACGACTACGGTCTTTATGATTCGGAATGATGAAGGGCAGTTGCGGATTTTCAATGTTCTGGAGGCGGGATAGCGTCTGGGGGTCAGCTGACCCAAATCACGTCGTCCAACGGAATCGGCTCGGTCGGCATGATGTGCTCCGAACGGAGCTGACAAAGGGCGGCGGTCTCTGGTCAGTCAAAAAGAAAAGAGCCGCGAGGTCACTCGCGACTCTTTCGTCGTCTCGAAGCGAGGTGTGCGCTACCGGTTAATCCACCATGCGGCCGGCCGCATCACGAAGCTCTCCCACGCTCCCCGCGCGGTGCGGTTCGCGTTCAACGCTCCGCTCGGCTCTGCGACCAGGTACGTGTTGTGGAAGCTCCGGAACGCGACCGTGCCGTCCCAGTTCCCTTGAAGCGTCCACTTCTCCCAGTTGCCGATCTGGGTGCGGTTCGCGTTCGCGGCACCATTCAGCTCCGCGACCAGGTACTTGTTGTGGTAGCTGCGCAGCGACACCAGCCCACCGCTGTGCCGGATGAGTTCGAAGGTCTCCCACGCGAAGGGGACCGGGCGGTTGGCGTTCGCGGCGCCGTTCAGCTCTGCGACCACGTAGTCGCCGTGGGCGCCACGCAAGGAGACGAGCTCGGGCGCGGGATCGTCGAGGCAGGTCTGCGCAGCGAGGTGCGCGTCGATGGCGTTCGTAGAACAGGTCGACCAGGTGTTGGTGCTCTCGCTCAAGAACTCGGACATGACGCCACCGGTTCCGCAGCTCGCGACATCGTGATCGCTCCCGAGGTTGTGCCCGAGCTCATGCGCAGCGACCACGCCGCTGAACGCGGTCGTCCCGTAGGTCGCGGTAAACGAGAGGTCGTAGTTCCCGACGCACGCCGTTTCGATCCAGCCCAAGCCCGCGATGGAACCGTCCGGATCGTCGCCCGTGAGCAACATCGCCATGTCGTGGAACGCGAGCCCCGGTGCGCCGAGGTACCAGGTCCGGAAGTCCCTCAGCAGGTCCACGCTATCCACCTCGCTCCCGATGCGATCTGCGTTCCACGGGACCCCGAACTGGAACGTCAAGTGACCCACGAGGACCAGCCGCATCTTGCTGTCGAAGGTTCCGTCGCCATTGCGGAAGACCCACGCGGCGCTGTTGGCGATCGCCATCGAGTCGTTCCGCAGCTCCAAGAGCGTCGAGAAGTCCTGCCGACGGAGCGTGTCGCTCACCATGTAGAGCTCGATGTTTTGGAACTCCGCACCGGCGAGCGCCAACGTGTCGCTGTACTCATCATGAAGCGAGGGCACCGTGGTTCCGACAAGGCCGTAGCCCGCGTCATCGTGGACGAGCTCGTAGACTGAACCGTTTACCGACATCAAGCCCTCGACCACTCCGTTGCAGGTGCTGATCGCAGCAGTGGACCGCGGAAGGGTCGTTCCGTCCGCGAGCTGCACGTCGCCGATGTACTGGCAGAAGTCCGCTCGCCGAGGCGGATCGAGCGTCACCACATCGCCGTCTCGCCATTCCTGCTCTCGGTAGCCAGGCGCGAGGAGCTCGACGTTCTGCTGGAGGTTGAGCACGACGTCGCCAGCAGGCGTGTCGAGCTGCACCCGAAGCGTCGGAACAAACCCGTCGGCGTTCTCAAATGGATCGGTGACGAGCGTGGTGACGGGGTGCCGCGGGCCGCGTTCATCGAACCTACAGTCATCCGCGAGTCGCGGTTCGTCTCCGGCGGGTGGGTCGACGGGACTCACACACGCTTGGAGGGCAACGAGGACGGCGAGCGAGCGGGTCAGCGACTTCATGGATGCACCTGTGGGCGGGACTGGGAAATGAGGGCCAGAGCACAATTGTACCAGGCCGCGTCGCTCATCCGCCGGCTTCATTGGCCTGCGCGGAGACCGCAGGTGTTTTCGCGAAGGGTTTCGGGACGAACCGAGACAGCAACGCTTCGGCCTCGGCCTAGGAAGATGTCAGGAGTTCCTCGAACGCGGCGCGCGCGTCCGGGGTGCGAAAGGCCGCGCCCCAGTGACGCAGCACCAGCGTGTCGGCCGACGCGTATGAACCAAGCCACGGCATGCGTTCTCCCGGCGGCGCGATCGACTGCCTCGCCCAACGATCAATCACCTTTGCTCCCGCCGGCAGACCGCGGGTGGAGACGCCTGGAGCGAGTGACTCGAAGGGCTCGCCTTCCTCGCGAAACGCGATGCAGTGAGCCAGCGCGTGCCAGAGAAAATCACGAAAACGTCCGACCGACATATGACCGTTCGGGAGCACTTCGCTGGGGTCGCAGCGGAAGTCAGCGACGAGATCCATTCGCCCGGCGTCCAAGAACACCTCGGGATTGCGAGAGCGTTCTTGTCCCAACGCGACGTAGCAAACGAAGTTCCCTTGGTTCTCCTGCCAGACGTGAAAGACGTCGCCCTTTTTCCCGCTCACAAAATAGTCCTGGTTGCAGTCCCACCGGAGCGGGTGGTCGCCGAAATAGCGAAGCACCTCCTGAACCGTCGCGTCGTCAGTCAACGCGATCGAAGGTTCGAGCCAGTCACGGAAGTAGGCGAGCGCGTCCACCTGCGGAGAGTACCCGGGCATGACCGTTCGACACACCGTCGGTGGTTGGCTCTCCATGGCGAGCGACCGGATCTCGAATCACGCTCTAGCTCGACGTGCAGCCGGCGATCCCAGGAAGGCTGTAGCCGCCGACCATCCCAGCGGTCCCGAGCCCCATCAATATGCCGTACAAAACGTTCCGCCCCATCGGGCCGCGGGTCTCGGTTTCACGACGGCGGAAGCGCCTTATCAGTCCGGCGATGAGCAGGCCGGCGCCGAGCGTCGCGAGCCCGATCGAGGTGCCGATCGGCAACGGTGCCTCTTCGATCGGGCGACGGTCTTCATAGCAGCCGACACCGAGCCAGAGCGCGGAGGTGGTCACGGTCGTCGAGACCAAGAGGCTCGCCCCGACGCCGATGAGGAAACGAGCGCGATGGGAACGCGGGCGAGGCGCGGGGCGCGTGAGCTCTGGGGTCACCAACGCGAAGCTCGCGCGTGAACCGCTCTCAAGCGCGACCTCCATCTCAAGTACTGCGGACGACAACACCGGCATCTCAAGTACTGCGGGCGACGACACCGGACCTTGCGCCGCGCTGGGACTGGTGACGAGGAGCAGCGAGACGCCCGTGAGCAGGACGAGCGCGAAACGTAGAGTCGACCGGATCACGTGAGCCAAAACGTACGCTCCTTTGCCGACAACGCTCGCGCCGCCGCGTCCAGTGACGCGGCCACCTTTGGGTGGGCCGCGCATTTCTCTCGAAGCGCGTCCCGGCACGCCACTCGCCGCTTTGGACGTCGTTTCGCGAGAGTGTTCGCCATCTCGATGATGTTCGTGAGGAGCTGCTCGGAAGGTACGAGGTCGATGACAGACATCGTTTGGCCGAGCATCTGGTTCGTGCTTGGTCCTCGCTTGTTCCGCGTGAGGTCCTCAACGCGCCGCGTGGCGGCTTCCTTCGGAAACCGAGACAGCCACTCGCGCACCAGCGGGCTCTCCGAGTGGCGAATGAGGGGTGCCCACGCTTCCTCTAAGTCAACGTTTGCTCGCAGGAGTGGCAGGAAGAGCAGCGTCCCGACGTGAGGGTGAACGTAGGGTTCTTTCCCGCCGAAGCGACCTTCGTATCGACGAATGTGAAGGAACCGTTCGGCGAGATCAGACGCGGTCTCCACGATCAGTTCCACGAGTTCTGAGGTCGGCTCGAGGCTCTTAAGGAGCGCGGTGGCCTCGTCATCGTTCGGCGCGAACCCGCGGTTGAAGGTCCGCGAAACCGAGAACAGAATCATTCGGAAGCGATCCGCGTTGGAGAGCCGGCTCGCGACCATCGGCGGCGGAAAGGGCTCGTCCCGAAACCGAGGTTCAAGACGTTCGCTTACCCGCCACAGGGGTTCCGGATCAGCGCTCAGGCTCTCGTCCACGTCGGAGGGCGTGACGTCTCCGAAGACGGCATCATGAGCGCCGCCATCGCTCAGCGCTCCGCCGCGGCACCATAGACGACGCGCGGCGCCAGCAGCGGGGAGCCCGTATCCGCGACTCGGCGCGGCCCGTGTCTCGGCGATGCGCGTCGCGAACATCTGCTGGTGCGGCGTGAGCTCTCGAAAGGGGACAACCGTCTCTTGCCCCACGCGGACGAGGTCACCTCGGACCAGCAACACGCGGCTCAGTTGCTGAAACGCATAGTCGGAAGACGCGCGCAAAACCTCCCGCAGCGCCCATGTATCGAGCCTCGCCTTGATCGCGCGCCTCCGCCAAGAGACGAACCGCGCTCACGACCGGCCCGAGAAAGTCGCCCATGAGGTGATAGCCGACCTGAAGCCCGCCGAACCAGACGATGTCGAGCGCGCGGTCCGACTTCATGAACAGATCCGTGTTGAGCGAGAGCACCAGGTCGCCGTCCTCAAGAGAACCGTCGGCTTGCGCGCGCCAACGCGCCAACGCCCACACACCGCGCAGCGTTTCCGGATCGCGCTCCCCGGCTTCGTGGTCGTCGACAAACGTCTTCGCGGCACGAGAAACGTCGGAGAGCCGCGCGAGCGCCAAGATCGCGCTCGCTCGGATCGCGACGTGGCCGCGCTTCTTCTCCGCCATTTTCATGAGCACCGGCACAAGCGCGTCTGCGTGCGACGGAAGCAACGAAGCGACCGCGGCGGCGCCACAGCGGGCGGGGAGCTTCTTGTGTTCCAGCGCCTTGAGCACGACGTCGAGTTTCGCTTCAACGACTGAAACGGTCGGCGCCGCGTCACGCGATGTGCTCTCGCATCGCTGGACCCAGGCGCGTCGGTGGTCGGCCCCGATGAGATCGGCGAGCAGGCTCCAGACGAGCCCGGGCTGTGGTGCCGTGAGCGCGTGTTCGAGTAACCACGCAGCCGTTGGAGGCCCCGCATCAAACCACGTCGCGGGCTCCCGAAACCGGTCCTGCAGATCGCCGTAAGCGTAGTCGCGCCGATCGGCGCTTCGTGAGACCAGCGACTTGAGCAGCGCAGGTACGTCGCCCGCCGGTCCGTGTCGATGGACGCGCTCTCCAAAGTCGCGGTCATTTGTCATCAACGTCATCCCCTGCCCCCCTCCATGCTTTAGATCAACTGTAGCTTGCGCTTACGTTTCACCGGCTCGACATCGGGCGGCAGATCCACCTCGCCGTCCGCGCCGACAATGTCCGCGACCAGATCGTAGTCCGACGCTTCGCGAACAAGCGCCTTCACGAGCTGCCCCGTTCGCGCTTCGCCGTTGACCAAGTAGACCTTGCCGTCGACCTCTGGCGCCTGTCCCCACCAGCGGCCCTCCATGATCAAGTCGCTCTCGTCGCTCACGCCGTCGACCAGCACCTCGAGCTCTTCGCCGATTCGATCCTGCAGCTTGCCTCGGCTGATCGGGCGCTGGAGCGAGACCAGGTGATCACGACGCGCCATGATCTCGTCTTCAGGAACGAGGTCGTCCATCTCGCCGCTCCGCGTTCCCTCTTCGTGCGAATAGGTGAACACGCCGACGTGGTCGAACTTGGCCCAGCTGACGAAGTCGCAGAGCTCTTGGAAGTCCGCTTCGCTCTCGCCCGGGTGGCCCACGATGAACGTGGTACGGAAGACCATGTCGGGGAGCGCTTCGCGGAGGCGATCGACGACCTTGTAGAGGCGCTGACCGCCGTGTCCACGTCGCATGCGCTTGAGCATGTTGGTCGCGGCGTGCTGAAGCGGCATGTCGATGTAGCGAAGCACGCTCTCGTGATCGCGAATGACGTCGACGAGCTCTTGGGTGAGCTTCTCGGGGTACAAGTAGTGAAGCCGCAGCCAATCGACACCCGGCACGTCCGCGACCGCCGAGACCAGCTCCGCCAACGTCGCGCGGCCTTCTAGATCGCGCCCGTAGCTGATGGTGTCTTGGGAGACGATGTTGTGCTCGCGGACGCCAAGCGAAGCGAGCCGCGTCGCCTCCATCACGATGTCTTGGACCGTGCGTGAGCGCTGCTTGCCGCGGATGCCGGGGATGGCGCAGAACGAGCAGCTGCGGTTGCAGCCCTCGGCGATCTTCACATAGGCGCTGTGCCCGCGCTGGGTGAGCGTGCGCGGGTCGGTCGCGGCGATCGTGTGCTCCGCCGGGTGGCCGACCCAGAGACGCGGCGTGCTCCCCTTGAGCACGTCGCCGAGCTTGAGCATGTCGCTGGACCCAAGGAAGACGTCGACCTCGGGCATCTCTTTCGCGAGGTCGTCCGCGTAGCGCTGCGAGAGACATCCGCTCACGACCAGCTTGTGACAGCGACCATCCTTATGCTTCGCCATCTCGAAGATCGTGTCGATCGACTCTTCTTTCGCGGGCTGGATGAAGCCGCAGGTGTTGACGACGATCACCTCGGCGTCCGCGGGATCCTCGACGTGCGTGAAGCCGACCTGCCCGCTCACGCCGAGCATGATCTCGGTGTCGACGCGGTTCTTCGCGCAACCCAGCGAGACGAAGTGAATGGTCTTGTCGGCCATGGGACCTGATAGCGCTGAATTGAGGCCGGGTCTATCCGCCCTCAACTCATCGCTGATGTCCTCGGGTCACGGCGCGACGTTGCTACAGCAGCGGAAGCCAACGTTGGTGAGCTGGAAGCTGTCGTCCGCGACCGTGAAGTCGAAGTCACAGCGAAGCCCGCCTGCCGGGTTGTTGAAGCTGCCCCCGCGAAGCGGGTTGACCCCAGGACTCCGGGCCCGCGTCCACTCCTTCACGTTGCCGCTGATGTCGTAGACGCGCCCCGCGGCGCCCCAGTTCGCGTAGCACTGCGCGAGGTCACCCGTGGACAGGAGCTGGTCATCGTCCGCGCCGCCCGGGATCGCGTCGTAGTCGTTCCCGTTGCAGGTGTTGGGCTGGTAACTGCGACACGAGGAGCCGTAGCCGTAGTCGCAGTTGCCGGCGCTCGCTTCGCAGATCTCTTCCCACTCGGTCTCTGTACAGAGGCGCATCCCGGCGGCCGAGCACGCGGCGACCGCTTCGGGGTACGTGACCTGGGTCCACGGGAGCACGTCCGGTCGCGAACACGAGCGCGCGCTGGACCCGCCGCTGTCGCTCGCGGTGGCGTCCGGTCGCGAGGCTTCGTAGGCGTAAACCCAGCGGTTCGAGCGGAACTGAACCATCTGCTCACGCACAAAGCTGGGGTTGGAGCCGGGCGCGCCGCGCGGCTCGTCGACGCTGCCGTCGCAATCGTTGTCGACTCCGTCGCACACCTCAGCGGTCGCGGCACCTGGCGCGGACGCGTTGCACGCGACGCCAGTTCCCGCGGCGGTGCACACGAGCTGTCCGCTTCGCTGACACGCTCCGGTTCCGCGTGAGCAGGGATCGCCGAGACCCATGTCAACGAAGGGCTCGTCGCGAAGTCCATCGCAGTCGTTGTCGAGGTTGTCGCAACGCGTCTCCACCTCTTGGTAGGTAGACGGGTAACGGCACTCCCAACCGCCCGCGCCTCCACAGGTCGCGCGCGTTCCCGCGCACACGCCGTTCGCGTTGCAGAACGAGGGAGGTGGAGCGATGTCTTCGTCGGTCACGGCGTCACAGTCGTCATCCACGCCGTTGCACGACTCCGACCCGCTGAACTCGCAGGCGTACTCACACCCGTTCGCGTCGTTGCCATCCGCGTTGAAGAAGCCGTCCATGCAGCCGACCAGGCGACAGCTCCCGGCGCGGCACTCGGGGATGCCGTTTCGGAAGGAGCAGCGGTTGCCACAGCGGCCACAGTTGTTGATGTCGCCGACCAGGAAACCCTCGTCGGTCTCGCCGTCGCAGTCGTCATCACGCGTGTTGCAGAGCTCGGTGCTCGGCTCGACCGCGCCCATGCAGATGATCGCGCCGCCGCGGCACGCCTCGACGCCGCGCACGCACGCGCCGGTGCCGATGCCGCATCGCCCGCCGCCGCCGGGGTTGCCCTCGTCGACCTCGCCGTCGCAGTCATCGTCGACCCGGTTGCACATCTCCGCGCCGCGGGGCGTGCAGGCGTATTCACAGCCGGTCGCCTCGGAGCCGTCGATGTCGAAGAAGCCGGGCTCGCACTCGCCCAAGCGACACTCACCACGCGCGCAAGACCCGCTCGCGTGGGCGAAGCGACAGGTCCGGCTGCAGCTGCCGCAGTTCTCGGGGTCGTTGTCGAAGTCGAAGTCTTCGTCGATCGCGACGTCACAATCGTTGTCGCGGAAGTCGCAGATGCTGTCGTCGTCGCTCGTGGTCAGGCAGCGATACTCGCAGCCGTTTGAGGGGTCTCCGTCGATGTCGAAGAACCCGACGTCACAGCTCCCGATCCCGCACTCGCCCGCGACGCACTCGCCGAACGCGCCCGGAGGCTCGCAGCGACTGCCACACGCGCCGCAGTTGAGCACGTCGTCGCTCGTGTCGATGCCCTCGTCCACGCGGCCGTCACAGTCGTCGTCGCGATCGTTGCAGACCTCATCGCGGTCCGGGCTGCAGCCGGTGTCGCCAGAGGTGTCGGCCGCGTCGGCCGCGTCGGGCGCGGTGTCGAGGTTCGTGTCGCCAGAGGTGTCGCGCCCGCTACCAGTGTCGCGCCCAGTGCCCGTATCCGCCGCGCCGCTATCGACACAATCGAGGCAATAGGGGTCGACGTTACAACCGGCGAGGAAGGTGACGCTCAAGGCGATCGCGGCGACCGCCTTACCGAGAAAAGGGCGAGCTCTTCGGCGCCTCCTCGCGACAAGGACGAAGAGCGCGAAGAGCGGCGCCACGGGGAGGGAAGGTTCGCTCCCCGGCACCGCGCAGCCGCCACATCCGCCGCCGCCCGCCGCGAGGACGCGACGGTTCGGATCGACCGAGCCGGTATCGGGCCCGGCGTCCACGCCGCTGTCGACTCCACCATCAACGCCGCCATCGGGGGTCGTGGTCACGGTCTCACACTCGCCGTCTTCGCAGCGCTCGCCATCCGGACACGTGAGCGTGTTGCACGGGTCTTCTTCGCAGTCACCGGTCGCCGGGTCGCACACCGTTCCCGACGAACAGCGGATCGCGATGCAGAGGTCGTCCACGCAGTCGCCCGCGACGCACGCTTCTTCGTCGTCACAGGTAACGCCGTCGCAGCGATCGAAGAAGCACTCGCCATCGCGACACTCCTGACCCGAAGGACACGTGACCGTCGCGCAGGAACCCACGCAGCTTCCGTCGCGACAAGCCTGACCCTCGTCGCAGCTGATCATCGCGCAGGGGTCGATCTCGCACTCGCCGGTCACGACGTCGCAGATCTCGTCTTCGCCGCAACCCAGACCGCGGCAGCTGTCCTCGACGCAGCGCCCTTCACGCGGATCACAGACCTGGCCGTCGCTGCAAGCCACGCCGTCGCACTGGAAGGTGCACGCGTTGTTCTTGCACTGACACTCACCCACGACCTCGCTGTCGGGAGCGCAGGCCGGCTCGCCATCCTCATCGAGGATCGTCTCCGCGGCGCACTCCTCGGCGTCGCAGCGGGGAGCCACGCAGTAGCAGTCACCGTCGACCGTGATCGCGGTCTTGCCGAGCGGACAGATCGCGTCGCCGAACTCGCTCCGCATGCACTCCGCGGCGCACTGGCAGTCCACGCACGCGGAGGCGCCGGGGCAGATCGCGCCTTCTGCGTCCTCATCGACCGCGCCGTCACAGTCGTTGTCTTCGCAGTCGCAGGTCTCCGGACCCGCGGGCACCTCGCCGACACAAACGTTACGGCCATCGATGCACTGAGTGCGGCCGAACTCGCAGACGCCTTCGTCAGTACCGCACGACTCACCGGAACCGACCTCTTCGTCGATGACCGCGTCACAGTCGTTATCGAGATCGTCGCACTCTTCTTCCGCGGGCGGGATCCCGCCGTCGCAAACGATCATGCCGTCGCGACAGATGTTGCGGCCGGGTGAGCACTCGCCCACGTCCGAACCGCACGGCGCGCCGACCCCGAGACCGTCGTCGATGACGCCGTCGCAGTCGTTGTCGAGCCCGTCACAGACCTCTTCGCTGGGCGGCACCGCGCCGACGCATGTCAGCGCTCCCGCGACGCACCTCAAGCGACCGCCTTCGCACTCGCCCTCGGTCTCACCACAGGCCGCCCCGACATCAGGATCGTCTTCATCGATCGCGCCGTCACAGTCGTTGTCGAGCCCGTCACAGACCTCGCGACCCGGCCCGACCGCGCCGTCACACGACCCAAAACGACCGGCGACGCACAGCTGTCGACCCGAGCGACACGCGCCCTCATCGGTGCCACAGGCGCGGCTCAGTCCATCGTCGATCGACCCGTCGCAATCGTTGTCGAGCCCATCGCAGAGCTCAGGTCCGCCGGTGGTCGCGGTGCAGGATCGCCAGCGTCCGGCCGCGCAGGTCTCGATGCCCGCGCCGCACTCTCCGACATCCGTTCCGCATGGCCGCGTCAGGTCCTCGTCGATCGAGGAGTCACAGTCGTTGTCGATGTTGTCGCAGACCTCAGCGCCCGTCGGGACGCAGCCCATGCACACGTCTCCGTCGTCGATGATGCCGTCGCAATCGTTGTCGAGGCGGTCGCAGATCTCGGGCGGGACCGGGCCGCACTCACCACAGGCATTGGTCGGCTCGTCGTCCGTGCCCATGAAGCAGTTGTCGTCGCGGCCGTCGCAGTCCTCGCCGGGATCTTCGCAAAGACGGAGCGCGCTGGTCGGCGCGCCCACGCGGCCGTCGCGGTCGCACCACTTCTGGAAACCCTCGTCGATGCGCGTGTCGCAGTCGTCATCAATGTTGTTGCAGACTTCGAAGAGCAAGCTCTCGGAGATCAAGCTGGAGAACGCGAGCGCGAGCTCCTCTTCGTTGTTCGCGAGGATCGCGGTGGTCGTGCCGCCCTCGCTCGCGATCGCGTTCGCCTTCGTGATGCCCGCGCCGGAGAGACCAAAGCCGATCACGTACGTGCGGATGTCGTAGGTCTCGCCGCCGAACCGAGTGGTGCGAAGCTCGCGAGCGGCCGCCCGCGACTGCGCATCGGACGCGCAGGTCTCTTGGCCATCGGTCAAAAGGATGACGAAGTAGGGACGGCAACCGGCGAAGGGGTCGCTCGCGATCGGGCTGCTGTAGGTTGGGTCGCCGCCTTCGAAGTAACGTCGCGCGCCGCGGAGGGAACCGGCGAGCGGGGTCCAGGTGCTCGCGACCAGCTCTGGGTTGATGCCCGTGGTTGAGCAGCTGTTGCAGCTGTGGTCGACCCAGCTGAGGATCTGGTCTTGGTTGTCTTCCGCGATCGGCGCGAGGATCTCTCCGCGATCGGCGGTCGAGCCCGTCGAGGGACACCCGCCTCCCGCGTCATCGCACCCGCGGCAAACAAGACCTGGGCAGTTGCATCCGCAAGACGTCGCGCAGCCACCGCTGCAGGATCCGCTGCACGACACGCGGAACCGCTCGAGACCGAACTGGACGTCGCCAAACGCGTTGACCGTTCGTTGCAGCGCGCACTTCGCGTCACTGAGCCGTGTCTGGGGCTGACCGCAGGTGTTCGTGCCGGATCCGGTCGAGTTATCCATCGAGCCGGAGTTGTCCATGATGACCATGAACGACGGCTTCACCTGCGTCTGCGCAGCGACAACGCTCGATGCCCCCCAAACGAGCAAGAACAAACAAATGGGCAACGACCGAGCAAGCATCAAAGTCCTCCGAACATGAGCAATGTTGCACGGATAGACGAGCCGTGCAGGTGCACTGCCATTTAGCACTTCTGGCCGTAATGCAAATGTCACTTGTCAAAAAGAAGGGCTGGAACCAGTCATACCAAGGAGAAGGTCTTCTACGCGCGCAAGATGTTGCAGTCCCTCCCCTCCTTGCACATCTCGCGCACCTCGGAAGACCTTCTCACTTTAAGGCAGGCTGATCGTGATGACTGAATGTCCGCTCGCTTACTCAACGGTCTCCGCCGAAGGCGCTCAGCCCGCTTCGTTCACGTTGGTGCTTCACGGGATCCTTGGCCGGCGGACCAACTGGCGCCGCGTCGCGAAGGCCCTCGCCGCGCGAGATCCAGAGCGCGGCTTCGTCCTGGTTGACCTCCGTGGGCACGGCGACTCGCAGGGCATCCCGGGTCCCCACGACGTCCATTTCGCGGCGCGTGACCTCGACACGCTCGAACTGCCCATCGATCGCGTGATCGGTCACAGCTTCGGGGGCAAGGTCGCGCTGGAGTGGAGCACGTGGGCGGAGGGGCTCAAAGAAACGTGGCTGATCGACAGCAACCCCGGGGTCCGTCGCGACACAGAAGAAGAGACCACCATCGGCGTCCTCAACATGCTCGCGCACATGCGCTTCCCCATGGAGAGCCGTGAGCAGTTCGTTGAGCGCGTGGAGGCGCATGGGTTTCCGCGGGGCGTCGCGCAGTGGCTCGCGATGAACCTGAAGCGCGGCGCGCAAGGCTTCGACTGGAGCGTGGACCTCGACATCGTCCACGCCTTGATCGACGACTACTTCGAGCGTGATCTGTGGCCCGCGTTCGAGACGCCGCGCGTGCCGACACGCCTCGTGATCGGTGGGCGCTCCACTACGTTCACCGACGCGGAGCTCGAGCGCGCGATCAAGAGCGCGGAACGCGAACCCACCGTGAAGACCTTCGTCATCAAAGAAGCGGGACACTGGGTGCACGTCGACGCCTTTGACGCGCTCGTCGACCTGCTCTCGCCCGCGCGCTAGCCTGCTTAGAGCGGCTACTCGTGGTCGCGGCGCAGCTCGGCGGCCACGCGAAACGCCATCTCCAGAGACTGCGCGTAGTTCAGCCGCGGATCGCACATCGTCGCGTAGTTGGTCCCGAGGTCGTGCTCGGTCAGCCCACCCGCGCCTCCGATGCACTCCGTCACGTCTTCCCCGGTGAGCTCAAAGTGGACGCCGCCGAACACCGTTCCCTCGGCCCGGTGCACCTCCATCACGCGCGTCACCTCTGCGAGGATCGCGTCGAACGCGCGCGTCTTCCTCCCGCTCTCGGTCGTCGTGGTGTTGCCGTGCATCGGGTCGCTGATCCAGAGCACGCGGCGCCCTTCCGCGGTCACTCGTCGCAAGAGGGCGGGGAGCGTGCGGCCGACGTTCTCGTGACCGAAGCGCGTGATGAACACGATCTTCCCGGCCTCGTTTGTCGGGTTCAAGAGATCGAGCAGCGTCATGACGTCGTCCACGCTCGCGGTCGGTCCGAGCTTCACGCCGATCGGGTTCTCGATGCCTCGGAAGAACTCGACGTGCGCGCCGTCGACCGCGCGGGTTCGCTCGCCGATCCACGGTAGATGCGCGGTTAAGCAATAGTGGCCCGCGCGTCTCGGCACCAGGCGCGTCATCGCCGCTTCGTAAGGAAGATGGAGACCCTCGTGACTGGTGAAGAAAGTGACGCGCGTCAGCTCATCGACGTCTCGCTCACCCAGCGCCGACATGAAGCGCAGCGCGTCGCCGACTTGTTGGCTCAACGCGGCGTACTGCTCGCGGAGCTGATCGCTCAAGCCCGACGCGCTCGCGAAGGACAGATCCCAATACTCCGGGTGATGAAGATCCGCGAAGCCACCATCTGTGAGTGAGCGGATGAAGTTCAGCGTCAGCGCAGCGCGGGTGTAGCCGTCGAGCATCAAGTGCGGATCGATGCGACGGTCTTCCGCGGTGAACGCCGGGCGGTTGATCAGATCGCCGAAGTAGTTCGGGAGCGTCACGTCGCCGCGGGTCTCCTCCGCTTTGCTCCGCGGTTTCGCGTACTGACCCGCGAAGCGCCCGATGCGGGTCACCGGGCGCTCGGCCCCATGGATGAGCACAAGCGACATCTGCAGCAAGATCTTCAGCTTCGCGGCGATGACGTCCGACCGACACTCCGCGAAGGTCTCCGCGCAATCGCCCCCTTGCAGCACGAGGCGCTCGCCCCGCTGCGCGGCGGCCAGCTCCGTCTTGAGGCGCTCAATCTCGAACGAGGTCACGAGCGGCGGAAGCGCGCGGAGCTGAGTGAGCACGTCCGCGAACTCGCGCCCATCGGGGTACGTCACGGACTGGGCGGCGGTCTTCGACCGATAACTCTCGACGGTCCAGTCGGGCGAAGTCATGTGAACGTTATAGTCGCTCTCGCCGGGTCGTCGTAACTGGAGGGTGATGAAGCGAGGGGATTCTTCCGGGAATGTAGCGCTGAGCGTGCAGATCGCGCACGATTCCCTTTGTCCGCTCTCCGGTCCCTTTCGATGAAGCCCGCTCGCCGCAATCAGCTCCTCCTCGATCGCAACCTCGCGTCTGTCTGCCGACGCGCGGGTGCCTTGCCCGCGCTGACCGACGATACCGCGACCCAGGCGGAGCGTAGAAGGCTGGAAGGCGCGCTCAAGCGCGGCGAACCTTTCGCGCCCGCTCGTCATGACGCGCCCCCGGTTCGGGTCTCCGCGGCGATCTGGCACGCGCTGGAGTCGGGCCGGAGGGTCGCGCGACGAGAAGAGATCCCGCTCTACGAAGAGCGCTTCGAAGAGCTGGAGCTGGAGCTCGCGATCGTGGAGTCGATGGGCCGACCACAGCGCCTCGCGCCACTCGTCCAGCGACGTTACGGAACGGCGCGTGACGAGGTGAGCACCTCAGCGCTCCACGCGGCCCACAGCATCGCAGCGGGCCTCGGCGTCTCGGGGACCTTTCGTGAGCGCTCGCTCCTCGCGATCGCGACCGAGCTCCTCTCGCTCTTGCCACCGACGGAGCCCGAACCACGCTCGCTCCCCGCGGTCGCGACGAACACCAAGTCCATGACCAGCGTCGTCCTCGGGGTCGCGCAAGCCGCAGGGGTTCCGGTCACGGTTCGCGTGGAGCCGACCCTGCTCTCGCGCGCGGCGGCCGGCGGTCGCACCGTGTTCATCGCGGACAGTACCTATGGAAAGCGTGAAGCCACCCGGCTCGCGGTTCATGAGGTTCTCGGGCATCTCGTCGCGAGCGCCAACGGCCGCAATCAACCGCTCGGGATCTTCGCGCATGGAACCGCGGGTTCGTTTTCGGACCAAGAGGGCGTCGCGATCGCGCTCGAAGAAGAGCACGGGCTGATGGACGTGGCGCGCGCGCGAACCATCGCGGGACGGGTGATCGCTTCGGACTGCGCGCATCGCTCTGTTCCCTTCGCCGAAGCGGCCTTCACGTTGACGCGCGAGCACGGTTTCTCGCCGAGCGACACGATCGTCCTCTGCGAGCGCGCCTATCGAGGCGGCGGGATCGCGCGCGACATCATCTACCTCCGCGGATGGCTCCGGGTGCGCGCGGCGCTCGCGAACGGCGCCACGCTCGACGAGCTTCGGCTCGGCCGGATCGGTGTCCGTGACCTGCCTATCGTTCGCCAGATGTGCGCCGACGGGCGCGCGCGCGAAGGGATCTACGGCAAACGCCCTCGCGCGGAGCCTGTGACCAACACGGCTCCGGTGGCTCCTGCCTCATGGTCCCGCGTCGACGCGACCTCTTGATTTGCCGCGCTACTTAATCCGCCGCGCTACTTGATCCGCCGCGCTACGTGAGCGCCAGCTTGTCGCGGAGCCGACGCTCCACGCACCGCGGGACCAAACCCGTTACGTCACCGCCCAAGCGCGAGACCTCTTTCACCAAGCGCGAGGCGACGTAGAAGTACTCGTTCTCGGCCATGATGAAGACCGTCTCGACATCGTGGTTGAGGTGGCGGTTCATGTTCGCCATCTGCAGCTCGTACTCGAAGTCGGAGACCGCGCGGAGACCGCGGAGAATCACCCGCGCGTTCTTCTTGGCGCAGTAGTCCACTAACAAACCATCGAACGTGTCGATCGAGACCCGGCTCGGGTCCGCGCCTTCTTCAACGATCGACTCGCGGATCATCTCGACGCGCTCGTCGAGGCTGAAGAGCGGCGTCTTCTTCGCGTTCGTTAAGATCGCGACAACGATCTCGTCGAACGCGACCAGCCCGCCCTTAATGATGCTCGTGTGCCCATACGTGATGGGGTCGAAGGAGCCGGGGTAAATCGCGGTCGTCATGGACGTTCCTCGTGCGCTTCGGTCAGCGGGTCGGACGGTTCGGGAGGTGCGGGCTGAAGCAAGACCACGCCCGTGTCACCATACCGGTAGCGCTGCGCGATCACGAACTTCGTGAACGCAGGAGGGGGTTGGCGGGTCGCGTGCTCCAAGACGACGTAACCGTCAGGACGCACGAAGGGCGCCGCTGACTCGAGGATGCCGTGCGCCTTCTCGATGTCCGCGTAGGGCGGATCGACGAACACCAGATCATGCTCGCCGTGCCTCGTGATGAGATCGGGGCTCACGTCGGCGCATATGATCTCGACCCGGCGCGAGAGCCCCAGCTCGCGCGCGCTCCGCGACAGCGCCGCGGCGACCCGCTTGCTTCGCTCCACCAGCACGGCTCGCTCCGCGCCGCGACTCAGCGCCTCGAACGCGAGGGCACCCGTTCCCGCGTAGAGATCAAGGACCATCGCGCCCCCGATCGCTCCGCGCGAATACAAGACCGAGGCGATCGCTTCGCGGACGCGTTCCGACGTCGGGCGGGTCGCGTTTCCAGGAGGACCCTTGAAGCGACGACCCGAGAGCGCGCCGCCCACGATTCTCACGGGTGACTCACCGCGCTGACTCGCTCGCGCTCAGAAGCCGAGCTGAAGGGACGCGCCCGCGCTCGTTCGGCTGAAGGTCGGGGAGAGCTGGAGACGCGCCGCGTTCGACTCTTCTTCGTCGCCCGTCATGATGACGTAGAGCGCGATGCCGGCCGCGAGCGCGGCCACGCCGAGACCACCGAAGACGAACTGAAGGGTCTGCCACTTGCTGGCGTCATCGCACATGCCGCGGGTGTCAGCGTTGAGGTAGCTGCCCGCGTTCGGGTTGGACTCTTCGCAGATGCTGCTGACTTCCATGTCGCCGGCGTTCCACGCCGCGCGTCGGAAATCGAGCCAGGCGTCAGAGCTGTCGATCGTGTTGATCTTGCTCCAGGACAGCGCGGTCAAACCAAGGAAGACGCCGCCGACGACCATCAAGCCAACGCCCGGGAGCCACGAGAGATTCGTCCCCGTCCCCGGATCGACCGGCACGTCGGTCTGCGCGCCAATGATCGGCGCTCGGACCAGCTGCTGCGTGTCCAACGTGATCATCGCGGCCGTGCGGACGACCGCGTAGTCATCCGACTCAAGCTCAACGATGCGCTCGCCGACCTCGACGTCGTTGACGACAAGGTTGCCGTCGCCATCAAGCGTCCCGACGTTCTCACCGTCGATCCGAACGGTCGCGCCCGGAGCGTCAGACTCGATCCGGAGCGAACCAAACTGCCGCTGCCCAGAGAGCTTCGCGATGTACGTCGCGGCGCGGGGACGGAGATCGTCAATATCGGTGGCGATACGCGGAATCGTGTCGGTCTCCGACTCCGTGATGGAACCCGTGCTCGCGTCGAAGATGTAGATCGAGAGCGCGAAGTTGTAGTTCTCTTCGCCACCCGCGCGGCTCACCGTTCCGTAGATGATCTTGTCCGCCGAGAGCGCAACCGCGATGTTCGCGAGACACGCGGGATCCGGCTCGTCGCAATCATGGGCGAGCGCCATCTGGTCCAATGAGACCTCGGTGTCGCTCACGGTCCAGCCGCGCACCCGGCTCGCTTCCTGACGGACTGCACCCGTAAGGTTGCGGGTCAGCTCATCGTCGCCTTGAACGGAGCGGATCCCGAGGACGAAAACGCTATCGTCCGCCTGCGCCATGGCAGGAAACGCGACCCACCCCAAAAGGAGCGTCATGGCGAGGAGCGAGGCGAAGCCCGAAACAGAAGCACGCATGGCGCGACTCTATCGCTGAGGGGAAGCGAAGAGCAACAACGACGAGCAGCCAGCGCCGAGCAGCCAGCGACGAGCCCGCAAGTACGAAAAACGCGGAAATCTTCACGATCCCAATCTCGAAGAAATCAAACCTCACGCTCGTGCGTCCAATGATCACAAGGGAAGAGAGTGGAAATTCTGTGAGAGTGGCGCGAGAGGAACGCCGGGGTCATCATCTGCGAGTGCGGGTAAAAGTCTGCCCGAAGTGTTCTGCCCAGTTCGACGGGGCGGCCACCTTCTGCCAAGTCGACGGAGCGCGGCTCGAGCTTTCCGGCGTGTCGAACGAGATCGCCGGGACCGTTCTGCTCGGTCAGTTCCAAGTGGAAGAGGCCGTCGGCGCTGGCGGCATGGGCGTCGTCTACCGCGCCTACCAAGCGGAGCTCGATCGCCACGTCGCGATCAAGGTGCTGCACCCGGAGCTCGTGAAGAACCGCGACGCGGTCCGCCGCTTCCAACGCGAGGCCAAGGTCGCGACCGCGCTCAACCATCCCAACCTCGTCCGCGTGTTCCTCTTTGGGCAGCTCGACGACGGCTCGCTCTATCTCGTGATGGAGTTCCTCGACGGTGTCCCGCTGACCCGCTTGGTACACGAGCGGCCGCTCTCGCTTGAGCGCGCGCTTCACATCACGGCGCAGGTCTGTGACGGCGTCGGAACCGCGCATGCGCAGGGCATCGTCCACCGCGACGTCAAGCCCGAGAACATCCTCATCGTCGAGCGACGCGGTGATCCGGACTTCGTAAAAGTCCTCGACTTCGGCGTCGCGCGATTGCTCTGGGGCGACCAGTCCGCGATGACCCAGTCGGGCGTCATCTTCGGCACCGCGCGTTACATCTCTCCCGAGGGCGCCGCGGGCGAGCCGACCGACGCGCGAAGCGATGTCTATTCCATCGGCGTGATGCTCTATCAACTCTTGGTGGGCCACACGCCCTTCCATGGCGACACGCCCGTCGCGTTGCTGATGAAGCACATCAACACCGCGCCGCCGAACATTCGCGATGAAGCGGATGTCCCCGAAGCGCTGGCGGCGCTGATCATGCGCTGCCTCGACAAGAACCCACAAGCGCGTCCCGATGACGCCTCCGCGCTCGCCACGGAGCTTCGGGAGATCGCCAAGACGCTCGACATCCGCGTCCGAGAGCCACACCAGGCCAGCACCACCTCGGGCTCCATCGAACTGTCGCGCGCGATTCAAGAACGCGCGGAGAGCGTTCCACCCGCGAAGCCGCGAAGCGAGGCGAGCGAGAGCCAGGCGCGAGCCCCCACGAAGCCTCGTCGTGACGCGATCGACTCTCGGACGCGCATCGACGGCCTCCGCGAACCCTCCCAGCGCATCATGACCGCGCGCCGATCATCGCGTGAGCTGATGGACGATGTCGGTCGCGACCACACTGAGCGTACGCGTCGCCGAGAGCACGAGCGCGCTTCACGCCTCGACGCATCACGGTCGCGCGTCGATCCGTACGCCGCGACCGGCTCGACGTACGTCGGTGTTCCCGGAATGCGAAAGCGACGCTGGCCAGGCCTCTTGGTCGCGTTCCTGCTCGGCGTGAGCGTCGTATGCGCGGTCGCGTGGTTCGCAGGGGTCCGGCCACCCGGCTTTGAAAAGCCCACCGTCGCGCTCTTCGCTCGCGCGAAAGCGGCGCTTGACCGAGACGCCCTGACGGCGCCGGCCGGGGACAATGTCGCCGAGCTCACCGATCAGGTTCTCTCGATTGAGCCGAACCACTCCGACGCCCAAGCGCTCCGGCGTGAAGCGGTGCTTCGTCTTCGTGAACGCGCAGCGAACGCGCGGGAGAGCGGAGCACGGCCGGAAGCGCGCGCGCTCTACGAACAGGTCGTCGTCTTCGTTCCTGGGGACCCCGCCGCGCAGACCGCGCTCGCCCAGCTCGCCGATCCGGAGCCAGCCGCCGTGCCCACGCCGGTCGTGACCCTGCTTCCGGAGGCACCGCGTGTTCGGCAAGCGGTCTCGTTCCGCGCAACGGTTCCGGAGGCCGCGACGGAGGGCACCTTCCAGATCTGGAAGAACGGCGAACCGGTTCGTCGCTTGACCGGGCAACGCGTCGGCGACGCTTACACCGCGTCGTACACGTTTACGCAAACCGGCGCGTACACCGTGACCTTCGAGTCCCCAACGTCGCCCACCGTAACCGCCGAGCTCTCCGTCGCCGCGGCCCGCCGACGTCGCCGCGCGCCTCCGCCGACGACGACCCAGGTCGGCTCGACCCGAATGATCCCTGTTCGCAACGCCAACCGCGACGACGGGATCGATTGGTCGATCCCCGAGACGATGGGGGGCAGCGGAACCCGCATGACGACCATGACGACGCGACAGCCACCGCCTCCGCCGCCTCCGCCAGCGCCGTGGACGGGTGGCAGCGGCGGCGTTCTGTAGCCGCGCCGATTAGGCGAAGCGCGCGGGAATGCGGGCGTCGCCGATCTTCTCGCAAAAGGGAATCAGGTCGTCGGTTGGACCGCTCCACAAGAGCTCATGCAGCTCATGCGCAACCGGCGCGTCGGTCCTCAGCGTCGCGAGCTTGCGGTAGAGCAGCGCTTCCTCGCGCATTGACTGAAGGTTCTCCGCGAGGGTCTTCGCGCTCCGCACCTTGACGTCCCACGCGCCGGGGTTGGTGGGGATGTCTTCCAGTCGCTTGTAGCGCGCGAGCACCGCGCCCGCGCTCTTCTGACCCCAGCGCGGCACGCCCGGAATTCCGTCCGCGCTGTCGCCGACCAACGCGAGGTAGTCGGGGATCGACTCGGGCCACACCCCATACTTCTCGAACACCCCATCACGATCGAACGTCTTTTTGCGACGGCGATCCACGCACACCACGCGATCTCCATCGACGCACTGCGCGAGGTCCTTGTCCGGCGTACAGATAAAGATCCGCTCCACCTCCTTTTCTTCTTTGAAGCGCGCGGCCGCGGTCGCGAGTGCGTCGTCAGCCTCGAAGTCGACCATCGGCCAGATCGCGAACCCGAGCGCCGCCGCCGCGCGTTCAGCAAGCGGGAACTGCGCGAAGAGAACCGGGTCCATTCCCTCGCCGGTTTTGTAGCCATCGAAGAGCTCGTTTCGGAACGACTCGATCGTGTGGTCGAACGCGACCCCGACATGAGTGCAATCATCCTGTTTCACCAGAGAGAGCAACGTCCGCATGAAGCCGCGGACCGCGCCGACCTCTTGCCCATCCGGTGCTTGCGACGGGGGTGCCCCGAAGTAGTGACGGAAAAGCTCGTAGGTGCCATCGACAACGTGAACGTTCACGCTCGGATCTATATCACTCCGGGTTCAGTGCGTTTTCGCGATCTCCCAACCCTGGCGCGCCGGTTTTCGCGCGCCGCCGTCTGTCATCGGAAAGGGTGAACGTCCAAAAGGGAATTTCACCGTTCGTTGTTCGTAGAACCTGAGCGTGATAACGCACGCGCCGAGTTAACTGGCGCATCTGGTCCCGGCCTCTTTTTTACCCGGCGACCAACAAGGAAAGAGGAAATCAAATGGGATTCATGGACAAGGTTAAGGGAGCGATGAACGCGGTCACTGGCAACGCCGCCAAGATCACGATCGAGTACACGCAGGTTGGCTACGCCGGCGGCCAGGTTCAGGTTCGCGTCACCGCGACGTCGACCGGCGCCGAGGTCAAGAGCAAGGGCATCTACGTCGACCTTCGCGCCATGGAGCGCGTCAAGGTCAGCAAGAAGGCCTCGCCGATGATCGACAACGATCTCACCGTTGAAGCGAAGCTCTACAACGAGTCCATCCTCATCGCTCCGGCGTTCGTCCTCGGCGCTGGCGCCACGCAGGTCTTCGAGGGCGCCGTCACGCTTCCCCCGACCGCGCAGCCGACCTTCACCGGCAACTTCACCCAGCACGCCTGGGAGATCCGCGGACGCTTGGACGCGAAGGGCAACGACCCCGACTCGAAGTTCCAGCCGATCCGCGTCGGCCTCCAGGCCTAAGCGCAACGCGCATCGCGAACAAACAGCGGGCTTCGGTCCGCTGTTTTTGTTTAAGGGTCTTTTTCGAGACCCTCTCCCTTCGGTCGATTCACCCAAACGTTCGCTTCGCTCTGCTGCGCGCTAGACTTGCGCGACGCTCCTCGACCGTTCACTTCGCTCACCATCTCGTCGCATCACCAAGTCGCTTGCTCTCGAACTGAACGCTTGAACGGACCTCTCTCGCGCGCTACCTAGCTCGCGATCGATGGCCCAGCTCAACCCAGCGCAAAGCGAAGCGGTCGCGCATGAGCGAGGCCCGATGCTGGTCTTGGCGGGCGCGGGCTCGGGCAAGACCCGCGTGATCACCGAGCGCATCTCACGGCTCATTCAGCTCGGGGTGCCGCCGCGCAAGATCATGGCGGTGAGCTTCACCAACAAGGCCGCCGCGGAGATGTCCGAGCGGATGATCCCGCTCGTTGGCCGGAGCGCCGCGGACAAGCTCTGGCTCTCGACCTTTCACCGCTTCGGGGTTCGCTTTCTCCAGCGCGAAAACCGCGCGCTCGGCTACGACGGCAAGTTCGTCATCTTTGACCAAGGCGACGCGCTCGCGATGGTGCGCGACATCGTGCGCGCGGAAGGCTTCACCGACCGCAACCTCGACATGATGGCGGTGCTCACGCGCATCTCGCTCTGGAAGAACGCCTTCCTGATGCCGGAGCAGGTCCCCGAGAACGACTTCGAGTACGACGTCATCGCGCGCGGCGTGTACCCGCGCTACCAAGAGGCGCTCGCGGGCATGC
Source organism: uncultured bacterium (assembly GCA_938024995.1). Lineage (GTDB taxonomy): Bacteria > Myxococcota_A > Polyangia > Polyangiales > Houyiibacteriaceae > CALJDU01. Next base: position 23,327 of record CALJDU010000014.1, read on the forward strand.
ACGCCTTCGATTTCGATGACCTGGTCGTCGCGCCGGTGCGCATCCTGCGGGACCGCGAGGACATCCGCGAGAAGTGGCGCGCGCGCTTCTCGTACCTGATGATCGACGAGTTCCAGGACACCAACAAAGCGCAGCTGGAGCTGGTGCGGCTCCTCGCGAACGAGCTCCACAACGTCTGCGTGGTCGGGGACGACGACCAGTCGATCTACGGATGGCGCGGCGCCGAGGTCGGTAACATCTTGGACTTCGAGCGCTACTTCAAGGGCGCCAAGGTCGTGAAGCTCGAGGAGAACTACCGCAGCTACGCGCCCATCCTCGAGATCGCCAACGCGGTCATCAAGCAGAGCAGCGGAAAGCGTCACGACAAGACCCTCCGCGCGGCGCGAGGACCCGGCGCCAAGGTGAAGATGGTCTCGAGCGTCAACGCCGAGGCCGAGGCGAAAATGGTCGCCAAAGAGATCCGCGCGATCTGCAGCGGCGGCGTGGTGCAGCCGCGTGACATCGCGGTCCTCTATCGAAGCAACACCCAAGCGCGCGCCGTCGAGGAAGAGCTCCGCATGCACGGGATCCCGTATCGGGTGTTCGGCGGCACGCAGTTCTTCGACCGCAAAGAGATCAAGGACGCCGTCGCTTACCTGCGCTTGTTGGTGCACCCGCGCGACACCCTCTCCTTGCGCCGCGTCGTCAACTACCCGCCGCGCGGGATCGGTGACAAGAGCCTCAAGAAGATCAGCGCCTTCGCGACGCTCAAAGGCATCCCGCTGATGGAGGCGCTCCGGCGCAACCGCGAGATCGACATTCCCCAAAACGCGCAGCGCGGCGCGCAAGGTTTCGTCGCGGCGCTCGACACCGCGCGCGAATCGTTCGAGTCCGGCGCGTCGATCTACAAGACGACCGAGCAGCTCATGCGCGACGTCGACTACTTGGCGCTCCTGCGCGACGACAAGACCAAGCCAGGCGAGCGGCGACGCGAGAACTTCCGCTTCTTCATGAAGAGCGTGAACCGCTACGACAAGGGCGAGCACGCGAGCGGCGCGGTGGTCACCGACAAGCCCTCGCTCGCGCAGTTCCTCACGCGCATCTCGCTGCGCTTCGACAACAACGAAGAAGAAGAAGCCGGCAACCGCGTGACGCTCTCCTCGCTGCACAGCAGCAAGGGGCTCGAGTTCGACCATGTGTTTTTGATCGGGTGCGTCGAGGGCATCCTGCCGCACAGCCGCACGACCGATCCGAAGGTCACCGAGGCCGCCCCGACCGATATCGACGAAGAGCGCCGCTTGTTCTACGTCGGCGTCACCCGCGCGCGCGACCAGCTCTACATCTCGCGCCCTGAGCGTCGTGAGTCACGCGGACGCGTCGTCGCCCTCGTCCCGAGCCGCTTCCTCGAGGGGCTGCCCGATGAAGCGTGGGAAGAGTTCGTACCGAAGGTCGAGGCCGCGATCGACGGCGACGAGTTGGCCAACATGGCCGAGCAGCTCTTGGCGCAGCTCCGCGATAGCTAAGAGCGCATCCCAAAGCCTCTCGTGGTGCTCAGGTGTATGAGTTGTGTGAGTTGCGTGAAGCGTCACGTCCGCGTGACGACGACGCTACTCGCACCGCGGGACCACCTCGGCCCGTTCGATCTGGTGCAGCCGGAACTGACGCTTCGCGTCGAGGTCGAGGTCTCGACAGTTGAGTAAAGTCATCGTGCGCTCAAGCAACACCTCTTCGATGCGCACGTGACGCTCCGTCGTTCCTCGCGTTCCCGCGTACGTGATCCGCAGAGGCAAGTCGTGAAGCCACGCCTGCTCGACGGCCGCGCGAACATCCGCGGACGCTGACTTCGCGGGTACGCCGATCCACGAGAGCGTGGACGGCCGCGTGGTCAAAGGCGCGTTCGCCGAGCAGGTCGAGCGCGCCTTTGAGAATCTCCGCACAGCGCTCGCCGCCCAGGACCTCACGTTGCGCGATGTCGTTCAGCTGCGCACCTATGTCGTCAGCCACGACTTCGAGATGCTCGGCGCGATCACCAAGACGGTGGCGCAGCACTGGGGCGACAAGCCACCGACGCAGACCTTGCTCGGCGTCGCGCGGCTCGCCAGTCCAGACATGTTGTTCGAGGTCGAAGCGGTCGCGGCCGGATAGGCGACCAGCGCGTTCACGCTCAACCCAAGTACGCCTTGAGGCCCTTGCTCCGGGACGTGTGCCGAAGACGCCGAATGGCCTTCTCTTTGATCTGCCGAACGCGCTCGCGTGTGGACATCTGCCCGGACGAGACGTCGTCTGGGTCACCGGCGACCTCGGCGTCCATGAGCGCGTGGAGGAGCTCCATTGTGATCGTGATCGTCTCTTCGATCGGCTCGCCATCTGCGCTCGCGACGCCTCCGGTAATCGTGGGCGTGAACGAGCGGCTCATGCGCGCGATTTCCGAGACCCGAAGCACTGGCACCGATTCAGGCGTTTCCGCGTCGAACCGGATGCTTCGCTCGATCGGCGCGCCCTCTTCGGACAGGGTCACCCAACCTCCGTTGATCGTGACGGGCGTCGCGGGGAACTCCGCATCGTCGAAGGTCAAAGCCACGCGGACCGCGTCCATCCCGACCGCGCCGGCGACGAACGTCTCGTAGACGCGCTCTTCGGCCGTAATCGGAACGTCATCACTCTCGTAGACGACTTCGCCTTCCCCATCGCGAAGCGTGACGGCGGTCGGGCTCGGCGTGAACTCTTCATCGAGGAGCACGCTCAGCCGAAAGCCCGTCTCGGTGATCGCGAACGCGAGCTCTGGAGCGCCGCGGGAGTTGTATGGCTCCGTGATCGTGACCTCGCTCTCCGGGTCGCCTTCCAGCATCGCGGTGAACGTGACTGGCTCACGAACGAAGCGATCGTCGACGAGCTCCGGAACGAGCGCGCGATAGCCGCGCTGGTTCGCGACCAACGTCATCGGCACGCCCGCGATCTCGACGTCCAAGCTCGCGTCGATCCCAAGAATCGTGAAGGCCTCGGTTGACGCTTCGATCTCGACCTCGACGTTGCGCGGTCCGCCGCCCAGCGAGGGCCGCGGGTCGACGGTGATGCGCGGGATCTCCGCCTCGTCGCTCCAGCGCGCGGTCACGATCTCATCCACGAACGCGATCGGCTCTCGACCCGCGATCTCCACCGCTCCGCCACCTTCCGGATACGGCGCCGAGAAGATCAGACGCGTGACCACGGGCTCCGTTTCGCCCTCCGTCGCGAGCGGCTCCCCATCCGCGCGGACCTCCCAGGTCGGCGTGACCTCGAAGGTCTCGTTCGGATCATCGCTCTCGACGATCATCCACGCGACCCCGCCGCTGCCTTCCGGCTCGATCCACGCCGCGCTGATCGAAGGCCCCGGGGACGGGGTCTCGGGGCTGAGCCACATCGCCCAGGTACGCATGTGCTTTGCGCGCCGTCGCGCGGGTCGACTTGCGCGGGGCCGCGCTCCTTCGAAGACGGGCGTTCGGACGATCGCTTCCGCGCCCGTGACCGTGGTCGAGGTCTCCATGTTGCTCGCGCCGCTGGTGTCCGTCTCGGCGTCTTGCAGCGCGATCAACAGGTCGAGCACGATCGCGATGGTCTCCTCGATCGGCTCTCCTTCCGCCGTCATCACGCCACCGGTCACGGGCGTCATCGGGCGGCTCATCTCCGCGATCTCAGACACGCGAAGCATCGGGGGCGACGCCGGCGTCGCGGCGTCGACGCGCACGCTTCGCTCGACCGCGGCGCCCTCGCCGGAGATCGTCACCCAGCCGCCACCGATCGAGACCATAGTCGCGGGGAACTCCGCGTCTTCAAACGCGAGCGCGACCTGAACCGCGTCCAGGCCCGCCGCACCGTCGACGACCGCTTGGTAGAGGCGCTCTTCGACGGTCACCGGGACGTCGTCTTCGTAGAGCACTTCGCCCGCATCGTCGCGGAGCGTCACCGCGGTCGCGAACGCGGCGGGCTCATCCATCAAGGTCGCGACGCGAAAGCCGGTCTCGGTGAAGGTCACCTCAACGTCTGGATTCGTCGGCGCGTTGTAAGGCTCGATCACCTCGATCGCGACGTCCGCGTCGCGTCCGTCGAGCGTCGCGCGGAACGTGACCGGCATCCCGGAGAAGTCTTCGCTGAGTTCGGGGATGCGGGCGCGGAAGGCTTGCTGGCTACCGACGAAGGTGTCGACGTTGCGCGCAGCAGGCGTCACCATCACGGTCTTCTTCACTGTCTTGTACTCAGCAGGGATCTCGATCGCGCGCGTCTCCGCGGGTTTAACGAGCGAGTGTCTTGGGTCGACGAGAACGCTGAGATCGTCCCACCCCACCTCGACCACATCGTCGACGAACGGGATCGGATCACGCCCGTCGATGTCCACGCTCCCGCCGCCCTCGGGATAGGGGGCCACGTCGATCTCGCCGTACCAAGCGGGCTCGGCTTCCGGCTCAACGGTCAGCGCGCGGCCTCCGACGCGAACGTCCCACGCCGGAGTCACGTCGAACGCTTCTTCGGGGTCATCGCTCTCGACCACCACCCAGGCAACCGCGCCAGCCGCGGTGGACTCGACCCAAGCGGCCGCGATGAACGGCCCGCGAATGACCGGCGGAACGTCTGCGTCGCCAGCATCTTCGCCAGCGTCTTCGCCAGCATCTTCGCCTCCGTCTTCGCCAGCATCTTCGCCAGCGTCGCCGGCGTCCCCAGCATCGGCGCCGGTATCGGTCATCGTCGTGTCGTCGTCACCGCAGGCGACCAGCGCGACACACATGAGCGCCGCGAGCCCAAACTTCCAAACCTTCATGCCGAAAACGTAGGTCGCGCCCGCGAGGGACGTCAGTCGGAAAAAGTACGAGTCCGGCTCCTCTCGAGAGCGCTTCGCGCGGCTCAAAGAAGAACGAACGTGACCCTTCGGTTCTTCGCTTGTTTGACCTCGTCGTCGTCGCTCTCGTCGCTTGTGCTGAAGACCCTCACAGACAGGTCCAAGTCCGTCAGCGGCGTCTTCAAGATCTTCCGCATTCCGCTCGTGGTGCTGGACGCTTCGGCGCTGCTCGCCCCGCTTGTTCCGCCTTCGACCTCGGCGTCCTGGAGCATGATCAGGAGCTCCAGGACGATCTCGATCGTCTCCTCGATGGGTTCTCCGTCCGCCGCCATCACGCCACCGGTGATCGTCGGCGTGAGCGCTCGGCTCATGCGCGCGGTCTCGGAAACGCGCAACACGGGGACGTCTCCGGCCGACTCTGCGTCGACCCGAACCGCGCGTTCGATCGCGGCGCCGTCTTCGCTCACGGTGACCCAACCCGCGTTGACCGTGATCAGGGTCGGCGGGAGCTCTGCTCCGTCCAACGTGAGCCCGACGCGGACCACATCCATCCCGATCGCGCCGTCCAAGAAGGTCTCGTACACCCGCTCTTCGGCCGAGACTGGAACGTCCGCGTTTTCGTAGATCACGCCGCCCGCCTCATCACGTAGCGTGACCGCGGTCGTGGGAAGAGAAGGTTCATCGCCGACCACCGTCGCCACGCGGAAGCCCGTCTCGGTGATCGACAACGCCATGTCCGGCGCGCCACGGGTGTTGTACGGCGCGGTGACCTCCAGCTCGCTCGGGCTCTCGCCTTCAAGAGTCGCGCGGAACGTAATCGGCGTTCCGCGAAGCGCTTCATCCGCGAGCTCGGGCACCATCGCGACGTATCCGCGGACATTCGCGACGAGCGACATCGGCTCGCCGTTGACCAGTGTCTCGAGGGACGGCGCGTCGCCGAGGCCCTCGAGCAGACCTTGGATGGTCACCTCGACGGCGCGCGTGCCGCCTTCGAGCGAGGGTCGAGGGTCGACGAAGATCTCACCGATGTCGCCGAGGCCACGCTCCACGACATCGTCGACGAACGGGATCGGTTCCATGCCGTCGATCGTGATCATCCCGCCGCCCTCCGGATAGGGCGCGCTGAAGACGACGCGAACCGCGACCAGGTCGGTCCGTGGCTCAGCCGCGAACGACGTCTCTTCGGAACGCACCTCCCAGGCAGGCATCGTGTCGAATGTCTCTTCGGGATCGTCGCTCTGTACCAAGATCCACGCGAGCCCGCCTTCGCCCTCGGGTTCGATCCACGCCGTGGAGACGAACGGTCCGCGGTCGACCGGGGGAACGCCCGTGTCTTCGCCCGCATCGGCGGCGTCCTCGCCCCCGACATCCTCGCCCCCGACATCTTCACCAGCGTCCTCGCTGGCATCCGTTCCGGCGTCTTCGTTACCGACGTCCTCACCAGCGTCCATACCGGCATCGGTCGCTCCGTCATCATCACCGCAACCGACCATCGCGACGCACAAGAGCGCCGCGATCCCAAGACTCTTCAACCAGTTCGTCATCGCGCGAGAACCTATAACAAGGCGCAGTCGCGAGTCAGTCGTAGAAATTCCGACCGCGGTTTGTCGTGGCCCGCAGAGTTCGCAATATTGAGACGTGGATACAGGCCCCAGCCGTGCGCAAAAAGAAGCCGCCCGCCTCGCCCTCACAGCGGGTCATCGGGTGGAGAAGCTCGCGCTTGGCGGCCGTGCCATTTTTCGCTTGATGCGCGACGCCAGCGACACCGAGCAAGTGTTCGTGCTCGGCATATTGATGAACCGCAAGGCGTACCCGCGGTTCTTCGCGCGCTTCGCGTCCGTGGAAGACGGTGACCGACTCATCCGTGAGCGCCCGATCATCGACAGCAAGAACGTCGACTACGACTGGCTGCGCGGGTTGCCTGAACGCTCGCTCGGGTTTCGCTACGCCAAGCACCTCGACGACAACGGGCTCGACCCCGATCTCTTTCAGCCGCCTCCCGGGCTCCCCGCGAGCATCGCCTACGTCAGTCAGCGCATGCGCCAGACGCACGACATTTGGCATGTGCTGACCGGTTACTCGACGCAGATCTCAGGCGAGTCGGCGCTCCTCGCGTTCACGCACGCGATCACCAGCATGCCGATGACCGGGTTCATCTCGCGCGCCGCCGTCGTGCGCAACGGTGTCAAGCTCTCCTGGCTACGTAGGAACCGCGACGCGACCCGCCGAGGTCACGCCGCGCGGTTCTTGCCATCAGTGCACTGGGAGTCGCGCTGGGAGCAGCCGCTGGAGGACGTCATCCGCGAGATGCAGATCCCCCCGCGCGCTATCTAGCGCACGTACATGTGGCCGAACGTCGCGGGCTTGCTACTGCGCGAGCGTCGCGACGCGGATCTCGCGGTCGACCTGGAACACCAGGGTGCCGTTCGCGAGTGAAGGCGAGCGCTCGATCTCTTCGGTGTCGGTGAGACGCGCGGTGTCGAGGAACTCGCTGTTCAAGTCGGTCAGGTAAAGGTCGCTCGCGAGCACCTCGTGCCCGTTGTCTTCGATCTGCTCAAAGACGAGGTACTGACCGCTCGGGTCAAAGGAGAGATGTTCACCACCGAGGTGGAAGATCTTCCCGTCGGCGCGTCGCACCAAGTAGAGGCCCGTGCTCAATCCGCGGAAGCTCACGAAGCGACCATCCGGCGAGAGCTCTGGAGCGAAGTACCGATCGCCCGCGGGTGCGTAGACCTCACGCGACTTCAGCATCGTGTCGACCACGACGATCGCTTCGTTCTCCGCGAAGACGCGAACCGGTCCGCCGCCCACGGGAGAGGCGTTGCTTCCGTCGAGCGCGATCGCGTGGGTCGGCGTCGCGGAGAAGCTCTGGTCCGGGCTGCGGTAACCGAGACGCGCACCGTCACGGCTCCACACCGGGTGAAGACCCACGTTGCGACCCGTCGCGATGTCCGTGAGCGTGTTGGTGGACAGCTCGACCAGCGAGAGGCCGCCAAGGTGATCGTGGGAGAGCGCGACATGCTCGCCGGTCGGAGAGACCGTCGCGCCTTGATACGCGCCGTGCGCGATGGTGCGGATGTCGGTCAGCGAAGCGGTCGCGGCGACCTCACGCGGCAGCTCGATCATCTCGGAGGGGTCGACCAACGACTCGGTCGCGGAAACGGGCTCCACATCGTCACACGCGACGAGCGCGAGCATCGCAACGGTCACCACGCCCGCGCGGCGAAGCGCGCGACCGGCGCGGCGACGGCGGAAGCCCACCAAGGCCAGCAAGCCGAGGAGCGCCCAGCCCGCGTTGCTGCTGGAGCGGGTTGAAACGGAGCAGCCAGATGAAAGCGTGGAACCGGTGGGGTCGATCATGGGGCTCTCCGTAGGTTCGGGGGCAGGGGCAGGCTCGGTCGGCTCAGGCTCGGTCGGCTCGGGCTCGGTCGGCTCGGGCTCGGTCGGTTCGGGCTCAGTCGGCTCAGGACCGTCGACGGCTGGACCCGTGCAACCACGTCGTCCCGTGGCTTCAACGCAAAGACAGGTGTCGCTTGAGCGACGCAGGCGCCACGAACCGTCGTCGCAGAAGTAGCTGTTGCTGCAGGCACTGTTGGCGTAGGTCCCGCCGAAGGTGTGCGTACACGAATCGCCCGCCGGCACGATGACCTTGCGGAGACCAATGGAGCACCAGGTCCGGTCGCTGCTCGCGGCCACTGTGCAGGTCCGTGAACCGGTGACGTATCCCGCGAGGCTGACCTCGATGGTCTGTGGGCCTGCCGCGGAGTCCATCGCGAAGGTGCCGGTGGAGTTGGAAGACGCGCTCGCGCTTCCCCCGCGGATCGTGACGCGGGCTCCGGCGAGGCGACGAGTGGTGTCTTCGAAGCCGACGCCGATGTCTTCAAAGACGACGCCGATGAGTCCGCCGCTTCCGCTCGACGGAGGAGGCGTGGGCGCGGGAGGGGTCGGCTCGCTACCGCCCGGGATGTCCGTCGAGCGCCCGAGGTGGCGCATGATCGCGCGGAAGTGAGCCTCCGCGGCATCCGTCCGGGCGGCCGCGGACCCAAGCAAGCGCGCATCCGGATCGCATCGGTTGGTGAACGCGAGCTCGGTGAGCGCGGCCGGCATCGAGGTGCGCCGAAGGACCGAGAAGTTGGCCGTCTTGCCGCCACGGTCGCGAAGGCCCCATGCCGCGATCATCTCGGACTGAAGATTGTCGCGGAGGTTGCGCGAAGTGGACGAACCGGTCGTGTGGGAGAACGTCTCGGTTCCGGTCGCGGCGGGGGTCGAGGCGTTGGAGTGGATGCTGACGAAGCGAGAGGCGCCCAAGCTGTTCGCGAAGTCGGATCGACCCGTGAGCGTCACGAAGGTGTCGTTGCTCCGCGTCATCCGAACGCTGACACCCGCACGCTGCAGCAAGCTCTGGAGTTTCAGAGAGACGTCCAAGACGATGTCCTCTTCTTCCAGGCCGCAACCAACCGCTCCGGGATCGCGACCACCATGACCAGGGTCAATAACGATCAGCTGCGCGTCTGCAGGGCTGACGTTGAGCACCAGAGCGAAGGCAATGGTGAGGAAGGCGAGCAGGGAATCACGACGGTCCATCGCTCCCTAACAAAGCAAACATCGATCCGAACCGCTTCGGGGACTTTTCCAAATGGTTTCAAGGTAGTTGCGGAGGCAAGTCCTCACTGTTCAAGCTCAGGGTACGGGCGCTGTTCAAATTCTGGTCACACGACTGAGCAGCGTCACAGGCGATGTCCATTGAGCCCGGAAACGGACCTGGCACCGTGACCTGGCACCGTGACCTGGCACCACGCACGAAAAACGAAAAACGCCCGGCCGAAGCCAGGCGTTTTGACGGTTGTTGTGGTCGAAGCTAGCGGGTCGAGGCCGCAAGCGCCGAGGCCACACCCGAGCCTTGGTGACCCACTCCGTTGCCGTAGTAGAGCACGTTCATCGTCTCGGCATCGACAATCCAACCCTGCGGAATGGTCGAGAGCACACCATACGAACGGCTCGAGTCCGGCTCTGCCCAGACCTCGTATGGAATGCCGAAGCTCGACTTCCAAGAGCTCAAGAAACCGCCCGTGACCGCGCCGTAGTACTGGTCCTGGAAGAGCGACTCGACGAAGTACGCGCCTTGGCTCGCGTAGGTCGAGTGGAGGTTGATCATCGACGGAATCTCCGCGCGACACGCACCACACCAGCCTGCGCCAGTGGCCCAAACCAGGACCTTCACGTTCGGATCGTCGCGAACTTCAGACCAACGTCGAGTGGCACCCGTGGAGTCGCGGAAGGTGAGGTCACCCATCGTGTTGCCACGCTGAACACCATACGGACCCGACGGGAAGGGAGTGGTCTCGTCCACCGGAGGAGGAGGTGGGGGGGGATCCTCGGGGGGCGGCGGGGGGGGATCCTCGGGGGGCGGATCTTCAGGAGGTGGGTCCATCGACGGAGGCGGATCCTCAGGCGGCGGGTCCGCCGGTGGGTCCATCGACGGCGGTGGGTCCTCGGAGGGAGGTGGGTCCTCCATCAAGCTGATCCCATCATCTGGATCGGCAGGATCGCGCTCAGTTCGGTCGATCGGCCCCGTCGAGGCGGCGTCACCCACACACCCCGAAGCACCAACAAGAATCGCCATGGCAACTGCAAGCAGATTTGCCGAGACGAGAGGAATACGAACGGCCACCATGTCACCCAAGGTATATGAGTATTTTCACGAGATCAACCAATATTCATATCAGCAAAACGCTCAACGATCTGTTTTGTAAGTGTGAAATGAGTTGCGGGAATTCTGGATGATAGTATTATCGATGATGAGAGGAGGGCCTGTGGCACGGTCGTTCCGCCTCTTAGGCGTGTTTTTGATTGGTTCGGTGTTCGGAAGTTCGGGATGCGTAGGTGAGCTCGCCATCGGTGATGGAGAGACTCGAGTCCGCGTTGACTCCGGCTCCATCGGGCTGATGGACGGCGGGACCGCAGACTCTGGAAGGGACGCCGGGACCGACACCGCGACGGACACGCGTGGGTCGATCGATTGTGGCGACGAACGCCTCGCGACCGCGGTTTACAACGGGACCCGCGAACCGACCCACCTCCCTCTCAACTCCAATCAGGTTCTGGCGATTGGCCACTTCCCATCGGGTTGCAGCGGCACCTTGATCGCACCGACCTGGGTCTTGTCCGCGCAGCACTGTGGTCTTCGCCGCGGGGCGCAGTTCTGCATGGGGACCGACCCCGCGAACCCGAACGTCTGCTTCAACGCCATCAACGTCTACAACGCGCCGCGTGGCGGAGACATGACGCTGCTTGAGATCGAAGACGCGCGCGGTCGTCTCCCTGACGTTCAGCCGATCCCGATCCTCACGGAAGCTGTGACTGGCTACATGGGGCGTACCGCGGAAGCCGCGGGCTATGGTCAGACCGAGAGCGGCGGGTTCGGGACGCGCTTCTTCACCGCGCAACCGATCGTGCAGGTCCGCGGTGACTTCCTCTCCATCGACGGCATGGGGGTCCGAGGAGTTTGCTTCGGTGACTCCGGCGGACCAGTGATGGTGCTCGACGGCAGCGGCAGCGTTCGCGTCGCGGGCGACCTCAGCCATGGCGATCCCTCTTGCCTCGGTGTTGACCAGTACACCCGCGTCGACATCTTCCGTGACTTCATCGAGAGCCACACTGGACCGACGATGATGACGGAGCCGGAGCCGATGGGCTGCGGCACGCTGACCGCGACCGGTCGCTGCATGGACAACCAAGCGATCTGGTGCGAAGCGGACGAGGTGCGCACCGAGAGGTGTGACGGCATGTGCGGCTACGACGCCGACGCCGGTGGATACCGATGCATTGAAGCGATGAGCGACCCGTGCATGGGGATCGACGCCTTCGGCGTGTGTGAAAGAAACGTCGCGCGCTGGTGTGACGGCGGAGAGCTGCGCAGTCGTGACTGCAACGCCTGTGGCCAAACCTGCCGCAACTCCGTTGAGTACGGCGGGATGTACTGCGTGGACTGAGCGTCAGCGGACGCGAGGAAGAGCGAGGAACCAACGATGATGATGATGAAAGCAACGACTACGAAGCGCGCCCTGCTCTTGGTCCTCGCGTCTTCACTCACGAGCTTCGGCTGCGTTGGCGACATCTCGTACCAAGCGGGCGGTCGCAAGCCGAGCCCGGAGGAGCCTCCCGTCACCATCGACCCGCCTCGCGAGGACCCGCCCAGCGAAGACCCGCCCGGCGAAGACCCACCGAGCGAAGACCCGCCCGGCGAAGACCCGCCCGGTGAAGACCCGCCTGGTGAAGACCCGCCGACCGATCCGCCTAGTGAAGACCCGCCCCCGACCGATCCACCGGGCGACGGTTACCCAAGCGATATGTGCGGAGACCTACGCGTCGGCGCCGCGGTCTACTTCGGTGAAACGATGCCGAGCGCGATCCCGCTGACCACCGGACAGAACCTCGCGATTGGTCTGGTCCCTGGCTGCACCGCGACCTTGATCACGCCGACCTGGGCGCTGACCGCCGCGCACTGCAACATCCGAGCGGGCTCAAACTTCTGCATGGGTCACGACCGCTCACGCCCCGACATGTGCACGCGGATCAACCGCGTGATCTCCCACCCGGACTACAACCGCGGGGTTCGCTTCGCGCATGACGTCACCCTTCTTGAGCTCGCGGACAACGTCCCGGAGCGGTTCCCGGAGATCACCCCGATCCCGATCTGGACAGACCCGATCACGCCGAGCAACTTCATCGGCGAGACGCTGCAAGCAGGCGGCTACGGCGAGAACGAAACCGGACGGTCCGGCACGAAGTTCTTCGTCTCGATGGACGTCACCGACATCACGCCCGACTTCGTCACGCTCACCGGCTACCACGAGCGCGGCATCTGCTTTGGTGACTCCGGCTCGTCTCTGTTGGCGCTCGCCCCGGACGGCACCGTTCGCTCCGTGGGTGACCTCAGCCACCTCTTCGGTCCAGGCGCGCGTTGCCGCAACTTCGCCAACTGGGTCCGCGTCGACATTCACCGCGAGTGGATCGAGGGCTTCACCGGTCCGACCGTGGTCGAAGGCGCGACCTGCGGCTCGTTCGACGAGATCGGCGAGTGTCGCAGCGGACGCGCGATGTACTGCGGCGCCGACGACGAGCTGCAAATTGATGTCTGCGGGTCCGGCCAGGTCTGCGGATGGGATGGTGCCTCATCTGGATACCGCTGCGTCAGCGCGGGCTCCGATCCCTGCGGCGGCTTCGACAGCAGCGGCGGATGCGATGGGAACACGGCGCGTTGGTGTGACATGGGCACCCCGCGAAGCCGAGACTGCGCCGCCTGCGGCCAGACCTGCGGAGATGACGCTGGCGGTTTGGCGAACTGCCTCGACGATCCCTGCGGTGGTCTCGACTTCCGCGGCGAGTGCGTGGACACCGACGGCAACGGGACGCTCGAGACCGTCCGCTACTGCGACCGCGATGGCACGCGACTCCACGTTTACGATTGCTCGCGCAACGGAGGATGCGGTGAGATCAACCCAACCGACGGCATGTTCTGTCTGAGCGGCTACCCGCCCGGCTACGACGGCTAACTCGCCACGCGCCCCTTTTGGGGCGCGACGTTTCTGCGGGTGCATCCGTGCCAATCTTGTACCTGCAGCGCCCGGCCCAATGATGGGTCGGGCGCTTTTTTATTTGTTGGGCTTCGGCGCGAACGTGGATGCGCGTTTGTCGACGATCCAACGGATCAGTGCGCGACCCGAGATCACGATGAAGAGCGCGGGCCCGACCGCGAGCGCGAGCGTCCGCGCAAAGAGCAGCGAGAGCATCACCAACAGACCCAGCGGGTTTCCTGAGAGCGCGGTCGACGCGATGTCCCACCCCATCACGATCGAGCCGAGCGCGTAGTCGATGACGACGAACGTAAGCGCGGCCATCCACGCGTACAGAGGCGACTCCGTGATCGCGCTCATCTCGCGCGCTCCGTGGTCACCATCGCGAGCAACAAGGCGTCGCCGATCGGTCCGCCGGCGAGGAACGATGCGCGCTCGCCCCGCGTAGCGCTCAGGCCGAAGAGCCGAGCCGTGCGCAAGACGCGACGCGCGAGAGGAGCGTCCCCGCGTCGCATGGCAGGACCGATGGAGAAGCCGGTCGCGCTGACCCCCGCGCCGAAGAAGATGGGACCGGAGTCGATGTCCATCGGGCCGCTCACGCCAGGTGGGTACTCGCGGCACGTTCCGAACCCCAAGGTCGCGCCACACGTCGTCACGTAGGCCTCGTCGATCTCCCTCGCGACGCTCGCGTCCGCGAACCCAAGGAACCATGAGGTGACCGCGGTCGTGGAACCTCTCGGCGCGCTCCCCGGATGATGTCGCACCCAACCTCGTTCGCTGATCAACGCGTGCTTGAACGACACGAGAAAGGGAGCGAGCCGCGGCTCAGGGCGATCCGTCGCGCGCGCGTGCAGCGCGACCGCGGCGACCAGCGACGCGATGTCCGCGGAGAACCGCTGCTCGGGATACGTCTCGATCGCGTCAGGCGCGAGCTCAAGCCGTCGCGCGAGACCCGCGATGAGTCGATCGTGTTCTGCGCGCCACGGGGGATCCGGATCGACAAGCCGCGCGGCGCTGAGGCCGCTCGCCAACCAACCGAGGTAAGCGTGGCCGCGATCACTCGCGAGCGCGTCCTCAGAGAGCCCGTCTTCATTCCACAGCGCTGTTCCGAAGGCGCGCGTCGCGGGGTCAAGGAGCTGGCCGGAACACGCGCGAACGGCGGGAAGAAACTCATCGCGTCGCCTCGGGTCGGCGGACACGATTTGTGCGAGCGCGATGTTGGTCATCTGGCAGGTCACCAGCGCCCACTCCGCGTCGAAGAGCGGGTCCCCCGTGTCGGCGTTCGTGCTCCCGTTCACCGCGCGTTCGGCAACCGTTCGGGCCCACGGAAGGATCGACTCCGGCTCCGCGTTGGCGAGCGGCGCCGCGCCGTGATCCGCCCACCCGAGAGGTCCCCACGGCAGGCAAGCGAGGCCCGCGAGAACGAGGGTTAGGCCGCGGAGACGCGTCACGCCAGGATAAGAACACGGGGTCAGCTGACCGGCTGCTCGATTCGCCACCAGTGACACCTGGAACCATCAAGTCCCCGCACAACCCTCGACTTTCCGCTCTTCTTTGGACGGTACGTCGCTTGCACAACGTTTCGGCATGACTCAGCGAACATGGATTCTGCTCTGCCTCCTCGCGTTCGGGTTCGGCTGCGCCGCGGCCACCGACGCCAAGGACGACACCCTTGAGACCGACGAGCTCGAGGTTTCCGGCGACAGCAGCGTGGACGCGATTGGGCCGTACCAAGGCGGTATCGCGCTTTGCGAGCCGGCCGCGGGAACCACATCACGCGCCGGGTACGACTACTTCTCGTTCAGCCTGAGCGAAGATTGCGGCGACGCGACCATCAGCGCGACCAGCGATGACGGCGACACCTTCCTCGAGCTCTACGAGCGTCGCGGTCGGCGCTACGTTCGGATCGCGCGTAATGATGATTGCGAGCGCGGCACCTTCAACAGCTGCATTCGCGAAGAGCTCGAGGCCGGTGACTACATCGCGGTCGTCAGCACCTACGAGTACATGCGCTTTCGGACGGCCACCGCGATCTCCTACACGCTCAGCGTTTCCTGTGACGCGGACGGCGGCTGCGCGGACCCCGTTCGCTACTGCGGCATTCGTGGCGGCGACGCGTGCGACGACGGTGAGTTCTGCATTCGCCAGCCGGCCGACAACTGCGGTCGCGCGGACGCGCCGGGCATCTGCACGGTTCCCTCCGACTTCTGCCCGACCGTCGTTATTCCGGTCTGCGGCTGCGATGGGCGCACCTACAACAACACCTGCGAAGCGAACCGCATGGGCGTCTCGGTAGACTACGAGGGCGCTTGTGAGCCCGACTGCGACGCGCCTGGTGCCTGCGGCGTGCCGTCACGCGCGCCCGCGTACATGTGCGAAGACGGAAGCATCGGCGGCAACACCGGGAACTGCATCGAGATGGACGGCGCCTGTGGCTGGGAGTTCCGCGAGTGCCCCGAGCCGGAGATCTGCGGAACGCGCGGCGCTGGCCCATGTGACGAAGGCCTCTTCTGTCGCTGGCAGGCGAGCGCGAACTGCGGACGCGCGGACCTCCCCGGCGTCTGCGTCATCCCGCCCGAGTTCTGCACCGAAGAGTACGCGCCGGTCTGCGGCTGCGACGGCAACACCTACAGCAACGAGTGCTTCGCGCACGGCTCCGGCGTCTCCGTCGACTACACCGGTGAGTGCGAAGCGGCCGCCCCCGGTCCCGGCGAAGAGGATGGCATCTGTGGCGGTATCGCTGGCTTCCTCTGCCAGGATGGTTTGCGCTGCGACATGAGCGACGTGGCCTGTTCCATCGCCGACGGCGCGGGGGTCTGCGTGGTCGACGAGCCGGTCGCGTGCACCCGGGAGTGGGCCCCGGTCTGCGGCTGTGACGGACGCACCTACAGCAACGACTGCAACCGCCGCGCGCGCGGCGTCGGCCTCGCGCACGAAGGTGCTTGCTGAGTTATCTGAGGGTCTTGTTTTTCGAAGACCCACTGCCTTCGGCATTCACCCAAAACGTTCGCTTCGCTCAAGCCTCGCTCCCGTGAGTTCGCCTCTTGCCGCACATCAAGCGCGCGGTCGCGAACTCTTAGGAACTCGGTTCCGAACCACTTCGGGTTCGGGGGTGCTGGGGGCAGTTGTAGCGACCTTCCGGCATTCACCCACTCGATCATTCACATTCACCCGGTCGATCGCGACGTGCCGACACACTTGGCACAGACCGACGCGACTCGACCCGGCAAACCAGCCTCTGGGCTTGGCGGAACACCGATTGCATGATGCAGCGGCATGCGATGCACAACCCTCTCTTCTGCGATCCTCCTCGCGCTCTTCGTTCTTACCGGCTGCGCGGAGTCGTTCGAACCAGGAACCTGCGTGGATGACGAGGACTGTGAACTCGGTCTGATCTGCGCCACGGAACCCGGCGCGCGGGACGGGGAGTGCGTTCCGAATCCGTGTGACTGTGGCTTGGGTCCGCCCTCTCGTGTGTGTCCCGATGGTTCCTCCACCGACCCCCGATGCGTCCCGGTCGGCGACAGCTGCGAGTGGCGCGAAGACGCGTGCCCCGACATCGCGTGCACCGATGAAGAGTGTGGCCCCGCTCCCTTGCTGCCCGACGTGGTCTGCGAAGGTGGGGCTTCGGTCGGCGCGGAGTGCGTGCGAACGGACGGCGAGTGCGGCTGGGTGATCGACGAGTGCCCCGACGTCGCGCGTTGTGCCTCAAGCGCCGACTGCGCGGAGGACAGCTACTGCCTGAAGACCACCGGTGAGTGCGACGGTTCAGGTGTCTGCGCTCCGTTCGACGACGACGGGGTCTGCACCGGCGACTACGCACCGGTCTGTGGCTGTGATCGAATGACCTACTCCAACCCGTGTGTCGCGGCGAGCAACGGTGTCTCGATCGACTTTCGAGGCGAGTGCGACGACGACCCGAGGATGGTGGAGCCCGGAACCAACGGAGGCGTCTGTGGAACATTCGCCGGATACGTCTGTGACGAAGGGCTCTTCTGCGACATGAGCGACGAGACCTGCGGATCCGACCTCGCGGGCATCTGTCGCGTGGACGAACCGACCTTCTGTCCCGACATCTACGAACCGGTCTGCGGCTGCAACGGCGTCACGTATGCAAACGACTGCACCCGGCGAAGCGCTGGGACACCCTTCCGCTCAGAAGGGCGTTGCGAGTGATTCGCTCGCGGCTCCGCTCGGGGCTTCGATGAGCGTTGAGAAGTCGACGCGCTGCACGGACGTCACCTCTCCCGCGGAGAGCCGACCCTCGACGAGTTCGTAACCGAGCAGCGCGAAGATCCGGTCGCCCAAAAAGATCGGTCTCGTGTTGCCGTACCAGTCGGTGCACGAGACGACGCAGTGGTCTTCGCCGGAGGCCCGGCGCGAACGAAGGGCACCAAGAGAAGAGAGCGTGAGGTCCTCCACCTTTCCGAAGGAGACGAGCCCGCTCTCGTCCCCTACCCCGGCGAGCCCAAAGATCCCCGACCGGCCCGTGTCTGCGCGGAAGAAAAACCCGTGACTGCGGGTCTCTTGTGCGGTCTGAGACGGCTGCGAGAACGTGCCCGCGACCTCGGGAACGGCTGGCGCAAGGTCCACGCTGGTGAACTGGACGCCGTCGACGCCCGTTCCGGCGACCAACGCGCCTTCGCCCAGCGGCTCGATCCGACCCATCGCGTGGGTGAGGGTGAGCTGCGTCGTCGCGCCGCTCGCGTACTCGTGCACGACGAGAGCGTCGCCCGCGCCGTAGAGCAAGTGGTGACTCATGAACCGGTTCTGCGCGACCTCGCCGGGGAGCGCGCAGCCGACAACATCGCCGGTGCCGTTCGCAAATACGGAGAGCGGGTACTCCACCAACACAGGTCCCTCGTCCCTCGAATCGTCGTCATCGAGCAAGACGCGGAGGCTCCCGCCGTCATCGTGAAACGAGAACTGATTCAGCGGCGATCCCGTGACGCTAACGGCCCCCGCGTGTCGGCCATCGAGCGAGAGACGATAGAGGGTCGAGGGGTACATCGGGAGATCGTCCGCCTCTTCGTCGCGCTCGTAGTGAGCGTCGATCGCGTACTCGCTTCGATCTTCCTCCGTGTGAATGTAGAGGGCATCCGACGAGATATAGAACTGCGTGGAGAGCCCTCCAAGCACACCCGAAGCGCGACACGAAAACCCGGTCCGTAGATCGCAGGTCACCAGGGCGTGCAGCATGGTGTGGTCACGCCGCCCGTTCGCCTGGAACACGCGCGCGGAGGCGGCCAAGTCGCGCCACGCACCGCGTCCTCGAAACGAGAGCTGACCGACCCGTCCGTAGCTCTCGTCGATCACCGACACCGGCACATAGAGGACCAAGCGGTTGCCGAGCAACCGGCTCGCGTAGTTGGTCCCGGAGTAGTAGTCGGAGCTCTTGAGGTGCGCGGTGTCCTCATAGACCAAACGACCATCGCGACGCATCCGAAAGAGCGAGAGCTCGGTCGCCTCAAGCTCGTAGCTGTAGCCGACCAAGACGATCCGCCGCGATGATGGGTGGACAAGGATCTCGTCGTACCAGGCGTTGTCCTCGTCGGCGTACGCCAGCACCTCCTGCATCTCCGCCCACTCTTCGTCATCCACCCAAGGCGGGCGACGGGGTCGGCGCGGAGGTGGGGAGACGTCCACCACGCTCCGCGGCGTGAGCGAACCATCCGCGCCGACGTGGATGGAGAAGAGGCGCCCCCGACGCAACACGATGAGGTACTCACCCAGGTTCTGCACGATGCCGCCCTCCGCGACCCCGGCGACCTGGTTGTTCGTGATGTTCTCCGAGGTCGTCGCGCCGGTGCTCCCGAGCGCAGAAGCCGCGCCCAACCCGATCGTCGGGGGACTGCTCATGGAGGTCGCGCGTCGGCGCCCCCGACGTGAACCAACCCCTGCCAACCGCGCCAGTCGAGCGCGGTAGCCACGGAACCGCACCCGCTTGAGCATGTATGAGGTCGTCTCGCGCGGTTCCGTCGTCACGTCGAGCGAGCGCACCTCGATCGTCGGTTCATCGGGGACCTCTGCCACCGGCTCGGGAGCGACCTCGGGAGCGGACACGGCACGCGAGGCCGGCGGCGTCGAGGGCGGTGCGAGGTCCGCCTCGATCACTTGCTCAGGAGCGCGGGGCCGCTCGATCGGGGTCGCGCCACACGCGGAAAGGGCGGCGAGACCAAAGCCGGTCGCCGCGAGTAAGAGCGTTCGCCTTTGCACGTGCCTACGACCCTCGCTCTTTGTGTTCCTTGGGCCCGCGCTTACGCCAAGTTGTGGAACACCTGCTGCACATCGTCATCCTGCTCAAGACGATCGACCAGCTTCATTACGTCTTCGGCTTGAGACTCGCTCAGCTCGACGACGGTGTTGGGCACGAACTCGCTCCCGCTCTGCTTCGGCTCAATGCTCCGGGCCTCGAGCGCGCTCTGAAGCGTCCCGAAGTCAGCCATGGCGCAGCGCACGATGATCCGCGGCTCGCCCTTCTCGCTCGTTCCGTCGCCCATGTCTTCCAGGCCGTGATCCATCAGCTCGAGTTCGAACTCCTCACGGTCTTTGACATCCGCGGGGTCGAGCCGGAAGACGCCGAGGCGCGCGAACCCGAACGCGACGCTGCCCGTCGTCCCGATCTTGCCGTCGCACTTGTTGAAGCAAACGCGCACGTTCGCGATCGTCCGGGTCGGGTTGTCGGTCGCCGTGACGACCATAATCGCGACCCCGTGCGGCGCGTAGCCTTCGTAGATGCACTCCTGATAGTCGGCCGCGTCTTTGCCGGAGGCGCGCTTGATCGCACCTTCGATCTTGTCCTTGGGCATGTTGACAGCGCGACCGTTCTGAATCGCGCGGCGCAGCGCTGGGTTACTCGCCGGGTCAGGTCCCCCGTTCTTAACGGCGACCGTGATCTCACGACCGACACGCGTGAACTGCTTCGCCATGCGGTCCCAACGGGCAAACATGGTGTGCTTACGAGTTTCGAATATTCGACCCATGGGCCGAGCTTCCCGAAAGAAGCCGCCACGCGCAAATTGTCCCGCAAAAACGCCGCGTTCTCCGTCACGCGCGGACCATCGCCGCTCTAGGAGAGCCTGCTAGTCAGCGTGTTGCGCGACGCGTTCGGCCATCGCGACCAAGTTCCGAACATCGATCGGCTTCTCAAGGATCTCGTTTTGAACGGTCGCGATGAACCCTCGCGCCCGCTCCGTGAACACGCCGCCTGTCATGAACACGATCTTGCTGAGGAGATCCTCGCGCGTCTGCTTCACCGCGTCGTAGACATCCATGCCGGTCATGTCGGGCATCATCAAGTCGCACAAGACGAGGTCGAACTGCTGATCGGAGTTGAGCGTTGAGACCGCTTCTCGCCCAGAGTGCGCGATCGTCACTTCGTGCTTCTTCAGCAATCGACGCAGCGCGCGTAGGATCCCGCGGTCGTCGTCGATGATCAGGATCTTCGCGCGCTTCGCGTCGTCCCGGGTGAGCACGGGGATCGCGATCGCTTTCGACGTCGTGCGCGCGCGACCGGCAAGCGCGGGCAAGATCACGCGCATCACGGTCCCCTCGCCAGGAACGCTCTCGACCTGAATGTCGCCGCCAAAGCTGCGCACGATGTTGTGGCTGATCGAGAGCCCGAGCCCGGTGCCTTCGCCGACCGGCTTCGTCGTAAAGAAGGGATCAAAGACGCGCTCAACGTGCTCAGGGTCGATACCCGAACCGGTATCGCGCACTTCGATACAGACCTTGCCCATGCCAAGCCGGGTCGCCCGCACCGTGATCTTGTTCCGCTGGGCGTCGCCCGCCGGGATCGCCTGCGCGGCGTTCACCAAGAGGTTGAGCAGGACCTGTCCGAGCTTGGACTCGTTCGCCCGCACCGCTGGCACCGCGTCGAGCTCGCGCACCAACACCGCGCGGTGCCGGATCTCGTTCGCCGCCATGTTGATCGCGGACTCCACGACGCGCCGCACGGAGACAGGACCAATGGCGTCGTCCTTGTCGCGCGAGAACGCTTGGAGGTTCCGAACGATCTCGGTGATCCGGTGCAGACCTTCAAGGCAATCGATCGCCACCTCAGCCGTGGTCGACACGTCGACCTCTTTGCCGAGCTCGCCGAGCTGCTGCAGGAGCAGCTCCGCGTTCGTCATCACGTACGAGAGCGGGTTGTTGATCTCGTGCGCGACACCGGCCGCGAGGGTCCCGATGGACGCCATGCGATCGCTCAGCTGGACGCGAACCTGAAGCTCACGTCGAGCGGTGATGTCGACGCCGGTCGAGATGACGTAGTCACCATCCATGACTCGGCTCGTCCAGACGATCAGCTTGCGGCCGCCGTCGGGAGCGGAGACCGTGACCTCGTGTTCCGCGTCGGGGTTCGCCTCGCCGCTGATCCACGTCTCGATGATCTCGCGTGACGGATAGTTGAAGGCGTCCCAGATCGGACGCGCGAGGAGCTCTTCTTCTTTGACACCAACGATCTCTTCCGCGGCGCGGTTCACGCGAACGATGGCTCCGTCGCGGGTGCTCGCGACGACCAACGTGTTCGTCGTGTCGAGAACGTTCGACATGAAGTTACGCTGCGACCGGAGCGCCTCGTTGAGCTCCTTGAGCACGACGTGCTCTTCGTGATCGGTGCGGGTCTGCGAGGGCGCCTGAAAGAGGACCACCGCGCGACCTTGCCGGAGGTAAAGACGCGCGCGTACCTGGACCGTGATCGGGGTCCCGTCGACAACGAAGGTCCACTGGTCATCCACCATGCCGGCGATGAGCGCGGCCATCTGGCGATCGAGACCGTGCTCGACGATGCCCGGATCGTGAATCGTCTCCGGGAGCAAACCGAGCAGCTCCACCGCGTGATGGTTGTTCCAGACGATGCGGTTGTTCGAGGCGTCGACCAACCACGCTGCGCAGTACGCAGAGCGAAGCACGCGCTCTGTCTCAAGCGTCCAGGGCGTCATCGCGCCGAGATTGAGTGCCTCTGCTCCCATTGTACGATTACAGTATATACGTGTTTGGTGGTAGGTCGAATCAATTTCACGTCAGGCCTCGAAGAAACGCTGCCGTGACGTGTGAAGGCTACGGCGCAGAGGTCGATCTTTCACGTCACGCCACAGAACGTTTGCCTTCCGGGTGAACCCCCAAGTTGGTTGGCGCGCACGCAAGCGTCGACGTGCTCAGCGCGGACGACTTCACGCCCCCCTTTCTGTGGGAGCGCGGCGCATGGGGGAGACTCGAAAGAGTGATGACGACCCGCCGCTCTAGCAGCAGCTCGCTCGTCTGCTAAAGCGAGCCGCGCGCTTTGAGAACGCTGTGAATGACCGATTGGATCGGACCCGTCTCATTGGCCGCCGCGCGATGAAGCAAGGTGTCGACCTCGACGTGATCGGCGCGGTGAAGAAGGTCACGACCGATGCGCCGTTCTTCGGGATCCCCCTGGCGCAACACATCGATCAGCATCTCGATCGCCTCGAGCGACTGGATCTTACCGATCGAGGAGAGCGCGGTCTTGCGCACCTGCGGATGCGGTGACTCGCGGTAGATCCGCTGAAGCGGATCAAAGGCGTGACCGAAGTGGAGCGCGCCGACCGCTTGCAGCGACTCCCGCTGCACCCGTGGGTCATCGTCGGCGAGCCCTTTGTTCACAAGCACAAACGACCGCTTGAAGAAGAGCTGACGAACGGCGCTCAAGACCGCTGCGCGCACGGTCGGGTCTTCGTGCTCCACGATGTGTTCGAGCGGCGACAAGCTCGCGTAGATCTCCACGCGACCCAAGTGCGTCGCGAGCCCCACAAGGCGCTCCGGCGTGAGCTGCGCGCTCTCGAGCTGATGCAAGCGACAGAGCAACGCGCGCCTTCGCGTGAAGTCCGGCCACTTGCTGTCGAGGAGCACCTCCCCCATCGTCTCGGCCGCGTCACCGCCCTGCTCCCACTCAATGACATCGAGCCGCCAGATCTCTGGGTAGGCCGTGTCCATCCGCAGATAGTCGGGGAAGCTGACGGTCTGCCCGCCTTCGTCGCGAACGCCGGCGAGTCGCTCTTGCAACCGGAGGTAACGCGCCTGTCGCTTGTCGCCGAGCTCAAGCTGCGCGAGGAACCCGTACACCTCGCGCACCTTTGAGTACGCGCCGAGATCGTTGAAGAGATCGATCGCCGCCGCGTAAGCGTTCTCCGCCATCTCCGGCAAGCCGCCGCTCTCGAGCATCCGGTTGGCCGCCAGGACCTGGGTCTCGGCCGCGCGCGTTCGGTAGTGCCGCTCGTAAGGCATGTTGTAACGCCGCGAGAACTCCGCCGCCTCCCGAAACAAGGTCGCCGCCGCGTGAAGCTCTCCGCTCTTGAGCGCGAGCTCTTGGAAGTCTTCGTAGTACTGCAACACGTAGTACTTGAGATTGTCCTCTTTCAGGATCCGGATGCAGTTGAGGTACCCCTCCGCGAGGTTCTCGAACGCGCCCTCTTTGCCGAGCGTCAACAGGATCTGAAAACAGTCGAACGCGCGCTCGCGGAGCCCGCGGGTCTCAAACCCGTCCGCCGCGGCCTCGAGCAAGTGCATGCTCGTGATGACCGCTTTGCGCGCCGCCGACTTGTCACCGACGCGCAGACACGCGCGCCCCAAGTTGAAGCGGACGAGCCCCTGCGTGTAGAGGTCGTCGCGGAGCTTGGCGTTGTCGGCGAGGCGCTCCCAGAGAACCCGCGCGGAGCGGTGGTCGCCAGCGTCCTCGAGCTGAATCGCGGCGTGCCCGAGCCAGCCGGCGTTGTTGTAGTGCTTCGCCGCGGCGGACGCTTGACCCGTCGCGATCGCGACCCGCGCGAGGTCGGTGTGATGCCCATCCGCGTACTGCGCGGCGCCCTGCATGTTCCCAAGAAACGAAGCGACCGTACCCGCGGCTCGTCGCTGACCGAGCGCGGCGTAAGACTGCTCCATCACGCGGAGGTAGCTGCGGAACTCTTCGTCGAGCAGGTGACTCCGATCGACGATCTGCCAGAGATACTGAAGCGCCTCACCGGGTCGGCTCTGCTGAACCGCGTTTTGCGCGCGACGCAGGGCGTCTCTTTTGTCGATCGCCATCCCGCCCTACTCCGCCGCCGGGATGAGGCTCATCCGCTCTTCGTCTTCGACGACCGGTTCGTCGCTCGACTTGCTGACGTCTTCCACGATGTCGAGCGCGCGCTGTGCACGGGCGTCCTTTTGCGAGAGCGCGCTCTCGTCTACCACCTGCACCGTGTCGAGCCGATGGAGATACTCAAGGTCAAGCTCTCCGGTGCTCGGCAACATGAAGACGCCGTAGAGCCGCGCGAACACCCGCAGGCGCTCGATGGTCTCCAGCGGAACGTGACACTGACCATGAGTGAGCATGTAGACGATCGGGGTGCGGCGCTCGCGACGCTGGAGACGCTGCAGCTCGTTCGCCAGCATCCCGAAGACCTTTGCGTAGTTTCGGCCGCGCTCGCCTTTGAAGCACAAGATGTACGGGACGCTGATCCCGCCGGTGCCGCCGCTCCGACCCGGCTTGGCGTGCTGCACCTCGTAGAGGCGGGAGTCGAAGAAGCGTAGGTACACGTCTTCGCCGCGGAGCATCAGCTTCTTGATGAGGGTGAGCGCCAAGCCCCGCGCGAAGACCGCGCGCTGGCCTCGCATCGAGGCGCTCGCGTCCACGCAGATGTAGTGGAGCCGGCGATCCTCTTCGTGCTGCTTCTCGCGCGAGTAGTAGAAGACCTCGTTCTCCACGAAGCGACGCGCGAAGAGGTCGGGGTCGAACGCTAGCTCGCTCAGGACCAGCGAGTCGATCGTTCCGCGACGCTCCACGCCCGAGTACCCGTCGACCGAGAAGCTCTGCTGCCCGCTCGCCTTTTTGGTCTCGAGGACGCTCGGCAAGAGATCGAGGGAGAAGTTCACGACGTCGTTCGCCTCAGGCGACTCGAACACGCTCAGCAGGTCGAGCATCTCAAGCGCGTTCGCCGCGCCGGCCTCCGCGCCGAACATCCCGAGCAAGCGCAAGGTGTCCAGGTCGATCTGCTCGACCGCGGTGATCAAGCGCAGACGCTCGCGCGCGACCTGACGCATGAAGCCGATGTCCTTCTCGCGGTTCCATTGCGCGAAGAGCGTCGGGAGCTGCGAATCGAGGCCGCGGTAGATCTCTGGATCGAGGGGCAAGCTCGCGGGCGGATCGGAGCGCGCGTTACCGCGGAAGCGCTGGTACATCGGGCCCAAGATCTTGAGCAGCAAGACGCTGATGAGATCGTCGGTCAGGCGCCACTGCCGCGCCTTCTCGAGCACCTCGCTGTTGGCGATCTCGTGGATCGTCTCGACGTAGATGCGGATGGCCTCGCCGTCTTCGGCGGAGAGCCCCAGCTGCGCGATGAAGGGCGGCGGACCGATCGGAACGGAGGCGGGATCGACGACCGTGATCAGGCCGATGTCGTGAACCGCCCAGAAGGGAATGTTGAGGCCGACCTTACTGAGCGCGTTGCGCCAGTGCGCGGCCCGCAGCCCCAGCATCGGGTTGTCGGTCCGCACGCAAGACAAGGCGAGGCTCGCGACATCGCGGGTCGCCTCGTCTTGCATCGCGTGGGCTGGGATCGGCACGGTGGTCCTCGGCGGCTACTGCGCGAACTTGCCGGACTGGAAAACGTGACCGAGCAGTTGGTCCACGCGGCCGAGCGCTTCCCGTGCGGGCTGCGTGCCGATCGCTTGGAGCGCCGCTTTGATCTCGTTGAGCGCCTTGAGATGCGAGAAGAGCTGGATGTCGCTCATCTGCCGATCGCTCGTGAGGAGATCGCGGATGCGGTTGATCTCCTCGATGAGCGCGTCGAGCCCCACATCAGCGGCGCCGAAGCGGCGGGCCTCGGGATGCTCGCGGTACCAGGCCTCGAGCACCGGTCCGACCACGCCCTCCAAGATGTCTGCTTGGTCGAGGTTGTTCCACGTGTGCCGAAGGACAAAAAAGTCACTCGCGTCTGCGGTCGGGCGACCGTCGAGGAGCGCGCTCGCCGCGAAGAGCTTGAGCATCTTGATGGCGCGCCGGTCGGAGAGCGAAACCCCCTCGCTTCGAATCTGAAAGACCAGACCCTTGTAGGACGCGAGGAACTCCTCGGTGAAGTTCATCCGCGGCGCGAACCCAGCGTGGACCTGGTGTAGATCACGGCTCGTGAGGACCGGCTGCAGACGATCGTAGCCACCCGTCAGCTTGCTGGTCTCGTGGGCGATGCCCTTCAGCAAGAGATCGTGGAAGTGATAACTGTCGAGGTTCTCGCTGCGGACGCGGAGCAAGAAGCGATCGAAGACCGCCATCAGGTTCTCATCGTTCGGGACCTCGTTGCTGGCGCCGAACGCGCTGATCAGCGGAACGCGGTGAACCTGACCGCCGACCGTGTAGAGACGCTCGTTCAAGACGCTGAGGAGCGAGTTCAAGATGGCGCTGTTGGCCTTGAAGACCTCATCGAGGAAGACGATCTCCGAGTGCGGGAGCATCCCTTCCATCCGGCGCTCGTAGGAGCCCTCGCGGAACTTCTGAATGTCGATGGGGCCGAAGATCTCGTTGGGCTCGGTGAAGCGCGTGAGGAGGTACTCGAAGTACTGCGCCTGGATGAGCTTTGAGAAGAGCCGGATGAGCGCGCTCTTCGCGGTGCCGGGGGGTCCGACCAACACCATGTGTTCGCCCGCGAGCGCGGCGATCAGCATGAGGCGGATGACCTCGCTCTTGCCGAGGAAGGTGCCTTCGAGGTGGCGCGCTACCTGCTGGAGCTTGCGCGCGGTCTGAACGTCGTGGGTCACGGGTGGGTCTCCTGCGCCGCGGAAGGCGGCTGAGCGCGTTCGAGAATCGTGAGAGCAAAACGGACGGCGTCTTCGCCCGCGAGATGGAACAACTGACGCGCGCGCTCTTTGACCTTTTCAAGGTCGCGCGTCTCGAGCGTGAGCATGAAGGAGAGCGCTCCTTGATGCTGATGAAGCGCGGGGAGCACACCCGCGAAGAGCTCTTCGTCACCAACCGCGGGGACGCTCTTGGGCGTGTGACCGCGGCGCTGATCGAGCACCTCGAGAATCTGAATCTCGGCGATGAAGGCGAGCGCGCAATAAAGGAACTCTGGCGGCGGACCGAGCGCGGAGAGGTTCCGCAGCGCGCTCCCAAATGGCTTGGCGTATCCCGCCACGCCGCGCTTTACGACCGCGTCCGCGATCCCGTGGCGCAGGGCCGGATCGCTCAGCACGCTCAAGTTGGCGAGCCCAAAAGAGACGCCGCCGAGCGTGTCTGCGTGGATCAGCTCGGTCACCGGCGAACGCGAAAAGAGCTCGCGGTAACGCGGGAGCGGCGGCGCTTTCATCCCTCGCTGGGTCGCCTCCAAGAGCTCCGCGAGCGGGCGGCTCTTGGTGACCTGCTTGATGCGGCGGAGACCGGGCATCGCGGTGTAGTTGCGCGGAATCGGCCGGCCGAGAAACGAAAACGAAGCGGCCCAGTTACTGACCTCGACGTCGTTACGCGTGATCTTGAGGAAACGCTCCGCGACCGCGTGCCGCGCGAGCGCTTCACCGCGCGTCTTCGGGACCTTCACCTCGGCGAGGAGCGCCGCGATCCAGGTCATGACCTTCTCGCGGCTCCCGCGCGTGAAGATGCGGTCGAGCTCCGGGTCGGTGATGAACACGAAGTTGTGCGCCGCCATCGCGAGCGCCATCGCGCCACGTTCCGGAAACGGGAGATAACGCGCAGGCGCGACCGCCCCGCCGATCTGCGAAAGCGAATCGCGAATCGCGAGCTCGGCGTCAGAAGACGCGGGCGTCGCGATCGAGAAATGGTCGAGCATCCCGACCGTGAGCGGGCGCCCGATCGTGCAGATACCGCCCGCCATCAACGGCGCCAGAAAGTCTTCCGCGAAGTCTTCGTAGCGCGCGTGGATCTTCGCGCTCACTCGCCGTCTCCGGCGGCGCCGTCTTGTGCGGGTACGCCCCAGAGCGGGAACGTCCGCGGCGCGTCGTACTGGGCCAGCGGGAGCTCGACGTTCGGCGTGACCAACGGCTCAGCGGTCGTTGACGTGACGGTCAACGCGCGGAGCATTTTACGGGAGACCGGACCGAAGGCCGCGTGAGGAACCGCGATCGGGGTGCCGTCCGGCTCGAAGAAGACGTGACCATCGCCGCGGCCCTGAACGAGCTCCTGGAGCACGTTCGGCGTGACCGCGGGGACAAGTGTCAGACCCGCCGGCACGTAGATGCGAGGCGCGACCTCTGTGTAGAAGCGCCCGAGCGGGACCCCTTCGATGCCGCTCGGATCGAGCATGTAAATGCGGTCTTCGCCGACCGCGATCCGCAGCGCGCCGAGCGGGTTGGGCGGGAGCGCGTAGAGCATCCGGGCGAGCCACTCGCGCTGCTCCTTTGGCACGACCGTCGCGATGACCGCGCGCCACGGATCCGTCGAGTACGCCAGCTTGAGCGGGAGGGTCATCTCGATGTTCGCGGAGAGACCTGTACCGCCGCTGGTCGCGCTCTCGTCATCTTCGACCGCGAGGTGACTGCGCACGAGCGAGCGCACCGGCGCGAAGGGCGGGAGCGGGTGCACGATCAAGACCTCACCGTCACCCCGGAAGAGATGCAGCGTGTCGTCCTCAAACATCGATGAGCAGGACTCAAGCGCGATGGGGTGGCGGTAGCCGAGCTCCACCGCAAAGGAGGTCCCGAGCGGCGAGAAGACCTTCACGCCGGGGAGCGACGCGAAGAGCTTGGTGATCCGCTCCGGCGTGTCTGTGATGTCAAAGAGGTAGAGGCGACGCGGGCGGTCCTCGAAAGCGGATTGGCTTGGCCACTCCGCGAGCGCGGCGCGTCCCGCGACCTGCCAACGAAAGAGATAGCTCAGGATCGCCTGGCCCACGCCGATCTCCGCGGTCGCCCACAGCCGAGGCGGGACCGGTTCATCATTCGGCGGCACGCGATAGGGGGTCAGCTTGAAGAC
This sequence comes from uncultured bacterium, assembly GCA_938024995.1. Taxonomy (GTDB): domain Bacteria; phylum Myxococcota_A; class Polyangia; order Polyangiales; family Houyiibacteriaceae; genus CALJDU01. Next base: position 52,611 of record CALJDU010000014.1, read on the forward strand.
CAGATCGCGGAAGTGAAGCTCGCGATCGAAGGTGTACAGCTGACGGAAGGTGTCGTGATAGAGGATGAGATCAGCGGCCTCGTCGAGGAGCTGCTGCACGTCGTACCCAAGCGGCGAGGTCGCGTCCCGGTACTTGACGAAGTGACGCGAGGTGCCCGTGAAGACGAGCCCTCCCGCGAGCTTGGCGACGCCCGCGATACGGTCCATGCGGTACGACGACTCCGCGCTGATCGTGAGCATCAGCTCACGCGTCTTCAGCGGCGTGACGAGTCGGCGGATCGTCATCGACGGGAGCAGCTCGTCGAGGGAGCCCTCGTCTCCGTACGCGCGCAAGAAGGCGACTAGACGGTCAACGGACGGGAAGAGGACAAGACCCTTCTGTCCGAGGACGACCCCCCTCGCGTCTGGACTGACGCCCGGCGTTCGAAACCGGGTCTGGTGAAGCGCGGCGCGCTCAAGCACGGGCGGGACGGTAGCGTGAGTGGGGGCGGGAACGCCAGCGTTGATCATGGGACGACGACGCGTTCATGCTCATTGTCCGGCGGTGCCTTCTGCATCGACGACGCGGCGCTGCAGATCTTCGATGTCCGGGTTCTCCGGATCGAAGAGACGCGCCGCTTCGAGGGACTGGCGCGCGCCTTGAACATCCGAGTTGGTCAGCGCGACCCGAGTCGCGTCCAGCGCGTCCTTGGCAGCTTCTTCCCGCTCGTGCGCCGACATCTGGTCGACCGGGCTCGGCTCGTCGACCACGCCGGCGTCCGGATCCGGTCCAGTCTCGCCCGGCTCTCCCCCCGTGGCGGGATCTCCGGTCGGGGAGACTTCTCCGCCAACGCCCGGATCGCCCGGATCGCCAGAGGGGTTCGTGGGTTGGGTGGGGTCGACGCGGTCAAAGGGGTCTGGCCGCGTGTTCGGTACCGGAGCGGTTCCGCCATCGGGCGTGACGCCCGGCACCTCGCCGCCCACGCCGGTCGCACCGGTCGTTGTGCCTCGCGTCTCCGCGTTGGGATCGAAGTCGAGCGCGCCTGCATCCGCTCCATCCGTCAGGTCCGGCTGATCGCCTGTGAACGCGAAGATGATCGCGATCCCGACCGCGAGCGCGCCGACCAAGAGCGCGATGAAGCCCCAGGTCGAACCCGGATCCTCTTCTTCACGCGTGTGCGTCTGGATCCGAATCGAGCGCGTGCTGGAACGCGCGGGAAGCTCGACCACGCCAGCCGCTTCGTACGCTTCGCGAACCGCGAGCGCGAGGTCACGAGCGCTCTCGAAGCGACCCTCTGCAGACTTCTCGAGACCCTGCATGATCACGCCATCGACCTCGGGCGGAATCGGATCCCCCTTGGCGACTTCGCTGGGCGGCGGGGCCACCTCGTGAACGACCTTGTGCGCCACGCTGACCGCGTCGTCTCCCGGGAACGCGCGCGCGCCCGAAACGATTTCGTAGATCACCGCGGCGAACGAGAAGATGTCGCTGTGTGTTCCGTACTGCCCCTTGCTCAGCGTTTCTGGCGCCGCGTAGCAGGGCGTCCCGAGGAACTGGCCTTCCCGGGTCAGCGCCGCGTTGGGCACGCGCGCGACACCGAAGTCCGCGAGCTTCACCTGCCCATCGGGCGTGACCAGCAAGTTGTCGGGCTTGATGTCGCGATGGATGATCCCGTGCTCGTGCGCGACCGTGAGCGCCTCCGCGATCTCGTCAGCCACCTGAACCACGCGCTCCGGTGACATCGGGCCCTTGCCGCGGACGACCTGTTTCAGCGTCGAGCCGGCGACGTACTCGAACACCAAGTACGGGCTCCCGTTCTCCATCTCGCCGACGTCGTAGACCTGCACGATGTTGGGGTGATGAAGACGCGCGGCCGCGCGGGCCTCGTTCTTGAAGCGCTCCAGAAAGGTAGCGCGCGCCGCCTCATCCATCTTGAGGTCCCGCACGGTCTTGATCGCGACCGGTCGGTCCAGCTCAGGGTCGCGCCCCAAGAAGACGTGACCCATCGCGCCGGACCCCAAGAGACGGTCGACCGTGTAGCGGCCAATCTGCTTTGGGATGCTCGCTTCCAAACGACGGCAAGGATACGGGATCAGCCACGACTGTGGAGGGGATCTTTCGGGCGGAATTCCGCGAAAAAGCGGCCCGTCGGCGATTCCCTACAGCCGATGCAGCTTCACCGTGTTGGAGCGACCCGAGATCGGCCAGGGCGTCACCATCGCGAAGGCGTCACCCTTTTCCGCGAGCTGCTCCCGTACCATCACGGAGGTCGCGATCCGAAGGGTCTCCTCGAGGGAGTCGGGCGGGATCTCCAAGCGCGGCATCACGCCCCACTCCAGCGCGAGGCGCTGCGCTACCGCGACGTTCGCGGTCACAGCGATGATCGGGGCGCGCGGCCGGTACTCCGCCAAGATCGACGCCGAGCGCCCCTCATGGGTAAACGTGACGATCGCTTTGAGCGGAAGGTGCGTCGAGAGGACCGCCGCCGCGCGCGCCGCCGCGGTCGGGAACTCCCAATCTTCGTGCGCGGTGATCTTCATATCGCGCATCTGCCGCGACAGCTCTTCGACCCACTCGTTCTCCACCTCGCGAATGATCGACGCCATCATCAAGACGGCTTCTTCCGGGTAGCTCCCCGACGCGGTCTCGCCGCTCAGCATCACCGCGTCGGTTCCGTCCATCACCGCGTTCGCGACGTCCGCCGCTTCCGCGCGTGTCGGCTGCGGGTTGCGGATCATCGAGTCGAGCATCTGCGTCGCGGTGATCACGATCTTCCCGCGCGCGTTGGTCTCGCGAATAATTCGCTTCTGCACCATCGGGACCTTTTCGGAGCCCAGCTCCACGCCGAGATCGCCGCGCGCGACCATGATCCCATCGGCCGCGTCACAGATCGCTTCGAGGTGCTCGACCGCTTCCGGCTTCTCGATCTTCGCGATCACCGGCGTCCCGCTCGACAAGATCTGCGCTTGGCGAACGTCGTCGGGAGAGCGCACAAAAGAGAGCGCCAAGAAGTCGACCTGGAGCTCGCCGACCGCGAACGCGAGGTCCTTTTTGTCTTTGTCGGTCAGCGCCGGCGTGCTGATGTCGACGCCCGGGAGGTTGAGCCCCTTACGATCGCTCAGCGGACCGCCGACCTCGACTTCGCACACGACCGTGTCGCCGTTCTCGATGCCGGTCACGCGCAAGCGAAGCAGGCCGTCGTCCAGCAAGATCCGGTCATCGATCTTCACGTCGCTCGGGAGCGGCTTGTAGCTCACGCTCACTTGATTGACGTCACCAGGAACATCACGCGTCGTGAAGCGGAAGGTCGCGCCGTTGACCAACTCGATCGGTCCGTTCGGAAACCTGCCGATGCGCATCTTGGGGCCGGAGAGGTCGGCGAGGATCGCGATCGGCCGACGAGCGCGACGAGAGGCATCACGCACCATCTTGGCGACCGCTTGGTGACCCTCGTGCGTGCCGTGACTGAAGTTGAGCCGCGCGCAGTCCATCCCCGCCGCGATCAGCTTGTCGATCATCTCAGGGTTACCGCTGGCGGGGCCGAGCGTGCAGACGATCTTGGTGCGTTTCACGAGGCGACCGTACGTGAGTTCGGGAGCCTCGGTAAAGGCTAGCCGAAGATCGCGCAGAAGCGCGCGCCATCTTTTTGGCGGGTCGACTCGGGGAACATGCGGGCTTTGCCCTTGTGGATCCGTCGCGCGCTAAAGGCCGCGCCGGCCGCGTCGATCACGTCATCAATCGGGACGTGGCCGGCCTCGCCGAGCTCATCCGGGATCACGATCTTGTTCTCCGCGAGCAACCGGACACGCCTCCGCATCCCGGCCCAGCTCTTCTTCCGCGGGAGTTTTGCGTCGCCGTTCATGATCCGGAACGCGATCTCCGGGTGCACCTCGAACACGCGCGCGTCCGGGACAAAGGGCTGCACCTCTTTGATCTTCTCCATGATGTGGAACGACTGCTTGGACATGCCTTTGCCGGTCAGCTTCCGCGCGAGCTGCGACGCCTCGGGGTAGCCCTTCGCCTCGAGGACGGGTCTCGGAGGCGCGCTGAATACGGAGCTCGCCTGACCTTTCAGATACGCGCGCGCGGCGCCGTCAGCTTCGCGATCGCCTCGCGCGACCAAGACCAGAGGCATGTCGACGGCGATGACCTTGGCGTCCGTGTACTCACCCATCAACCCCGCGAACGTCGTGAACGCGCGCGCCTCCTTGAAGCCGCGGGAATGAAGCGCGACCGCGATCCAGCCGCCCTTGCAGCCATCGACTCCGACAAACACGCCGCGACGTTACACGAGCGCTCACGACAGCGAACCGACGGTTTGCGACGTGAGCCCTTGAAGCCGCAGAGCGGATGCTTACGTTCGAGTTCTTCCTCGTAAAGCTCAGCGGAGAGCGCTCGGCTTGATACCGAGATGGCGCGGGTTCGAATCCTGCTGCGAGGGCCGAAAGACCGGTGAGCCAACGCGTATTCGTCACGCGTTGAGGCTTCGCTGAGAAAGGGAGAGGCCATGACCTCCGACTACCCCCAGGTGAACTCGGGCTACGTGATCGCGCAGCTCGGCCGCGCGCTCGCGCACGGTTCCCGCGACAAGATCGCGAAGTGGATCGACGTGCTCTACGGCATGAAGAACCAGACCCTCAACATTGGATCACGTGCGCCGGTGTCCGGAACACCGACGTGGGTGACGCTTGATGTCGCGCACGGCGGCTTCGCGACCGGGCGCTTCGCGGCGGGCGGCAAGCTCACGCCACACGAGCGCGTCCTCGCGTCTCAGCTCGGTCTCGACGCGACCGGAAACGCCGCGGTTCGTCGCGCGCTCAACCTCTACTACCTGAGCAGCCCCGGTCAGGCCGCGCTGCGCGAGATGCTCGACTCCGGTCGCTTCACCGTCACGGTGCCCGAAGAGGCGGCGCTCTTGGTGTGCGCGTGGCTCAGCGCCCACGGGCAGGACGCGCGCGCGCATCAGCTCACCACGACCATCGCGCCCTACTTCGACCGGTTGCGCTTCTTCCCCGAGCCGGCGATGAGCGCGCACGAGCTCACCGACGATGTTCACTTGAAGAGCGTCGGCGAGGTCCTCGACGCGATCGCGCGCAAGGACGTCCCGCCGCAGATGCTCGCGATGAACGAGCAGCTCTTGGTGTGGACGCCGCTGATGGACCGACTCGTCGCGCTCTTCTTGCGCGCGTTCCCGCTTCAGGCTGATCTCGCCGAGCAGGTCGACGCCGCGTTCCTTCGCGACGGAGCGGTCTTGCTCGCGGAGATCACGCAGTCCGAGCGCGCGCATCGTCGGTGCCAAAAGCAGCATCGCCGCGGCGCGAACTTCTCGCGGCTGCGTGAGTTCCTGACCGCGATCACCAGCGCGCCTGCTCTTGAGCGCGCCGAGGTCATCCGTCGCAAGCGCAACGGGGTTCGGCACGTGCTCTCGTCCTTCGTCAACCGCTACGGGGCCCCGGGGTCACCTCAGCACGCCGCGCTCCGTCTCGCGCAGCGCACCAACGCGGAGCGGCCCACGCACAAGGAGCTCTTCGCGGTCGTCGCGGAGCGCTTGGCGGACGTGGACCCGCGTGGAGGCCTCCCTCGCGAGACGCTCAAGAGCGCCTTCCAGCGTGAGCCGGGCGGCGCGGCGCTCCCGGGCTACTTCGTCACGAAGCTGCAGCGGACTCTCGCGGCGCCGATCGAGGAGCTCGTCGCGGAGGGGATCGTGGGCTCGAGCGAGGTCGTCGCGACGTTGCTCCCGCAGCTCACCGCGAACGCACAAGCGCGCGGCTTTGACGACCCCTCGCTAGCGCGGCTCTACGTCGCGCTCTACCGAGCGTTCCGCAAGCGGCGCTCGCTCATGCTCTTCCACTACGCGAGCCAGGTGAAGCTGGAGGAGCTCCCGTGGGTGGAAGCGATCACGCCGTTGATGCGGAGCGATAAGAACGCGGCCGGGGACACCCTGGCTCGGGTGCTGACCCTCGTGTTGTCCGCGTTCCCGCACGCGATCACGCCAAACAAGCTCGTCCGCGAGCTCAAGACGCTCTCGTCCCGCGCGCTCTCGGGGCGTGACCGGGAGCACCCGTGGACGTCGGAGATCGCGGCTGACATCTTCATGGGAAGCTTCGTCGCGCGTTTCCAGCACGCGGCGACCCAAGCGGCGGAGCTGCTCGAGGGTTCGCTGTACGCGCGCTACTACGCGCTCGACTACGCGGCGCTCGGGAAGCTCAAGGCGAAGCCGCGCGCGGACCTGCTCGCGGCGTACTGCGCGTCACGCGGCACAGGTGGCTCGTACGTCGTCCGCAACGGGCAGACCCTCGAGTGGGCGCAGATCGTCACCACGCACAACCTCGCCGTCGCGCACGGCCTGAAGCTCAAGCTCGACTACCGACCGCTCGCGGTCGCCACGCTCCGCTGGATCACGCGCCGCATGCGGATCGCGTTCACCGATCATCGCGCGCGGCTCAAGAACATCAAGCAGTGCGCGTACGCGTTCCGCCAGATGGTCTTTTACTTGTCGATGCTCGATGAGCAGGTCGTCGACTCGTTCTTCCGAGACGCAAGCGTGGAGGTCGATGGACGGGAGCCGCTCGGTCTCGCCTTGGCGGAGCTTCGGCGCGTTCACCGCGGGCGTGAGGTTGAGGGCGCGCGGCGCTTCGTCGGATGGACCGCTGGCCCCCACTGGTTGTTCACGTAGCGAGTCGTAGGCGCGAGGGAACTTCGGCGACGTCGCGATGTCCGTTCAATATGGCCTCGCGACGTGATCTCTTCAGCGCGCTCGATCACTCACGACCGGCAAGTCAGCGGACATGCAGAGCACATTCAAAACGCGGCGGTGCCGAGATCGGTGTCCTCAGGCCGCGACGGCGATCCGTTCAAGTCGTGGGTGCTCTCGGAACCGTCGCGTTCTTCGCGTCGATCTTCACCGCGCTGCTCGCGCTCGATACCAACGCGGTCGGGGTCCCGTCGGACGCGGGGGTGGACGCGACGTTCGCTCTGCTCTGCATCGCGAACGTCGCGCTCGCGCTCGGCATCAACCAGTCGGGTCGTGAGCGCGTCGCGGCGCTGATCCCTCCGCTCGCCTTCGCCCGCAACATCACGCTCGCCATCGTCCTCTTCGGAGCGACCATGCAGACCTGGCTCCAGAACATGTCGGGCGGCTGGGAGCTCATCGATACGCTGGAGCTGATCCCGAGGCTCGGGTACGTCACGGTGCTCTTCGCGCTCTTGTCGGGCCTGACCGCGCTGACCGCGCGAGAGACTCCGATCGCCGTGAGCATGGTCGCGGGTGCCTCGCTCCTGGTCGTGGCGCTCCTGGTGAGCCGTTTCCTGCCGCGCGATGTGTCGTGCGGCCTGCTCATGTTTCCGCCGAGCGACCTCTCACGCGTGGACGCATCCGTTCTCCATCATCGTCCGCGCCTGTGGCTCGCGCTCACCGCGCTCGCGATCGTCAGCGTTCCTTGGTTCAGGTCGAGGTCGAGGTCGAGAGCGCACCCGCTCGAGCAGACGGTCCAGCGCCCGCTCCAGCGAACGATCGTCGCGGGTCATCTCTTCGTGCTGATCTTGTTCGCGACAGAAGCGCTCATCGCGCGCCTCCTCGTCACCACCGGAGGCACCGCCTACGATCTGATCACGATCGCGAGCGTCAGCCTCTCGCTCGCCGCCAGCGTCACGATGTTCTGCGTTTGCCGATGCGTCATGCGCGAGTGCGCGACCCAGACCGTTCCGCGCGGCCCCGCGGCGATCTGGCTCGTCACGCTCCTCCTCGTCACAGCGATCCCGACCCTGACGTTCGCGTGGCCGAACCCGCGCGAGGCGTCGTGGCGGCAAGCCGACCTCACGCCGGCGACCGGCACGGGTTTCGGACGCTTCGTCGACCTGCAGGCCACGTCGCTCTCGCCGTCGTTCTTGCTCACGCGGACCGGAGCGCTGATCGCGCGCGGCAGGCACACCGCACGCGACGTCCACGCGGGCGAAGTGTTCGTGCAGCGGTTCGAGGCGAGAGTTCTTTTCGATGAGAACGCGACCGTGAGCGACCTGCTCCGGATCGCGTCACATCTTCGCGGCGCTGGTTCCGTACGGCTCGCCTATCTTCGCCATCCGCAACACGATCTCCTTTCGCGACGGCTCTTCCCCAACGTCGCGTCGATCGACAACCAGCTCGCGGGCCGCGACATCTTGCTCACGCGACCGCCGGGCTCGACCTGCAGCGAAGCGTTCCGGCGCGACGGCGAGTGCGTCCATCCCGAGACGCCCTCGACCACACGTCGGCTTGAACGTGAGCCCAACGAACAGCTCGCGTCGCTGATCAACGCGCCCGAAGTCATCGCCATCGAGATCGATCCCACACTCACGTCGGACGAGACCCTCTCCGAAGCGCCGAGGGCGCCGGAGCGCTGGCGCTCACCGGTCAGGCTGTCCGCAGGCCTCTGCGCCGGCGTCGTGGGAATCGTCGTTGGTGGGTTTCCGCGGCGTCGCCGCCGAGATGATCAAGCGTGAGAACCTGCGCGTGGAATGTTGCGCGCGATCGATAGCGTTGGTAGCGACATGTCCATGAAGCGTCGCTCTCTTTGGTTTTCTCTTTGCCTCTCCGTTCTCCTCGCGATCGCGGCGGTTGCCTGCGGAAGCAAAGAGAACAGTGGCAGCGGCGGCGGCGGATCAGCGACCGCCATGGGTGGCACTGCCATGGGCGCGAGCGAGATGGGCGCGACCGAGATGGGCGCGACTGAAATGGGCGGCACGACGCCGACCAAGCAAGCGTCAAACGGCGCGCTCCCGGACGACCTCCCGCACGGTCTCGTGCTCGCCTACTCCCAGTTCGAGGTCGAGAACGGTCAGGCGACCGCGCGCCCAGGTCCTGCGCGCGTCGAGCTCCTCAGCCGCCAAGGTGGACAGTGGGTCGTCGAGACGATCGAAGACGCCGACTCCAACGTCTTTCACAAAGCGATGGTGTTCACCCCGCGCTCAGGCGACAACCAAGCGCCAGGGATCTTGACGCTCGCGGGAAACCAAGCCGCGGTGAAGCTCTGGCGGCGCGGTGAAGGTGGCGCGTGGTCGAGCACCACCGCGTGGACCGAAGAGTTTGGCGGCCGTCACAACCGCATGCGCGACGCCGAGATCGCGGATCTCTACGGCGACGGAAAGCCCGCGTTGGCGATCGCGACACATGACCAAGGTGTGCTCGCGATCTTGCGTGACCTCTCGAGCGAGCCTGTTCGCCTCGACCGCAAGCCCGACACCTTCATTCACGAGATCGAAGTCGGTGACGTGAACGGCGACGGCAAGCTCGAGGTCTACGCGACGCCGAGTGAGCCCAACCGCGCAGAAGGTGGAGCGCAGCACGGCGAAGTCGTGCGCTACGTCCCGACCGAAGAAGGCGGCGCGCGGACCGTGGTCGCGGATCTCGGGAACCGACACGCCAAGGAGATCTACGTCGGCGACGTCGACGGGGACGGACGCGACGAGCTCTACGTCGCGGTCGAGGCGCTCACGTCGCGCGAAGGCGGCAGCCTCCAGATCACCGAGCCAGTCGAGATCCGCCGCTACGACGCGGACACCCCCGCGGACGGCGGCGTGGTCGTCGCGACCATCAACGATCGCTTCACCCGCTTCCTCACCGTCGGCGATGTCGACGGCGACGGAAAGAAGGAGATGATCGCCGCCTCGTTCCGCGCCGGCATCTGGCTCCTCCGCCCGGGCAGCAACCCACGTGGCGAGTGGGGCACCGAGAGCGTCGACCGCGACTCGGGCGGCTTCGAGCACGCCGCGTTGCTGACCGATCTCGACGCCGACGGCAGAGACGAGCTCTACGTGTCGTCCGACACCGACGGAGAGATCCGGCGCTACGTTTGGCGCAACGGCCGCAGTCGGCGCGAGGTGATCCACCGCCGCGAGATCCCGCGCGCGATGATGACGTGGAACATCATGCCCTTCCCGACCGAGATGGTTCAGTAGCGAACGCTGGCAAAGCTCGGCTCGGGCGCCTTGCGCTCGCCTGTGTCTTGATCGCGGGCGCAGCGTTCGCCTACGCGCGTCGCGACATGGTGGTGGAGACCGCGAGCCGCGTCGCGACAGAGATCGCGCAAGAGACCCGCGGCGCGCTTCCCGCGCCGGCTCCGCTCCAGGTCCGGCCGCCTTCCTCGCTCGCGGCCCCGCCGCTGACCGCGAGCGCGTGCAACCAAGACGCCTCGCCGAGCGCGCCCGCGCTCAACGACCCGGTCAACACGCGGCTGGCCGAGCTGTGGGATCGCGCTCGGCCGATCCTCCGCGGGAGCTCCGGGAGCGATGAACTTCGCAGCGCCATGCGTGCGCTCTTCGTCACGGAGCGCGATCCGGAAGACGCGTTTCCCCTGTTGGCGAGCGCGCCCGATCGCGTCGTTGACGGCTTCGATCAACTGATCGCGGCGCACCTCCTCGCCGGCGTACGTGCGCTCAAAGAAGACCAGCGCGAGACGCTTCATCGGCACGCGGACGCCGCGCGACGCCTCGCTCCCGAAGACCCCCTCCCCGACGTCTTGCTCGCGTTGGCCGATCCGGAGGAGCGAGACGCTCTGACGCGCGCGTTCGAGCTCGACGAAGAAGAGCCCGCGGTCGCCTTCGCGCTGGCCCATCGCGCGCTCAAGGTGGCCGACGTCGAGCTCGCCGCGCGCGCGATCGAGGCCTATCTCGACGTCATCCCGGACGACGTCTACGCGCGAGCGCTTCGCGAACGAACGCTCGCTCGCGTCGCCGTTCATCGCGACATGGTGACGAGCGAGCGCGCTGGAGTGTCGCTTCACCACGCGCGCGCTTCTTCCGTCTCGCGCGACGTTCACTTGGCCGTGCTGACCGGGCTCGAGAACGCGGCGCGGCTCCTCGGGACCGTTCGCCGCGAAACGCTCACGGTCGTGCTCTACCCCAACGACGAAGCCATGCGCGCGAGCATCTGCGCGCCTTCCTGGACCGGAGCGCTCTATGACGGAGTGCTCCACCTCTCCGCGGCGCGCTCCAGCGCGCAAGTCGTTCAACACGAAGCGCTCCACGCGCAGCTCCATGAGGTCGCGCCACGCGCTCCGGTCTGGTTCCACGAAGGCGTCGCGCAATACATCGCCGAGGAGCGCGATCCGGGTGTCGCGCGGAGCTACACGCTCATGCGGGAACAGCGAACCTACATCCCGTTCCCATCGATCGAGGGCAGCTTCGTCGTTATCGAAGATCCCGGCGCGGCGCGGCTCGCCTACCATCAGAGCCTCGCGCTGATCGAGCTGCTGGTGGAGCGCGAAGGCGAAGCGGTGCTCCCGCGCGCGGTGACTCTGCTGAACGCGCTCGACGAGCCGCTCCTCCCGCGACTGACCACGCCGCCGCTCACCGGCGACGACCTGCTCCATTGGCTCGACGTTCAAGCGAACCCCTAAGCGCTTGTTGAGGTACCCTCGCGCGATGACCTTGGCAGAAGATCAGCTCCGCGCCGTGTTCCCGATCGACAGCGATCTCGTCCAGCTCACCGTCGAATCGGTACGCGATGAGCTCGACGCAGACGGCGCGCTCTTCGCGACGATGCGCATCATCATCTTGGATCGCGGCGACGACGGCGCACGTCACGTGCGCGACATCAAAGAACAAGAGGTCAAGGTCGCGCCTGAAGGGATCTCTTCTGGCGAGCTCTTCGCGCAGTACCTCGAGGGATGGACGGCCGCGATTCAGGTCGCGCTGAAAGCCGCTAGCGCGCGTCTCGCGGCGGGCGAAGCGCGACAGGGGCGCGCGTCGGTCAAGCAGTGGATGCCGAACGACTTCGTCGCGATGGACGTCTTCAAGTTGAAGACCGCGAAGACCGCCGAGCAGTTTCGAGAGGCCTACATGACCAAAGCGCGGCTCGGCGAACTCATCGATTGAGACTTGACCCTCGTCCTCTCGTGCGCACCTTTGGGTCGCGAGGGCGGGACGCGACGACAGTTCCTCTGCATACTGTCGGTCGGCACTGGTCCTCTTGCACCTCAGCACTGATCCTCGGCGCGCCACGCGCAGAAAGCACAGCACCGCGAAATGGGAAAAAACGCCAAGCGTGAAGAAGAGATCGTCGCGCGTGAAGTCGAGGTCAGCGACGCCGAGGTGCTCTTGCGCCTGAGCGGTCCGAACAGCGCTCACCTTCGCACCATCGCAAAGGAGTTCGGCGTCGCGGCGGGCTTGCGCGGGAACACGATTCACATGCGCGGCCGCGAGTCGGTGGTCGCTGGAATGGAGCGCGTGCTCGCCGAACTGATCGAGGTCCTCGAAGGCGGAAAGAAGCTGAGCGAGAACGAGATCGCGCGCGCCACGCGAACCCTGCGCGACCATCCCGAGGTACGCCTGCGAGACCTCTTCGACGACGTCATCCTCACCACCGCCCAGCGACGGATCATCTCGCCGAAGGGCGTCGCGCAGCAGCGGTACATCCAGTCCATCCGCGAGCACGACGTGGTCTTCGGCATCGGCCCCGCCGGAACCGGAAAGACCTACCTCGCGATGGCGATGGCGGTCCGCGCGCTGACGGCGCGTAAGGTAAAGCGCATCATCCTGACACGCCCCGCGGTCGAAGCCGGTGAGCGCTTGGGCTTTCTGCCGGGCGACCTCGCCGACAAGGTGAACCCGTATCTGCGGCCGCTCTACGACGCGCTTCACGACATGATGGAGGACGATCAGGTCGCGATGCTCATTCAGCGCGGCACCATCGAGGTCGCCCCGCTCGCCTTCATGCGCGGCCGCACCTTGAGCTCCGCGTTCGTGGTGCTCGACGAGGCGCAGAACACGACCCCCGCGCAAATGAAGATGTTCCTCACGCGAATCGGCTTCGACTCGAAGGCCGTGATCACGGGCGACGTGACGCAGACCGACCTCGGGCGTGGTCAGCGGAGCGGTCTGGCCGACGCGCAGTCGCTGCTCAAGAACATCGAGGGGATCGACTTCTGTCGTTTCAGCGAGAAGGACGTCGTTCGTCACCCGCTCGTCCAGCGCATCGTCCTCGCGTATGATCGTCGATCGGAGAAACGCCGCGCGAGCCGAGAAGAGGAGTAGCGTAGCCCCGGATGCCGTATCGGAAGAGGAGCGGGAAGCGCGACGTCAGCGCGCCGCGCGATCAGGGGATCGTCGGCGAGCTGATCGACCAGTTCGCCGACTCGTTCGCCTTCTACCGAGAGCTCATTCAGAACGCGCTCGACGCCGGCACTGAGCGGATCGACATCAAGCTCGCTTACGACCACGGCACGCTCCGGGTCTCCGTTCAAGATCACGGCGTCGGGATGACCCAAGAGGTCCTCGAAGATCAGCTCCTCGTGCTCTTCAAGAGCGGCAAGGAGGGGCGCGACGACATGATCGGCAAGTTCGGGGTCGGGTTCGTCTCGGTCCTCGCGGTCGAGCCGACGCTCGTCAGCGTCCGGACGTCAATCGGCGAAGGTCCCTCGCTCACGCTCGAGCTTCACGCGGACCACAGCTACGAGATCTTTGAGAGCGGCGGGACGAAAAAGGCCGGCACCACCGTCACGCTTCACCTCGACCTCGAAGAGGACGCGGTGCCCCGCTTCGCGAAGGAGAGCCGCGCGGCGATTAAGCGGTGGTGTCGCCACGCCGCGATCCCGATTCACTTCCAGGTGTTCCTCAACCCCGGCGAAGAACCGACGCGAGAACGTCTCGACGAAGACTTCGCGCTCGACGACGCGTTCCTCTCCCACCAGGAGGTCATCGACGACACGACGATCATTACCGGGCTTGGTCAGACGACGTACGGCGGCTTCTATCGCCAGGGGTTGATGCTCTACGAAGAGACCCCGTCGACGACCCACCGCTTCATGTTCAAGGCGAGCGACCGAAGGCTCGAGCACACCCTGAGCCGCGACAACGTCAAGCAAGACGCGACGTATTACTCAGTGCTGAAGAAGGTGAACGCGGTCGGTCGACGCCTCGGCCGACTCGCGGTGGACGAACTAAAACGAGCCGTTCTCGAAGACCCTGAGCAGCACGCTCGCCTCACGGTCGCGGCGCTCGGGAGCGAGATCGTGGCGCGGGAGCTGATCCCGATGCGTCTCCTCTCCCGCGAACCCGCCTCGGTCACCCTCGCGGCCTTCGACAAGGTCAAAGATGTTTGGCTCGCGCGGCACGACTCACTTCTCACGGACGCGCTGACCGAGCGCGGAGCCCTCGTCTTGGACGGGACGTTTTGGAAGAACGAACACGCGCTGACCGTGATCGCGCGAGGCGAGCGCGCGCGCCCGTTCTTCGCGGAGGAGTCGCTCACGTACGCCGGTGCCGTCGACCTCGACCGCGACGACGAAGCGTTACTTGAGGCGGTCGGTGAGCTCCTGAGCCACACGATTAAGCCGCCGCGCGGGCTCCACTTCGCCCGCTTCGTCGGCGAGGGTCGCGACGCTTTCATGGTGACCGGCCCGAACATGATCGCCTCCCTCGCGGAGCGAACGCTTCCGTGGGTGATCGACGCGACCGACGCCAAGCGCTCGCCCTTTGCGGTCTTGCGGCGTCCCCCGATCGCGCTCAACACGCGACACGAAGCGGTCAAAGAAGCGCGCCGCGTCGCGGAGGACAACGTCCTGCTCGCCGCCGAGGTCCTGTGCCGACTCATCTTCCTTGAGCACGAGGAGCTGACGGAGAAGCGCGAACGACTCTTGACCGAGCACATGCTCGAGAAGCTGCTCTCCGCATGAGCTGGCGCGGACGAAAGGTCGGCAAGGGTCGACTGCGGGTCGACGCGAAACGCGCCGTTCAGAAGCTCCGCGAATACCAGCTCCCGGATCCAACGCACTGGGCGCTCGAGGTCCTCCGCGCGGCGGTCGCGTTCGGCGCAGAGGCGATCGAGGTGACCGGGGATGCGGACGATCTGTATATCGCGTGGCGCGGCGCGGCGCCGGAGCTGGACGATCTGATCGAGACGCTCAACGAGCTCGTCAGCCCGGCCCCCGACGAAGCGCGACGTGGGTTTAAGCTCCTCGCGACTGGCATCAACACCGCGCTCGGCAAGGCGCGCTACGTCGACGTCTACCGCATCGGCGCGGAGACGGCGCAGCGCGTTCGCTTCACCCCGCAGCTCCACGCGGTCAGCGACGACAACGAGGGGGAAACGCTCGATGATCTCATCGAAGCCACCGAGGTCGTCGCTCCCCACGAAGCGATGGGCGAGGGCGTCGTTGTGCATCGTAAGTCCCGCGTGAGCGTCGACGTCATGCGCACGGCCATAGCCTTTGGGGAGCCTCCCGAGCTCCGGCTCGCGCGTGATCGATGCGCCGACATCCGGGTCCCGCTCCGCGTCGGGAACGCGACGATGCACCGCGCCATCTCACCTTCCGACGTTCTCCGGCTCCCGCTCGGCGCCAATTGGAACGGCTTCATCGCGCTCCTCGATCCACGCGCCCACCCAGACCGCGAAGGCATCGAGATCGCGTACGCAGAACAAGGCGTCATCCTCGAGCGCCGATTCTCGCCCAACTACTACGACGGCCCCGCCCCGCCGGTCCGCGTCTTCATCGACGAAGACCAGCTCCCGACCAACGCCTCGCGCTCGCTCGTACGTGACGATCAGCCGCTCGTACAGCGCGTGAACGAACGGGTGCGCGAACTCTTTCCAGACTTGATCGAGCGCGTCACCAAGGAGCTCTCCGAGCCCGATCGACAATGGTCGGAGGTTGACCGAACCCGGCTTCGCGACGGCGCGCTTCATCTCCTCGCTTCCCTCGGTCGTGCGCGTGACGTCGCCTCGAAGCTCGCGGACCGGGACGACGCATACGGGCCCCTCGCGGCGCTCCCGCTCCTAACGAGCGCACTGGGTGAACCCCTCGCACCTCGCGACTTGAAGGACGCCGCCATCGTTCATCGCAAGCGCGATCCCGTCGACGAGGAACTGCGCGCCTGGTTCGAGGGCATCGTATGGGCGCGGCCTGGGGACGAAGGCAGCGTCTTCGCGCGCGCGTCTGGAATCGTGATCCCGTCCGACCAGCGAATCAAGACCGCCAAGAACGAGCTCAAGGCGCGGCGGCGCTTTCTGCGCCAGCGAACGCGCCCGCTCGTCACGAACGCCAAAGGACCGCGATGGGTGTTCCAAGAGGACACGCTCCCGCAAGGGAGCATGATGCGGCAGACCCGCTCTCGCCGGCTCATCCCAGCCGGGCTCCGCGGCGAGGTCCGCGTGATCGGCGGCAGCGGCGTGTCCCAAATCGACCTCATGCTCGAAGAGCGCGTCCTCGAGACCGTCAAGCTCGAGGGGCTCGTGCGCTTCCGTGGTCAGATCACGTTTGACGAGCTCCGCCCCGCCCCGGACTACCGCGAAGCCGAACAGAACGTGAAGCTGCGGGAGATGATCCGCGGCGCGAGCTACGCCGCGATCGCCGCGCTCGAGGCGACCGTTTCGCGCGGCGACAAGCTCCCGCGTAAATTCATCGAGGAGCTCCCGCGCGTTCTCGCCGCCTGTCTCACCAAGAGCGATCTCTCGCTCAAGCGTGTCGCGTCCAGTCCGCTCGCGCGCGTGCCTTGCTTCCGCGTGGTCGACGATCAAGGGGACGCGCGGTTCATCTCGCACTCCAAGCTGACTGACGACCCGCTGCTCTTCAGCGAACGAAGGGTCTGTCCGCCGGTGGGCGCACGGGTGGTCGTCGGTCAGGCGATCGGAGACGCGACATCGTTGCTCTTCCCCAAGCGGACACAAGTTCCGTACGAACCACGCGAGCGCCCACGCGCCACGTTCGCGGAGCGCGGCGCGGTTCAGATGGAGTGGACCGAGGGTCCCGTCAACGGCGCCATCGCGTGGTACCGACACGGGCGCGCGACGCGTTCTCCGGTCTACCACTACCACCGCGGGATCCCGCTCGGCCAGTCCGAGGCGGAGCTCACGGTCCCTGCCGTCGTTCGCATCGAAGACGACCGGCTCGTCCCGGACCCAAACTGGCAGCGCGTGTTGGTTTCGCCCAAGTACGATCCCCATCGATGGGAGATCGCGCTGGTCAAGGCCTTCATCGCGCACCTGAGCGGCGAAACCATGGCGGGGTTCTCATCACGTGACGCGGACGGCTCGGTCACGGACATGCTGATCAAGTGCGTCGCGAACAGCGAACGGGTCCGAGCCGCGCTGACAGAAGACGAGTTCACCGCCTTCATGAACGCGGACCTCCTCACGGATGTGGACCGCAACGCCGTCACCCTCGCGCAGTTGCGCGATGACCGATCCGCCTATCCATACTTCCTCACGGAGGACGTCGTCTTCCCCGTCGACGTGAGCGGGTTCCCCGCGATACGCGCTTACCCCGACACCGTCCGCGCGGTTCAGAAGCTCACCGGTCACGAGCTGAAGAACGGTACGAACCCGTTGCAAGCGAGGGCGACGCAAGCGAAGCGAAACGAGGCGCTCAAGCAGCATCGACAAAAGCGAGAGGTCGAGCTCCGGCCAGGTCACGCTGTCCACAGCGTTGTCGATCGCGCGTACGCAAACGGGTTCACCTGGCGAGAGCGGAGCCAGCCGAACGTCGCGAAGATTTACGTCGAAGATCGCTTGATCGGGATGTTCCCGATGGAGCACATCTCCGTCTCGCTGAACGTGCACCTGAATGACGGAGAGGTGCTCGAGGGGCTCCTCGGGCGCTGGAAGCTTCGCGTCGCGGGGCTGCTCCCGAGCCTCATGAGTGACCTCATCTCGGCGGAGATCGCCGGCGATCCAAACGCGCTCATCAACACGCCGAAGGGGCGCGCGTTTCTCGCGACTTGGCTCAAGCTCCCGACCAAGAAGAAGAAGCACCTCGCCAAGCGAAACGCGATCAAGAACGTCCTCCGGAGCGCGAAGGTGTTCGCGTCGCTGCAGGGTGACCAGGTCTCCATCAAAGACGCTTCCACCAAGACCCGCGTGAGGTCGGCCCGCTTCCAAGGAGAATGGCTATCGCCCGCGCAAGGAGAACAGACGACCGCGCAGGACCTGCCCATCTTGTTGCTGCCGATGAGCGACGAGGCCGCGGGGTTCACTGACCTGGTCGATGGAATCGCGGACGGCCCGATCTGTTTTGACTACACCAAGGCTGTGCTCGCGACCCAAGGGCGCCGACGCGTCGAGCGGGGGCTCGTGGTCGCGCCGACCGTCGACGCCAAGAGCGAAGTCAAGCGATCCATCAAGAGCCTCGCGCTCCCCAGTCAGCTCCGGCTCTTGGGTGCAGGCGAGATCGCGCTCTCGCGCCACCCTGGCCGCACGGTCCGCTTGTTCGCCGATGGAGTACGCCGAAAACAGTTGATTCAGTCCGGGGTCAGCCCCTCGGTCGAGGTCGCGCTGGAGTCTCCCTCGCTGGTCCATGAGTTCGCCAAAGGGTCGCTGCCCAAGCGCGCCGAAGAAGCGCTCGACGCCGTCGGCTATGCGCTGATCCGCGCGCTCTCGGGAGACCTTGAGGCGCTCCCGCAGTGGGCGCGGAACGAGCTGAGACGGGTCGCGATGATCGACATGAACTTCAACCTCGACGGTTTCATGGAGATGCCGCTCTTCGAGACCACCGACGGGCGCGATCTATCCTTCGAAGACCTAATCGCGGAAGAGTCGGGACGAGGCGAGCTCGTCATCACGACGGACGAAAAAGAAAGGCGGACGCTGAGCGACGATCGCCCCGTGATTCGATTGCATCCAGATGAGCTCCTCTACATCGAAGGTACGTTCACGATCATCGACGCGCAGGCCGCGTTCAAGGTCGAAGCCGAGCGCGCCCACAACATGGCGCGCCCGGCGCGCACCGGGTTCGGCCTGAGCCTCGACGGGAGGCAACCCGCCAGCGCGCTGCTGCACCAAGTGGCGCTCTCGGGAGACGGCGTCTCCGCGCCGCGCGGTCGGGTTGGCCTCCTCAAGCCACACGCGAGCCTCTTGGCCGGCATCACGATCCTGAGAGACATGAAGCCACTGGGCATGACGCAGGTGAACGGACTCCCGGTCGTGGCCACGGTGGACTACGCGGAGCTGACCCCCAACGAAACGTTCAGCGCTCCGGTCCAAGACGAGGCGCTGGGAGCGGTGCGCGCGGCGGTGGTCGCCGCCCGAGAGCAGATGCTGAAGAGCATCGTGACGAAGCCACCAAAGAACGCTTTGGTGTCGCTTCGGATTGATACCCCCGACTCATCGGGCTGGGTCTGGCTCGACCCCGCGCTCGCAGGCCGCGTGACCGTTCTCGACATCCGAGGCGCGTTCGAGCTCCCGCGTGAGACGACCTTCCGTTCGCTCGCGGGCGACCTGATCCGCTCGGGCGTCGGGAGGAACACCACGAGCTTCGTCCGTGACGCGCACCGTAAACTCGCGAAGGCGCTCGCCGATCAGCTGGCAGAAGACAAGGTCGATGACGCGCGACGCGACGAAGCGCTGGCGCACCTGTTGATCGCGGCGCGCACCCGCATCGTCACCGAGTCGGAGCTGCCGGGCGCCCTGATGATCGACTGCTTCTCCCCCACGCCCCGCTCGCTCCGCGACGCGCTCGAACTGCTCCGCGGTCGCGCGCGGGTGGCCATCCTGAAAGACGCATGCCGCGTGAGCGGAGTTGTTGACGACCAGAGCCAGTGCTTTCAGGTGATCCTCAACGAACTGGGTTCACGCGCGCTCGGCGGTGAAACGGTCACCGTAGAGACCTCATCACCCGGCGCATCCGGAGTCGCGACGCGATTGACCCGCGAACTCGCGGCGCTGGGGATCTCGCACGAGGTCACGGTCGGGCGTCACGAAGCGCTGCTCGACTTCGCCAAAAACCAGCTCACCGTCTCGCTCATGCACCAAGCGACAAACATCATCTCGGTCGATGACGCGAGCCCGCTCTTCGGGACCCTCCTGCTCAGCGCCGTCTCGACGCTCAATCGAAATCTCGACTCCGTCACCGATTCGCACGAGCGCAGCGCTCTCCTAGCGGTTCTTGAGAGCTGGCCGAGTACCTGAGATCACGTTCTTGACAACCTCGGACCAAAAGCTAGTCTCGCCTCGCTCGGGTCAAACCGAGCCACCTACTTGCTTTTGCCCAGATAGCTCAGTTGGTAGAGCAGGGGATTGAAAATCCCCGTGTCGACGGTTCGATTCCGCCTCTGGGCACCCAAAGACCCTCGCCTCGTGCGGGGGTTTTTACTTCCGTCGGCGCGATGGACACGTTTCGGATGTGGGGACCGCGGACTCAGCCCGTCGCGGTCGCGAGCTCAAAGCTACCGCCTACATCGACTCGCAACACATCGACGACGCGGTGCCCACCGAGCCGAGGTTCTCCTCCGTCCCGTCCGCGCGAACGACGATCAGATCACCAAGCTCTGCGTCGGGCGCGCATGTACACAGGTCCACGCACGCGCTCGCCTCACCGCCTTCGACCGCGAGGCTCCCGAAGCTCAGGTTGGCCACCCCTCCTTCGACACGCGCCGTCAGCGCTTCGCCATCATCGGCACCCGTAATCGTCACGCACAACCGCGACCCTCCTGCCGGGCCTCCCGCTTCGCTTGAGATCTCAAAGCCGAGACCTCCGCAGCCGAGGAGAAAGAAGGAGCACACCAAAGCGACGCGAGACATGGGCACACCGTACCATCGGAGGCCGCAATTCCCCGCGCGTACAAACTGCGCCGCGCTGTCGCCAACAAACAACGCGCTGCCTCGATGCCACCACGATGTCGCTGTACTGTCGCGGGATGCCGACGCTCGCCGACCCGCTCCCGCTTCCTTGCGGCCTCACGCTGAAGAACCGGATCGTGAAGTCCGCGATGAGCGAGAACCTCGGGACGCCCGCGCACGCGCCTTCAAACGGCATCGAGACGCTTTATCGACGATGGGCGGCTGGCGGGCTCGGGCTGCAGGTGACGGGCAACGTGATGGTGGACGGTCGCGCGCTCGGCGAGCCTGGGAACATCGTCCTGGAAGACGAACGCGACCTCCCCTCGTTCCAGCGATGGGCGAGCGCCGCGACCGAGAACGGGACGCGCTGCTTCATGCAGCTCAACCACCCAGGCAAGCAGTCGCCGACGTTCCTCTCGAAGCAGACCGTCGCGCCGTCCGCGGTGGGCTTTGGGGAGACGCTCGAGAAGATGTTCGCGACCCCACGCGCGCTCCGCCCGGACGAGATCACCGACCTCATCGCGCGGTTCGGGAACAGCGCGGCGCTCGCCAAGGAGGCAGGGTTTTCAGGCGTGCAGATCCACGGCGCGCACGGCTACCTCGTGAGTCAATTTCTCTCGCCGCGTCACAACATTCGCGACGACGAGTGGGGCGGCAGCCAGGAGAACCGCGCGCGGTTCCTACGCGAGGTGTACCTCGCGATCCGCGCCGCGGTCGGTCCGGAGTTCCCGGTCGCGATCAAGATGAACTCGGCGGACTTTCAAAAAGGCGGGTTCAGCGAGGATGACTCCATCGAGGTGATGCGGTGGCTGGAAGACAACGGCATCGACTTCATCGAGGTATCCGGCGGGACCTACGAGGCACCCGCGATGATGGCCGGCGATCGGAAGAAGAGCACCGTGCAGCGCGAGGGCTACTTCCTCGACTTCGTCGCGAAGGCGACCCGAGAGCTGAGCGTACCGGTCTGCATCACCGGCGGCTTTCGTAGCCCGCGCGGGATGCAGCACGCGCTCGACGAGGGCGCCGCGATGGTCGGTCTCGCGCGCACGCTCTGCGTTCAACCTGGGTTCGCGGGCCAGGTGCTCGCGGGCGAAGATGTCATGAGCCAGGTGGAGAAGAAGTCGACGGGCATCAAGCTCATCGACGGCATGGGGATGCTCGACGTCCTTTGGTATGAGGACCAGCTCGCGCTCCTCGCCAGCGGCCGCGAGCCTGTCCTCAAGATGTCCGCCGCGCGGAGCTTGCTCCGAACCGTGATGCGGGGCGGCTGGCAGTCACTGCGGATGCGCCGCGCCAAATAGCCGGCGGTGCGCAGGAGACCCGCTGGTACCCTCGCGCGATGGACGCTCTCCGTACCGACGACGCGCGCTTTGCGAACCTCCCCGACTTTCCGTTCGCGCCGCGCTACGCCCACGACCTGCCGGGGTACGACGGTTTGCGGATGCACTACCTCGACGAAGGCCCGCGCGACGGTCACGTGTTCTTATGCCTGCACGGCGAACCCTCGTGGAGCTATCTCTATCGAAAGATGATCCCCGTGTTCGTGGCCGCCGGGGGCCGCGTCATCGCGCCTGACTTCTTTGGCTTTGGTCGATCCGACAAGCCCGTCGACGATGCCGCGTACTCGTTCGGGTTTCATCGCGGCGCGCTCATGGCGATCATCGAGCACCTTCAGCTCTCACGCTTCACATTGGTCTGCCAAGACTGGGGCGGCGTCCTTGGGCTGACGATCCCCGCCACGCACCCCGACGTTATCGCGAGGCTGATCGTGATGAACACCGCGCTCGCGATCGGCGTGCACCCGGGCAAGGGCTTTATCGAGTGGAGAGACTACGTCGCGAACACGCCCGACTTTGACGTCGCGGGGTTGATGAAGCGCGCGATCCCATCGCTTCGCGACGAAGAGGCGCGCGCTTATGATGCGCCCTTTCCGACCGCCAGACACAAAGCGGGGGTGCGGACGTTTCCGGCGCTCGTCCCGATCTCTGCGGACATGCCCGGTGCAGACCTCGCGAAAAAGGCAGGCTTGTTTTGGTCCACGCAGTGGGCGGGTGCGTCCTTTATGGCGATCGGCAAGCAAGACCCCGTGCTCGGGCCGAAGGTCATGAACACCTTGCGACAGATGATCCGCGGTTGCCCGGAGCCGCTCGTTCTCGAAGACGCGGGTCACTTCGTTCAGGAATCGGGAGACGTGGTCGCGAAAGCGGCTCTGGCCCGCTTCGCCTCGCTTCCGTAAGATCGGCTCGGAACCGCGTCGCTCGGTCGTCGACGAGCCCATCCATCATCGAACGAAAAGCGTCAGTCGCCCCCATCGCTTCCCAAGACCTGCTAGGGTCCGCTCGATGGGCGTGGAGAAGATCGTGATCGAGCTCTCCTTCCCCGTAGGCGGCCTCGGCGAGTGGCTCGACTCGACGATCGACCTCACCGACATCGTCTACGACGGTTGGGAACGCATTCAGAGCAAGCTCCCCGAGCTCGGCGACGCGGCCACCGCCAAGGCCTTGCTCGATGCCCTCGAGGGCGCGGTCTCGTACGCCACTGAAGACGACCACGGTTTCTCGTTGATGGGTGGCCTGCCCGACGATGAGCGCCTGGTCGAAGCGTACAAAATCGTCGCGGTGGTCTCCGGAGCCGCGCGCTTCGGGGCGGAAGGCGTGGCGACCTTTGTGGACTGTCAGTTCGAGGACGAAGCGCCGTTTCATTCGCGAATGCGCGTCGAAGATCGGGACGTCCATGACGCCGATCTCTCCGATCGCGAAGCGAACGCGCTCCTCTAACCACCGTCCTGGTCACCCTCGAGTGGTGCGGGGAGGTGAAATTGAGCCCCTACGCAGGTCACGATCGGTGGAGCGCGCCCTTTGCCGAGCGCGCTGCTATGTTTGCGACGTGACTGTTTGCGATGTGACTCCAACGCCACTCTTCTCTTCTCGCGTCAACGAACGGCGTATGCCGACGACTCACGAGGTGATGTCATGACCGATCTCGTCTCTCAAATCGCGTCTCTCCAGGACTACGACCAGTACCGGAACCTGCACTGGGACGGCAGCTTCGAGGACTATCTCCAGATCGTCCGCGACCGACCGCAGGTCACCCGGAACGCGTTCCAGCGCGTCTACGACATGGTCATCAGCTACGGCGAAGAGACCTACATCGACAACAAGAAGAAGCTGATCCGCTATCCCTTCTTCACGGACCCGATCGACCACGGCAAGGACGGCATCTTCGGGCTCGACATTCCGCTCATGCGCCTGGTCCACGTTCTTCGCGCGGCGTCACAGAGCTACGGTCCAGAGAAGCGCGTCATCCTGCTTCACGGTCCGGTCGGCTCCAGCAAGAGCACGATCGCGCGTCTGCTCAAGAAGGGTATCGAGGCGTACTCGCGCACCGACGAGGGCGCGCTCTACACGTACGAGTGGACCCACCTCGCGGGGACCGGGCTCGCGGCCGAGGACGATGTCTTCCCGTGCCCGATGCACGACGAACCGCTCCGGCTCATTCCGCTCAAGTGGCGCGAGCGCGCGATCAAGGAGCTCAAGCTCGGTAACGATGAGCACCGCGTGAAGATCAAGGGCGACCTCAACCCGGCGTGCCGCTTCATCTTCCGTGCGCTCATGGAGAAGTACGACGGCGACTGGAGCAAGGTGGTCAGCAACCACGTCCGCGTGAAGCGCCTCATCCTGAGCGAACAAGACCGCATCGGCATCGGCACGTTCCAGCCGAAGGACGAAAAGAACCAGGACAGCACCGAGCTGACGGGCGACATCAACTACCGCAAGATCGCGGAGTACGGCTCCGACTCCGACCCGCGCGCCTTCAACTTCGATGGTGAGTTCAACGTCGCGAACCGCGGCATCGTTGAGTTCGTCGAGGTGCTCAAGCTCGACGTGGCCTTCCTCTACGACCTCCTGGGGGCGACCCAAGAGCACAAGATCAAGCCGAAGAAGTTCGCGCAGACCGACATCGACGAAGTGATCATCGGTCACACCAACGAAGCCGAGTACCGCAAGCTCTTGAACAACGAGTTCATGGAGGCGCTGCGCGACCGAACGATCAAGATCGACGTCCCGTACATCACGAAGGTGTCCGAGGAGATCAAGATCTACCAGAAGGACTTCAGCGCGGAGAAGCTGCGCGGCAAGCACGTCGCGCCGCACACGCTTGAGGTCGCCGCGATGTGGGCGGTGCTCACGCGCCTGGAAGAGCCCAAGAAGCACCAGCTCGATCTGCTCCAGAAGATGAAGCTCTACGACGGGAAGATCTTGCCCGGCTACACGCAGGACAACGTCAAGGAGCTCCGCAAAGAGAGCAAGCGTGAGGGCCTCGACGGAATCAGCCCGCGCTTTGTGCAGGACAAGATCAGCAACGCGCTCGTTCGCGAAGGCAACGAGGGCTACATCAACCCCTTCATGGTCCTCAACGAGCTCGAGAAGGGGCTCAAGCATCACTCGCTCATCTCCGCGAGCGATGAGCGCAAGCGCTACTCGGATCTGATCGGCGTCGTGAAGACGGAGTACGACGAGATCGTGAAGAACGAGGTCCAGCGCGCGATCAGCGCGGACGAAGAGGCCATCAGCCGGCTCTGCGCGAACTACATCGACAACATCCGCGCGTTCCTGATGAAGCAGAAGGTCAAGAACAAGTACACCGGCCAAGACGAGGAGCCGGATGAGCGCTTGATGCGATCGATCGAAGAAAAGATCGACATCACCGACGCGCGCAAGGACGACTTCCGGCGCGAGATCATGAACTTCATCGGGCACCTCGCGCTCGAGGGACGTAAGTTCGGCTACGATACGAACGACCGCCTCCGCCGCGCGCTCGAGATGAAGCTCTTCGAGGACCAAAAGGACTCCATCAAGCTCAGCAGCTTCGTCTCCAACGTCATCGACAAGGAGACCCAGGACAAGATCGACGTCATCAAGGGCCGACTGATTAAGTACTACGGCTACAACGAGGCGTCCGCGACGGATGTCTTGGCGTACGTCGCGAGCATCTTCGCGCGCGGCGACGTCAAGGAGTAGCCATGCGCGGGCCTTCGGCACGCGTCTTCGTCATCGTTGCGCTCGCCCTCGCGACCACGGCGATGACGTGGACGTCAGCGGACGCGCTCGGCGACGTAAACTGGCGGCGTCAGTACACGCGCGCCCGAACGCGAGAGGCGACCGCCTTCCACGGCCTCTTGGTGTGCCGGGTCCGCGCGGAACGAGGTCGCTCCTACGACGGAGCCGGCGTCCTGCCGGGTCGCGTGCCGGTCTTTCCTGGCGTCTCTGTTCGTTTCGCCCGCCCTCGTCTCCACGCGCCTGAGCTCATGACGCGAATCGCGGTCGGCGCGCGGGTCGTCGAGATGGGCGGCGCGCAAGATCGCTACGAGGAGTACGTCGCGCTCGGTGGGCTCCGGCTGACCGTCGGGACAGAGCTGTCCGTGTCGGTCCGCGATCAAGACATCGCGAGCGATGACATGCTCGGCCGCATGACGCTTCGTTACGAGGGCAGGTTTCCGATGACCGCTGAGGCCTCGCCGGCCTCGATCTCGTGTCGTGGTCAGGAACAACGCCCGCTCCTCCGCTCACAGCGCGGCGCGCTTCGCCGATTGGGTCGCGCCCTTGCGCGCCTCCCCGAGCCGGAGCTCGACGACACCGATCCGGAGTTCGACGGCACCTTTCTCTCGCGACTCAAGACCGTGACGAGGTCGCTCGCTCCGCTTCGGCAGCTTCTTGGGGACGACGCGGAAGAGCTGAGCGACGCGATCACGACGACGACCACAAGAGAGCAGCGGTTCCGCGCCTCGGTTCGCGAGCGGCTCGCGAGCGGCGGCTCCGCGTTCGAGATGACCCGTCATGAGTACATCGACACCATGACGACACCGGCCGATCGCTCGTTCGAGAGTCACCGCGAAGCGCATGAGGAGCAGATTCGGCTCCGGGAGCGGTTCCGCTATCGGCGCGCGGTGCCGCTGCGGGTCTTCCGGGTGAACGTGAAAAACGCAGAGCGCCGCCGCGCCCCTCGGGCCCGGCTCTATAAAGACAGCGAAGCCATCGAAGGGAGAACCGAGGTGTTCCTCTTGGGCGGGCGTCGGCCGAGGCGCTTACGCCCGAACGCTCGACTCCCGCGCGGAGACGCAGAGCTGATGGTCGCCTACTACGGGTCCGAGGCGCTGCCCGATGTCCTCCGCCTCGTCTACCGGCAAGGGGCCGTCTACCTTCGGCTTCGCGGCGCTACGGCACCGTAACGACGACCCCCTGGCTCTCGACACCGCGACGATCAATCGCGCTGATCGCCCAGCGTCCAGAGGCAAGCGTGACCGCGGTGGTGGACCCCAGCGTCAATCGGTCGAAGATGAAGCCCGCGCCTTCCGCCCGATAGACCGCGTAGTGGCGTGGATCTCCTCGGTGAGAGAGCGAGGCGCTCGCGCCTTCCATGTCGAGATCCGGAGGCGCCATCGTTTCACCGCGCGCCGACACCATCACCGGGAGCGCGACCGGGTCCTGATAGAACGTGCTGCGAAGCGCGTCGGTGATTCCCAAACGGTTCTCCATGATCGGGCCGCTGTGGAAGAAGATGTTGCCAGGCGCGCCAGGACGATCCCGCCCGAGTCGCACCTCTTCGATGAACTCTTCGCGCGACCACTTCGGCTCGCTCCCGAGCTCGCTCAAGTAGTTCCCCGGAATGATCCAGGTCTCCCCTGCGGCTTGGTCAACCCACCAATCAAGCAGCGGCTCGTAGGCTTGCGCCGCCTGCGTCGTCGGCCAGTAGAGCTGCGGTGCCAGATAGTCGAGCCAACCTTCGTTCATCCAGAGCACCGGGTCGGCGAAGATCGCGTCGTACTGATCGAGCCCGCGGATCCCCGCCGGCATCCCCGGTCGATAGATGCCGAACGGACTGATCCCGAAACGCACGTTGGGGTCGGCGTCGCGAACGGTCTCGTCCAGACGCCGCACCATCTGGTTGACGTTGTCGCGTCGCCAATCGTTGCGTTCAAGCGTCCCGCCGCCCGCCTGGTACGCCGCGTACGTGGCACCGTCGGGGAACGCGGTGTCCTGCGGGTAGGGGTAGAAGTAGTCATCGAGATGAACGCCGTCGACGTCGTATCGCGTGACGATGTCTCGCACGACCGCCAAGGTGTGGTCTTGAACGTCGCGTGAGGCGGGGTCCATCCACACGTTGCTCCCGTACACGTGCGCGTGCTCCGGAAAACGCTGCGCCATGTGACCCGTCGCCAAGCTTGAGCGGGTCGATACCTTGGCGCGATAAGGATTCAGCCAGGCGTGAAGCTCGATGCCGCGCGTGTGGCTCTGCTCAATCGCGAAGGCGAGGGGATCCCAGCCTGGGTCTTCGCCCTGGGTCCCCGTCAGAAAGCGGCTCCATGGTTCAAGTTCGGATCGGTAGAGCGCGTCGCCCTCTGGCCGGACCTGAAAGAACATCGCGTTGTAACCGTTGTTCGCGAGGCCCTCGATCAACGCGACCAGCTCGTCTTGCTGCGCTTCCACGCTGAGACCTGTGCGGCTGGGGAAGTTGATGTTGAACACGGTCGCGACCCAGACGCCGCGGAGCTCACGCGCGTGGCTGACCGTCACCAACTCGCGCGGGTCGGAGGTGTCGGGTGGGTCGACGTCTTCGCGGGTGTCACCACGCGCATCTTCTTGAACGTGGGAATCGGACGCATCGACCATCGCGTCCACGACGCCGCTGTCCACGACGTCGCTGTCCGCGTCGTCGTCGCCCCCGCCACACGCGAAGAGGGAGGAGAAAAGAAGAGCCCAGGCACACGCTCGCATCGCGGCAGTATAAGGCCGGCGCGAAAGGGCGTCTGCCCCAACGCAAAAACGCCCGGGGCGGACCCGGGCGTTTTCGTCGTTAGCGCATCGAAGGAAGCGTTACTTGTACCAGCCCTCAGGCGGCTTGGCGGTGTCCGGCTCCTTGGCGAAGCGCTTGCACTGCATGACCCACTTGTCCCGCTCGATGCGGTCCGGGAACGAGTTGATGTGCTCCGCGACCCAGATCACGTCCGCCTTGTTGAAGTCGGCGACCTGCCAGAAGTAGTAGACGCCCAGGCTGTTGAGCACGCCTTCAAGCACCGGTCCGATGCCGTAGACTCGCTTGAGGTCATCCTTGACGCCGTAACGAGCGGTCTTGAAGAGGTACGGCTGACCTTCCGGCTTCGCGGGACGTACCGGCTTGGCGGTCGCCTTCTTGAGGAGCGCCTCGAGCTCGCGGATGCGGATCTGGAGCTTCTCGATTTGACCCGCGCGGTTGCGCCAGTCGGTCAGGTCGCGCGCCATCGTCGCGAGCTTGCGTGAGCAATCGTCACACTCGGCCTTGCTGTCGCTCGCCAGCTTGCGCCAGCGCTTCAGCTCGGTGTCGTTGTCGCCAGCCAGCTTCCGCCAGCGCGCGAGCTCCGCTTCGTTGTCGCCCGCGCTCTTTTGGAACGCGCCAAAGTCGAGGCGCAACTTGTCGCGCTCCGAGGTGAGGGCGCGCAGGCGACCCAGAGCGTCGTCGAGCTCCTTGCCGCGACCCATCGCGACGCGGTACTTCGCGTTCAGCTCATCCCAGTCGGTGCTCTTCGCCTCGAACTTCGCTTGGATGGTCTCAAGGCGACCCTTGAGCTCGTCGATCTGCTTTCCGCGGGTGTTCCACTCGCCGGTCTTGGCGGTCAGTCGCGCGGTCAGCGCGTCCGTCTTCTCGGTGTCGTTCTTGGCCTTCTCGAGCTCTCGCTTGAGCGCTTCGTGCGCCTTGCGCAGCTCGTTCAGGTCGTCCGTGCGTGACTTGTAGCTCCCCTTGAGATCGGAGAACTCCTTGTTGAGCTGGTCCAGCTGACCCACGCGACGCTGCATCGACGCCAGCTGTCCCTCGAGGTCACGGATCCGGTCGGTCTTGCCCTTCGCGTCTTCGCGCGCCGCCAAGAGCGACTGATCCCGATCAGCGACCTCGTGCTCGAGCTTGACGCGGTTGCCGTTCCAGCCATCGCGCTCCTCGGAGTACCGCGCGCGAAGCTCAGCAAGCGCCCGCTCAAGATCCTTGACGCGATCACCGGCGCCCTTCGCGCTGTTGAGGTCCGCCCGAAGCGTCCCGACGAGTCCCTGCAGCTCGACGCCGCTCTTCTTCTCGTTGTCGAGGTCTCCGCGGAGAACCAGGATGAGCCGCTCGTGCTCGGTGCACTCGTTGTTCTTCCGGCCGAGCTCGTCGCGCAGCCGCTTGAGCTCCGCTTCGTGCTTCTTCGCGTCCGCCTTCGCGCCGTCAAAGTTCGACAGGAGGGTGGTGTACTGGACCTTGTAGTCCGCGCCGCCCTTCTTCTCGCGCTCAAGCTCGCCCTCGAGCCCCTCGATGCGTCGCTGGTAGCCCGCGCTTTGCTTACGCGCGTCGTCGAGCTGCTTCTGCAGGTCCTTGAACTTCAGCTCCCACGAACCGCCGCTCTTCTTCGCCGCGTCCAGCTCCTTGCGGAGGTCGTTGAACTTCAGCTCCCACGAACCGCCGCTCTTCTTCGCCGCGTCCAGTTCCTTCTGCAGGTCCTTGAACTTCAGCTCCCACGAACCGCCGCTCTTCTTCGCTGCGTCGAGCTCCTTCTTGGCGTCGTTGAACTTCAGCTCCCACGAGCCGCCGCTCTTCTTCGCCGCGTCCAGGTCCTTGCGGAGGTCGTTGAACTTCAGCTCCCATGAGCCACCGCTCTGCTTGGCGCCTTCGAGCTCCTTCTGCGCATCCTTGAAACGCAGATCCCAGTCGGCGTTCGCCTTCTTGGCGTTCGCGAGCTCGGCCCGGAGCTTCGTGAGCTCGCCGTCCAGCTTGTCGTAGTTGTCGCTGAGCGCGCTGCGCTCCTTTTCGAGGCGACCGTTGGTCGTCGCGAGGTCGTCGCGCTCCCCGGTCATCTTGTCGAGGTCGGCGCGCAGCCCGCTGAGCTGACCGTCGAGGTCCGTCTTCGACGAGAGCAAGCCCTGGATCTCGCTGGTGCGGCTGTTGAGCGCGGAGTCGTGCTCGGCCTTGAGCGCGTCAAGCTCGGCTCGGAGGCGCGCGGCCTCGTCCTTCCCTGACGCGACGTCACCTTCAAGCGAGGCCTTGATGCCGTTCGCGGCGCTGAGGTCGGCCATCAACACGGTGATCCGCTCGTTCAGACCATCGGTCGCGCTGCTGTCGGCCTCGGCCGCCGCGAGCCTCTTCTTCAGCTCCACGATCTCGGCGTCGAGCTTGCCGATCTTGCCGCGGGCGTCGTCTCGCTCTTGGGTTCGACTCGCGAGCGCGCTCGACTTGTCGTTGAGCGCCTTGGTCTTCTCGCGAACGAGCGCGGCCTTGGCCTGCGCGTCCTTCTCGAGCGTCTCCTTCTCCTTATCGAGACTCGTGACCTTGCCCTCGAGCTCACGGATCCGCGAGCGGAGGCCGTCCAGGCTCGAGACCGCGTCGTCGCGCTCCTTGCCGAGCGCGGTCTTCGCGTCGAGCAAGCCAACGATACGACCGTCTAGTTCGTCGCGTTCGTCGCGGACTTCATCACGCTCTGCGCGAAGCGTGTCGCGCTCACCGAGGAAGCCGTCACGCTCACCTTCGACCACGCGCAGACGACTTCGCCAGTCGTCGATCATGTCTTTGTACTTCGCCCACAGCCACCAGCCGAGCGCGAGTCCAATCGCAAACGCAAACAAGAGACACAGCAGAATCTTCCCAATGAGGAAGCTCCAACCTGAAACCAAGAACACCATTTATCAGTTCCTCTCGATGTGCATTTCGATGCGGCGGTTTTGCTGCCGCCCTTGTGCGGTCGCGTTGTTTCCGATCGGACGATCTGGACCAAAGCCTTCGGTGCCCAAACGTTCGGCACCGATCTCAAGTCCAGAGAGCGCGTCTCGGACCGCGTCAGCCCGTTGTTGGCTGAGCGTCATGTTTGCGTCGTGGTCACCGCGGCTGTCCGTGTGACCTTCAATCTTGATCGTGCCGGGGCAGTCCCGAGCGACGTCGGCGAGCTGCGACAAGAGGCGGCGACTCGCGGGGCTGATCACCGCGCTGGAGACCCGGAAGCGGATCTGCGTGCGATCAAGCAGCGACTTGAACCGTTCGTCGCACGCGTCCGCGGCTTCGGAGACGATGAGCCCGAGCGGCCCAGCGGTGTAGCGATCCGGCATCCCGCTCTGCGCACCGGCGACCGTCGGCTGGTCAGCCTCGTGCACCTCGCCGCGGAAAGAAAGCGCGCCCTCTTCGATCGCGAACTGACCGTGCATGAGCGGAGCGAGACCCGTGAGGCCCTTGTCGAGAACCATGCGGAAGTTCCCGATGGCAGGTCCATCGTTGCTGACGATGCGGAGCTCGTCAGTGACGTTCGCGGCGCCGAAGCGATCGCCCGCCATGCTCACGAGGTAGTCACGGGTGCTCTCGTCAGGGACCTCTCCAGTCAACCGAACCGCGCCCTCCGCGTCCTTGAACCCGACCACGTCGTAGTAGCGCGCCGCGACGGGCGGAGGGGGAGGCGGAGCCGGGCTCGCGACGTTCAGCGCGTCGGCGTGGACATCGGTAACACCGTAGGCGCCCATCACGGCAGCGATCGCGCGCTCCTTGTCGGCGTCCGTGCCGACGAGCGTTCCCGACAGCACAGCCTCTTGGCCTTCCATCGTGAGCTCTACGCCGTTGGTGTCTACGTTGGCTTCACCCAGCGCAGCGACGGCGTTCTCCCTCACTCCAGACGGGATCTGCGCATCGGCTGTGCAGCCCCGCATCCGCAGGCAGAAGAAACAGAGCACGCCGAGTACGACGAGCATAATCAGCCACTTAATCGAATCGGTCATCGGTTCCTTCGTTCCGCTTGTGATGCGGATGACGTTCAATCGGCGAACGCGGAGGGGGTTGAACGGGAGTGTTCAGAGGGTCGTGCAGGAGGGTTGTTTCCAAACTACGTGCCAACCTAGATCCCAGCCTTTGGTGTGACTTTTGTGTCGGCGTCTGTGGTGGGGAGCCTACGATCGTCGCTCAAGACCGACAGCAAAAATCCACCACACACAACAACTGGGTATCCACGTGAAGTTTCGCTCCCACTGTCAGACGACTCAAGAAGCTCTGATCAGCGCGGGGGCGGAAAGCGGTCTACACTGACCGGGTGTCCCTCAAGATCGATCAGGACCACACGCGTTTTCGCAAAATCGTCCGCGGCAAGGTCCGTAAAAACCTCAAGAAGTACATCTCTCAAGGAGAGCTGATGGGGAAGCAGGGGAAGGACGTGGTCTCCATCCCCATTCCGCAGATCGATATCCCGCGCTTCCGCTTCGGGGGAAAACAGCAGGGAGGCGTGGGCCAAGGCGAAGGCGACGCAGGCGACGCCGTGGGCAAAGGACCTCCACAGCCGGGCGACGGACAAGGGGAAGCCGGCGAAGGCGAAGGCCAACACGCGCTCGAGGTCGACATCACGCTCGAAGAGCTCGCCGACATTTTGGGCGAAGAGCTTGAGCTCCCCAACATCGAGAACAAGGGCAAGAGCAGCATCGTCGACAAGAAGGATCGCTACACCGGCATCCGCCAAGTCGGGCCCAACTCCCTGCGTCACTTCAAACGAACGTTCCGCACCGCGCTCCGCCGCCAAATCGCGCTGGGTCAATACGACGCCAAGCGACCCATCATCATCCCGACCCGCGACGACATGCGCTACAAGTCGTGGAAGGAAGAAGAAGAGCCGGTCACCAACGCCGTCATCATCTACATGATGGACGTGAGCGGCTCGATGGGAGACGAGCAAAAGGAAATCGTCCGTATCGAGTCCTTCTGGATCGACACCTGGCTCCGTCGTCAATACGAAGGCATCGAGACGCGCTTCATCATCCATGACGCGGTCGCGCGCGAGGTCGATCGCGACACCTTCTTCCGAACGCGTGAGTCCGGCGGGACGATGATCTCGAGCGCCTACAAGCTGTGCGCGGAGATCATCGAAGCGGACTACGGGAGCGACTGGAACATCTACCCGTACCACTTCTCCGACGGCGACAACTGGAGCGTCGACGACACGTTGCTCTGCGTGCAGCTCATGAAGGAGCGCCTCTTGCCGGTCTCCAACGTCTTCTCCTACGGGCAGGTCGACAGCCCCTACGGCAGCGGCCAGTTCATCAAAGATCTGCTCGAGCACTTTGGCGGCGACGATCGTGTGCTCACGAGCGAGATCCGTGACCGCGACGGCATCGTCGACTCGATCAAAGAGTTCCTCGGGAAGGGCAAATAGCTCATGTCGCGTTTCGCGCTTAAGACCGCGCTCCCGGGTTACCTCCGTGACCAACAGAAACAGATCGAGAAGTACGCCGCGGAGTTCGGGCTCGACTTCTTCCCGGTCATCTTCGAGATCCTCAGCTATGACCAAATGAACGAGGTCGCGGCGTACGGTGGCTTCCCGACCCGTTACCCCCACTGGCGTTTCGGGATGGAGTACGAGCAGCTCAGCAAGAGCCATGAGTACGGTCTCTCGAAGATCTACGAGATGGTCATCAACAACAATCCGTCGATCGCGTACCTCCTCGAGGGGAACAGCATGGTCGACCAGAAGCTGGTGATGGCGCACGTGCTCGGCCACGTCGACTTCTTCAAAAACAACTTCGCGTTTCAGATCACCGACCAAGGCAAAGACCAAAAGTCGGACCTCCCGATCCGCAAGTGGGTCGACACGATGGCGAACCACGGGGCGATCGTGCGGCGCTGGGCGAACCGGGTCGGCATCGAGAAGATCGAGGCGTTCATCGACTCGTGTTTGCGTCTCGAGAACCTGATCGATCCCCAGTCACCGTTCCTGCCCACGCCGGCGCGCCCGGAC
The DNA here is from genome assembly GCA_938024995.1 of uncultured bacterium. GTDB lineage: Bacteria > Myxococcota_A > Polyangia > Polyangiales > Houyiibacteriaceae > CALJDU01. Next base: position 86,874 of record CALJDU010000014.1, read on the forward strand.
GGTCTCCTCGACGAAAAGGAGTCACAGACCGACGAGGTCTCGCTCTTACGCGTCGACAAGGACTACATGGAGTCCTTCATCAACCCGCAGGAGTTCGTCGACTCCCAGCGGAAGAAGATGGCAGAAGAGAAGGAGCGCGAGAAGGCGCTCGACCCGACCCGCGACGTGCTCGGCTTCCTGATCCGGAACGCGCCGCTCGAGGCGTGGGAGCGTGACGTCCTCGAGGTGATCCGCCGCGAGGCCTACTACTTCCTGCCCCAGATGCAGACGAAGATCATGAACGAGGGCTGGGCGAGCTACTGGCACAGTCGCTTGATGACCGAGCGCGTCTGCGACGGAACCGAGATCATCGACTACGCGGACCGCAACGCGGGCGTGATGCAGACGTCGCCGCAGCGGCTCAACCCCTACAAGCTCGGCGTCGAGCTCTACCGTCACATCATGGAGCGCTGGGATCGCGGGCGCTTCGGCAAAGAGTGGGACGACTGCGACGATTGGGACGCGCGGCGCCACTGGGATCAGCGCACCGGCCTTGGGCGCGAAAAGATCTTCGAGGTGCGCAAGCTCTACACCGACGTGACGTTCATCGATGAGTTCCTCACGCCAGAATTCGTGATGGAGCAGAAGATGTACTCGTTCGGCTTCAACAACCGGAACGACCGCTACGAGATCGAGTCCCGCCAGTTCAAAGAGGTCAAGGGCAAGCTCTTGGCGCAGCTCGCGAACGCCGGGAACCCGTTCATCTACGTCGTCGAAGCGAACCACCACAACCGCGGCGAGCTGGTCCTCCAACACGAGCACCACGGGATCGACCTACGGCTCGACTGGGCGCGCGAGGTTCTCGAAGCGCTCGCTCGGGTGTGGCGACGTCCGGTCGAGCTCCACACCATCGTCGAAGACAAGCCGACGCTCATCCGCTACGACGGAAGCGATCACGTTCGCAAGCCGCTCTAGCCCCGCACCCGAGGCTGCACAAAGCGCGAACTCCGTGCTAACGCTAGGGACATGGACGACCCGGCGATGCGAGACACGGAGGAGCTCTCCGTGGTCCCAGCGCGGATCGGCGACTACCACATCATCGATCTCCTCGGCGAAGGCGGGATGGGCCTGGTGTTCTTGGGTCGCGACGAGCTGCTCGCGCGTGACGTCGCGATCAAGGTCGTGCAGCCAGGCCGACTGACCGAGAACGGCCTTCGTCGCTTCGACTCGGAAGCCAAAGCGATGGCGCGTGTTCAGCACGAGAACGTGGTCGCCATCTACGCGCTCGGCGATCACCAAGGCAACCCATTCATCGCGATGGAGTACATCCCTGGCGAGACCGTCGAGACCCTCATCGCGCATCAGCGGCTCTCCCTCGATCGCGCGCTCAGCGTCATCGATCAGATGTGCCGCGGGGTCCAAGCCATTCATGACTCGGGCACGGTTCACGGCGACCTGAAACCGAGCAACCTCTTGGTGGGTCCCGCGTTTCGCGTGGCGGTCGCGGACCTCGGCTTCGCGCGACACGTCCGCGACGGTAGCGACGACAACCTCATCATCGGCACGCCGGAGTATATCGCGCCGGAGATCGTGCTCGGTACCGAGCTGACCACGGAGCTGCGCAAACGCGCCGACATCTACTCGCTCGGGATGGTCGCGTATGAGCTGCTTGCGGGCGCGCGACCTTTCGAAGGCGCGTCTCCCACGCGGCTCATGCTGATGCAGGTCAACGAAGACCCGGAACCGCCGAGCCGCCAACGCAAGGGTTTGTCGCGCGCGTTCGACGCACCCATCCTCGCCGCGCTCGCCAAAGACCCCGCCGACCGGGTGCACAGCGCGCAAGCGTTTCGGGAGAGCCTCGCGAAGGCGCGCGAGATCGCAGCCGAGTCGCCGACTGGTCAGCGCTTCATCGCGCTCGATGACGATCCGGATTTTCTCGCGCTCTTGGCGACCTGTCTCGAAGAGTCCTTTCCGGACGCCGAGCTCGTGCTTTGCGAAACGGGGGCGCAAGCGCGCGCCGCGATCGAAGAGCCGTTCACGCTTGCTCTGCTCGACCTTCACTTGCCCGACGACGACGCGGGTGAGTTGACCAAGCTGATGCGCGACAAAGCACCGGTCCTGGTGATCACGGGGAGCGGAAGCGCCGCGGATTGGCAGCGCCTACAAGCGCTCGGCGCGAAGGGCTTCCTCGTGAAGCCCCTCGATCCCTACGCGCTCAGCGCCGCTGTTCGACGACTGACCTCACGTCCATCCATGATGCCGCCTGCGCGATAGCCAGGCTCTCGATACGCTGACGCCTCCTACAATTCGGGTGCACGTTTTTCGTTGCGACGGATATCGGGGGGAGCAAGCATGCCCAATGCGTACAACTCTCTGCCTTGCTCTCCTTTTCGCGGTCGCCTGCGGGGGTGACGACGATGTCTCGCTCGATGGCGGCGAGGACTCGGGGACAGACGCGGGGCTCTACGATGGTGGGGTCGACGCCGAAGAAGACGCTGGCGACCTGGACGCGGATCAAGACACCGGCGACGCGGACCTCGACGCGAGCGACGCGGATCCGGACGCCGACGATGCCGGAGACGCCAGCGTGGATGGCGCGACTGACGCCGATCCAGACGCGGGTGACGTGATGGATCCCGACGCGATGACGGACGCCGATCCGGACGCGGGCGACGCGGATCCCGACGCGATGACCGACACGGGTACGCCGGACACTGGCTGCGTGGACGAGGACGGCGACGGGACCTGCGCGACGGACGACTGTGACGACACCGACCCGCGCATCTTCCCCGGCGTCCCCGAGCGCTGCGACGGCGTCGACCAAGACTGTGACGGCCTCATCGACGAAGAGCTGCCCACGCGCACCTTCTACGAAGACATCGACGGCGATGGCTACGGAGACGACACCACGAGCGTAGAGGCGTGCGCGCGACCAGACGATCACGTGCTCCGCGGCGGTGACTGCGACGATGACAGCGCGCTCGCGAGCCCGAGCGTTCCCGAGATCTGCGACGCGATGGACAACGACTGCGACGGGCTCACCGACGAAGGCGTCCCGACCGAGGAGTACTTCCTGGACGAAGACGGTGACGGCTACGGCAGCAGCACGTCGATCGACGCCTGCACCCGTCCGCGCGGCTACGCCGACCGCGACGGCGACTGTGACGACAGCGCGCCCTTGGTTCACCCCGCGGCCGCCGAGCTCTGCGACATGGTGGACAACGACTGCGACACCCGGAGCGACGAGAGCCTGCTCGCCTACCCGTGGTACCTCGACGCCGATGGCGATGGCTATGGCGACCCGAGCGCGCCGAGCGTCGAGTCATGCGCCCCGCAAGCCGGCCGCACGCTTCGCTTGAGCGATTGCGACGACAGCGACGCCTCGGTCCGGCCCGGCGCCGTGGAGCTTTGCGATCGCGTCGACTCCGACTGCAGCACCGGCAGCGGCGTCGCGTTCGACGAGGACAACGACGGTGACGGTCACGCGCTCCCGAGCGCAGCGTGCACCGGAGGGTTCCCCAAAGACGACTGCGACGACACGACCTCCGACCGAACGCCGGGCCGCGCCGAGCGCTGCGACGGCCGCGACAACGATTGCGACGAGATCATCGACGAAGAGCCGATGGGGAGCGGGAGCGTCTATTACGAAGATCGCGACGGTGACGGGTACGGCGATTCCGCGAGCGCGGTCGAGCTCTGCTCCGGCGCGGTGCCCGCGGGCTACGTGCGACGTGATGGCGACTGCGACGACGACGCGAGCGCGGTCTACCCCGGACGCGAAGAGGTCTGCAACGGCATCGACGACGGCTGCAGCGGCGTCGTCGATGACGTGCCCTCGTTCCGCGCGCCTCCCACCGACAACCCGGTCGGCGTCTGCAACACCCAGAAGCGCTGCATCGGCGGGAGCTGGCAGAACGCCTACGCAATGATCCCAGGCTACGAAGCCGTCGAGAGCTCCTGCGATGAGCGAGACAACGACTGTGACGATGAGACCGACGAGTCCCTCCTGGTCGAGCGCTACATCGACCGCGATGGCGACGGCTACGGAGACGATCCGCTCTTCTCGTGCACCCGCTCCGTCGTGAACGTCTGCCCGAGCGCGACCGGCTTCGCGACCGTCCTCGGCGATGTCGATGATGGCGACGCCAGCGTGAACCCTGGACAGGCGGAGACCTGCAATGGCGTTGACACCGATTCCGACGGCGCGATCGACGAAGGCGACCTGTGCGGTCCCGGCTCCCTCTGCGCGGCGGGGACCTGCACGCCTTGTAGCTTCCCCCCTGCCATCATGCCGACCGCGGTCACCGGGACAAACGTCTGGTGCCCCGGCGCGCTGACCATCGCGGTCCCCAGCACGACGGTCATCTTGCCCGACGCGGTCCTCGCGATCGGCGCCGGCAACCGGCTCTTGTTCGACGCTGGCGCGAGCCTCGTGGTCCGCGGCGCGCTCGAGACCTACGGCACCGCCAGCAGCCCGGTGCGCTTCGACAGCTCGCTCCCGATCCCGACCAACAACAGCTGGAGCGGGATCCGGATCGAGAACACGACAGGTGGTCGCGTGAACCTCAACCGCGTGGACGTCCGTCACGCCTCCGGACCGCTCACGCCGACGTGCTGCAGCGGCGCCGCCAGCCGCGTCGCCGACTCGCTCTTCCGCGACAACGGGCAGGTCTTCGGGAACTACTCCAGCGGACGGATGCAGATCGTGCGAACGCGTTTCGAGGCGAACACCGGGGTCTGCCGCGCGTACGAACTGTTCCGAGACTGCGACTTCATCGACAACACCGGGTCACGCGTCTTCGGAGCCGCCACCGTTCGCGGCGGCGAAGTGCGCGGCAACGCGGTCGTCATGAACAGCGGGAGCGGCAACACCAACATGTGCGACGTCTTGGTCGTCGACAACGACCTGCTCGTCACCTCCAGCCGAGACGGCATCACCGGGCAGCGCTGCACCTTCGCGGACAACCGCGGACCGCTCACCGGAGGCTCGCGAATCTCGCAATCGAACATTTGTCGCAACGGCGGCGAAGATGTCCGCATCAACAACGCCACCCATCGCGACTACCGTGAGAACTACTGGTGCGAGACGGACAGCGCAGCGATCGCGGGCCGGATTCATGATGTCAACGACGACCCGCTTCTCGGGCGCGCGGACTACGAGCCCTTCTTGATGTCGCCCGCGCCCGACGCGCCGGCGATTCCCTGACGCGCTCCGGACGCCCGCGCGAGAGGGGCGGCGAGGTCTACGCCTCCGCGTCGCCCGGGTCCGTGATCCAGTTCGTGAAGGGACCGAAGACTCGGCCTCCCACGCGGCGCACGTCCGCGATCACCACATAGAGGCAAGGCACGATCACCAAGGTCAGCACCGTCGCGAACGAGAGCCCCCACGCGATCGCGTTCGCCATGGGCGCCAAGAGCGGCGCCCGCGCGCCCGCGATCGCCAAGGGCACCAGTCCCGCCACGGTCGTGATGCTGGTCAAAAAGATCGGGCGCAGTCGGAGCTTGCTCGCCTCGACGACCGCCTCCAGCAGCGGCAGACCTTGGCTCCGTCGCTGGTTGATAAAGTCCACCAGCACGAGCGAGTCGTTCACCACGATCCCGGCTAGGCCCACCACTCCGATCAGCGCGATCATCCCGATCGGCGCGCCCGTCACGAAGAAGCCGATCACGACGCCGATGAACGAGAGCGGGATCGCGGCCATCACGACGAAGGGCTGCAAGAAGCTCCGGAACTGGGTCGCCAAGATCGTGAAGATGAGGAGCGCCGCGATCACAAAGGCGTTCGCGAGAGACGTCAGCGACTTGTTCGTCTCCTCGTACTCGCCGCCGAGCTCAAACATGACGTCCGGGTTGCCATCGATGAGCGGCTGAAGACGCTCGAGGAGCAAGCGGTTCACCTCCGCGCTGGTGGTCGCGCGCTCGTTGATCTGCGAGGTCACCGTGATCATGCGCGAGCGATCGCGATGGCGGATCACCGCAGGACCACGACCCTGCTCAATCGTCGCCACGTCTCGCAAAGCCACCAGCGAACCTGCTGGCGTGAGGAGGTCCAGCGACTCCATCTGCGCCGCGTCCCGCCGCGCGCGTTCCGCCAAGCGCACGGTGATCCCGACCTCGTCATCACCGTCGCGAACCGTCGCGACCGGCGTCGCGCCAAAAGCGTTCTTGAGCCAGAGCGCGACGAACGCAGGCGTCAGCATGTGCATCGCCGCGCGCTCTTCGTCGACGTGCACCTGGAGCTCGCGTTTCCCGAGCTCGAAGTTGTGCGCGACGCCGCGGGTCCCAGGGATCGCGCGGGCCTCTCCGACCACCTCTTCCGCGAGCTCGGTCAAGCGATCGAGATCGTCGCCAAAGATCCGAACCGCGACCGGTGCCCCGCGCGGAGGACCCGGACGAAACTCAAGGACGTCGAGGCTCGCGGGCCCAACCAGGTCATCAAACAGCGCGGAGGTCGCGTCGAGCAGATCTCTTCCGGCGTGCAACGAAGAGCGCTGGTCCGCGGGTCGCAAGTAGACCGTCACCATCCCCGCGTGATCCCCGCGCTCGACCCCGTAGTTGGTCCGGGTCAAACCGCGCGCCGCGACGACCGCTTCGACGTCGTTCCCGCTTCGCTCGGTGAGCGCCAGGAGCCGGTTCTCGATCTCGACCAGCACCGCGTCGGTCTGCGCTTTGCTCGCGTCGGTCGGGAGCTTCACGCGCACGTCGAACATGTCGACATCTCCGTCCGTGAAGAGGACCACGTCCTTGGTCTGCGCCGCGAGGGCAACCAAGCCTGCACAGAGCGCGTATGAGACGAGCACGACGACGTAACGCCGGTGGAGCGCGCGGGAGAGGAAGCGCTCATACACGCCGTCGACCCGCTCGCCGATCTGTTCCCAACGCTGCCGAAAGGACCGCGCCGACGGCGCCATCGCCGCGCGCTCTCCGCTTCGCTCCTGAGCCACTGCGCGGTTCTTCGGCTGCTCCGTCTTCCTCGTCACCCGACCGAAGTCCGCCATATGACTCGGCAGCACGAAGAACGCTTCGATGAGCGACGCGACCAACGACGCCACCACGACCTTCGGGATGATCGCGAAGAACTTCCCGAGCGTGCCGGTCATCAAGAGCATCGGGAGGAACGCCGCGCAGGTCGTCGCGGTGGACGAGATGACCGGCCAGAACACTTCCGACGCACCGACGATCGCCGCGCGCCGCCGCGACATGCCCTCCTCCATGTGCCGGTAGATGTTCTCGATAATGATGATCGCGTCATCGACCACGATGCCCAGACATAGGATGAGCGCGAGCAGCGAGATCACGTTGATCGTGATCCCCATCGCGTCCATCGCCAGGAGCGCGCCCGCGATCGCGACCGGCAAGCCGAGCGCCGCCATGGTCGCGTTCCGGCCACCCACGAAGAACCACAAGAGCGCGAGCACCAGCACGAGACCGGCCGCCATGTTTTCGTAGAGGGTCGAGAGCGAGCGCTCTACCTGGTGCGCGGCGTCGCCGAACACCTCGGCCGTCACTCCGTCCGGCACGTCGAGGTTCTCAAAGAGCGCGCGCACGTCTGCGCTGATCTTGACGCTGTCGGCCTGCGCTTCTTTGCGAACCAACAAGAGCACGCCCGGCTCTCCGTTGATGCGACCCGTGAGACGCGCCGGCGCAAAGCCCTCGCGTACATCCGCGACATCACGAACGCGCACGACCCCGCCTGCCGGATCGGGCCGGACCACCACGTCCTGAATCTCGCCGGCGCTACGCACCTGCGTCATCCCGCGGACCAAACGCGCGCTCTCGGTGCCGAGCGTTCCCGCCGGGATGTTCTGCGCGCGAACCCGCAGCGCGTCGGCCACCGCGCTCAGCGGGACGCCGAAGGCCGCGAGTCGATCGGGGTCCACGTCGACCGCGATCTCGCGCTCACGCACTCCGTTCCGGCTCACGCTCGCGACGCCGTCCACGGCGTCAACTTGGTCAGCCAGGTCGAGACCGAAACGACGCAAGACGCGTTCTGGAACGTCACCGCGCACCGCGATCGCGAGCGTGGGAATGTTCACGGCAAACGACGATACCTGCGGACGCTCCGCGCCGGTCGGCACGGTCACGCGCGCGACCTCGTTCGAGATCTCGATGACCTTGCGATCGGTGTCCTCGATCTCGGGCTCCATCTGCACGAAGAGCAGCGAGATCCCTTCGCGTGACGCGCTCCAGATCACGTTCAGCCCGTCGACATTGGCGACCGCGTTCTCGACCGGGATGCTGATGAGCTGCTCTATCTCTTCAGGTGACGCGCCCGGCATCACGGTCGCGATGCTGCACCAGCCCGTCGGGATCTCGGGGAGCGATTCGCGGGTCATCCCATTCATCGCGAACACGCCCATGATCACCATCGAGAGCGCGACCAGGTTCACGAGCACGGGCTGGCTCACGGCGAAGCGAGCGAGCGCTCCGGCGGATCCTGCTTCTGCTTCCGCGGCGGCTTGGGGCGACGGACGCATGGGCTCTCCCTTGGGTTCTCCCTCAAGGTCCGGTTCCGGTTCCCTCTCGTCCGGTGCCTCTTGTTCGCTCACGGCGTCTCGACCGCGGCCGGCTCGGCCTCGCGCGCTTCGTCCTCGCCACCGTTCTGCGCCAGGGGCGCGACCACGTGGACCGCGCGTTCGTGAACCACGCGATCCAGCCCAGCGACGATCACGCGCGCTCCCTCTTCCACGCCATCCGTCAAAAACGCTTCGCCGTTTCGGACGCGCGAGACCGAGACGACGCGGCGCTGCGCGAGCGAGTCTTCGCCGACCACGTAGACGTACTGCTGCCCGAAGCGCTCGAAGACCGCGGCGTCCGAGATCACTTGCTCGACCCGCGGCGGGCCGGTCTCGACCACGAAGCGCCCCATCAAGCCCGGCCGCAAAAGCTTCGAGGGGTCTTCGATCGAGAGCTCCACGGGGAGACGACGCGTGCGGGGATCGATCACTTCCGAGACGCGGATCACGCGCGCTTGAAAGGTCTCTCCCGCGCGCGCGTGAACGGTCACCTGGGCCCGCGCGCCGACCGGGACGTCGAGCGCGTCGCGCGGATCGAGCATCACGTTCGCCTCGAGCTCAGTCGCGTCGACGATCGTGACGAGCGGCGCGCCGGGAGCGACGAACTCTCCGACCTCCACCGTGCGATGGATGAGCGTTCCGGAGAAGGGCGCGCGCAGCTCCGCGTCGGTCAGCCCGCGGCGCGTCACCCCGGTCTGCGCACGCGCCGCGCGAACGGCCGCGCGCGCCAGTCGCTCCGCGTCCCGTGCGTCGTCCAAGCTCCCCGTCGCGGCTCCGCCCGCGGCCACCAAGCGCTCGGCGCGCGTACGTTGTCGCGCGGCTTGATCCAAACGCGCGCGCGCCTGACCCACGTTGGCGTTCGCCGCCCTCAGCGCGGCTTCCGTGCGCCCACCGTCGAGGCGCGCGATCACATCGCCCAGCTCCACGTGATCGCCTGGCTCTTTCAAAAGCTCAGTCACGCGGCCGGGCGCCTCTGCGCGCAGGGTCGCGGTGCGGGTCGCGCGGATCTCCGCGATCGCTTCGGCGGTCGGTGTCACCTCACGGCGCTCCACTTCGGCCACCCGAACCGGAGGAGGAGGGGCGGCCTCGGCGGTCGCCTCTTCGTCCTTCTCGCACCCTGAGAGGAGCGCCAGCGCGGCCAGGACGAAAGCGAAACGCATGCGCATTGCACAGACCTAGAAACATCAGGCCACCGATGCAAGTGAACATGCGGTTTTGTGCGGCTCTAACTTACGGCGGGAGTCTCCAAGATCTCCGCCGCGATGGGATGTTGTGCCTCGTGATGGGGGTGGTTACTCAAGGCCAAGAGCCATGGACGACACGACCCTCATTTTCGAGTCGGTGCACGGGAGCCAGGCCTACGGTCTCGCGAGGGAAGGCTCCGACCTGGATCTCAAAGGCGTGATCGTGGGTCCCGCCCACTGGTACTTCGGGTTCCGTCCCGCGCCGGAGCAGGTCGAGCTGCACGCGGACCACTTTCGGTTCGAGGTCCGGAAGTTCTTCCGGCTCCTCGCGAACGCCAACCCAACCATTCTCGAGCTGCTCTTCACGGACGAGTCGGACCACCACGTCTGCACGCCCGCGGGTTGCCGCATGCTCGATGTGCGCGAGAAGTTTTTGACCAAGCGCGTCGGGCAAACGTTCGGCGGCTACGCGATGGGTCAGCTCAAGCGCATCAAGACGCATCGTCGCTGGCTCCTCGATCCGCCCAAGAGCGCGCCTACCCGTGAAGCGTTCTCGCTCCCTGAGCGTCGCGTGATCCCGAAAGACCAGCTCGGCGCCGCGGAGACCTTGATTGAGCAAGGCAAGCTCGCCGAGGCCGACGTGTCGACCAACTTCTTGGAAGTGCTCGGCCGGGAGAAGCGCTACAAGGCCGCACGCGCGGAGTGGCAGCAGTTCAACCAGTGGAAGAAGAACCGCAACGAGAAGCGCGCGGCGCTCGAGGCCAAGCACGGCTACGACACCAAGCACGCCATGCACTTGGTCCGCTTGCTCCGTATGGGCCACGAGATCTTGTCGGGACGCGGCGTGATCGTGAAGCGACCCGACCGTGACGATCTGCTCGCGGTACGCGACGGCGCGTGGAGCTATGACCAGCTCATCACGCACGCGGAAGAAAAGATGAAAGCGATCGGCGAGGCGAAGAAGACGTCTGCCTTACCTGATGATCCCGATGAAGCCGCGCTCGAAGCGCTCTGCGTGTCGATCGTGCAAGAGGTTCTCCTCGCTCGACGATCTTGAAAGAACACATCTCATGACCTCCCTGAAAATCCCGAGCCTGGGCGCGCTCGTTCCAGACATCGCGAAGGGCCGGCGCTTCCTCGAAGCCAACCCGCCGCGCGGACGCGTGCTCCTCGTCGGCGTCACCGGCGCGCACACCTACGGTTTCCCATCGGCGGACAGCGACCTCGATCTCAAGGGGATCCACATCGCGCCGACCGCGGCGTTCCTCGGGCTCGGTACGCCGCACGAGACCCACGACAAGCTCGAGATCTTTGAAGACCTCGAGTGCGATCTAACGACCCACGAAGCGCGCAAAGCGCTCAAGCTCCTCTTCAGCGGCAACGGCAACATGCTCGAGCGGATCTTGTCGCCGTTTCAGTTGGTCGAGAGCGACGCGCTCGAAGCGCTCCAAGCGATCGCGAAGAAGGCGATCAGCAAGCGCTTCGTCTCGCACTACCGCGGCTTCTTCAAAGGCATGCAGCGCGAGCACGGCATCCGCGGCACGACCAAGACGATGCTTTACTCGCTCCGCGTTCCGCTCACCGGCGCGCACCTGCTCAAGACTGGCGAGCTCTGCGCAGACGTTCGCGCGATGGGACCCGAGTACGGCTTTGGCGAGCTGGTGGACGCGCTGGTGAGCGAGAAGCGAAACGGCGAAGAGAAGGGGAAGATCTCGCCCGCGCTGGACGAACGAGGACGCGCCGCGTGGAGCGCGCTCGAAACGTTGCTGGACGAAACGCTCGCGAGCTCCGCGTTGCCGAGTGAGCCTGAGAACGTGACCGAAGCGGGCGAGTGGCTGACGAAGCTGAGGCTCGCCTCGCTCTGATCTACGCGAGTACTCCTCTTCAGGAAGAGCCACCCGAGTGTCCGACACGCGCGCCGTCCAACGGTCACGGCGCGCGTTTGTTTGCGACATGCTGACGCTTGAGTTCTTCGGGGAGCTGACGCGCGACGGCGAGACGCGAGAGATCGTCGGGACGGTCGAGCTCGCGCGGATAGCGTTGTCGCATTCGGTAGCGCTATCGCGCGCGCAGCACTTCGCGTAGCCGTGAAAACGCGCGGGCGCGATGATCGATCTTCGCCTGCTCGGCTTCGGCCATCTCCGCATACGTTTTGCCGCCGCCGTCGTCAGGCGCGAAACACGGCATGAACCCGTACGCGCGCGCTCCCCGAGGCGGCCAGACCAGCGTCCCAGGAGCGACCCCTTCGGCGCTCACCGTGCTGCTCGACATGCTGCTGCCTCCCGGCCACGCGATCACGAGAGCACAGACAAACGCCGCGCGGTGATCTTTGCCCTTGAGCGCTTCGTGAACGCTTCGCCTCGCTTTGCTCCAGTCGCGCGTCCCATCGGGCCGCTCGGCCCAGCGCGCCGTGAAGATCCCTGGCGCGCCGTCGAGCGCGGGGATCACCACGCCGCTGTCATCGGCGAGCGCCGGCATCCCGGTCGCCTCTGCGCCCGCGCGGGCTTTGATGGTCGCGTTCTCGATGAAGGTGAAGCCGTCTTCGACCGGTTCCGGGAGCGCGCGGTCGCCGGCGGACTCGAGCAACGGAACGAAGTCGCCCAGCAACACGCGGAGCTCACGGAGCTTGCCCGCGTTATGGGTCATCAAGAGGAGGCGGTCCGGCCAGCGCATCAGACCGCGGTCAGCGGGACGACCGAGCCCATCAAGCCCTTGAGCTCGTCGACATCGCGCACGTCTGCGTCGCGCTCGGGCAAGAGCCACGCGCCGTTCTGACTGCTCGCGCGGGTCACGAACTTCTTCATCTCACCGATGGCGTGCGCGTTCTGTCCGTAGACCTCCGCGCGAACCGTGCGCAGCGCCGCGGCCAGCTCGTCGCCGCCTTCTTCAGGGGCGTGGACCGGCAAGAACGTTCCCGGCTCCGGAACGAACGCGCGGTTAAAGAAGATCGCGTCCACGTTGATCTCGCGCGAGCTCAGCTCTTCGTGGAGCGTCTTGGCCGCGGCCAGGGTCGTGGTCCGCGGGGCGGTCACGAGGACGAACGCGGTCGTCTCTTCACGGAGGAGCGCGATGGTCTCTTGCGCGCGACTCGCGAACCCTTCCCTCAGATCAGCGAGCGCCTGAAAGAACTTCACGATCTCTTCGACGGTCGAGCTGCCGAGCGCGCGGCCGAGCAGCTTTACGGCGCGCGCGCTGGGGCCTTCCGTCGCGAGGAACCACTCCACGATCCGCTCGTCCAAAAAGCGCGCGAGGCGCCCTGGGGCATCCAAGATGTCGAGCGCGCTGGAGGTGGGCGGCGTATCGAGCACCACCAGGTCGTAGGTCGGCGCGTCGTCTTCCCGCTCCTTGCGCGTGACGTAGTGCAGCCGCTCCATCGCGACGTAGGCGTGCGACTGCGACATCGTTTTCGAGAACGCGCGGTAGGCTGGGTTCTCAAGAATGCGATCGGCGTGTTCGGCGGTCGTGATGCGCCGCATGAGATCGTCGTAGCTGGACTTGGTGTCGAGCATCGCGGCAGAGAGCGCTGGAAGCGCGGGGACGACCTTGACCGCGTCGCTCAAACCATCGAGCCCAAGCGCGCTCGCGAGCCGGCGCGCGGGATCGATCGTCAGGACCAAGGTCTTCTTGCCGCGCGAGGCTGCGTACGCGCCGAGCGCGGCGGCCGAGGTGGTCTTGCCGACGCCGCCGGGACCCACCGCGACGATGAGCTGCTGCCCGTCGAGCCAGGTATCGAACGAAGAGGTGTCATGCGTCACGAGACCACCTCCGTCATCGTGCGACCGAGCTCGAGGAGCTCGTCCAGCGTCGGATCGTTCGGCAGGCGCGGGAGCTCGATGGTGCTGCGCGCGATCTTCTTCTTGAGCGAGTCGATCAAGGTACGCGCGGTGTGCTCGATCGTGAGCGCCCGCTTCGCGAGGAGCGCGTCACCGTCATCTCGACGAAAAACCGCGGCGCGCTGCCGCGGGGTCAGCGTCACGCTCGGGACGTTGTTCACGATGATGCTGCCGAGGCGCACGTTGTCGTCGGCGACGAGCTTCTCGTTGAGCTCAAGCGTCTCTTCGACGGGGAGCTCTTGCGGGAGCGTGATGATGTGGAGCGCGGTGGTCTTCGCGCGCAGCAGCACCGTGAAGCGATCGAGCAGCGCCCGGAGCGGCCCCTCGCGCGCGATGCCTTCGAAGACCTGCGGGAGCGAGAGGAACATCATCGCGTGACCGGTCGCGTCGAGGTCGACCAAGATCGGGTCGTACTTGCCCTTCTCGGCGTAGCTCTGCACGACGTTGAGGACCGCGACCTCCTGGACCGCGGGCGCGGCTTTGAAGAAGCGACCGAGCACTCGGTTCTGGGTGATGCGCTTGGCGATGCCGCGGAGCTTCACGTGACGCACGACATAGTCGGTGACCGCTTCGTCGGGATCGACGCACATGGCGAACACCCCGCGGCCGACGCTCTGCGGCTTGTGGGCGATGGTGGTCACGCCGAACACCGCGTTCATCTGCGCGCGATGCCCGACCTCAATAATGAGCGGGCGCTTGCCGTTCGCCGCCGCGGCGATGGCGGCAGCTGCAGCGACGGTTGTCTTTCCAACCCCGCCTTTGCCTGTGAACAAGTGAACCGCGGACACGTACTTCCCTCGAGGCGCGATGAAGGAGCGCGGCTCGTGGCGGACAAGGTACTAGGGTCTCCGCGTTTCGCGGTGAGAAATCACGTAGGTGGCCCCTATCGGGTGCCCATGACCTGGACCCAGTAGAAGTTGTAGAAGCCCACGCCGATTTCGTTGTGTCGGTTATGCAGAATGTTTGCCCGGTGCCCAGGGGAGTTCATCCACGCCGTCATCACCGAAGATGGGCTTCGCTGGCCCTGAGCGATGTTTTCGCCTGACGGGAAGGCCGAATAGGCGGTCATGCGGGTACGGTCAGAGAAGCTTCGACCGTCTTGAGACGAGTGTGAGAAGTAGCCCTGATCGTGCATGTCGATCGCGTGGCGCTGGGCGGAGAGCGCGAGCTGGCCGTCATAAGCGAACGGTGGCAGACCGGCGTTCATCCGCTCTTGGTTCACGATGCGGAAGACCTCGCAGGCCTCGGCAGGGTTCGATGGCGGGCACGAAGGAATGTGGCCGTCGGCTTCCGGCCCCGGACCGGAGTCGACCGGAGGCGGCGGGTTGGTGTCCGGCGCGTTGGTGTCTCGCCCGGGACCCGTGTCGGTCGGCGGCGGCGGGTTGGTGTCGGCGCCACCGGAGGTGTCACCGCTCATGCCTCCGTCTTGAAGCGAGATGGGCGGACCGTCTCCGTCGCCGTCTTCGCTCTCGAGGTGCCCAAACCCGAAGTCGCACCCCACCAGGGCGACCATCAAGGACAGAACGAGAACACCGCGACGCACGCGATCACCTTACCTGAAGGTGTACCTCTCGCAAAGAGCACCGGCGTACCAGCGACGGGTCGGCCCTGCTTTTACAGACCCGCCAACTTACGGATGTCGCGGACCTCCAGAATCGGCTTCGGCGCCCCCCCTCGCGCGGCCGCGATCATTGCCTTTGTGATGATCTCTGGGTTCACGGCGAACGAGGCGTTCCGGAACAAGGGCATGAACGGGGTCAGCGCCGCGTAGAGCAACCGGTACCCGCGAACACGACTCGGGCGTCCCTTCGCGGGCTCGATGAAACCTGGACGGAACATCGTGGCAGAGGAGAACGGCATCTGAAGCAAGAGCTGCTCGGCATCCGACTTCGCGCGCGCCCACATCGCGCGCCCATCGGTCCCCTGCCCGCTGACGAAGCACATCGCGAGCGACGGACTCGCGCGGAGCATGCTCTCGGCGCCGGCGCGGGTGAAGTCGACCGTGACGCGCCGGTAGTCCGCTTCCGACATGCCCGCGGAGCTGATCCCGAGACACCAGAAGCAGGCGTCCACATCGGTCAGCCGATCTTCGATCGCGCTGAAGTCCGTGAAGTCGCTGTGACGTACATCGACGAGCTTCTCGTGCTCCGCACGCGGCGAAGAGCGACCAAGGGTGATGACCTGCGCGATCTCATCGCTGGCGAGACAAACGTCGAGGACGCCGCCGCCGATCATTCCCGACGCGCCCGTGATCACCACGCGAAGCGGCTTGGCGGTGCTCTGTTGAGTCTGTTGAGTCTGTCGAGTCATGGCGTCGTCTCCGGGAGCTCCAGGAGCTCCGTCATGCGATCGCTCGGTTCGCCGTTTCGCGTCGCGATGATCGGATCTTGTTCCGCGGTTCGCCACGGCACGTCCGGCCACCATTGCTCGACGTCCTCTGGGGTCGCTGGAATGGTCGACGCGGTGACGCTCTCTCCCGGACGCGGCGCCACATAGCGAACGCTCCTCGCGAGCGCCGCCGCGCGTACCCGCTCGATCGGTTCGGTCCACCCGTGAAGCGCCAAGTCGAAGAGCCCCCAGTGAATCGGAAAGAAGACCTCGGCCTTGAGCATCTGCGACGCGACCACCGCTTGCTCAGGACCGATGTGCCAGTCCGGCCATGCTTGGTCGTAGGCGCCCACCTCGACCATCGCGAGGTCGAAAGGACCGAGTCGCTCGCCGATCTCGGTCAGCCCTGGGAACATGCCCGTGTCGCCGCTGAAGAAGACGCCGTGCGCGCTTGTGCGCATCGCGTATCCCGCCCAGAGCGTACGGTTCTGGTCGAGGATCTGACGCCCGCTCGCGTGGCGCGCCGGGGCACACGTAATCGTCATGGACGGCTGGCCATCCTTTTCGATGACGGTCTCGTCCCACCAATCCACGGTCGTGATCTTGTCCGCCGGGACGCCCCAATACGAGAGGTGCGCGTCGACCCCGAGCGGCACGATGAAGCGCGCGTTCCACGAGCCATTGCGCGACCACTCGCCGAGCTTCTTCATGGTCGGGAAGTCGAGGTGGTCGTAGTGATCGTGGGAGATCAAGACCGCGTCGATGGCGGGCAGATCCGCGAGCGCGATCGGCGGCGCGTACCAGCGCTTGGGCCCCGCGAACGTAAAGGGAGAGGTGCGCTCGCCGAACACCGGATCGGTCAGCACGCGAAAACCATCTTGCTCGATCAACAACGTGCTGTGCCCCAGCCACGTGACGCGCAACCCGTCCTCTGGCGGAGTGGCGAAGAGCGCTGGGTCCACCGTGATCACCGGCAGCGGCGCGCTCGGTGAAGCGTTGTCCTGGGGCGTCTTGAACATCCCGCCGTAGTCGTTGTAGAGCGGCTCGGGATTCCGAAACTCGCCGCTGCGCCACTGCCTCGACGCGGTCGCGAGATCCCAGCGCGCGCCTTGCGCCTTTTGCCCAAACGCTTCCCAACCGATCGCGATCAGGACCGCGGACGGAATCGTGATCGCGGAGAACAAGAACAGGAAGATCCGCGGCGCCCACTTTCGAAAGCGGTTCTTGCGTCGCTCGCGCTTGCGCTTTCCCTCAGCGGCCGAGGTCATGACCCCATCGCTGGAGAGTACCGAACGCGGTGCTCGAACGCGTACTTCGCGAGACGCCGAAACGCGAGCTTGCCGTTCACCGTCATCGTCAATCCGACCGCGGGCCAGGTGATCCGCGGCGCCGCGAGCCGAACGGTTCCGTAGTAGTGAAGGGTGCAGCGCTCCGCGGCGAGCGGCGTGATGTCGAAAGACTCAGCGAACGCTTCCATGCGTTTGTTCGTGCCACGCGCGATTCGGAAGGCCATTCGGCGACCGGGCTTCCAGGCGAAGAAATGCTCGTCGAAGCTGTCCCCGAGCAAGGTGATCGTTCGCGTGGTCCCAACGCCGCGCGGTTCCGGCGAGGTCCAGACGAGGTCTTCGCACCCGAGCCAATCGCACCAGGCTTGGGCATCTTCAAAAATGCGAAAGAGGGTGTCCGCGTCGCACGGGATCTCGGCGCGGACGTTCCAATGGGCGCCGTCGCCTTCCGTGAGAAAGGACTCGTCAACCGGCTCGTACTCGTAGAGTTGCGTCACGCCCCGACCTTAGAGCAAAACGCGGATCCTGTGGGCGACTCTGCTCCGCGTCGTCAGCGCCCGCACTCACACCAGTCCGACATGTGACCGGTCTCGGTGCCGCACGCGAAAGGACTGTCGGCTTCTTTCATACAGCCCGGCTCGCCGCCGAAATGCCCGGTGCAACGAAGTCCCGCCGCGCCGCAGAAGGCGACACAACCGGCGCCGTTCGTGAAGACGCCCGCGCAGCGGTCGGGCGCGCGCTCGCAAAGCTCGAAGCCTGGAGCGGTCGCGATGGGTCCGCATGGATCGGGCGGAGGCGGTTCGTCGCTTCGCGTGACGCGATAGAGGCGGCCGCGGTTTCGGTAATCCCAGCTGGCGGTGAAGACCTCACCATCGTGGACCTCGACATCCCACAGCGCGGTCTCGGGGAAGGTGCACGCGGTCACGAAGCTCTCGCCTCCGTCACCGGAGACCAGCAAACGCGTCGGACCGGTCTCGTCTTTCCAACCGCTCGAGGTCGAGGCGAAGATGTAGCCGTCTTGTTCCGCGAAGCCGGTGACGTGGGTGGACGGAACGTCTTGAACGCGATCGAAGCGGCTCCCATCGAACGTGAAGATCGCGGTGTCACCGTCCGCGAAGAACGCGGCGCTGCCGACGAAGACCTGGTCCCCGATGGTGTCCGCGCGGAAGAAGCGATGCGCGGTCGCCGATTGCGTAAACGAGCGGCCGTCGGCGCTCCGGAGCATCTGCCCGCGGCCTTCTTGAACACCGAACGCGAAGAGCGTGTCCTCGACCACCGCGAGCTCACGCAAGTAGAGCGCCGCGTCGCCGCTGTCGAAGACGACCTCGAACGTGTCTCCATTCATCCGCAGGACTTGACCCCGAGAGCGTGTGTCGAAGTTGTACTGCACCGCGTAGAGCTGGCCTCGGAAGGCCTCGAGCGAGCAGCCGATCACGCCGTCCGGTCCGTCGTACACGCGCTCCCAATTGGCGCCGTCGCGTGAGCGGAAAATGTCGCCGTCGTTCTCGGTGTTGGCGTAGAGGGAGTCGCCGAAGGGGAGGAGCGCGCAGATCGACTCGCCGATCCCGCGGAGGCCAGGTTCCACGCGGCGCCAGCTCGGGTAGGCGTAGAGCATGCTCTCGGCTTCGCGACCGTAACCAAACGCGCCGGCGTAGAGCGTCCCGCCGAAGCTCATGAGGCTGAAGACCCCGTCCGGCACATCGCCGGACACCGACTCGCAGCGAAAGCCATCGGTGGGTAATGGTCCAGGGGCGCGCGTATCAGCCCCGCTGTCGCGCGAATCCACCGGCGCATCGCTCCCTGCATCGCGGGTGCCGTAGGTGTCGCGGCTCACATCGGTCGCGGCGTCGGACGCGTCGAAGCTGGCGTCGCTCCTGTGGGTGTCGAACGCCGCGTCGGTGCTGGCGTCAGGGGCGCTGTCATCGTCCCCGCAGCCGACGAGGAGGAGGACCGCGAGGGATAGAAGAATGACGCGCACACAAGAGCATACCGCGGAGCGCGGAGAGGTCGTAGCCGCCGCGTTCCCGTCTACGCCGCTCTGTGATACGGACGGCGCATGGGTGACTGGGAAATCCGAGAGTTCAAAGAAGACCTCGCGTCTTACAAGGCGGTCCGCCAAGAAGCGGTGCGCGAGAACGAGGACGCGTTCCTGGTGAGCTACGAAGAAGAGCTCATGGCAACCGACGAGGCGCTCCGAAAGCGGCTGCTGATCGACGCGACCCGCGGGTGCGTGATCGGCGCGTTCCTCGACGGCGAGATCGTCGGCATGGGCGGCCTCATGCGACCGGAGCGCACCAAGGCCAGTCACCGCGCGTTCATCTGGGGCATGTATGTTCGCGAGACGTTGCGCGGACGCGGCATGGGGCGAGCGCTGCTGACGCACCTGATCAATCACGCGCGCACGATCGACGGCGTCGACATTGTGGAGCTCAGCGTGGTCGAAGGAAACGCGGCCGCGCGCGGTCTCTACACCAAGATGGGCTTCGTGTTCCGCGGCGTCACCGAGGACGCGATGCGGGTCGGCGATCGCTCGCTCGACGAAGAGCACTTCGAGCTCCGCCTCTCGACCCTCGCCTAGTCGTCCGACACAAACACGGCCTCTATTCCCCGGACGGCGGGACCTACACCCACGCTCGCGTGCGCGCGAAGACGGGCTGCGAGATCAACCTGCTCCCTGCGGGGACACGCGCGCGACGCGTCATCGACCGAGACGCCCTCCCCGGGCTTGCCTCGATCGACGAAGACGCCTGGGTCGTCGTCGAGCAGGACACCGCGCACATCATCATGTCGGGCGCGATCAGCGAAGTCGGCGTGGTGTCGCGGAACATCGAGGCGCTGGTCTCGATCATCGAAGCCGCATCGGTACCGACCTATCGCCCCAAGGACCTGGTTCAGCGCGCCTCGCGTTGCGCGTATGCGTGAAAGCGGCCTGCGGTTCCGCTGAGCCCACCTGCCGGCACCGCCCAGTGAAACGTACGCGGGATCGTGAGCGACAGGCCGGGGAGCGCCTTGAGTCGGCTCCCCTCCACCGACGCGAGCGTATGCCGTGAGAGAAACGCGACGCCGAGCCCCGCGGCCGCGGCGGAGAGGATCGCGCTCGTGCTCCCGAGGACAATGTCTTGCGTCGCCGGGCGCGTTCGGATGCCGGCTTCTTTGAGCGCGCGCGTGATGACCGCGCGCGTCCCTGAGCCAGATTCGCGCCACAGAATGGTCGCGCTCTTCAGGTCCTGTCGATTCTCGTAGCGGGTGTCGTTACGCGCTGCTTGGCTCGCGACGGGGACGATCGCGTCATCAAGAAAGGGCGTCAGCCGAACCCGCGGCGCACGCGCGCTCCCTTCGACCAGACCGAGCGGGACCTCCCCTTCGCGAATCGCTTGGATCACCTCACGGGTGTTGCCAACGGTGAGGCGGATCGGGACGTCTGGAAAGCGTTCACGAAAGCCAGCGAGCAGCGGAGGCAAGACGTGTGACGCGATGGTCGTGCTCGCGGCGAGGTGGAGCGGTCCGAGCCGATCGGGCTCGTTCATCACCTGGGTCTTCGCGAGGAGGCGCGCGATTTCTTTCGCGACGACCAGCAAGCGTTCCGCCTCGACGGTCGGCGTCACGCCGCGCGCTTGTCGGAAAAAGAGGGGGGCGCCGAACTCCTCTTCAAGACGCGAGATCCGCGCCGTCACCGTCGGCTGAGAGACGTACAGCTCCCGGGACGCGGCCGAGATGGAGCCCGCTTCGTACACGGCAACAAATGTCGGGAGAATCGAGGGGTCGACCACCTAATGCATGTATCAGCTTTTCTGATGTGCAATCAATAGAAACGTCTGGTTACGCTGATGGACAACGTCCATACCGTTGGGGTGCCGCGGCGCCTCCATAGCGATCGACTCCAGCTGCTCGGCCTCGTCGCGGCGGGGCTCCTCGCGCTCGCCGCGCCGGCTTGGCTCGCGCTTCTCCTGGGCATCGCGATGGCGCTCGTCTTCCCGTCCGCGTGGAACGAGCGGGCCGCCAAGGGATCGTCCGCGACCCTCAAGCTCGCGGTGGTCGGGCTCGGCGCGGGTGTGAACCTCACGATGGCGCTGCGCGTCGGGCTCGAGGGCATGGGCTTCGCGGTCGCGGGCATCACGTTGGCGCTCACGGTGGGGTACTTCGCGGGGCGCAAGCTCAAGGTCGCGGGCGACGTCGCCTGGCTGATCGCGGTCGGCACGTCGATCTGCGGCGGGAGCGCGATCGCGGCGGCGGCTCCGGCCTTGGCGGCCAAGCGCGAGGACACCTCGGCTGCGCTCGCGACGGTGTTCTTGCTCAACGCGGTCGCGCTGCTCGTCTTCCCGATGCTGGGTCGCGCTTTTGAGCTCGACGCGACCCAGTTTGGTCGCTTCTGCGCGCTCGCGATTCACGACACCAGCTCCGTGGTCGGCGCGGCGAGCGCTTTCGGGAGCGAGTCGCTCGAGGTCGCCACCGTCACGAAGCTCGCGCGCGCGCTCTTCATCGTCCCGGTCACGGCGACCATGGCCATCGTCAGCCGGAGCCGAAAGGGGCGCGCTCAAGCGCGCGGCGGCGTGAACATGCCTTGGTTCATTCTCGGCTTCGTCGCGGTCGCCGCCCTCTTCACGTTCGCGCCTCCCCTCGCGCCGATCGGCCTCATCGTGACGAAGGTCAGCAAGGTCCTCTTCTGCGGCGCGCTCTTCTTGGTCGGACTCGGCTTCACGCGCGGCACGCTCTCGCGCCTCGGCCTCCGCCCGCTCGTGCTTGGCGTCCTCTTGTGGACCGCGCTCTCGGTCGGGACGCTCACGGCGATCAAGCTCGGCGTCGTCGTCTAACAGCCTGGCCGCTCGCCGGGGGGCTCTAACAGGCCGCTGAAAAGTCGCTGGATGCGATTTGTGATGCTGCCCGTATCGCGTTCGTGTCCTCTGACCGAAAACAATGCCGAGCATTTTTGAGTGCCTCAGGAGTCTTTCAGCCTGCTAGCTGCGGACGACCTCAAGCAGCGCAGCGCCGAGCGCGACCAACACCGCGCAGAGCACGACGGCGCGGATCACCTTGGCCGGCACGTTCAGCGCGAAGCGCACCCCGAGCTGCGCGCCGATCAGCGTCGAGACCGCGAGCGCGGTCGCCGGGATCCACTCCACTTGATCCGCCGCGATGAAGATCCCGAGCGCGACGATGCCGTAAACGAACGTGCAGGCGAGCTTGAGCGCGTTCCCGCGGACGAGATCGAAGCGAAGTGTTCCCCCAATGACCGCCAGCAGGACGAAGCCAACGCCTGCTTGAACGAACCCGCCGTAGACGCCCGCGAGGAAGAGCCCGGCCCAGGCGCGCGGCGTGCCCCTAAGCGAGCGCGTCTCTCCCTCTTCCGGCGCCAAGGCGTTGGGGCGCGCGATCATGACGAGCGCGACCAAGGCCATCGTGGAGAGCAAGACGATCTTCAGATGCTCGCGCGGGATCCACCACGCAGACGCCGCCGCGCCGACGATCGCGCCGAGGACCGTGAGCGAGACCACCCCAGGCGCTTCCCGCGTCGGCAGCTTGCCCTTCCGTTGGAAGGCGATGATCCCGCCGCCCGATTGCGTGACGACCGCCAAGCGGTTGGTCCCGTTGGCGACATCCGCGGGCAGGCCCAGCGCCATCAACGCGGGGAGCGTCAGCATCGAGCCGCCGCCAGCCAACGTGTTGATGAACCCCGCGGCGAGTCCCGCCAAGACCAAGAGCGCGACCGCGACGGGATCGTTCATGTGCGCAGCGTCGACTTACTCGTTGGGGCGGAGCAGGTCGCGGAACGAGCTGAGCTTCTCGACCCCGCGCGCATCGGCGCAGACCTCGGCGAGCCCGACCGCGCGCATCGTGATGACCTGCTGCGCGGACGCCTCGGCGGTGTTTGGGAAGAGGCCTTGGTCGACGATCGCGGCCGCCGCACCGGCTTCCAAAAAGTCCGGCGCGTTCTCGACATCGATGCCGCCGGAAACGAGGAGCGGGTCTTCCGGAAAAATCGACGAGATGATGTCGAAGTGCGCCGGCTTCATCGCGCCGGCCGGGTGGTACGTGACGAGGTCGGCGCCCGCCCGGTACGCGGTCGCGATCTCGGTCGGGGTCGCGCCGCTCGCGATCACCATGAAGCCGTGCTGCTTCGCGATGCTGATGATCTCGGGGTCCGCGATGGGGCTCACGATGAACTCCGCGGCTGCCGCGACCGCGATGGAGATCTGCTTCTTGTCGATCACGCCGGCCACGCCGACCCGGATCTCGGCTTCGTCCGCGAGGTCATCGACCAGCTCGGTGATCTTCTCGAGGGAGACCGGGAGCGCAACGATCTCGAGACCGCCCTTCGCGATCGCGAGGCCCCAAGGCACGACGAGGTGCTCACTGGGCGCGTCCAAAATCGCGATCACCCCGTGACGCAAAATCTGATCGATGATCGGTGCATCGGGGACACCGCTGAGGCGTGGAGTGGCCATGGGGCGGAGTCTAACGCGATCAACGTCCGCGTCATCTGATCTCCTGTTTCTCCTCCGCTTGTGGCGCAAGGCGCTGTTCCCTCTTCGCGCCGCATACGCCTTAAAGCAGAACAGGCGATCGCGTCACGGCGACCACCTGTCTGCTCAGCGCAGCAAGCGCCGCCTACTCACGGAACCAGATGAACCACTCACCCGCCGCGAGGCCGGTCGTACCGCAAGTGAGGTCGCCGTTGACCTCGCCCCAGTCCGTGCCGTCCGAGGAATCCCCGTCCATGCCGCGGTCGTTGTAGTCGACCGTGAAGTCCTCGGTCGACCCGCAGTTGTCCTCACCTGTGAACGGTCCATCCGACCACGCGGTGCCGCGCGGGATGGTCGTGCCCGCCACGTTGTCGCGGCGACGAGGCGGAGGATCCAAGCGATCGTCAAACGTTCCGAAGCAGCTCTCACCGTCGGACCCGGTGGAGATGCGCTGGTACATGTCGGTGTCGAAGAACGTGAGATCGACCGTGAACGGGCCGGTCCCTGGCGTCGCGCGACAGGTAAAGCGGGTGTCGACGTTGCCGGACGCGGGCAAGACGGGCCGCATTCCATTCCAGACGTCCGTGTGACCGGCCGCCGGAGACAGCGTTGTCAGGTCCGCGTAGTAGTCGCCGCCCTGGTCGTTGAGCGTGATGTTTCTGCTCGACGCGACCAAGGTCCAGCCGCCGCCGTTGGTGGTCATGTCGCAGTAGACGTCGACCCCGTCATCCGTGAGAACCGGCTGAATCGTGTAGATGCCATCCGTCAGCGACGGGTCGTCGTCGAGGAGCTCCTTACAGCTTCGGTAGCCGCGGCCGCAAACGGCGCCGTCGCAGTTACCGGACGCGCAGTCCTCGTCCATCGTGCACATCTCGCCGCCAAGGCAGCCAGGGCACGAGCCACCGCAGTCGATGTTCACTTCGTCACCATTGAGGCGACCGTCCATGCAGGATCGGCAGCGGCGCGCCTCGCACGACATGCTGGAGCAGTCCGCGTCGACGCGGCAGCGATCTCGATCGTCGCAGGGCTCACACGAGCCGCCGCAGTCCACATCGGTCTCGTCGCCGTTCATCATCGAGTCCTCACACGAGGTGCAAGCGCCGCCTTCGCAGCGCTCGCTGGCGCAGTCGGCGTCCAAGGTGCACATGCCGCCATCGTCACAGCCGCGACAGGTGCCGCCACAGTCGACATCGGTCTCGCCGGGGTCGAGCATCATGTTGCTGCAGACCGACTCGCGCACGAAGATGAACCACTGTCCCGCGGTCGCGGACGAGCCCGTTCCGCAGAGCTTCTGCGAGTCGTCCTCGCCCCAGTCGGTCGGGTCGCTTCCGTCCATCCCGCGGTTGTTGAAGTCGACCGTGAAGTCGCCGCTATCGGTGCAGGAATCCTCGCCTTCCATCCAGTCCCCCGCGCTGTGCATGCGCGGCGTTCCCGACGGCAAGACCATGCCCGTGAGGTTGTTGCGTCGCTCCGCGGACGGTCGGTCGTAACCAGTGCCGTTGCTCTCGTTGAAGCAGCTGTCGCCGTCGGTCCCGGTCGTGATCTCGTGGTACCAGCCGCGCTCGTAGAACGAGAGGTCCACCCCAAATTCCGTGTCGGCCGCGGTTCGCTTGCACGCGAAGCGGATGTCCGAGATCGGCGAGGTGAAGACATCGCGGAGACCGTTCCAAATACCCTCATGGCCCATCGTGGGGTTGAGGGTCGCGAGGTCGTCGTAGTAGTCCGAGCTCTGGTCGTTGAACGTGGTGACATTCGTGGAGCCGACCAAGGTCCAACCGCCACCGTCGGTGGTCATGTCGCAGTAGACCATCACCGGCTCGCCCGCGACGTCGGGCTGAATCACGTACGTGCCGGAGGTCAGCGTCGGGTCGTCGAGCTTCAGCGCGCGACAGCTGCGGAGCCCCGCGCCGCACGTCCCCATGTCGCAGTCGTTGGAGATGCAGTCTCCATCTGCGGTGCACGGGTGGCCGACAGCGCAGCCGTCACAGGAGCCACCGCAGTCGACGCCGATCTCGTCACCGTTCATCACGCCGTCTTCGCACGAGGTGCAGGTGCCAGACTCGCAACGACGGCTCAGGCAGTCGGTGTCGAGGATACATGTCAGCCCGTCTTCACAGCCCACGCAGGTGCCGCCGCAGTCCACGTCGGTCTCGTCGCCGTCCATCATCTCGTTGACGCAGAGCTCCGTGATGCACGTCTCCATGACGCACATCAGCGACATGCAATCGCTCGCCTCGACGCAGCCCGCGCCGCCCAAGCAGCCCGCGGGACACGCGCCGCCACAGTCGATGCCGGTCTCGTCGCCGTTCATGACGCCATCGGTGCAGCCCGGAGGAGCGCAGAGGCCGTCGGCGCACGACATCGTCATGCAGTCCTCGCCGTCGTCGCAGCCTTCGCCGATCGGGCACGCGTCACATTCGTCGCCGCCACAATCTCTACCGGTCTCTTCGCCGTTCATGAGGCCGTCGAAACAGCTCGGCGCCTGGCACATGCCCGCGATGCAGACACCGCTCGCGCAGTCTCCGTTCAAGCGGCAGTTTCCGCCCGTCGGGCAACCAGGACACGCGCCTCCGCAGTCGACGTCGGACTCGGACCCGTTGCGGATCGAGTCAAAGCAGGAGTCGGCCACGTCGGGACGATCGGTATCCGGCGCGTCCATTCCGCTGTCCTCGACGCCGGTGTCCGCATCCGGGGAGCCGGTGTCCTCCGGACCGGTGTCGACCGCATCGGGTTCGGTGTCGGTTCCGCCGGTGTCGATGGGGACATCGAGCGTGACATCCGCTTCGGTGTCTTCCGCATCGTCCGACGCATCCACGGCCGTGTCCGACCCTGTGTCTTCCGTCCTGGTGTCGTCATCCCCACAGGCCACGAGCCCCCACGTCAGAGACAACAAGCCAACAATTCTTACCAAGTGCGCGAACCTGTTCACGGTTCCTCCAGAGTCAAAGCGAACGAGTGTTTATCGTACCAGAGCGCACGTTTTTCCGTCAGTAGGTGGTCTCGTTCGCGCGTCTTGTCTGCCCTGGCTGTTTTTTAGAAGCGCTTCTTGCTGCTACGGTCCGCTCCCGTGGCCGAAAAGATCTACGTCCTCGACACCAACGTCGTGCTCCATGACCCCCGCGCGGTCTTCAAGTTCGAGGAAAACTTGGTGGTCATCCCCATCTACGTTCTCGAAGAGGTCGACCAGTTCAAAAAGGAGCTGAGCGAGCGCGGCCGAAACGCGCGTCAGTTCGCGCGCACCCTCGACACTCTTCGTGAGCAAGGCGGGAACTCGCTCGCCGCGGGCGTCGACCTCGAAGACGGAGGTCACCTCCGCGTCGTCGTGCGTGGCGACCTGAAGGAGTGGCGGACCGTCGACAAGCACGCGATGGACCACGCGATCGTCTCGACCGCGCTTGAGCTGCGCCATCAGCACCCCGACCAGTCCGTCATCTTCGTCACGATGGACAGCAACCTCCGCATCCGCGCGGACGCGTTGGGGCTCCGGGCGGAGAACTACGAAGGCGGACGGATCGTCCGTGACGAGCTCTATAGCGGCTCGCTCATCCTCGACGTGGACAAGGCGCTGGTCGACGCGCTCGGTTCACGCGACGCGGTCGCCGCCGATGCGCTGGGCTCGCACACCGACACGCTCCCCGAAGACGCGCTTCACCCGAACGCCGGCGTGATCTTGCGCAACGCGAATCAGCCACGTCACACCGCGCTTGGCCGCTACAACGCCGAGCGCGGCGAGATCCTCCCGCTCCGCGTGGATCGCAAAGGCGCCTGGGGCGTTCGCCCGCGCAACGTCGAGCAGTACTTCGCCCTCGACCTCTTGCTCGATCCCTCGGTTCACCTCGTCACGCTCTGCGGCAAAGCCGGCACCGGCAAGACGCTCCTCGCGATCGCGGCCGGCCTTCAGTCCGTGATGGACGAGGGCAACTACGCGCGGCTGTTGGTCTCGCGCCCGATCTTCCCGCTCGGTCGTGACGTCGGCTTCTTGCCCGGGACGATTGAAGAGAAGCTCAACCCGTGGATGCAGCCCATCTTCGACAACCTCGAGTACATCTTCACAACCGGCCGTCGGCCGATCTCGACGGGCCGTGATTATGAAGAGCTGATCGCGTCGGGCGTCATCCAGGTGGAACCCCTGACCTACATCCGCGGACGCTCGCTCCCCAATCAGTGCTTGATCGTCGACGAGGCGCAGAACCTCACGCCGCACGAGATCAAGACGGTCATCACGCGTTGCGGCGCGGACACGAAGATTATCCTGACGGGAGATCCTGCGCAGATCGACAACCCCTACGTCGACGCGGCCAGCAACGGTCTCACGATCGTCGCGCAACGCTTCCGCAACGAGTCGATCAGCGGCCACGTGACCCTGCTCAAGGGTGAGCGGAGCGAGCTGGCCGAGCGCGCGACCGAGCTGCTCTAAGAACCGAGCTGCTCTACGAACCGAGCTGCTCTAAGAGACGAGCTGCTCTAAGAGACGCGCCCGCGAGGCGGTCACGAAGGCGAGACTGGACGCGCGTGATGACCTCGGCACGACCAATCGAGGTCCGAGTCGTATCGCTCCTCCGCGAGGACCCGAACGCTCTTGACCATCTTGACGCGACACCGACAGGCGTAGAGGCGGTACTCCGCGCTCCGCTCGCTCGCGACAAGCGAGCCGCGGAACCTCACGTCGTAGGCCTTTCGGAGCGCTTCACGGGAGAGGCTGCCTTGCAGCAGAACCGCGTCGAAGAACAGTACTGGGCTCCCGCACTGTTCGCATGAAAGGCGGTTGCACCCGCGGACGTCCTCCAGGTTGAGCACCACGCCGGCTCGGTCGGTAACGACTCGCGTCACCGCGCGCTCTTCCCCCCGCATCATGGGGTGCGCCATCCCCACGAGGAGGCCGTCTTCGGAGCACTTCACACAGCGATCACAACGCGCGTGGCGCGCATCGTCAAGCCGGTGACGAACAAGCTCGCGCTTGCACCCACATGCTACGCTCCGCGCGTCGTTCACAAGGCGACAGGAGAGGAAAACCATGAGCATGTTCTCGCATCGGCAGCTGATCGGAAAAGACGTCATCAGCTCGGACGGCAAGCAGGTCGGAGAGGTCTCCGGCATCGACATGGACGTGTCCGCTTGGAAGGTCCTCTCGCTTGAGGTGAAGCTCGAGAAGGAAGTCCACGAGCCGCTCAGCTTGAAGAAGCCGGTCTTCGGCGTTCACTCCATCAAGATCACCGTCGACAAGGTCTCCGCGGTCTCCGACAAGGTCGTCCTCAACGCCACCCTCACTTCATTGGCGCCGACGCCGAACGGTGAAGCCGAAGCCAGCGAGTAGCGATGAAGGAGCTCCGCGCGGACTTCCTCGGGCTCTGGGTCGCGGAAGAAGAAAAGGACTGCGTGCTCATCACGCGCGTCGACGCCGCGGACCCGTTTCGCGTCTCGGTGTGGAGAGAGCTCGGCGAAGAGGTGCTCGCGCAGAACCTGCATTCGTGGTGGTGCGCTCCAAAGAACGCGAAGCAGGTCGACGTCCTCCAAGCTGGGATCGAGCCCGAAGAGGAAGACGTCACGGGCACGTACTCGTACGTCCTTCGCTTCGAGAAGAAGGGGCCGGACGGAAACTTCGCGCCCCTCGTTGGAGACGAACCGCTCGCGGACGTCTGGGCGCGCTCCTCCTTCCACAAAGACAACGCCGCGGCGATGGTGGGTGACTTCTACGAGGAGATCGTGATGACGGACTGGATCAGCCACGCGAGTTACCAGGTCGCGACCGCCGATCAGCTCGCGCGGTTTCGCGCGAAGGTTCCCAACCCGTGAAGACCTTTCGCGCCGACCTTCTCGGGCTCTACGTCGCGGAAGACGAGACGAAGACGATGAAGGTGGAGCGCGCGGCCGATGACGCGGAGTATCCGTTTCGCGTCTCGGTGTGGCGCGGACTGGGCGAAGCCGTGCACGTGAGCGCGCGCCCGGCGAGGTGGACGCCGCCGAATTTGGAAAAGTCTCAGAAGCTCGCGAGCCACCGCTGCGGAATGCTGGAAGCGGAGCTCGGCGACCGCGGTCTCGGCTGTACCTATCGGCTCTACTTCACGGCGCCGGGCCCAGAACCCAAAACGTTCGACTGGTGCGCGGTGCTCTCGACCACAACACCAGCAGAGGTCCGCGTCTTCCCCGAGTCCCGGGGCAGCTTCTACGACGCGGTCTTGGGGCACTACGACGACTTCGCAGAAGAGCTCCGCGACGCGGAGACGCACTGGGTAGGCCCGCTCTCGACCTACCGGGTCGCGAGCGACGCCCAGCGCTCCACGTTCCTCGCGAACACCCACCGTTAACGAAGAAAGCCGCGCCCGAGGGACGCGGCGTCTTCAGTTTCGGGGGCTTATCAAAGCTGGTCGGCGAGGAGCTTGAGCGCGGTCACGCCCTTGCTGTTCTGGGCCGAGACCCACTCGATGCCGCCGGGCGCGCCTTCGTCCTCGAGCCGGTCCACGATGCCTTCGCCCTTGAGCTCGGCGATGACCTGCATCACGCGGATGTACTGGTCGAGGATGAACTGCGCACCCGCGAGCGCGCGCTCGTCTTCGGCGGTCCCCGTGCCGGCCGCGATCGCCGTCTCGAGCTGCTCGATGCGCGCGAGGAACTCGGTCTCCTGACCCAGCTCGATCTGAACCTCGTTGACGAGCGCCGTGTTGTAGACCTTGGCGGGATCCAGCGGCACGTCGATGCCGCGCTCGGCCTCGGACATACGCTCCCACTCCTCGTGCGAGAGCATCGCGGTCATGTCGAAGGTGTCGATGAGGAAGTTCCCGGTCGGGCGGTTGCTACGCGGAACGTAGAACTCGCGCGCGAGGTCGAACCAGATCATGTGGGACACGGTGCCGGCGTACGCGATCTGGCGACGGGCGACCTTGACCGACTCGTAGGTGAGGTGCTTGCCGAGCGCCGCGAAACCCTCGTCCGTGAGCGCCTCGAAGTCCTCGAAGTCATCGTTGTCGGCCTGCTGCGCGGCGCCGAACTCGTTGTATGCGGCGATCTGGTCGGCGCGATCGGCCGCGTCGCGGATCGTCGTCCAGTTCGTCAGGAAGCTCTTGTAGGTCCGCTCCGCGCGAAGCGACGAGATCGTGGACTTCTGCCACTCGATGAACCAGTCGACGTGATCCTCAAAATCAAGGTCGCGCGTGCCGGTGATCTCGCGGTCGAGGTCGTCGATCTCTTCTTCGAGCGCGTGGCTGATGCGGTCATACGCCTCGGCGCTCGCCTTGAGCGACTCGAGCCGGTCGTAGTCCGGGACGCTGGTCGGGAAAGACGCCGGGAGGATGCCGCCGGCGACCTCGGCCTCGAGCGCGCTTCCGTCGACGTAGGCGGTGAGGTTGGCGATGAGCGTGTTGACCGCGTCGACGTCACCCGCTTCGACGGTGCCGTCCATCAGCGCCGCTTCGGCGATCGCGATGACGTCGTTGGCGCGCGTCACGCCGTTGTTCGCGAGCGCGGTGACCGAGGACTGACGCGGGACGTCCATGTGGTAGCGGCTACGGGTCGAGCGGAGGTGCACGAGCGGGTCCACGAGCAAGACACCCGTGCGGCCGTCGAGATCCTCAAGCGCGTCGTTGGCTTCCATCGCTTCGTAGAGCGCGCGGACCGGCTCAAGCGGGGTCACGCGACCCGACCAGCTGACCGTCCCGCTGCGGACATCGTCGACCAGCGTGTCCCGGTAGCGTCCGCCCTCAGTGCGGACGTCGATCTTGCCCGAGCGCTTGATGCCGTCGTCACCGACCTCGGCGCCGAACTTGGCGGCGATCAGAATGCGGCGAACGACGTCGACGCCGTCCCAGCGAACGCGACCACGCAGCTGCACCTCGTTGTTGAGGAGCGCGTACTCGCGCTGGTCGAAGTACCAGTCGTCCATGATGTCCGTGCCGAGCGAGAGCTCGCGGTCACGCAGATCGTCGTCCTGCTCGTAGCGGCCGCTCTCGATGGTGAGGGGAACGTACTTGAGCTCTTCGCGCGCGTTGTGGCTGTCGCTGTCCCACGGCATCTCGTCGATGTCGTAGCTGAGCGTGAACGCTTCCATGATCTTGTTCCGGCGAAGCCGCGAGAAGATCGTGCGGCCGCGGGAGTCGGTGTCCGTCAGGATGGAGTGGAGCTGCTGACCGGTGATGCCCTCGATGGTCATCGTGGCCTCGAGCTCATCTGCGTCACGGGTCCACCCCGCGCTGCCCGATCCCGCGAAGGTCATCGCGTCAATGTACGGGCGGGAGTCGAGGTCGAGGTCATCACAGCGATCGCGGATGATGTCGACGAGGCGGTCGAGCGTGACCGGGCCGACGAAGGAAACATCGTCGAGCTCGTTGAAGTCATCAAAGATGTCGTCGTCGCCGGTGCCAGGCATGCCGTCCGGTCCGTTGCGGTGCTCGATAATGTTCTGCGCGGCGTTGCTCCGAACGCCGGCGTCGGTCAGCGACGCCACGGTCGTGACCGACTCGTTGACGACCTCGAGGACGTTGAGCATCTGGCAGAGCGAGTAGACGCCATCTGCCTTCGCGAGGTTTCCGCCAAAGGAGGCGCCTTCGCTGTCGCCTGGTCCGTCAGGGCCGTCTTCGGGGGTGCAGCCGACCAAGCTGGTCAATGCGCACATGATCGCGATGAGCAGGGACTTCTTCATGACCGCTGCTATCGCATGATCCGTTCCAAGCCAAAAGCCCGAATAAGTGACTCTTGGTTGGCTTCTCAAGTGGCCAATCCGGGGTCTTGACCCCACCCAGGTGGAAGGTCGAGTTGCCGATCGTTGAGCGCGAACTACGGAATTCGCGGTTCCCTGCGTGGCATGGCTCGTGCTCTTGTTCCCGGCATGAACAAGAACCTCATCTGTGCGCTGGTCCTCGGACTCGCCGGCTTTGGCTGCGCTTCCGACCCCGTCGACCCTGGGCTCGGCGAGAGCGAGGCGCCCTGCGGCATCGTCGCGTGTGAAGAAGGCACGGACACCATGATTCCGGACTGGGATGGTGACCCGGAGGCGGACCTTGGCAAGTTCGACCGCGAGAGCGTGGAGGACGCGATTTCGCTCGCCGCCGGGGATGGTGTTCTCGACAGCGATGACATCCGCGACGCCTTCGAGGCCGCCGGGAACCGCGTCGGCAAGGGCGAGATGCGCGCGATTCGTCAGGCGCTCGACAGCACGGACTTCGAGGTCACCGATGGCGCCCGCGAGACCGCGCTTGAGCTCGCCTACGTCGCGAACCTCTTTGACTACGAAGTCGAGACGCTTCAGTCCGGCTTTAGTTACGCGGGGACCGAGGTCCCGGCTGCGGTTCGCCGCATCGTCGCCATCGCCCGTCTCAACGGCGCGACCGCGTACGACGTGCAGGAGCGCGACGACGATGGCGAAGGTGTCTGGAACCCGTACCCCGCGACCACCCCGCCCGTGGAGAACATGACCTTTGAGTACACCGAGGTCTCCCCGGCCGCGCTCACCGCGGACATGGAAGCGACCGACCTTGTCTACAACGCGATCGTCGGCACTGAGACGGCGGAGTACTGCGACGACGCGGGCAACTGCCGCGACTACCAGCGGGCGCGCCTCGAAGAGCGGACCGGCGGCACCGGCAACGTGCGTTCGCACTATGACGAGGTCTACCACGCGGACATCTACGCGCGCGGTCGCTCCGGTCAGCAGTGGGCCAACAACTGCGCGATCCTCTCCGACGGCAGCTTGCACTGTCTCCCGGCGGCGCGTCGCTCGATCGTTCAGGACGTCATCCTCACGAACCCGCACCTCAGCCGCTGCAACCCATACACCGGGTTTGAAGAAGGCTGTAAGCACATGCTCTACCACGGTCACATCGACATCGATGGTGGCGTGGTGGTCGGCGTCGAGATGTCCGGCCGCTTGAGCAAGCGCGCCGCCAAGGGCAAGGCGAGCTTCATCGACCCCCTCGCCGTCCTTGAGGCGTGGGGCTTTGAGATCGCAGACGGCGTTCGCATCCGCTACGGCAACACGGAAGACGGAACCCCGACGCGCGACCTCGAGGGTCACATCTTGACCGAAGCCGAGAGCGCCCCCTGAGCGAAGCCTTCTCTCCCCACAAACAAAAACGCCCGGCGGTCACGTCGGGCGTTTTTCGTTCCTCGTTCTAGCCTCCGAAGCCTTCGACGTACTCGCTCACGACGATGGAGAGTTCGCGGCGAGTGGGCACAAGCGGGAGCTCGTCGCACAAGGTGGCCTCGCACGCGGGAAGCTCCGCGCCCGGGCTCTCCAAGAAGGCGCGAACCTGCTCCACCACGCAGTCGCCGTTCGCGCGATTGGAGATACGCGAGACGTCATGCCCAAGGCACGGGAAGACCGTCCGCTGACCGTTCGGGAAGAGCGCGACGAAGTCAGCCGCGTCCGGAGCCGGCGTAGCGGGGTCGAGCGCTCCAGAGAGCATCAAGACCGGGTGATCGGATCCCGTGACGGACGTGAACGCTTCGCTCGGGTAGTCGTCGACGCGGTCCCCGAGGAGCCCACAGGATCCTCCGTCTCCGTCGTAGCAGAGCGTCGCGACCGACATGAGCGAGGCGCCGCCGAAGACCGCGTTCCGCGCCGCGCCCAAGAGCTGGCGGACAAAGGTGAGCCCCTCTTCCGCGTTCCCTTCACCGACGTAGGTGAAGAAGGTCTCGTTGGTCTCGTTGGCCGCGTGGTAGAGCGCGGCGAAAAACATGTTCCGGACCTGCGCCACGTACATCATCGAGAAGAAGGTCCCCGAAAGCGCGCCCAAGCTGTCGAAGGGGATCCCCGCGATCATGACGACGCCATCCCGCGCCAAGAGGGCGCTGAGCTGACCCTGAATCGTTGGCAGGTCGAACGATGGAACGAGCGCCCGGCACGCCTCGTCAACGGCGCAGCGCGCTTCGAAGTCGGCTGACGCGGTCGCGACCAATTCACTGAACGCCGGCGAACCAGGCGGGGTGCCGCTCGCGCCAGGCACATCGACGCCTCCCAAGACCGCGACGCGAACGCTCTCTGGGTGACGCGCCAGGATCTTGCCCGCGAGACGCGTTGCGTAGGAGCCCGCGATCAGATCGATCTGCGGCACGCCGAGCGCCGCCGGGAGCGCGGCGATGTCAGCGGCGTTCTCGAGCGTGTTGTAGGAGTGAACATCGACGCCGTCCGCTTCGAGTCGGTCGCGACACTCGGTGACCGCAGCGGTTTCGTCCGCGCGGGTCTCGGCTTCATCGAGCCGCGGACAAAGCGTATCCGGTATGGACGCCGGCACTCCGCGTTGGTCGACGTAGATCACTTCTCGACCCAAGAGAGTGCTCATCGTCAACGGGAGCTCCTGGCGCGCCGCGAAGCCGCCGTGACTCGAGCCTGGGCCCCCGGCGAGGACCACGACCGGCGGCGCGTCGCTGGGCGCGGTGGTGGGGCGAACGAAGAAGAGCTCGATCGTGCGTCCAGTGTCCCGCACGCGGTTCTGAGGGACCTCGATGAAGCCGCAGGTCATCCCTGGCGCGTCGGAACCCACGACATCGATGCAGTCGACCGTGCGATACGCGGAGCCGCCGCCGTCAGGTGTGACGTCGGCAGCATCGCTCGCGTCGGTTGAGGTATCGCTCGCGTCCACCGCTCCGTCATCGTCCCCGCAGGCAACGAGGGCAACGAGTGAGAGGAGGAACGCGGCACGTGACGAGGGTGATTTCATGCCGAAAACCCTAGCAGCGCGTCACCCCATCGCTCCTCGTGGGGAGCGCGCCGGATGGTTTTCGTGGATCGCTACTTCGTCTTTTTCGCGGCCCGCTTCTTTGTCGCGGTCGTCCTGCGCTTCTTCGTGACCTTCGACGCGGTCTTCTTTGCCGCCTTTGGGGTAGCGCGCTTCTTGGTCGCGCGCTTCTTCGTCGCCTTCTTGGTCGACTTCTTCTTCGTCGCCTTCTTCGTCGCCTTCTTGGTCGCGCGTTTCTTCGTCGACTTCTTCGTCGCCTTCTTGGTCGCGCGCTTCTTCGTCGCGTTCTTGGTCGCGCGCTTCTTCGTCGCCTTCTTCGCGGTCTTCTTCGCGGCCTTCTTGGTCGCGCGCTTCTTCGTCGCCTTCTTGGTCGACTTCGACTTCTTCTTCGTCGCCTTCTTGGCCGTCTCGGAAGAGTCTTTCTTCTTGCCCTTCTTCTTCTTGCCCTTCTTCTTGCCGCTCTTGTCCTTCTTCGACTTCGACTTCGGGCGAGGAAGGTCCGCGTCGCCGACCAGCGTCACGCGATGCGCCGCGAGGCGTTCGCGCGTCTCGTCATCGACGGTCGGGTACGCAAGGCCGACGCCTTCCAAGGTCTCGCGCACGATCTTCGCGACGGCTGCCCGCATGAACGGCTTGTTGTCCGCGGGGATCACGTACCAGGGCGCCCACGGCCGCGCGGTCTCGTTGATCGCGTCCTCGAACGCCTTCATGTACTTCGGCCAGCGCGCGCGGGCCTTCAGATCACCGGACTCAAACTTCCAGTTCGACTCCGGCTCATCGATCCGATCGAGCAAGCGGTCGCGCTGCTCATCCAGAGAGACGTTCAAGAAGAACTTGAGGACGATCGTCCCGTTGCGCGCCAGGTGCTTTTCGAAGTCACGGATCGACTCGAACCGCTCGTCCCAGATGTTCTTGAGGTCGACGCGCGGGAGACGCTGGCTCCCCAGGTACTCCGGGTGCACTCGAACAACGAGGGTCTCCTCGTAGTGGCTCCGGTTGAACACGCCGATACGGCCGCGCTGCGGGAGCTGCTTGACGATGCGCCAGAGGAAGTCGTGCTCGAGCTCGTTGTTCGAAGGCTTCTTAAACGCGCTGACCTGGAAACCCGCGGGGTTGATGCCGGTCGTGACCGCGCGGATCGTTCCATCCTTGCCGGCAGCGTCCATCGCCTGAAAGACGAGCAAGACGGAGTAGCGGTCGTCGGCGTAGAGCTTGCGCTGAAGCTCGCGAAGCTCGGAGACGTGCTCCGCCAGCTCCGCTTTGTTCTTGTTCTTGTCCTGCTTGTTCGCGGGCGGCGAGTTCTTCGCGCGCGCGATGCGGAACGAGCCGTCGTACGGCGCGAGGAAGGGACTCTTGGGAGGCGTAAAAAGGATCGGCTTCATCGCGCACTACAGTAGTGGGCGAGGAAGCCGACGACGAGCCCTCAAACGTTCAGGGTCAATCGAGTCGGCGCGACGCCTCTTCCCATGCAGCGCGGACCTGAGCCTCGGTTCGCGAGCCTTCGACCGGCGGGTACTCCATCACGTTGACGCGCACGATCCCAGACGATCCCGACAAGATGGAGACGTCGAGCTGTGACGCGCGCTCATCCCGCTCACCCGCGGGGAGCGCGCGTCGAAACACCGCGCCGTCACCCACCCGCTCAACGTCCGCGGTGTTGAGGCGCGGTCCGAAGTAGGTCTGCAGCTTGCGCATTGGTACCTGCGACGTGAACGAGTGCTGCCGATCCCGCTCGAACTCCAGTTCGATGCCCATCGGCATCGTCAGGCCCGCGATGACGATATCGGACTCTTTGAGCTCGCCGTCGAGCCCGTAGATGGAAGGCGGACGAAGCGTTGGCTCAACGACCTCGCGGGTCGTGACCGCGGCCTCCCCTTCCGGCACCTCGCAGGAGCACCCAACAAACGTCAGACACGCGAGAACCGCAGCCATGGCCGCGGTTCTCTCGAAAGACAGAGCTTTGTTCAAACGAATCACCCTCTTACTGAGCTGGACGCTCGAAGGTCAGGATACGGAACTCCCCGGCGGTCGGCCAATGAATGGACAACACGCCGGGAGGTGTCGCGCTACTGCACGCCGCCGAGCCAACCGCGAACGGTCGTGAACGAGGTCGGGGAGGGAAGCGTACGAGTGATCTCGCTGATGGTCGCGCCTTCAACCGGAGGGGTACCTCCGCCCGAGACGAGCGCCGTGAGCTGGAACTGTCCGCCACCGGTCTGACCGATGCGCTGGTAGTTGCGGCTGCCAACGTAGGGGTCGTCGACCGACGCGTCGGTGAAGTCCGTGCACGAGGGACGCTGCGTCACCGCGACACCCATCACGATCTGGTTGGAGAAGGGCCCGATCTTCCGGACGTAGTCGCCGGTGCCTTCCACCTCTTCGATGCCCGCTGCCGGGAGCGGGAGACCTCGGTAGGAGCCAGCGGACTGACGGTACGCGACGCCCCAGAGGTTGCTGTAGCCGAAGTCACACGCGCTAAGCTCGTCGGCGCCCGTGCGGAAGGTCGCGAAGTAGACCTTGCTGTCGAAGAGCTGCAGCGGGCCGGTGACCTGCTCGCCACGCGAAAGCGGGATGACCCAGTTGATCTCCGCGCTGACGTCGGTGACGGATCCAAAGGAGTCGTACTCAACGAGGTCCGTGATGGAGACGACGCGGTTCGACGAGAGCCCCTCGAGCGAGTCGACGTTGCCCGTGGCCTGAATCACGACGTTGTTGCCCTGGTTGTCGACCGAGACGATCGGCGCGAAGTGACCAGGCTGACCATCACGCGGTCCCGCGTTGTGGAACATGTCGTAGAAGGGAGTGACGTTCCAGTTGTCCATGTTCTGCGAGGACATATCGAGCCGCCAGATGACGCCGTCTTCATCCGTGACGTACGCACGGGTGGAGAGCTGGCCGACGGCGCCGCGGTCGAGCGCGACGGAACCGGTGACCGGCGAGTTGAAGGTACGGTCGTCGAAGTGCGCGAGGACCTCGCCGGTCGCCACGTCGATGACGAAGAGTCCGCGACCCTGGGTCTCCCAGCATCGGAGCTCTTCGCGGCTGACGTCGGCGCCTTCCGCGGTTTCAGGCATCCCCGCTCCGGTCGGGCGACAGGTACCGCGGCAGAACGGAGACTCCACACCAGAGCCGCCAGGGAGAATCGCGATGGCGCGCTGCTCGACCGAGCCGCGGTTGTCGATGATGACCTGACCGAGCGCTGGCTCACCGTAGGAGAGACCCATGTTCGGGTGCGAGAACTGCCAGAGCGTCTTGGGCGCGAAGGGGTCAGTCACGTCAAGCGCGAAGTAGCCCTTACCGCCCTGACGAAGACCCGACACGAGGACCGTGTGGTACTGCGAGGGATCCACCAGACCGTCGGCGGCCTTCCGGTAGAAGACGTCCTTGATGACCGGCGAGGAGTCGACCATCCACAGATGCGAGCGGCTCGCGCCCGCGAGGTTGGGCTGGACGAGGGAAGGGATGAAGCCGAAGAGCTCCGTACCCGCGGTGATGGTCTCGCCTGAGTGCGGACCCGCCGTGACGTTCGTGTCGCGCGTGGCGATGGCGTGGAGGATGCCGTCGTTCGAGCCAACGTAGAGGGTCTCGGGTCGGTTCTCGACCACCGGCAAACGGCGGAAGGCGTTGAACGACTCGTCGCGCGTGTCCTGCTGAGGCGCACCGACGACCTGCGGCGAGGAGTGGTAGATGTCGCCGAGCTTCGCGTCTTCGCGGCCCTCACCGTAGAGCCACGAGACCGTGTCGCGGAACTCACCCGCGTCGCGCGTGCCGAAGCGGTAACGCGAGTACGGAACCGCGCTGAGGTCGATGTCGTTGACACCGCGCGCGGCCGGGAGAAGCGATGGATCACGTGGGCGAACCACGGCAGGACCACAGGAGTCTCCACCGCGACCAGGACCGACAACAAGTCCAGGCGGGCTCGAGACAGCCGGCGTTCCGGTCGCCTCGCCGACCCAGTGAGAACCAGCGGACGCCACAACGTTCGTGAAGAGCGTACGGTCGCCACGGCCCATCGCGTTCAAACGCTCGTGGAACTTGTCCTGCGCTTCAACGGGCTGCTCGACCGGCTCGAACGAGGCGTTGCACTCAAAGCGACGACGCTCGAGGACACCCGACCACGCGCCACCCTCGGCCTCGCCGAGGACGAAGCCCGTGCCGAACTGAAGCTGTGAGTTCGTGCTCGAACCGAACGCCGGGTTGGCGATGGCGGGCACGGTTCGCGTCGTGGTCCCCGGCGCGGCCGCGTCGAGGATGGCGCCGAGCGAGGCCACGAGGGCGTCTCGGTCATCCGCGAAGTAGGCGCGGTCCGTACCGCCGAGGTCTGCAATCGCGTTGAGCTCACCCACCGCTGCGGCGTCAGCAATGTTGAAGCCGACCACGTACAGGCCGTCGATGTCGCCGTTGCAGCCCTCTCCACGACGGTAGTCACAGAGCGAGGCCGCCAGGTCACGCGGCGTCTGGTAAGGACAGCGGGAACCGCGCGCGTCACAGTTGACCGGCTCGCCGCGCATGTCCGCGTTCGGGAAGCCGTCCGTGACGAGAATGGCGATCTTCTCACGGCACTGGGAGTAACGGTCACCGGCGCCCCCGGCGGCGCGAATCGGAGCCACGTCGGGGTGGTTGTTCAGGTAGTACTGGAAGTCCGTCAGCATCCCCGCGATCGGCGTCGGACCGAAGGGTCGAACGTTCGCGAGCTGCGTCTGAATCGTCTGGTTGATGGTTCGGTAGATGGCGGACTCGTCGCCGCCGACCGAGACCAACCGGCCCATGGTCGCGCGCTCGTTTCGCGCGCCGTTGTCCATCATGAACTCGCTGAGGCAGCCAGGGAAGGTGAAGGAGAACGCCTCACCGTAGGAGTTGCCGCCGAGCGCGCCGTACGCCGCGCCCTCCGTGTACGAAGGACGCAAGAGGTCGTTCCGGTAGTCCGTCATGGACAAGAGGTTCGACCGACTGGTCAACGTCGGGACACCGTCGAAGGTCATCAGGCCGAACTTCACCCGGTCGATGTAGGTGTCGAGGATGCCGTTGTCGGACTGCACTCCGGTGTTCTTGTGGTGGGGAATGAAGTAGTCCTGGTCGAACTGCCCGGTGTATGTGGTCCGCTCATATCGATTGCATGAGAAGTCCGTGTACGAACCCGTCAGCGCCTCGAGAACCGTCGCCCAACGGTTTCGCGTGCTGCCTCGGGCGGAACACGTCGGGTAGCACTCTTCACATGTTGGCGAAGAGCACACGCACGACCCCACACGCTCCATCGAGCCTGAGGTGTCCATGAGAAGCATGACCACGGGTGGGATGTTCCGAACGTCCGGTGACTCAGCTTGAGCAACACTTGGTGACGTCCCAGACCCAAGACCCACGACAAGCGCGGCTCCGAGGAAGAGTTGAACGATTTGATTTCGAGTGAACACGGTCATTCCTCCGGTCGAACTAGAACGGACCCGACACGCCATAAAGACGTGCGTCGCTTGCTGTTTCATTGAACGGGCGAATCTCCCCTGCCACCGGGACCTCGCCTTCGATACGAATACGACCTCGAGCTGTGTAGGTCGCGTTCATGTACTGGAACCTTGGCCGGCTCAGGTCGTGACCTGTCACCACCGGCGTGTCGTTGAACGCTTCGTAGACGTCCACCATGATGAAGGCGTCGCCTGACGAACGTCCGTTCGCCTCACCATCGGTAATCGGCGTCAGCGAACCGTTCAGGTCGGCGCTGTACAACCGGTAGCCTTCTTCGCCCGTCACGAGACCTGGCTCAAACGGCTCAAGCTCGAGCGGTGCGCCCGAAGCGGTCGAGCGTCGCATCGCGGTCAGGACGCGGCGCGGACCCATCGAGTCCACGAAGCTGGTCGCGGCGACCAAGCCGGTCTCGGCGACGTAGTGCGTCTGCATCCGCGTTCGTGTGTGTCCCGCCGCGCGAACCTCGGTCGCGGTGGAGTGGATCGCGAAGACCGCGGTCGCGGTGCTCATCAACAAGATAAGCATGACGACGAGCATCGCGGCGCCCTCGTTCTCA
The DNA here is from genome assembly GCA_938024995.1 of uncultured bacterium. Taxonomy (GTDB): domain Bacteria; phylum Myxococcota_A; class Polyangia; order Polyangiales; family Houyiibacteriaceae; genus CALJDU01. Next base: position 128,143 of record CALJDU010000014.1, read on the forward strand.
AGACGGGTCTGCTTCATGTGTGTGCTCATGGCCGAACCACCCTTCCGACATTGCGAAGCGCGACATCTCCACGCACCGAACGGACACGCGCCGCGCCGGGCAAGGTGGAGACCGTCTGGTACCGAAGAAGCGGCCCGCCGGCCGCGCGAAGCGTGAACGGGAAGCGAGGATCTTGCTCCGCGGTTCGCGCTGAGAGGTTGAAGTGGATCGCGCGCACGTGGTGCGGGTTGAGCTCGAGCTCGGTCGCGGCCTCTTCGCCTTGGTAGCGAGTGAGAATCGGAGGACCGTTGACGACCGTTTGGTCATCCATGGTGACGTCATAGGTCACGTTCGCGACCCACTCGAGGACAACGCGGATCGTGTCCTGCGGGTTGTTCACGAAACGCCGAACCAGGAGCGAGGGGATGTGTCCGCGCGCTTCATCAAGGTCTCGGCGATCCGGATCCGCGACGAAGCGAAGGCGGGCGACGTCGGTCGTCCATGGGTTCAAGACCGTGTACTCGATGATGTCGAGCGGCGTGATGTCGACGTTGTTCAGCGGCGTGCATCCAGCGCTCGCCTGCGGAATCGTCGGCGAGAAGGTGAACGACTGGTTCGACGAATCCGCGGAGCGAACGGTCACGAAGTACTGCTTGCCGAGGTCATCCAAGCGGAGCATCCGGCCGACCGCGAAGACCTCTTCAAAGGCCTCCACCGAGAAGTCGTCTCCGACCGTGCCGAAGTCACGACGAAAGCTCGGGCGGTTCACCTGGAGGCGGAATCCGTTGCGCGTCGCGTTGGGCTGGGTGGAGAGGTACATGCTGTCGGTGGAGTAGTTTCCGGAGAGCTGGATTCGGTCGGCACGAACACCGTTCACATCAGCGTTCGGCAATGCGTCTGTGTTCGCGTTGTTGTCGATCTCGACGGCGCGAATCTCTTCATCAAAGTTCATGCACGTGAGCGCGACTTCGGAGTTCAGCGAGGCGCCCATGCCGGCACGTTCAATGTCATCACGGAGCTGCTCAGCCGCCATACGAACCGACATCTGCGTCTGCGAAATTCGCTGCTGCTCGTGGAAGAACCGCGAGGAGGCTGCGCCCACGTAGTAGATCGCGCTGATCGCGATGAGACCCGCGACGAGCGCCACCATGAGCTCGAGCAACGTGAACCCGCCGGTCTTCGTGTTGTGGTGTTGTTTCAGCATCAACTACTAGAAAAAGATGTCCGGACCGGGACCAGGAGGGAAGATGTCGTCATCACCAGGCAAGGTGTCGTCGCCAGGGAAGTCGTCGTCGATGGGATCTCCGATGTCGTCGTCACCCTCAAACTCCGTGTCCCCGCCAATGGCGCCACCGTTGGCGATTTGGTTCCAGCGAATGAGCGTCGAGGTCTGCACCGAGCGAAGCACCGAGGTCGGCGACATGAGGTCGCCATCGACGATGGCTTCTGCACCGGACGCGCAGTTCTCGAAGAGCGAGTTGTCCGAACCCCGGCGGAACCAGAACGTCCGGACGTCCGCGCGGATGGTGTCGCCTGCGGCCGTCCAGCGAAGACGAACGTGCGTGCAGAAGTGCTGCGCGCCCATGCCGACCGCGTCGTCCATCACGTCCTCGCCGAAGAAGTTCGCGGCGAAGGAATCGATGCCGTCCTCGTCCACCGGCGCGTGCCACGCTCCGTCCACGAGCTGGAGGTACTTGGTGTTACCGAGCACGTCGGCCGTCGTCCCAGGTGAGTTCCAGGCGAGCGCGTCGATCTTCAAACGCTCGACCCAGCGACGAGTCACCATGGTGGCCGTTCCGACCTCACGTGACTCCACGTTGCCGCGCGTCGACGCTTGCTGAAGGGACATGATCCCGACCGCGCCGACAGACATCACGGCGAGCGCCATCATGACCTCAATCAAGGTGAAGCCAGCTCGGGTAGCGCGAGACTGCGTGGTCATCTTCATCATCGGAGACTCCTCGGGTCGCCACCGAGCGGGAGAAGCACCCACCTCATGACGCCGACCGTACCGCCATCATGCCGGTACACCTGAAAGCGAAAACCTCCGCGGATCGAAACGGAGTTTGTGTCGATGTAACGAGGCGCGGAACCTCGTCGGTAACGCATACGGCCGTTGGGCTCGAAGCACACGTCGAGCGGGTTGTGCCCAGGAGCACGCACCCGAATCTGGCCGCGGCCGGTGCCCTCGAAGTTCCCGCCACGCCACGAGTCGATGCACATCACGTTGCCTTCGCAGCCGCCCGTCGTGATCTCGTCCCACGCGTTGGCGTTGCAGCCATTGCTGCGTCCTCGATAGAGCTGAACGATCCCGCGACCACCATCACCGACCGCGGTGTATCGCATCAAGTGCGCGCGACCGAAGGCAGCCGACTCCGACCGACCACGACGAAGCAGTCGAACCAGATCCAGGGCCGCTTTGCTGCTCGCCTGCTCAGCACGCGCCAGCCCGATGCCGGGAAGTGCAAGCGCGGACACCACCCCGATGATGGTGACAACGACCATCAACTCGAGGAGGGTGAATGCTTCTTGGGAACGACGGACCATGCTTCGGTCGTGGTGATGCAATGGTCGTACCCTCCTCGCGCTTGTGGGTAATCCTCTGAAATCATGGTGTTTTATCGACATTCAGAATGGCTCCTACATCGCATCGGATGCGCTACTACGAAAATTTTTCCGAGATCAAAAACCCCCCGGAAAGACTCAGCTTCTGACTCTTGACAGCGCGAGGGCGAAAGTCTATCCACGCGGACCCCACGCGGAAGTGGCGGAATTGGTAGACGCGCATGATTCAGGTTCATGTGGGGTAACACCCGTGGAGGTTCGAGTCCTCTCTTCCGCACCACGCTCTACTGACGTCACTACGCTCTACTGACGTCACTCACGAGCCTCATCACGCGCCGACCTTTGATCACTCAACGGTTGGAGCGGATGTAAGCGTCGATTCGGGCGAACCGGTCTTCGAGGAACTCGTTGTTCGGCTCGACCTCCATCGCGCGTTTCATAAGGCGCCACGCCGCCATGAAGTCCTTCCGCTTCGTCTCGACGACGGCTTGCTTGAAGATGGTTAGCGCCTCCGTCGTGCGGATCGGGTGCACTTTCTTCTTCTTCGGCTCGCCATGCGTCGCGCGCATGATCGCGCGGTCCTGGTCCTCCGCGGAGAGCCGAATCTCGCCGGACGCCAATCGCTTGTCGTACTCGGCACGGGTGTCGGCGCGTGACAGCACCTGAAACGCTTCACCTCCGCGACAATAGATCCGCGAAGCGCGCTCGATCTTCTCCGCCGGTTTACCGACGAAGCGATCGGGGTGGTAGCGACGCGCAAACTTCCGAAACGCGATCCGAATCGCGCCCGTGTCTGCGTCCTCTGGAACACCGAGCAAGGTGTAGTAGTCGAGCTTGTCGAGGCGGTCGGTCATGCCACGTCGCGTTCGCTAGCGCTCCATCATCGCGCCTTGGCGCGCCCGCATCCGTTCGATGTCGGCGTCCGACGCCCCGCCCAGCAGGTTGATGCGGATGTTCTGTTGCTCGTTGGTCTCAAGGTCTCGCGCGCGGACATCAAGCGTGCCGCTCGCGTCGATGATGAACGTGACCTCGATCTGAATGTCGCCGCGCTTCGCTGGTCGGAGACCGTTGAGCTCGACCACACCGAGCGGCTGGTTCTCCTTGAAGCCGCGTGACTCGCCTTGGCAAATCGCGACCCGCACCATCTGCTGTCCGTCTTGAGCTGTCGAGAACACGCGCGTCTGCTCTGACGGGATCGGCGTATTGCGCCGGATGAGGTGCTGGCAGTAGCCGCCCGCGGTTTCAATCCCGAGCGAGTGAGGCGAGACGTCCATCAAGAGCGGTGGCGCCTTGTCGGGCATCGCGAGGACGGATGGCGTGTTGGACTCCACGGCCGGCGGCACGGAGTCAAAGACGGACTCGATCGGAGGCACAACCGGGCTGCTGGCCTCGTCCACGGAAGCCGCGGCGCTGGCGATCAAGGCCGCCATCCCGCCGGAACCCAAGTCGGTCGACGCGGGCTCAGGGAGGGTCGGGGCGAACGCAAAGGCGGGTGGTTGCGGTGGCTGCGGTGGCGCCGGTGGCGTGGGGGGAGCGGCAGGCGGAAGCGCGGGTTCAAGAGGCGGGGGACCGGGCTCCGCGACCTTGACGACCGGCGCGGCGATGACGCGCGCAGGCAGGTCCGCCTCGGGCGGCTTCTCCACGATCGGCTTCTCAAGGATCGGTACCTCGACGGTCGGCAGATCATGAGCGGTCGTGTCGAGCGCGTCCTCGAAGAGCGGCGTCTTCGGGATCTCGACCGTCGCGGGCTCCGGCTCGGGCTCCGGCGGCTTCGGCACTTGGCCGAGCATCAATGTGCGCTTCGGCGTCTTCTTCTTCAGCGCGACGCGAGGAGCCGGGACGACGGGCGCTTCTGCGGACTTCTTCGCCAGCTTCTGCACATCCGCGATCGCGGTTGTCTCGTCACCAAAGTCATCGGGCTCGGTGAGATGGCCCAGCAGCGACGACGGTGGCCGAACAACCGGCGGCTTGGGCTCCGGCGGTTTGGCCTCCGGCAAGCCGACCTCTTTTGTCGGGCCATCGAAGCCCATCGACGCGATCAAAACCGGTGCGCTCGCGATGACCGTCGACTCCGCTTTCAACTCATCGTCGGTTCCGCCGAAGAGGCGCTGACTCACAACCGCGGTGCTCTCCTCCGGCTGGTAGTCGTCATCATCATGAACCGCGACTGGCGGCATGGGGGGACGGACCGGTGGCGCGGGAGGGGCGGGAGGCGCCGGGACCGCGCGCGGCGGCGGCGCAGGAGGACGCGGGGCCGCAGCCACCGGCGGCGGACGCGGAACCGCGAGAGGCGCAGGAACCTTGGGGGCGGGAGCGGGGTCAGGCGCGAACGCGGGTTGGTTCGGTAGCTCCTTTTGACGCGCGCGTCGCTCATCACGAATTCGGCGCGCCTCGTCGCCCGGCAAACGCTTGAGCGCGACTCTCGCGAGCGAGGCCTTCCGTTCACGGCGGGGGCGACCGGAGATCGCGAAACCGTGGATGGCGGCTCCTTGCGCGACGACCAGGTCCGGATCGATCGAGATATTCGGCTCGGCTTGGAAGTATTCGCCGACCATTTTACGGACCAACGGGATCCGCGTGGAACCGCCGACCAAGATGACCGTTTCGAGATCGCTCGGCTTCAGACCCGCTTCTTTCAGCGCGTCATTGCAGACGTCAAAACTGCGACCGAGGAGCGGCTGAATCTTCTGCTCAAGGTCGGCTCTCGTCATCGAGAACTCAAGGTCGAGCGCCTTGCCTCCGTTGCCGTAGTGCAGCTCCTCGACCGTGAGCTCGACGAGGTCTTTGCTCGAGAGCTCGCACTTGGCCCACTCGGCCGCGGCGCGGAGGCGCTCGATCGCTTGGGGGTCCTGCCGCGGATCCCAGCGGTGCTGCTCGAGGAAACGCTGCGCCATCAAATCGGACACGAGGTGGTCAAAGTCGTCTCCGCCGAGGAAGGAGTCACCTGCCGTCGCGACGACCTCCATCACATCGTTGTCGAGCTCAAGAAGCGTGAGATCAAAAGTGCCGCCGCCGAGATCGTAAATCGCGACGCGCTCTGATCCCTCTTTGCCAAACCCGTACGCGAGCGCGGCTGCCGTCGGCTCGTTGATAATCCGAGCGACGTCGAGACCGGCGACGCGTCCCGCCGCCTTGGTCGCGCTCCGCTGCAGCTCGTTGAAGTTCGCGGGCACCGTGATGACGGCCTTCGAGACCGTGTGACCGAGCCGCTCTTCCGCGATGCGACGAACCTCGCGCAGAACGAACGCGCTGATCTCGGTGAGCGTGTAGGACTCACCACGAATATCGACGACGACACCACCGTTGGAGTTCTCAACGAGGCTGAACGCGAACCGCTCTTGGGCGCGCCGAACTTCCGAGCTCTTGAACGGGCGACCGATGAGTCGCTTGACGGAGTAGATCGTGTTCTTCGCGTCGATCAGGCGACGCTCACGCGCCTCTTCGCCCACCAAGATCTTTCCATCGGGGCGGAAGGAGACGACCGACGGAATCAGGTTGCCGCCGACCTCGTCCGCGAGCACCACCACCGACGAGCCATCCGCGACCGCCACGACCGAGTTGGTCGTGCCGAGATCGATCCCAAGAATCACGTCACTCATGCGTGTTCAAGGGTATCTGGTCGAACGTTTTCTACGCAACGAACCGGCAAGAACGTGCGCCACACGGAAAGGCCCGTCAGAATCGCCGAGCGCGCTTTTTCTTTCCCCACGCTGCCTCCCGCGCCCCAAATGCCGCTGCGACACGCATTCCTCACGCTGTTCTTTGTCTCTTTCGCGGCTCTCTGTGTCGTCGGGGTCTATGGCTACCGGCTCCTCAGCAGCGAAGACACCCTGACGGGCGTAATGGTCAACGGCGCGCTCTTGCCCGCAACCGTGGACGCTGAAAGCGCGCTCCAGGAGATCGCGGACGCGTGGCTCGACCAAGACGTGATCCTCCAAGTCGAGGGCGTCACCGAGCGTCACTCCCGTCGGGCGCTCGGCGCGCGGATGCCGATCGCGCACGCCGTCACGCGGCTCAAGCGTGCCGGACACACGGGTCGCTTGCTTGAGGACCTCGCTCACCATCGCGCAGCCAAGCGCGGCGAGATCAACGTTCGGCTCCCGCGCTACATCGATCATCAAGCGCTCACTGCACACATCGTCGCGCTCAAGCGCGTCGTCGATCGAGAGCTGGTTCCTTCGCGCTATTCTCCGCTGGGTGAGCTCACACGAGAGCCACGCGAAGGTCGGACGCTCAACGCGCGCGTCGCCCGTCAGACGATCGCCGATCAGCTGCTCTCGGGCGAGCTCGTTATCCCGCTGGAGGTCGACGCGATCCCAGACAACACGCCTCCCCCCGTCTTCACGCGAACCTTCGATCATGTCCTCAGCACCTACACGACGCGCTTTGGTCGCTACGGCGGACGCGCGCACAACGTTCGGCTCGCGACCTCACGCCTCAACGGAGCGATCATCGCGCCCTACGGTGAGCTCTCCTTCAACACTCAGGTGGGCTCGCGTTATCGCAGTGATGGATATCGACAAGCACCCGTGATCGAGAACGGTGTGATGGTCGACGGCATCGGCGGCGGGACCTGCCAGGTCGCGAGCACCTTGCACGCCAGCGCGTTCATCGCGGGCTTCGAGATGAAGGAGTACACGCCGCACTCCCGCCCTGCCGGCTACGTCCCGATGGGCCTCGACGCGACGGTGGTCTGGCCGCAGGTCGACCTGGTCATCCAGAACCCGTTCCCCTTCCCGATCCAGATCGCGGCCACCACCCGAGGGCGTCGGCTCACCGTAGAACTGCTGGGGAGCAGGGACGCGCCAGAAGTAAAGTGGCGTCGTCACACCTTGAGCACATCGGGGTACGAGGTACGCGAGATCGTCGACCCCTCGCTCGCGGAAGGCGAACGTCAGATCTCGCAGAGCGGCATCATGGGCTACGTGATTCGGAGGACACGCACGATCTCTCAGGGAGGCCTGGAGCCGATCGTTCAGCGCCGCGTGATTCGCTACCCGCCAACCGATCGCGTGGTCCTGGTGGGGACCCGAACGGAAGACCGACCGGGAGAAGAACTGCGCGCCGATGTCGTCGCTGAGACCGCGCGACCCCGAATGGAACCGCGCGCGATCCCGATTCAGGCCGCCCGTCCCTGACGCATTCCTGCGCGGCTGTCCCGGACCGTCGCGGCGGCCGAGAGACCGAAGAAGGTCAGCGCGAGGGTCTCGGCGTCGACCAAGCCCTTGTTGTCGAGGTGCACAAGCGCGCTCGCGACCTGAGAAGACGAGAGCGAGAGCGCCGAGGCAAGAGCGCCGACCTCGACAAATGGCGCGTCGTTCTGAGCGGCGTCGAGAAGGCAGACAAGAAGGTCGAAGAGGAGTTCCGTGTTCGTCATGCACTGACCATATCGACCACTGCTCAACCGTCCAGTTTTTGGGTGTTCAGCACTGAATACTTGGTTTTTGCGTCAGAAGCGACATTCGTAGAGCCCTTACTGCGACAGAGTTGGCGGTTTTCTCAAATGCGGAACCCGCCTCACATCGAAAAACTTTCGTGCTCTTTTGGGGATCGCGAGCAGGCTTTTGCGCACATCGCTTGAGACCGCGCGTCTGTGGCCTCTCGGAAAGAACGCGATAATGTGCGCACATGCGTTGGCTCTCATTCGCGTTCGCGGCCTTGATGCTCGCCGGGTGTCCTGACCTCAGCCGCTTCTGCATTGAGGGAGTCGACTGCCGTGAACCGGTCGACGCGTCGATGGATGTTCGTCGCGATGTCTCGGGCGACGTCTCCGAAGACGCGACGGGTCGCGACACCAACCGACCTCCGAGCGTCTGTGACCTCCCGGTCGCGTGCAACGACTGTCCTCTGCCTTGGCTCCTCGTCGCGACCCGCGATATCACCACCGACAGCCGTTGTGGTGGACGCGTCCATCGCTTCACCTTGCGAGGACAAGACGAAGTGCCGTGCGCGTGTGAGGGGTTCGACGGCGCCGGCGATCTCCCCACCGATCTCCGCGCGGTCGGCTTCCTCGCGCCCGACAAGATCATCGTGGGTCACCGCAACGGCGTGACTCTCCTCGACGCCAACACCGACCGCGTGCTCTGGGATCAGCCTGTGGAGACGGAGCCGATTGACGTCGTCGGCATTCGCGGTCCCGCTGGCGAAGACCGCGTCATGGTGGGTGAGTGGGGTCGCACGGCCTCGAGCGCGATCGCGCGCTTCCGCTCCTTCAACGCGAGCGATGGCTCAGGCGAAACGGTGCAGCGCGCGAACGTGAGCGGGCTCGGCCTCAACATCCTCTCGTTCTCCTACGACCCACAAGACCCAAGTCAGATTCGCACCGTGAAGACCGGCACCCACAGCGCGCGGGACGTCAACCCGTTCTCGTTGCTCCAAGAATCACAGACGCATGTTCGGCCACGTGACGGCTACTACCTCAAGACGATCTCGTCGCTCTACGACGGACGCACGTCACGCACCGTCTGGTCCGGTACGCGCTCTGATCTGGGCGGCGACGAACATCGCGTTTGGCAGTTCATTGGTGACTCGTTTGACTACGCGCTCGGCGCGGCAGGTCGGTGCGACGAGGGCGATGATCGCCTCCCTTACGACGTCGACTGCGAGTACGTCCACGCGGTGCCCGACGCGAACACTCCCCAAGGCGCGTTCGCGATTTGCGAGCACTGGGTGGGAGGCGACACGGTCCGCCGCATCGTCCAGCTCCGAACCACCCGCACGCAGTGCCGCACAGTGGTCGAGCCCTACCTCGGCGGCGACATGCAGTACTACCAAATGGCTATCGCGATCGACCCACTCTGGGAGTGAGCCTGACCGCGAGCTATCTAGCTCGCTAGTCTTTGGCGAACACGCTCGCCACACGAGCCCGTACGTGGCGTTTCTCTGCGTTTTTCGGATGGCACGCGGCGTGCTCTATACCGACGCAACACATCAGGGTAGCTCAGCGGTAGAGCGCCTTCACACCCCGCCGCGACGTTCTCCGGCTTCGGCCAGCAGTGAGCACTGGGGTTACTTCGGCTTATAACCGGGTGGTCGCAGGTTCGAATCCTGCCCCTGATACCGACTTCAACAATCGAGGCCAGAACAGCATTTCGTCCCGCAGTGAGGAACACGGTTACTTCTCTTTCAAAAGAACAAACACACCGTCTCCATCTTTCTCGGGACACTTTTCGTTCAGCCCTCGTCTTTAGGTTCTGAGCGCGCGCATCACGCCGCGCTCCTTTTCCCCGTTCGCGCGGAGGCCACGCCTCCGTCTGCGCGGAGGTGCATCATGACGATTTTTCATCCCACCAAGAACCAGTCGAAGACGAACGTTACCCACCTCAACTTCATGGGCGGGACGTCCTTCGATCTCAGCGATCCGATCACCCGGCTCCGCATCGCGGCGGCCTCGTGCTTCTTCGGAGAGCCGATGTACTACCACCGCGACCCGGCCGATAAGCGCCCGGCGCGCGGGAAGCGCTATGTGCGCGCGCTCTCGGACGCGGATGTGCGTCACCTCCGCGACGTGCTCGGTGGCTACGACGTTTACGATCCCCGCACCCTCACGCCCTCGGGCCTGATGGAGAAGGCGATCGATGACGCGCTCGCGCACGACCCGGTCGCGACGTTGGTCGAAGCGGTCAAGCTCCGCAACGAGTCGATGATCCGCACCACGCCTCAGGTGATCCTAGTGCGCGCGGCGCATCACCACGCGGTCAAGGGCACCGGTCTCGTTCGCAAGTACGCGAAGGAGATCATCGTCCGCGCCGATGAGCCGGCCGTCGGGTTGGCGTATCAGCTGCATCGCTACGGTAAGCCCGTCCCGAACGCGCTCAAGCGGGCGTGGCGCGACGCGCTCTCGCGCTTCAGCAAGTACCAGCTGGCCAAGTACCGGTTGGAGACGAAGTCCGTGAAGACGATCGACGTTATCAACTTGGTGCACGCCAAGGGACCGCACGTCGACGCGCTCGCGAAGGGCACCCTCACGAGCCGCGGCTCGACTTGGGAGTCGATCTTGAGCGAGCGCGGGTCGAGCAAGGAGTCGTGGAGCGCCGCGGTTGACGTCATGGGACACATGGCGCTCCTGCGGAACCTACGGAACCTGCTCGGCGCCGAGGTCGCGCCCAAGGTCTTCACAGACAAGCTGATCGCGGGCGTCGCGACCGGTAAGCAGCTGCCCTTCCGTTACTACAGCGCGTACCGCGCGGTGAAGGCCAAGGGGAGCTCTCCTGCACACAAGCAGGTGCTCGACGCGCTGGAGACCTGTCTCTCGACGTCGATCGCGAACCTCCCGGCGTTCGCGGGTCGCACGATGTCGCTCTGCGACAACAGCGGCTCGGCGCAGGGTGCGACGACCTCGTCGATGGGAACGATGCAGATCTCGACCATCGCGAACCTCACGGGCTTGCTCGTCGGTGCGCGTTCGGAAGAGGGCTACCTCGGCGTCTTCGGCGACCGCCTGCTCGTGAGCAAGGTGACCGACGCTCCTCTTCTGCGTCAGCTGGAGGGCGCGGAGCGCCTCGCGCACAAGGTCGGCGGCGCGACCGAGAACGGCATCTGGCTGTTCTGGGACAAGGCGATCCGCAAGCGCGAGCACTGGGACAACGTCTTCGTGTTCTCGGACATGCAGGCGGGTCACGGCGGCCTCTTCGGGACCGACCCCAAGAAGTACGCGGACTACAAGTGGAACGGCGGCCGCCATATCGATGTGCCGAAGCTGATCTCCGCCTACAAGCGGAAGGTCAACGCCAACGTCCAGGTCTTCCTCGTGCAGGTCGCGGGGTACCAGGACACGATCGTGCCTGAGGTCTACGACGGCACCTACATCCTCGGCGGCTGGAGCACCGGTTTGCTTCGCTATGCGTCGGAGATGACGCGCCTGCGGAACGCATAACGGACGCTCCGATCACGAGGACGACACTGAAGGAGACGCGCGCCGTGTGGTAAACCCACGCGGTGCGCGTTTGCTCGTTTCTGCTCTGCGCCTCGCTGATCGCCGCGACCTCCGCGAGCGCGCAAGAGCTCTCGACCCCCACCCCGCGCGCGGCAAACGCAGAGCCGGGGACCTCATCGGCTGACAGCTCGGTGATCGGGGCGAACGTGATCGCGAGCGGAGATGTCGCGCTCTTCGCGGGTCTCGGTTGGCCCGGATTCTTCGGCGAGCTCAAGGTCGGGTTGACCTCACGCGCGGATATCGGCTTCCGCGGGAGCGTGTACTACGGCGCCCCGCTCATCGGTTTCGAGACCTCGACCGGCGGCGCCGTCTCGGTCCCGATCCGCGTCGCCTTGCGTCAGGAACAGGGCGGTCTCTCCGCGCTCCTGGTGATGACGCCCTTCGCGGTCATCGGCGAGGCCACCTTGGTCGGCGGTGACGTTCGCTATGGAGACTCGCTCGGCTACGCGCTCGGGACCGACCTCGAGTTCCGTTTCAGCGGACGGGTGCGCAGCTCGACGCTCATGTTTGGCGCCGCGAGCACGATCGGCTGGCGACGCGTCAAAGACGCCGGGCAGCACGCGCCCTTCATGACCGCGCAGCTCATGGTCGGCGCCGAGGCCCGCATGACCGATGAGACCCGCCTCTTCATTGAGGTCGCGGGCGGCTACGCGCTCCTGGCGCGCGACTACTTCGGCGCGTCGGCGATCGCGAAGGTCGCGCTCGGCGTCGTGTACCTGCTCTGACCTCCGCACTGACCTCCGCTCTGAACGTCAGCCGTAAAACGCGAGCTGACCCGACTCACCACACATGAGCAGGCCGTCCTCGAAGGGCGCGCAGCACCAAATCGTGCCGGTCATTGCGTCATGGTTCACCTTCGCGAAGGTACGACCGTCATCGCTCGACACCGCGAGGTGACCATCGGCGCCGACGATCGCAACGGTTCCATCTTCCAACGCGGCAACGGTGGAGAGGAACCCCGTGGTGAGCGGGTCGACGCGCTCGAAGCTCTCGCCCATGTCCGCCGATCGATAGGCCTGACCGTCCACTCCAACGACCATCAGCGTCCCTTGCTGCGTCGCCAGCGGCGTCATCATCACGCCCCTCGCCTCGAGCTTGGTGGCGATGACCTCGTCGCCGTCCACCAAGAGCATTCCGCCCTGACTCGTCGCGATCAACGGCCCGATCGCGGAGGTCCGCAAGCGCCCGAGGTTCGCCGTCGTCTTCGCGTCCACATCCACGAAGGTCTCACCATCCGTCGAGCGCTTGAGCAGCCCCCTGTCGCCTACGACCCACAGCGCACCCGCGTCATCGCGCCGGATACTGTAGAGGCACGCTCCGTTCGCGCCGATGTGAATCGTGGTGAAGCTGGCGCCACCATCAACGGAACGCGCGACGTGACCATATTCGCCGCAGACCCACACTTCGTCTCCCGCGACCATGACATCGCGGAGCCCACGACCGCCGGAGTTGCTCGCGACGTACCCTTGTCCGCTACTTGGCGTATCGCTGAACGCGAGCACGTCCCGCCCTTGTCCTCCCGCCACAAACGCGCGGCTCCCATCCGTCGTGACCGCGAGCGCGAGCTGTCGGGTCTCCAGTTTGGGGAGCTTTGTCACGGAGCGGGTCATGGGAGGAGCTTAGCGCCGCGAGAAACGATCAATCTCCCACTCGAAGACGTCTAGACCCTCTCGGGTGAGATTCGGCAGCAGATCCCCAAAGGCGTTCGCCTCGATGACGCGGAAGCCGCGGAACCCGCGCTCAAACATCAGGTCGACGCCCACATAGAAGCAGCCATGCGCGCGCGCGACACTCACGCAAGCCTCCATCGCTTCAGCCCACACATCCGGCGGGACGACTCGACGGAGCGCGTCGAGATCACCACGGACGCCGCCGAGGTGCAGGTTCGTGATCGGATGCGTGCTCGTGCGCACCACGGTGAACGCCGGCTCCTCGTCGACGACGAGCACGCGGCAATCCATGAAGCGACGGGCGAGCTTCGCCTTCGGCACGTGTCGCTCCACCTGGGCGCCGTCACGCAGCAAGAAGGTCAAGATGACGTCCACGTCCTCTTCGCGATCAACGCGCTGGATCCGGAGCGAGTTGAACCAACCGTGGGGTCGCCGCGCGATCGTCGTCATTAACGAGAACCGATCTCCGTCGGCGGTCTCGCGGCGCCGCACAACGGCGAGACATGACGCCGACGAGCTACACGCGAGCTTGACGAAACACGAAGACCAGCCGCGCTCACGCATCATCACGCGCAGCGCGTCGGGCGTGGCCGGGTCGATGAACTCGGGCACCGGGATCCCGAGCGACGCGTAGCGACGCGACGTGACTCGCTTGTCGAAGAGCTCGAGGATGCCCGTGATGGGGTTCATCATCTTGAAGTCGTCGCGCTCAAGGAACGGTCGCAGCGACTCGAGGTAGTCAGTGAACCCGAAGAAGCTCTGCATCGGCGACGAGATGAGCCCGCGACGGATGGGTTCATCGAGCGCGTCGTAGATCCGGATGCCTTCCTGGCGGGCGCGCGGGAGCCCACGACGAAGCAGCGCGCGGGTCACCACATCGTTTTCGCCGAACGAGTCGAGCTTCACGAGGCGCGGGCCCTTCACCTGCGCGAGCACCGCGGGACCCTCTTCGAGCAGCGTCTGGTGCGCGATGATCTCCGGCGCCGGGTGACCTCGCCGTTCAAGCGCGTCGGCGAACATCGTGATGCGCCGATTTTCCGGGTTCCCGAGGATGAGGAAAGGCGTCACCGCCGCATGGTCACCGCGCCGTGGGATAGTCTCAAGGGCAGTTCACGCGGCGCACGCAGCGACGCCAATCGGAGAAACCACCATGAAGCTCGGCGTCATTGTCATCCTCACGGCTCTGTCGCTTCTCGACGTCATGCCGTGCAGCAACGAATCGCGGGTCCGTGAGGAAGCGCGCGCGGATGAAGCACAGCGGGAAGCACAGCGGCTCAGCCAAGGGTCAGAACAACAAGCGGAAGAGCAGCCCGCCGAAGAGTAGTGAACGCTCAAGAGCACCCCGCCGAAGAGTAGTGAACGCTCAGGCGCGCTGAGCGCGGACCACTTTACGGAGCGCCTCTCGCTCCTCCTTCGACATCATGGTGACCGGCATGACCGGAGCACCGTCAGCGTCGAAGAAGGGGGACGCTTTCCACCCGCCGAAGAGCCGGAGCGCCATCATCTTCGGCACGACCGCGAACGCGAGCGACTTCGGCATGTCGTCGTGAACCTTGTCGAGACCGGAGAGGTCGCCGACCGCGTGCTTCGCCCTCACGTGTCCGCGCGGCGCTCCGAAGACCTGGTCCCGCGGCGCGTCCGTGTGATCGACGATCGCGTGCACCAAGCCGATCCACGGGCGCTTCGGATCTGAGGCGAGGTTCGCGACCGGCGTCTTGCAACACGCGGTGTACACACGGAGCGCTCCGCTCGGAGACTGCCGCACCCCTTTGAGGCGCGACACGCCTTTCGTGAACGTCAGCGCGACGGGGTCGACGCGCGTGACGTCGGTCCCTCCGTTCGGTCCGAGAACATCGTCGGCGCGCCCGAGATGATGGGCGTAGGTCTGGCAGTCCTCGCAGTAGCAGACCACTCGCGTGACCGACGTGGGCGTCGCGCCGCGCAGCTCACCAGCAACGGTGCCGCACGCGCACGACAGCGGAACGTTCATCGCCCGAGGACCCCGCCGAGCCGCTCCTTGATGACGTCCAGCACCTCGAACGCTTTCTGTCCGTACTCGTCGAGCTTTTGAAGGACCGGGTCTTCGCTCGACATCTTCTCCAAGTTCGGCTCCGCCGCGCCAGGCGCGTACATCGCTTCCATCACGCGCCGCACCGAGAACTTCACGAGACCGCGAACCGGGATCTTCGCCATCATCCCGTACATCGCGGCGCTCCCCTCTGCCTCGAGGTTCGGGTGCTCCCGCACGTGCTTCACCGCGTCCCGCAGGTCCGCGACGAAGTCATCGACCGACGCCAAGTTGCTCGCGCCGCAGGTCAAGTGAAGGCAGTTGGGGTTTTGGTGACGATCGAAGTGCCAGCCAGATTCCTCGAGGTGATCCGCGAGCGCGAAGATCCCGACGCCGTCCACCTTGGACGCGCCGAAGCTCACCAAGGTCCCGACCGGTTCGCCGAAGACCTCGATCCCAGCGATCGAATCAATCCCATCGATCACGCGATCACGCACGTCGAGCGCGTCACGGGTCAGCGCGAGGTAACCCTCTTCCCCGATCGCCATAAGCGCGGCCCACGCGGCCGCGATCGGACCGCCCGGACGGGTTCCCGGGATGTTGGCGGAGGCGTAGATCCCGCCCGGCCAATCGGTCACGACGAAGAACTGATCACGGAGGTACTCCATCGACGAGTAGAGGATCACCGACGCGCCCTTGGCCGCGTAACCATACTTGTGAAGGTCGGCGGAGATCGAGGTCACGCCCGGGACGCGGAAGTCCCAGAGCGGCACCTCACGACCCAGCTTCTCGACCCACGGCAGCATCATCCCGCCGACGCAGGCGTCCACGTGAAGCGGGACCTTGGCCTTCCGCGTGATCTCGGCGATCCGCTCGATCGGATCGACGACCCCTTGGCAGTAGTGCGGCGCGCTCGCGACCACCGCGATCGTGTTCCGCCCGATCTTCCGCTCGACCGCGCGGACGTCGACCAAAAAGTCATCGTCGATGTCGATCTTCTTAAGCTTGATCCCGAAGTAGTGCGCGGCCTTGTCGAACGCGGGGTGCGCGGTCTTCGGGAGGACGACCTCTGGGTTCCGGATCCACGGCTTCTTCCGCCGCGCGTGCTCTCGGTAGGTCGCCATCGCGAGGAGGATCGACTCCGTCCCGCCGGAGCTGAGCGCGCCGACCGTCTCGTCGTCGCCGTGGAGCAGCTTCGCCATCGCGGAGACCGCGTCCGCCTCCATCCGCTTGAGGCTCTTGAACGCGACCGGGTTGAGCCCATTCTCGCTGAAGAAGAGGTTGTGCGCGTCTTTCAGGAAACGCGTATGCGCCTCGCCCGCGGAGTACACCAGCGACCAGGTCTTCCCTGAGCGCCAGTCGGCGTCCCGAGCACGGAGCGACTCCATGCGCTCGAGAATGTGCGCGTGATCGAAACCGGACTTGGGGATCGCGTCGTAGCGCTCGTCGCTCACGCTTGCTCCGTGTTCTCGAGCTGCTCCGCCGGCGTCTCGAGCTTGAAGAGCTTGGCGGCGTTCTCGTAGAGCACACGACGACGCAGCGGCTCGTTGCCCTCGGTCGCGTCGAGCACTTTCAGGACGCTCGTGCCCAAGTGGTAGAACGGAAAGTCGGAACCGTTCATGAGGCGATGCGTGTCGCACTGCGCGAAGATGTGGGCGAGCCCCTTGCGGCCTTGCGACGCGACCTCGCAGTAGACGTTTTCGTACATCTGCTGAAGCTTCACGCCGTACTCGTACATCCGCGCACCGGAGTGCCCGAGGATGAACTTTGTGTTCGGCAGCTCGTGAATCGGCTCCCAGTAGTGCTTCAAGTGACAGCGCGCGTCCGCTCGGGCGCTCGTGATACCGACCGGCCCGCAGTGCCACATCACCGGGATGTCGAGCTCGCCGCAGAGCTCGTAGAGCTCCATCGCGCGTGGGTGATCGGGATGCATCATCTGCACCGCCGGGTGCATCTTGAGCGCCCGCGCTCCGCGCTCGACCGCGCGCCGAAGCATCGTCTTGGCGTTGCGCGCGAGCGGATGAATCGAGGCGCCCGCGACGAGGCCCTCATGGTCTTCGGAGACCGTGATGTACGAGTCGGTGTTGTTGTTGCTGTGCGGCATGTCGATCGCCAACACGATCGAGTGCGTCACGCCGCTCAGGTCCATCTGGTGCTTCAGCGCCGGCGCGGTGTGCGTCGCGCGCATGCCCGCGTCTTTCAACGAACCGATCGAGAGGTCGCGACGCATCGCGCTCATCTCCGCCTCGCTGAAGTTGTCGTTCATGTACCCGCTGTCCTCGAAGGCGTTGTTCGGGTCGAGGTAGAGCTTCGCGACCTCTTGACGATAGAGGTCGACGTTCCCGCTCGGGACGAACGTCTGCGCAAGGTGCGTGTGGACATCGCAGATCGGCCCTAGGTCAGCCACCAGGGCGATCTCGCCGTCACGCAATTCGAAGTATTTGCTGTCGATGAGGCGTCGCTTCATGGCGCGACGATAGCAGGATTCGAGCCGACCGCGCGTGCCTGGAAAGATGCTCCGCGAAGCTGCGCGGTGTGGTCCTACGTCTCCGCTTGAAGCGTTTGCATCAGTGCGCCCAAACGATCGCGCGGGGCGCCATGGAATTCTAGAAAATCCAACGCTCGCTTCTCGTCCGTGCCCACATCGATCGGGTGATTGCGGATCCCGAATTGAATGACCCCTGTGATGATCGACATCGTCACCGCGCGCACGAACCCTTGAACCAACAAGACGTTGGCCACCGCGGTCACGTTCCGCGACGCCCCGATCACTTCACCGAACGTCGCTCGAAACTCCTTTGACGGCGGACGGAGGGTGTCCTCGATGTGGGTGAGCCCAAACGTTGGAGACCCGAGCGTTGCCACCACGCGACCGATCTCCAACGCGTCGTCCGTGCTAAGGCCGCCAAAGTCCAAGTAGCGGATGGCGAACAAACCGCTCGACGCCCCCATGATGAACCGGTCATTTCGGACCACCAACACACCGCCACGCTACCGAGCGTGACGAACCTCGCCAGCACACGCGCGCGCCTCCCCCTCTTTAGGGTGAACACAAGAAGCGCGGCTTCGGCTTCAATCGCCGCCGGGGAGGAGGTCGTATTCGGACTTACTGAGGAGCTCGCCGTAGATCGCGAGGCGATCGCCGCCTTGGAAGTCGATGACGACCAAGGTCCGTCCACCGGGACCGCCCAAGACGACGTAGCCCGCGAACTCGGTGACGTGTGGCACGTGGTCGCCATCCGCGCTGACCGTGGCGTGCCCTCGCTTGCGTAGCGAGACACGCATCCCGCCCATCGGGAGCTCGTCTGGCACGCGTCCATCAGGTACGCGATCGGTCAGGTCTCCGACCATGACCTCGTCCGCGCTGTCGTCGAGCTGCACGACCCAGGTACCGCGGCTGCTGCCCGGTGTCGGGAAGAGACGCGCGACAAAGCCTTCTTCGTCGAGCTCGATCATCCCCGCGAGCCACAGCTCGGTGTCGGCGTAGAGCAGAACGTCACCGATCAGGAGACCGCGCGGTCCGGTTCGCTTTGGCTTCGCCCCGCGCTTGTCCAAACGCTTTTGCTTGGCCGCTTCGCGTTTGTCGTCGCGCGCCTTCTTCGCTTCCTCGCGACGCTTGTCGCGCTCGTCTTTCCGCGCGTCCTTGGCGTCCTTCTTGGCGTCCCCGCCCTCGTCGTTTTTCCCGTCGCCCTCTTCGAGCGCGTCTTGCCGAGCGCGCTTGAGCGACCGCGCCATGAGCGCACCCGCGATCGAGAGCCCGACAACCAAACCAAGCTCAATCATCGCCCCGCCTCCGTCACCTGAGCGTGCGCGCGATGCATCGCGCGGGCCGCTTCGCGAGGAGAGTCGGCGCGCGTCACGGCCGAGATCGCGGCGCAGAGGTGCGCGCCCGCGCCGTAGGCCTTTGTCGAGCGCTCCACGTCCACACCGCCGATCGCGACCACCGGGATCGACACGGCCTTCACGACGTCCGCCAGGAGCGCGAGTCCAACCACGGGGTCGGGGTTCTCTTTGGTCGCGGTCGCGAACACCGGGCCGAGGCCGATCAGATCGGCTCCCGCTTCCGCAGCCGCGAGCGCTTGCGCGTGGTCGTGGGTCGAGATGCCGATGCAGAGCGAGCCCGCGATTTTTCGAGCATCGGCGAGCGACATATCGTCTTGGCCCAGGTGGACCCCTTCGGCGTCACACATCAACGCGATGTCGACGCGGTCGTTCACCACGAACGGGACCTTGTCGCGGGTCACCTCGCGAAGCGCCCGCGCCAAACGGACGGTCTCGGCGTCGTCTCCTCGTTTGTCGCGGAGCTGAAGCACCGCGCATCCACCCTCGACGATCGCTGTCGCGACCTCAACCGGATCGCGACCGCCGCAGTGCTCAGGATCAACGATCGCGTAGAACCCTCGCCAGGAGATCGGCTTCATGCGACGGGCGTACAGCCGGGGTCACCTCAGGTCAACCGAGGTAGACTCCGCCGCGGTGAGCGGAGACCGGCTAGCTCGCGCCAACGAGGCGCTTACGCGCTTCGCGGGAGACGTGAACGCGCGGCTCTCGCTCGCCCACGCGCGCGTTATCTCCGGGCTGTTGATCACGGTCGTCGCGCTCTGCTGGGCGTGCTTTGCGATCGCGCGTTTCCGCACCTTCCACAACGTCACCTTCGACCTCGCGTTCTACACGCGGATGGCCTGGGGCCTGTCGCGTTGGGACTTCTGGGATCCGGTTCTGCAGACCAACGTGATGGGGCTGCACCTGTCTCCGGTCCTCGGCGTGCTCGGGTTCCTCGGACATGTCGCGCCCCTTCCGGAAGCGCTGCTCACGGTTCAGGCGTTCGCGCTCGCGGGCGCGGCCTGGCCGATCGGGAAGCTCGCGGAGAAACACGGCGGCTCGCTCGGCATGGTCGGCGGGGTCGCGCTCTTTCTCCTCTATCCCAACCTCACGCACGTCGCGACCTACGAGATGCACCCGGGCAGCCTCGCGATCCTCCCGATCGCGTGGGCCGTCTACGCCTGCATGGAGGAGCGCGGGCGGCTCTTGATCATCGCGACGATCGGGGTCGCGCTTTGCCGCGAGGACTTGTGCGCGATCACGGCGATCTTGGGGCTCCTGGCGTGGTCCTGGGATCGCCGCGTCGCGCTCATCACCATCGCGCTCTCGTGCGTGCCCATCGTGCTCTTTCTATTCGTGTTTCATCCGCGTCACGCGCCCGCCGGCGGATCCTTCGATGTTCACTTCGGTCACTGGCGCGCGGCCGACGATCTGATGGCGCACGCCCTTCATCACTTCTCGACGACACGTCGCCTCGCGTGGATCCCGCTCACGCTCGCCCCCGTCGCCTTTGTCTCGCTGTTCGCGCCGAAGTGGTTGCTCGCGACGCTCCCGGTCTTCGGCGTCACGCTCTTGTCCGCGTTCCCCACGACGACGGATCTGGACGTTCACTACCTGACGCCCGCGGTGCCCGTGATCGTCGCGGCAGCCGTCGCGGGCATGCGATCACTCCCCGCGCTCGTGCGACCTCTCGTCGGCGCCGTGAGCTTCTCTGCGCTGCTGCTCGTGGGTTTCGGAATGCTCGACGGGGACGCTTTCAAAGAGGACGCCCGAACCTTTGACGCGCGTGCAGCGGTCGCGCACGTCGACGACGGCGCGTCCGTGATGGCTCCATATCCGCTGATGCCGCATCTCGCCGAGCGGACCAGCGTGCACCCGTCGCCGCTTCCGGATCGCGCCTCGCGCTTCGTGATCTTGGACGTATCGCATCGGCAGCGCTTTGTTCACGACGAGTCGCTCTTGCGGACCGAAGAAGAGCCGCGCGTTGCCGATTGGCTCGCGCGCGAAGACTTTGAGCTGGTGCACGCGAACGCGAGCTACCTCGTGATGCGGAAACGGGACGACGCCCGCGAAGAGCGGCTCGCAACCCACGACGACGCCCTGCCGCTTCACACGCTCACGGGCTGCCTCGGGCTTCACGCGATCGAGCGCGCGAACGTCAGCGGCGAAGAAGGCATCGCGCTCGTCCTGCACGCGTACGCGCCGTGCCCGCGTGATCTCGTCGTGCGGATCAAGTCAGCGGGCGTGGTGCACACGGACCTCTTGTTCTCCGGGATACGCTCACCCGAACACCTTCGCGCAGGACAAGACGCTCGCTCGCTCCACGCGATCCCGGTGCCGAGGGATCAGGTCACCGTGTCCCTGCGGCGAACAAGCGGGGCGAGGCCGCGTCGCGGGGACCCCGATCTCACGCTGCCGGTCCGATAGAGTTCCGATGCAGGAGGGCTACGCCGGCTCGGCCTGCTTCGCGACTTCGGCGGCCGCGCGCAGACGCGCGATCGTCTTGTCACGACCGAGCAGCACCATCGTCTCGTAAAGACCTGGGCTGCGCGTTCGCCCGGTCATCGCTACGCGTGCGGGCTGCGCCACGAACTTCATCTTGAGCTCGGCCGGCTCCGTCCACGCGAGCACGTCGCGCTCCAGCGTCTCTTCGTCAAACGCGGAGGCGCTCTCCACGATCTCGGCGAGCTTCTCGAGGTTGCCCGCGAGCTCCGGCTTCAGGAACTTCTTCTTGGCCTTCTCTTCGTACGTGACGTCGTCGCGGAAGAAGTAGTCGAGACCATCCGCGAGCTCGATGAAGGTCGCGGCGCGAAGCTTCACCGGACCGAGCGCCGCCCGGAGCGTCGCGTTGTCGGCGGCGACTTCGAGGCCCCGCGCCTTGAGAAAGGGAACGACCATCGTCGCGAGCGTGTCCTCGTCGAGCATGCGCAGGTGCTGGCTCTGCACGTGAAGGAACTTCTTCAGGTCGTACTTGCTGGCGTTGCTCCCGACATGCTCCCAGTCGAACTTCGCGATGAGCTCGTCGCGCGTGAAGATCTCTTGGTCACCGTGCGACCAACCGAGCCGCGCCAGATAATTGAGGACGGCGTCGGGGAGGTAGCCAAGGTCGCGGTAGTCGAGCGCCGCGACCGCGACCTCGGTGTTCCGCTTGCTCAGCTTCTTGCCGTTCTTGCCGAGGACCATCGGGAGATGCCCGAACTCCGGCGAGGTCGCGCCGAGCGCTTCATAGAGCAAGATCTGTGGCGCGGTGTTGATGACGTGATCGTCGCCGCGGACGACCAACGTGATGCCCATCGCGTGGTCGTCGACCACGCAGCCGAAGTTGTAGAGCGGCAGGCCATCGCTCCGCATCAGGATGAAGTCCTGCTGCGTATCGTTCGGGACGTCGATGCGCCCTTTCACCTTGTCGACCCAACCGGTCACGCCGGTCTTCGGTGCCTTGAAACGGATCGAGTGCGGAGCGCTGGGGTCGCCTTCGCTCGCGTCGCGATCCCGCCACGGGCTCTGGAACTTGAAGCCTTTGCCGTGCTCCTTCTCGAACGCCTGGCGCGCCTCGTGGATCTCTTTTTTGCTCGCGTAGCAGCGGTACGCTTTGCCGTCCGCGATCAGCTTGTCCGCGTACTCCGCGTAGAGGTGCTTGCGCTGCGTCTGGAAGTACGGACCGTGATCTCCGCCACCGAGCGTGGGCGCACCGTCGACCGTCGGGCCTTCGCTCCAGTCCAGGCCGAGCCACTGCATGGCGTCGAGCACCACCTGCACCGCTTCGTCTGTGCTGCGCTCTTGGTCGGTGTCTTCGATCCGAAGAATGAAGTCGCCGCCTTTCTGCTTGGCGTAGAGCCAACAGTAGAGCGCGGTGCGAACGCCGCCGATGTGGAGGTAACCAGTCGGGGACGGCGCGAAACGAACGCGGACCTTGGGTGCATCAGACATTTGCGGCTCTGGTAATCAGCAAGCTGTGGGGGGTCAAGGATCTCAGCAGTTGTTGGCACGAAGGTTGTAGACTCGACGCGCATGAACTCGCTTCAGGTCGCTATTGTTGCTTTGCTCATCACGTTTCCGGCCGTGAGCGCCGCACAGTCTGGCGCAGCTTCGGAGCAAGAGGCCGAGCCGCCTGCCGAAGAGGTCGCGGTTCCGGCCGAAACCGAGGCAGCGGCTGACCCAGAGAGCGCCGCAGACGAAGCCGCGGCAGAAGCGGTCTCCGAACTCACTGCACCCGGTGACGCGACCTCGGAAGAGCTCCCTCCGCCCCCGGCCCCCAACCCGGACAACCCGGCGCAGGACACCGCGCCGCGGGCACCGAGCCACTACGCGGACGCGCTCGCGAACCCCAACGGGATGCACTCCAACACCACCGTCGCGCCCAACGAGGTCTCGGCCGACGGCGCGACCGTTCCAGATGGCTACGGCGATTCCGTGTGGGACGCGTTTACGGACGCCAACCGCGATCTCGCCGAAGGGCGCACTGCGCGAGGCGAACGAAAGCTCCGCGCGATCCGAGAGCTGTACCCGGAGCACCCCGCGAGCGAACGCGTCGAGTTCTATTTCACCAGCCGACGAGAGCGACCGATCCGTCGTGATGAAAACCGAGAGCACCGGCTCGCGCGGGCGGACCTGGCGTCATGGCAAGGCGCGTACGGCGCCTGGATCGGGACCTGGATCTGCGTCGCGGCCGAGTGTGACGAACCGCGTCCCTGGGCCGGTCTGATCTTGGGCGGCATGGGGCTCGGGATCGGGCTCTCGGTGTTGGGCTCTCGCGGTCAAGACTTCGGGATCCGCAAGTCGACCACATACAACCTCATGGCGCGCTGGGGCATGCTCTACTCGTGGTCGATCGCGGCGGCGACGGGGATCGCGTGGACCGACGACGACGACGGATTCGGCACGCCCACCGGACACATCGCGGCGTTGTTGAGCGGATACGTCATCGGGATGGGCTCCGCGGCTTTGGTCGCGCGCTACTTGGAACCCAGCGCGGGAGACATCGCGCTCATGGACAGCTTTTCCCTTCTCGCCAACACCACAGCGACCCTGCTCTTTGGCGCGGTCGGCTTTGAGACCCGGCGAGAGACGCAGCGCGTGATGCCGGGGATCATCGCGGTCACCGGCGCGCTCGGGCTGACCTTGGGCGGGGTGCTGACGAAGTACCAGACCTTCAGTCGGAAGCGCGCGCTCCTGCTCGACATCTCGTCGGGCGCGGGTATCGGAAGCGCGATGCTTCTCGCGTTTCTCATTCGCGGAAACGAGATCACACCCGAGGCGCTCTTCGGTGCGGGGACCGCGGGTGCGCTCGCCGGCTTCACGGTCTCCTACATCCTCTCACGCAACATGCGACCGGGACTGGACGCGCCGCCGGTGCAGATCAGCGCGGGCCCGATCGAGCGTGGCGGAATGGCGCAGCTCACCGTGACCCTGCGCTGACGAACGCTCGAAACGACCGTTCGCTCACACGAACGTGTCGGTGCGCGTCTCAAGGAGTAACGTGCGCGGGTATGACCCGTACTCTGAGCATGACAACCTTTCGCTCCACCCTGCTTGTCGCCACGGTTCTCTTCGCGTTCGGTTGCAGCGCTTTTGGCTGCGGCTCCACGTCCAGCGAGCACGTCGCGCATCCTGCCGCGACCGAGGCGTCCCATGTCGCCCAACCGCGCGCGGGCGAAACCGCGGATCCCGAAGGACAAAAGAGCGTCATCTTCGCGGGCGGCTGCTTCTGGTGCATGGAGTCCGATTTCGAGCCGCTGCCTGGGGTGCTCTCGGTGGTGAGCGGCTACTCCGGCGGCACCACCGACGCGCCGACCTACGAACAGGTCGGCGGGCATCGCACCGATCACCTTGAGGTCGTCCGCGTCACCTATGACCCGGCGCAGACCTCTTATCGCGACCTCGTTGAGCTTTTCTGGCGCTCGGTCGATCCGACCCAAGCCGACGGTCAGTTCTGCGACCGAGGCGACCAGTACCGCACCGCGATCTTCTTTGACGGGGAGGAAGAGCGGATGATCGCGGAAGAGAGCAAAGCGCGGATCGCCGCCCAGTTGGAAGGCGAGATCGACACGCGGATCCTGGCGCGTGGTCGCTTCTGGGATGCCGAGGACTACCACCAGGACTACTACCGGCTGAATCCTGGGCACTACCAGCGCTACCGGACGGGGTGCGGGCGAGATCGGCGCCTGACCGAGCTCTGGGGCAGCGCGCCGCACCACTGACCGTGCTTTGCCACATGGGGAGGGGTGGCGTCGTGCTGGAGATTCTGTAAGGTCACGGCTCCGTGGCCCGATGGGGGTCGGGAGTACCGCGACCTGTGTCGCACTGGCAGTCCTCGCGAGGCGAGCAGGCTGCGGAATCGGAAGGCCTTCGTGAAAAACAAAGAGAGCTACATCCCAGGCGTCATCGTCGGCGGCGTGGTGTCAGGTGTCCTGAGCGGCATCCCGTTTTTGAACTACCTCAACTGCTGCTTCGGCGCGCTCATCATCGCGGGCGGCCTCATCAGCGTGATGATGGTCTCCAACAAAGCGAACGCGACGCTTGAGGTGAGCGAAGGCGCGATCCTGGGTCTCATCTCAGGTCTCATCGCCGGCTTCATTGGCGGGCTTCTCAGCGGCGCGTTCTTCGCGTTCGTTGGCTCCTCCCAGATGAGCCAGTACCAGAGCCAGTTCGGCGGCGAGCAACCCTCCGCCATCCAGACGTTCTTCTCCATCTTCTGTTGCTCGGTCTTCCTGTTCCCGCTCTTCGGCGCGCTCGGCGGCGTCATCGGATCGGCGATCTTCAAGAAGGGCCCTCCCGGCGATGCGCCTCCCCCCGCGGGTGGTGGCTTCGGCGGACCGGCGGGCGGCAGCGACGGCGGCTTCGGCGGCGGAACCCCTCCCGCAGGTGGCGGCTTCGGCGCGCCCCCCGCAGGCGGCGGCTTCGGCGCGCCCCCCGCAGGTGGCGGCTTCGGCGCGGCTCCCGCGGCTCCCGCGGCGGGTGGATTCGGTGCGGCCCCGGCGGCTACGCCAGGCGGCTTCGGCGCGTCCCCCGCGGGTGCGGCGACCATCCCGGCGCAACAAGGTGGCTTCGGCGCACCGGCAGGCGGAACGCAGGGCGGCGGCTTCGGCGCGCCCGCTCCGGCACAGGCGCCCACTCCCGGTGGCTTCGGTAACGCTCCAGCAGGTGGAACGCAGGGCGGCGGCTTCGGCGCGCCTCCGCAGGGGTCCCCGGGCGGCTTCGGTCAGGCCGGTCCCGGTCCCGGCGGACAGGGCGGCTTCGGCAACAACAACAGCGGCGGCAACAACAATGGCGGCGGCTTCGGTCAGCAGTAGTCATCGGCGCCAACGAAAAACGGCTCGTCTTCGGACGAGCCGTTTTTCGTTAAGCGCGCTCTACTGCAACGAGGAGAGCGACGCGCTTCCGAGTCGCTGCAGCGACACCTCAGCGACCAGCTCACGGAGCAAAGCATGCGAACCCTCGTGATCCTCATGCACGCGACGCGCGAGGCTCTCGATGCTCAACGCGGAGCCTCGAGGCGCGACGACCGGAGCCGCTTGCTCTTCAGAGACGATCGCGATGGATCCGAGCGGGAGGGAAGCGGGCTGTTCGAAGTCACCCGCGAGCCGCCACGCGCGCCATTGCTCACCGAGCTTCGCCAGCGCGATCCGATCCTGCGCGAAGCCGTGCTCACGAAAGAGCGCGGGATCAATGAGCGCGGGATCACCAAGGACCAAGCACGCGCTCCCGTTCACCGCAATCGCCGAGCCCCGAAACGTCAACGCCCGTGAGCGAGCACGAACCGCGTCCGCGATCTTCTCGACGAGTGAGCTCATGTTCTCAGGAGAGCGGAGCCGCGCGGTCGCCGCGTAGCGCGCGCCGAGATGCGTGAGCTCCCCAGCAACGCCGCGAGACGAAAACGTCATCCGGTGCCCATCCCATCGTTCATCCGAGCGCGGGCCGGGGCGATGAGACACGCGCGCACGTCGCACCTCGCACCACACGTTGGCGTAGGTCGGCCCGTCGTGAAGACAACGCGAGAGCGAGCCGCTCGGTCGACACGAATCAAAGTCCGCGAGGATCTCAAAGGAGACCCCGCCATAGGCGAAGCGTTCTCCAAAAACAGACGTGCGGGCGAGGTCAGTCATGCGCGACAAAACAGGGTTAGCAGATCGTTGCGCGAGGTGCCGCTGACGTTCACCGTCGATTCACCCAAACGTTCGACGCCCAAATGTCGCTCCCGTGAGTTCGCCAAGGATCTCGTGCTGTGCGCGTTCTGCGAACTCGGTTCCGAGGGCTCGCGCGCTCTCGGGTGGTGACGCAGCTCGCGCGAACAACAGGAAATCACTCCAAATCTTCGATCCGCTTTGGCCAGTCACCCTTGAGTAGGCGCGAGAGCGAACGGTCCGCCAGGAGCTTTCCGCCGGTCTGACAACCCGCGCAATAGTTCGTCTCGCGATCGGCGTAAGCGATCCGCTGCACCTTCGCGCCGCACACCGGACACGGCTCCTTGAACTTCCCGTGCACCGCCATCTCTGGCCGAAAGGCGGTGACCTTGTCAGGGAAGTCACCCCCGAGCTCCTCACGCAACCGCGTCGTCCACTCATCCAGGATCCCGACCGTCGCGTCACGCAGCCGCGCGTGTTCTTCGTCGCTCAGCTTCTGCGTCCACTTAAGCGGAGAGAGCTTCGCGCGGTGCAGGATCTCGTCGGAGTAGCTGTTCCCGATCCCGCTCAAGATCCGCGGGTCAGTCAGCGCGCGTTTAACCGTGTGGTTCTTACGCACGAGCGCAGCGCGAAACGCCTCGGCATCTGCGGCCAGCGGATCGATCCCGCCCGGGTCGTGATCCGCGAGCGCCTCTTCGCCGCGGACGACGTGGATCGAGGCGCGCTTCTTCTTGCTCGCCTCCGTGAACACCAACGTGCCCGCCGGGAAATCAAACGCGGCCAACCCGAGCTTGCGACCCGGGGTGCTGCCCGCCTTCTTCCAGCGCAGCCGACCCGCGATCATCAAGTGCACCACCATGAAGTGCGCGTCCGGAAAGCCGAACACGATCCGCTTGCCGATCCGGCGCATCTCCAGCACCTCGCGACCCTCGAGCACGTCGAGCTTCGGCTCAAAGGTGCGGAGGACGAACGGGCTGAGCAAACGCGCGCGCTCGAGCGGCTGGCCGACGACTCGCTCGCGAAGCGCGAAGAGGTAAGCCTCGATATCGGGGAGCTCAGGCACGCGCCGAGTTTAGATCACGCGGAGCGGAGGCGGGAAGCGCCCCTCGAGCTCGACGCAGGTCAACGATGGCTCAACCCAAGAACGCGCGGACCGGCTCAAAGACGTCCGTCGGCAGGTCGCGCCCGATCGCGAGGCAACCATGTCCGTAGTCCTCACGCTGCCCGTGCTCGCGGCCGAGCACCCGCAGCTCCTTCTCCCCGCCCCACGCGTCGTATGCAGCCGCGACCGTGTGCGGTGGCGCGAGGTTGTCACGAGTACCCGCAAAGAAGAGCGCGGGGCCGCTCGCCTCGCGCAAGCTGGTCACGACCTCTTCGCCGTCCATCGTGATCGCCCCACCATGACCAAACCCCCAGCGCAGAAAGTCCTGCACCAAGGTGCCCGCGGTCTCGGTCAGGACGTTCACGAGCGCGCGTGGGGCCACGCCTTTGGAGACGTTCGCCGGGTTGTAGATGATGTTGTGAATCGGGGTGACGACGGTGTCCGCCGCGAACGCGACCAAGCGCGTGACGACAGACGGAAGCTCCGGCACGCCGACGTCCGCGAAGAGCTGAAGCGCGCGCCAGGCAGGGAACCCTGAGAGGTCGACGCGACCCGGCGATCCGATGATGACGACCTTCCCGATCTTATCGGCCGCGACGGTACGCGCGAAGCAGGCGTAGAGCAGAATGCCGCCCATCGAGAAGCCGAGGTAGTCGATGGTGTCGTGCCCCGTGCGGCGGCGGATCTCGTCAACCGCCAGCGGGACGTCAAAGAGCACCATGTCGCGGAAGCGAACCGCGGGCTCTCCCGATCGCTTCGGGCGACCGGAGCGCAGCGTGATCAACCAAACGTCGCGCCCGCCTGCGTGAACATAACGCGCGAGCGACAGACCCGGCTCCGCGTCGATGTTGCGATGGTTGGCCCCGAGCCCGTGCACCATCAACACTGGAGGACGCGCGTCCCCGTTCCCCGCGAGCCGCCGGAGCGTAAACATCGAGCCGTCCGGCGTCGCGATCTCGCGCTCTTCATCGTAGGGCAGCGGCACGCCGAGCTTCGCGTCCCAGTAGCGCAGGTGCGCCCAGGTGAGCAGCGCGATGAGCGCGATCAGCAAGAGTGTGATCGTGAGGGGGTTGAGGATCAGCGGCACGACGACAAGCTTGCGTGCGTTTGAGCGCGCGGCAAGTCATGGGCGTTTGAGCGCGCGGTGGGATCGCTTTCTGCGACGCGCGGTGGCCAACTCACTCGAGGGTGATGAGCGTGATTCGACCGTGATTAGAGCAGTGAGCGGAGCTTCGTGATGAGGACATCGATCGCGATTCGGTTCTCGCCGCCCTCGGGAATGATCAGGTCCGCGTAGCGCTTGCTCGGCTCGACGAACTGCAGGTGCATCGGGCGGACCGTGTCGTAGTACTGCTGGCGCACAGACTCAAAGGTCCGCCCGCGTTGCTCAATGTCACGGCGGACGCGCCGGAAGACGCGGATGTCGGCCGCGGTGTCGACGAACACGCGCAGATCCATCAGCTCCCGAAGCGCCGGATGGTCCAGCACCAAGATCCCCTCGACGACGATGATCGGCGTCGGGTCGACGTGACGCGTCTCGACCCGACGCGTGTGCGTCGTGAAGTCGTAGACCGGGACCTCCACCGCGCGCCCCGCCTTGAGCTCGCTGACGTGCTTCACCAAGAGCGAGGTCTCGAGCGACTCTGGGTGGTCAAAGTTAAGCGCGCAGCGCTCTTCGTAGGTGAGGTCTTTGCGGTCGCGGTAGTAGCTGTCGTGCTCAATGCGCGAGACCTTGCCGGTCGCGACGTCCTGCTCGACGTGCTGCGCGATGGTGGTCTTGCCTGAGCCGGTGCCGCCGGCGATGCCGATAATGTAGGTCATCGGCGCAGCCCCACCGCGTTGCGGACCCGCGCCATGGTTGCCTGTGCGACGACCCGTGCCCGCTCGGCGCCATCGGCCAACACCGCGTCGAGCTTGTCCTCGTCGGCGCGCAAGGCGTGATACCCGTCGCGCTTGTCGCCGAGCTCCGCGTCCAAGGCCTCGAACAAGATCTGCTTGGCGTGGCCCCAGCCAAAGTTCCCCGCCGCGAGCTTCTCTTTCATCTCCGCGGCGTGCGCGGGGCTGACCTGCGAGCACAGCTCGTAGACGGTCGTGCCTTCGGCCTTCTTCTTCTCTTCGAGCGTCTCGCTCCCGGTCTTGATCGACATCACGAACTTCCGGAGCTTCTTCTTGGAGGCGAAGAGCGGGATCCCGTTGCCCTTGCTCTTGCTCATCTTCGTGCCGTCCGTGCCGAGCACGAGCGGCGCTTCGCTGATCACCGCTTCCGGCACCACGAGCGTGTCCTCGCCGAACACGTGATTGAGCCGCGCGGCGACGTCTCGGGTCAGCTCCAGGTGCTGTTTCTGATCTTTGCCGACCGGCACCGCGTGGGTGTCATAGAGCAGGATGTCGGCCGCCATCAGCACGGGGTAGTTGAAGATGCCGGCGTTGGGGTTCTCTTCCTTCTCGAGCGCGTCCTTGTAGCTGTGTCCGCGCATCAGCTGACCGGTCGCGAGCATGCACGACAACACCCACGCGAGCTCGGTGACCTCAGGGAGATCGGATTGCTTGAAGAGGATCGTCTTGTCGGGATCGAGGCCGGACGCGAGCCAGGTCGCCGCGACGTCGTAGACCGACGATCGGAGCGCTTCCGGATCGCGGATCGTGGTGAGCGCGTGGAGGTCCGCGATGAAGTAGATCGACCGATACGTCTCCGCGAGGCGAAGCGCAGGTTTGATCGCGCCGAGGTAGTTCCCGAGATGCGGAACGTGGGTCGGCTTAATGCCAGTGAGCGAGGTCTTCACGCGCGGCATGTTGGGTCCGCGCACGGCCCTCCGCAAGACGGAAGCGACACGAACGAGAACAAGACGTATCTTCCGCCGATGTTGCCGCGTGCGCCGTCTCTCTCGGTCTACATGCCGGAGGAGGTTCTCCCGGGGGAGCCGCTCAACGTAGAGGTGGTCCTGCAGCCGAAAAGGCCGGTCCGCGTCGACCGCGTGCTTCTGCAGCTCCACGGCCAGGCCTACATGGTGAACACCTCGCGCCGCTTCCTGCACCTCGCGCGCGTCGCCGAGATCGGCCAACTGGAGTCCGAAGAGCGACGCGTCGCGGCGCAGTTCGAGATCCCCGCGCGCGCGCTCCCGACATACGACGGAGCGCACGGCGCCTCGGTTCGCTACACCTTGATGACGCGCCTCGATATCCCGTGGTGGCCGGATCTCAAAAAGGACTTCCGCGTCGTGGTTGGACGTCCGCCCGCTCCGCGAATCACGCGCACCCCGCTCGTCTTCGTTTCGCATCCCGCCGGAGCGCCCCAAGGGCAGCCCTACTTCGAAGCGAGCCTCGACGCGCAGCAGGTCGCCCCGGGCATGACGATGTCAGGGCGCGTCGCGACGAAGAACATCGGCAAGATCAAGTCGCTCACGCTCACGCTCTCGTCAACGGAGTCGTTCTCGAACGGCGTCTATTCGCGCGAAGCGCAACGCTACACGTTCCGGCTCGGGGCCAAAGGTGAAGATCAGAGCGTTCCGTTTCGTTTGACGATCCCGGAGACCGTGAACCCGAGCTTCGCGGACCCGTTGTTGACGCACGCGTGGTTTTTCGGAGTCGCGGTGCGCGGGAGCCGAGGCAACGTCGACGGCAAGGTCGCCATCACGATGGCCCCAGCCGGCACGGGGTACGACGAACCGGAAGCGTTCGACGCGCCGCTCGTCGGGAGCGACCGCGCGGACAAGATCTGGTTGGAGATCGCGCGCGATGTGGTCGGCGCGAAGGTGACCGCGCCGCGCGAGATGACGATGTGGAACGGGCGCTGCTCGCTCACGTTGACCGAGGAGACGCGCGACGGCGGAGCGCTCCTGGTGGGGACGCTGCGCTATCCGAACATGCACCTGTCGCTACGCGCCGGGACCCGCGACGCTGGGCTCTTTGGGCACCGCGTGAACTTCCCCGAGCTCAAGACGCTGCCGAAGGGCTTCGTCGCGCGGGGACGAGACGACGAGCAAGTTCGCGCTTTCCTCACGCCGATGCTTCATCGCGATTTCGGTTCGGTCGATCCGGTCTCGATCGGAGACGAGGAAGCGCGTTTCGAGTTCGTCGGCTCAGCGGTGGATCGCGCGCGGGTACGCGAGCTGGCTGTTTTCTTCCGCGATCTGCTCCGGAGCGCGACCGAGGGGCTGAACGTTCCGCTGCCGCTGGCGTTCCAAACGAAACAAAAGGAGTGGTTGGTGGCCGCGCAGCGTCTCGGCGGTCAGCTCGAGCCAGCGCGCTGCTCGATTCACATCGATGAAGAGCACGTCCGCGGCGAGATCGTACCGGTGTTCGCGGACGACGGAGCGTGCGAGCGGATCGAGATCCGGTTCGATCCGGAGCGTCCCTGCGAGGAGCGGTTCGATGTGGTCGACGGAAGCGACGCGCAGCTCAACGACTTGTCGCGGAGCGCGACCGGCTGGGTCGAGAAGCTGCTGGAGACGGCGACGCGCGTTCGTTGCGACGGCGCGCTGCACGCGGAGCTGCTCCCGGGGATTGACCCGGCGCCCTGCGTCACGGCCTTTGAGGGTCTGCGGGCGCTCGCCATTGCGCTGGCGGAGTCGCGCGGCCCTTACCGATAGCGCGGGGGGCCGCAGCCCGTGTTCTTGAGTGGACGTGGGCGTTCGTGATCGAGTTGGCTCGGGTGTTCGTTCGTGCGCGCATGGTGCGAGTGCGGTGTTCGCTTTTGGACGTGGGTGTTCGTTCGCGATCGAGTTGGCTCGTTCGTTCTTGGTCCTGCTCATGCTGCGGATGGCAGATGGGGGCGCGCCAGCTTCCGCCGCGTTGCGTGAGGTGCGCGAGGAAGCTTCTGACCCCCCCGCCCATCCCGCGGGCTTGCCGCTTACGTGAAGCGCGTGCTGCTTTGTTGGGAGAGGGAGCGCGTTCCGTGAGCGCTCGCTTTTGGACGCGAGTGTTCGTTCACGATCAGGTCGGCCTGGGTTCGTTAGTGCTCATGCTGCGGATCGCAGGATGCGGCGCACCAGAACGCGAGCGCGCGGTGCGCCGCGGGTGCGGACAAAGAACATCGCTTCGAACCCCGACAGTCCCCGCGGCTCAGAGCTAGCGCGGGCGCCTTCGAACGCGCTGAGGCTGTTTCACGTACATCGCGGTGTACCGAACATCGGACGGCAAGCGGTCGTGGGCGACGCGAACCGTGAGTCGGGCGCCTCGTCGCGTGGTCGTGATGGTGTGGGTCAGGACCGAGCTGTCGTCGAGGAAAAATCGCTGGCGGAGCCGACCATTGCGAATCGAGACGCGCATGCGGCCGCTGTTGCCTTCGGGGTCGGTGAACGCGACCGTTTCTCCGGGCGCGGCGGTGACGCTGTAGTCGCCGACCGCGAAGCGGAGCTTACCGTTTGAGGCCCGCGCGATGACGAGTCGACCGGGAGGCGTGAGTCCTCGGCGGAGCCGGCGGCGCGCGATGGGTCGCGCGATCAGACCCATCTCTTGCACGACCGCTTCGACTCCCGCGTCGCGTGCCTCGACCGCGCGTGTCCGGTTCGCGAGGCGCCAGGTTCCCAGCAAGGCCTCGATGGCTTCGTCTGCGCTCGGCGCGACACGGATCGCCGAGGCCTCTGGGAGCGCGACCACGGTGACCGCGAGGAAAGCGGCGAGCGACAAGGCGATGGCTCTCATGGACATGAAGATAGCGACGCACGCGGTTCCGCGCCATTCAACGACGCCTCGCGAAGTCAGAGATGTGCCGCGATTCCAAGTACACCTTGCGTGACGCCAAAGAACGACATCTCCCCCGTCGCGCTGCTCGCCCAAGAGTCACCGTCGCGGGTGTCGCCGACGTACAGGAACTGCTGCACGTCGAGGTACGCCGTGAAAAAGCGCCCCAGCTCCACCTCGACCCCGAGGCCGCCGTGGATCCCAAACGCGATCGTGTCGCTCCGCGCGGTGCTCGCGAGGTCGTGCTCGATGAAGCTAAACGACGCGCAGAAGCCAGCGAGCGGGCGCAGGCGAAAGCGCCCAAAGGTAAAGGGCACGACCAAGTTGAAACCGACCGGATGGTCGTGACGAACGTCGTCGCCCTGCCCTTCCATCACGAGGTGATCGGTGAACACCTCGACGGCGAGATGCGGGAGCAGCCGAACGCCGAGCTTCGCGCCGATGCCCGCGCCGCGGTAGGCGTCATCCGTCGCGGCCGCGTAGCCCACGCCGTAAACACCCATCGAGACACGCCGGTCGAACGCTCTTCGCTCGCGCCATGGCGCGTCTTGCGCGTTGGAGGGAGAGGCGAGGGAAAGCGTCGCGGTGATGAGCGACACGGCAATGGTCAGTCGGAACATGCACCGAGGGACTGCATCTCGCGTGCCGACCCGTTCTTCACGTGTTTCAACGATTCTGTCGTTATGCGAATCGAGGACGCGGGATGAAAGAGAGCGGGCATGAGAACTCCCGTTCTCAGATGCAAACGTGAGTTTTTTCTTCCGACTTGCTCAGATCCGACTTGCTCGAATCCGACTTGCTCGAATCCGACTTGCTCAGAAAAGAACGGCGTCGACTACCCGGGGGCCATCGCGGCGAGGCCGGCCGCTCGCGTGACCTTGGGCGTCCACTCGAGGTCCCGCTTCGCTTTGTCCGTAACGACGGTGACGCTCCGCGACATGAACGCCGCGGCCAAGCGCGTGATCGGCGGAGGCGTCTTGATCCGCAGCAGGCGCCAGGTCCCTTCCACCACCGACGCGAGCGGTCGCATCAACGCGCCGGGCACGTTTCGACTCGGGAGCGTGATCCCTTGGGTCCCAAGCAGCGCGGTGATGAACTCGCGCACCGTCGTCGTCCCGTCGTCTGCGATGAAGTAGGCCTCACCGCCTCGTCCCAAGGTCAGCGCTTGTACAATCGCGTCGACGAGGTTGGAGATATACGTCGTCGACGTCAGCGCTCGCCCCCCATCGATCCACGCGAAGCCGCCCTCGTTCGCGATGCGGATCAACGCGGGCAGAATCGTCGCGTCACGTGGGCCCCACACCATTCGTGGTCGAATCGAGAGCGCCGCAAAGGCCTCATCGGACGCGCCGAGCACATGCTTCTCGGCTTCGGCCTTGCTCTCCGAATAGAGGAAGCGCTGAGGAGTCGGATACGGCGCGGTCTCGTCCACATCGACCAGCTCCGCTCCGTTGAACAGGGCCGCTTCGGTGCCGATGTGAACGAAGCGTGAGACCCCCGCCTCTTTCGCGACCTCGAGCAGCTGCACCGTCCCGTCGACGTTGGCGCGCCAGAACTGCTCGCGCGTGCCCCACTCTTCCGCGAACGCGGCGCAGTGAACGATGACATCGACGCCGTCGAGATCATTGGTCGAGACCGCTCCGAGTGAGCACCGTCGGGCCTCCGCGCCGAAGCGCTCGACCTTGCCTTCGCTGCGCGCAGAACGCGCCATCGCGCGGACCTCGTGCCCTGACGCGACGAGTCCTTCAATGACGTGGCCTCCAATAAACCCGGAGCCTCCGGTGACAAAGACGACCACGTTGGCTCCTGTTGTTCAGCTGCCCTTTTGGCGTTCTGAAACTTTCTGGCGCGACGTCACCATCGCCGTCACGAAGTCACGGTTCATCTGCGCGATCCAGTCGATGCTGATGCTCTTCGGGCACGCCTTCTCACACTCACCATGGTTGGTGCAGGAGCCAAACCCTTCGGCGTCCATCTGCGACACCATCTTCTGCGTCCGCTGAGTCCGCTCGGCGTGACCCTGCGGCAAGAGCGCGAGGTGACCGAGCTTGGCCGCGGTAAAGAGGCTCGCGCTCGCGTTGGGACACGCCGCGACGCACGCTCCGCAACCGATGCACTCCGCTGCGTTCATCGCGCGGTCCGCGACGGGCTTCGGGATCGGAATCTCGTTTCCGTCCGGCGCGCTGCCGGTTCGGATCGTGATGTAACCGCCGGCCGCCACGATGCGGTCGAAGCTGCTCCGGTCGACCATGAGATCCTTGAGGACCGGGAAGCCTTGGGCGCGCCACGGCTCGAGGTAGATCTCGTCCACGCCGTCCTTCGCAAGCTCAAACATGTGGAGCTGGCAGGTCGTCGTCTTCGGGCGTGGTCCGTGAGGAACGCCGTTGATGACGATGCCGCACATGCCGCAGATGCCCTCGCGGCAGTCGTGGTCAAACGCGATCGGATCGTCGCCCGCCTCGATCAGCTCCTCGTTGACGATGTCGAGCATCTCCAAGAACGAAGCTGCCTTGGGGATGTCCTTTGCGTCGTACTTCACGAAGCGTCCGGCGGTCTTCGACCCGTTCTGACGCCACACGTGCAGCGTCAGGTTCATTGTTCCGGTGTGTCCAGCCATCAATTCTCTCCAGGGGTCTGAATCGTAGACCCCTCTCGCCTTCGGCGATTCACCCCAACGTTCGCTTCGCTCAGCTGCGCGCGATGCGATAGCCGGAACAGGTCGTTCCGTCCGCTTCGCTCACTGCTCTTCACGTTCCGTCGGCGCATCGTTTGCTTAACTTCTCCAGGGGTCTGAGTCGCAGACCCCTCTCGCCTGCGGCGATTCACCCCAACGTTCGCTTCGCTCTGCTGCGCACGATGCGATTGCCGGAACGCTTCGTTCCGTTCGCTTCGCTCACTGCTCTTCGCGTTCCGTCGGCGCATCGTTTGCTTTTACTTGTAGCTACGGGTGGTGAGCTTCACGAAGTCGAACGTGAGCTGTTCTTTGTGGAGCGTGGGTTCGGCCGGGTCGCCCGAGAAGGCCCAGGCCGCGACGTGCGCGAAGTCATCATCGTTGCGCTTGGCTTCCTTGGTGTCGCCGTCGGTGCTGGTGTACTCCTCGCGGTAGTGCGCGCCGCAGGATTCTTCCCGCGCCAGCGCGTCCGCGCACATCAGCTCGCCGAGCTCCAAGAAGTCGGCGACGCGACCGGCGCGCTCGAGCGTCTGGTTGATGCCCTCGTCGTGGCCGGTGACCTTGACCTGCTCCCAGAACTCATCGCGGAGGACGCGGATCTTTTTGATCGCTTCCTTGAGGCCTTCGCCGGTACGCGACATCCCGCAGTAGTCCCAGATGATCCCGCCGAGCTCGCGGTGGTAGTGGTCCGGGGTGTGCGTCGGGTTGGGCGCGTTCATCAAGCGCTCGATGCGCCCCTTCACCTCGTCGACGACCCGCTGGGCCTCGGGGTGGTCGGGCGAGATCACGTCTCCGTGGTCGATGCGCTTTTGGCCGAGGTAGTTGCCGACCGAGACCGGGATCACGAAGTAGCCATCCGCGAGACCCTGCATGAGCGCGCTCGCGCCGAGACGGTTGGCGCCGTGGTCACTGAAGTTCGCTTCACCCGCCGCGAAGAGTCCGTCGATGGTCGTCTGCAAGTTGTAGTCAACCCACAGCCCGCCCATGGTGTAGTGGCTCGCGGGGTAGATGCGCATCGGCGTCTCGTAGGGCGAGTCGCCCGTGATGCGCTCGTACATCTCGAACAGGTTGCCGTAGAGCTCGCCGACCTTCTTCTTGCCCGCGGACAAGATCTCGGCCCGGCTGGCCTTGTCGCCCGCGATCTGTTTTCCGTAGCGCTCGAAGGCGCTCGCGAAGTCGAGGTAGACGCCGCGTCGCTGGCCGTCGATCTCGGGTCCGACGCCCAAGCCGTCGTCGCAGACCGCCTTGGCGTTTCGTGACGCGACATCACGCGGCACCAGGTTGCCGAACTTCGGGTAGCGCTCTTCCAGGTAGTAGTAACGGTCGTCTTCTTTGATCGACTTGGGGTCTTTGGTGACGTCCGCGGCGTCGCGCGGGACCCAAATGCGTCCGTCGTTTCGCAGCGACTCGCTCATCAAGGTGAGCTTGCTCTGGTACTTGCCGCTCTGCGGGATGCAGGTCGGGTGGATCTGCGTGTAGCAGGGGTTGGCGAAGAACGCGCCCTTGCGGTGCGCGCGCCAGGTCGCGGTGCAGTTGCTGCCCATCGCGTTGGTCGAGAGGTAGAAGGCGTTGCCGTAGCCGCCAGTGGCCAAGATGACCATGTGCGCCATGTGCGCCTCGACCTCACCGGTGACCAGGTCGCGCGTCACGATGCCGCGGGCTCGACCGTCGACGATGATCACGTCGAGCATCTCGGTGCGCGGGAACATGGTCACGGTGCCAGCGTCGATCTGACGCTCGAGCGCGCTGTAAGCGCCGAGCAAAAGCTGCTGCCCAGTCTGACCGCGGGCGTAGAAGGTCCGCGAGACCAAGGCGCCACCGAAAGAACGGTTCGCCAAGGTACCGCCATACTCACGCGCAAACGGAACGCCCTGCGCGACCGCCTGGTCGATGATGTTCACCGAGAGCTCGGCGAGGCGGTACGTGTTCGACTCGCGGCCGCGGTAATCGCCGCCTTTGATCGTGTCGTAGAAGAGCCGCCAAACGCTGTCGCCATCGTTTTGGTAGTTCTTCGCAGCGTTGATGCCGCCCTGGGCAGCGATGCTGTGTGCGCGTCGCGGACTGTCTTGGAAACAGAAGCACTTCACGTTGTAGCCGAGCTCTCCGAGCGTCGCCGCGCCGGCGCCTCCCGCGAGACCGCTACCTACGATGATGACCTCGTACTTCCGACGGTTGGCCGGAGCGACGAGGTTGGTGCCCTTGTTCTTGTGCCAGGTCCAGCGCTCTTCGAGCGGGCCGGTGGGTTCGTGTGAGCGAAGCATGTCGTCCATGTCGTACCTAGTTGAGCTCGGGGAAGAAGAAGCGCTGCGTGCTCGGCTCGAGCCAGCTGATGCTGTCGGACATCGCGGTCGCGAGCGCCGCCATGGGGAGCGAGAGGAAGCCCGCGACCAAAATGATGGAGAGACCAATCGCGAGGTCCTTGCGGTACTCGTTGTACTTCGGGTGACTGAGACCGAGCGACTGGAACATGCTGTAGATGCCGTGGAAGAGGTGGAAGCCCAAGGCGACCACACCGATGACGTACGGCACCACGACCGGCCAGTGCCGGAACCCGTTGACCATGTTGTTGTAGGGGTTGTGCTTGTCGAAGGCGTAGCCCTCGATGCCCAAGAGCGCGGCGCCCTCCGGCCAAATCGCGCCGCCCAACGTGAGGTGGATCAAGTGGAACGCGATGAAGAAAAACAGGATCGGACCGCTCCAGTACATGGTGCGCGCCGCGTAGTCGGACTCTTGAAACTTTTTCACGTGGTACCGGCCGCCCGTGGTCGCCTTCTTGTTTCGTGACCAGAGCTGGTACGCGGTCGAGAAGTGCACCGCGAGGGCGCCCGCGAGAACGATGCGGGTGCCCCAGAGCACCGCGGGCATCGAGTGGAGCCACGCGGAGTACTCGTTGAAGGCCTGCGCTCCGGCGAACGCTTTCAGGTTGCCGGAGAGGTGCCCGACCACGAAGCCCAGGAACACGGTTCCGGAGACGGCCATCAAGACCTTCTTGCCGATCGTGGTGTTGTAGAGAGTCAGCGCGCGTTGCATTGGAGGTTCTTCCTTCCCTCGGCGTGAGGCTGTTGCATCCGAGGGCCAGCCGCGTCGCAAAGACGCGGGATACCGGGGGGCGTTAAAAGCTGGCCGCGAGAGGCCTTGTTACAAAAGACCGGTTGTATTGCAAAGGTGATCGGCACCGCGGTCTCCAAGAGGCACGAACGTGAGCGTCTGTTTCGGACGCGAGACATCACGCTTCCCCGGGATGGGACGTCGTTGGCGGATCCACGTACTCCACGATCTCTCCACGAAAGGTGAGCAGCTGGGTACGCCCGTCTTCGTGAGAGACGATCGTCTTTGGGCCCACCGGCACCTTTCCGCGGCCGTGCGGCGTGTCGACGATGAACTTGGGGAGCGCGATTCCGCTCATCCGACCCTGAAGCCGTTCCATGATCCTTACCCCGACGGACAGAGGCGTCCGAAGATGTCCGGTCCCGCGAACCGGGTCCGCTTGGAGAAGGTAGTAGGGTCGAACCTTCAGCCCGACCAGCCCACGGAAGAGCGTCTCTAAGATCTCCGCTTGGTCGTTCACGCCACGTAGAAGAACGCTCTGGTTCATCACGGGCAGCCCCGCGTTCACGAGCCGTCGACACGCCAAGCGCGAGGCGTCTGTGATCTCCTTCGGGTGATTGAAATGCGTCATCACGAAGATCGCCGGGTGGGCGTCCTTGATCGCGTCGACGAGTTCTTCGGTCACCCGCTGCGGGATCGTCACCGGGGCGCGCGTCGCGAGCCGCACCGTGTTGAGATGCGGGATCTCCGCGAGCGCCATCAGGATCGCGCGCAGCCGATTCGTCCCCATCACCATCGGGTCACCACCCGACACGATCACGTCGCGGATCTCGGGATGCGCCTTGAGGTAGTCGAGCGCGGGCGTCAGCTTCTTGAGCGAGCGCGCGCCCCCACCGTCGCCGACCATCCGTGAGCGGGTGCAGAAGCGGCAGTAAACCGCGCAGCGATCACTGGCGAGAAGGAGCGCGCGATCGGGGTACCGCTGAACGAGCTCTGGCGCGACCTCGTGCGACTCTTCCCCAAGCGGGTCACGGAGATCGCCTGGGACCTCGATCCCCTCTCGCGCAGACGGAACCACCTGGAGGCGAATCGGGCACGCGGGATCGTCGGGATCGATGAGCGAGAGGTAGTAAGGGGTGATCGCGATCGGGAAACCGCCCGCGAGCGCTCGTTCCGCACCTCGACGCTCGTCGTCGGTCAGGCGGAGCGCCTTCTCGAGCCCCATGAGGTCGGTCGTCGCGTGGCGAGACTGCCAACGCCAATCGTCGAAGTCGCGCTCGTTGTCTTCAATGGCGATCGGAAGACGCATCGCCCGAACCTGTCACGCGGTGGAGAGCGAAGCATCGTCAGTGTGACTGAAGTCACTCCCGCCATCTTACCGAGACAAGCGCTGCAGCCTCTAAAACCCCGCCGGAAGTCTGCTCCTGTGAGCGGACCCGTTGGCAGTCGGGAGTCGTTTGAGCTAATGCGCTGAACGCTCGCGCCCTGTTTTACAACTCAAGCGAGTCCCCCGTGTGCTCACCTCCGGAGATCCTTCAATGACCGCCTATCACCGCCCTTTTGATGTCGAGTACCTGGAGAACCCGTCACAAGAGCGACTGCGCGAACTGACGCTTCAGCACACTCCTGCGTGCATGGTCACCGCGGCCGGCAGCATCAACAAGGTGAGCCGCAACAAGGCGCGCCAAGCGAAGTACACGTACATCATCGAGGGCACCGGCAGCGCGAGCGCGTGGTCGCACCAGACGATCAGCCGCGAGAAGGCCGACGAAATCATCGCGCGGCAGGCGGCCTACATTCAGGAAAAGGGCCAGCTCATCGCGGTCGATGGCTACGTCGGCCTCGGCGAGAAAGCGTTCGGCGCGACGTGGCTCTACACGCCCGAGGGCGCGAACATCGCGGGCATGCAGCAGATCCTTTCGTTCCCTCGTGAAGAGGTGGAGCCGAAGGACGCGCTCGCCAAGCCCTACGCGCCGACCTTCCGCCTCTACTACACGCCCGACCTCTTCCTCGAGGACATGCCGGGTCGTCAGGCGATCATCGCGGACATGTCGACCTGGACGACCTACGTCATCGGTCCCGACTACTTCGGCGAGTCCAAGAAGGGCGTGCTCCGCATGCTCAACCACTACGTCTTCGAGCGCGGCGGACTCGTGCTTCACGCGGGCGCCAAGGCGGTCACCAAGACCAGCGGCGACAAAATCACGATGACCGTCATGGGCTTGTCGGGCACCGGCAAGACCACCACGACCTTCAGCAAGCAGGGCGACCTGACCGAGCCGATTCAGGACGACATGGTCGCGCTCTGGCCCAAGGGCTACCTCTCCATCACGGAGAACGGTTGCTTCGCGAAGATCGATGGCCTCACGCACGAGAGCGAGCCGGTGATCTACGCCGGCACGACGAGCAACGACGCCTGGCTCGAGAACGCCTTCCTCGAGGCGGACGGCACGTTTGATTTCAAAAAGGGCGTGCTCACGCAAGCCGACGTCAAGCGCCTCAAGGACGTGCTCGTCGCGACCGGCGCGAACGAAGCGAACCTCTTGAAGTACGTCGCCGGCGAGGTCAGCGCCGACGATGTCGTCGACGAAAACGGCGTTCCAAAGGACGGCTGGGACTTCGTGAAATGGAC
The DNA here is from genome assembly GCA_938024995.1 of uncultured bacterium. Classification (GTDB taxonomy): domain Bacteria; phylum Myxococcota_A; class Polyangia; order Polyangiales; family Houyiibacteriaceae; genus CALJDU01. The sequence goes on from CALJDU010000014.1 coordinate 170,380, forward strand.
CCAGAACGGCCGCTCCATCATCCCGATGAAGTCGATCCCGGGCGCGGCGGACCTCCACGCGATCCCCGAGGTGCGCTCGATGGGCATCCTCAACCGAGACGAAGGCGCGGACGCGGCGATGCCCGGCATCTTGCGTTTCACATCGCCGGAACAAGCGGCGGGTTTCTTCATGCTCGGCGAGACCAGCAAGACCAGCGCGGCCGGCAAAGAGCGCGGCAAGACCCGCTCGCCGTTCACGCAGCCCTTCTTCCCGGCCGAGCACCGCCTGCAGGCCGAGCGCTTCGCGGAGCTCGCCGCGACGATGGAAGGCGTGAGCATGTGGCTCATGAACACCGGCTATGTGGGCGGAGACGCGAAGGACGCCAAGAGCGGCAAGGCGCTCAAGGTGAAGATCCGCCACAGCAGCGCGATGCTCGAGGCGCTCTTGTCCGAGTCCATCAAGTGGAAGCGTGACGAGAACTTCGGCTACGAGATCGTGGACGTCGACGCGCCCGAGAACGCGGCCTTGGTCGAAAAGGTCCCGGCCGAGATCCTCGACCCGTCGCGGCTCTACGCCAAGAACGGTCGCGCGGGTGAGTACGACGAGTGGGTGACCACGATGAGCCAAGCGCGTCGTGATTTCCTCACGCGCTTCGGCGTCCCGCAGCCGATCGTCGACGCGACCTGCCCCTGAGCGCGGTCGCGCTGGCTCTTGCGGCCTGAAGCCGCGACGAGCTGTTCTCAAAATTCGGGCGTCGCCAGAGCATCAGAGTTGCGTGGATGGGTGCATAGCATCTTCGAGGAGCGAAGATGGCGGCAAGGCACGTGGCTTTGGCGGTCTGACGTCGTTCGCATTTTGAGAACAGCGAGATGAGCTGTTCTCAAAATTCGGGCGTCGCCAGAGTACCACAGTTGCGGGATGGGTGCGTCTGCGTGACGAAGTCGATGC
>CALJDU010000015.1 GCA_938024995.1 uncultured bacterium
GAAACAAAAGCAGCACGTGAACCACTCAAGCAGAGAACCCGATCGGAACGCGGAGGATGGGCGGGTGGGGTCAGAAGCTTCCTCGCGAAGCGTGCGCAACGCGGCGGAAGCTGGCGCGCCCCATCTGCCATCCGCAGCATGCGCTCACAAACGAACACCTGAGCCAACCCGATCGCTCAAGACAACTCACGTCCAACCAAGAACACAAACGAACCTCAAACCCATCTCGGCGAATTTAGGAACACTCGACGAGCTGCGACCTCAGTGCCATAGACCGACTGAGACGCCCCAGTCGAAGTAGTCGCGCGCCACGTCGATCGTCCCCGTGACCCGGATGTCCCACGGGTTTGTCGCGCTGAACCAATCGATCCGGAACAGCCGCAGGTCCGCGCCAAGCGTTCCATGCACGCGCGGCGTACGACCCGTGTTTCGGAGCGGCTCCAAGTAGCTACCGACGCGGACCTTGAGACGGTTCGCCCATGGCTCAAGCTCCGCGCCGACGCGTACGCCAACGCTCACCGACTCTCCGCGGGGACGACGCTGCTGGTCGACGAACGCGTCGAGGCCCACGCCATCGGCGACCGCGCCCACCAAGAGCAGGTCGGCGCTAAACAGATAGCGTCGCCGTGGGAGCGACTCCGCGATCGCGAAGCGAGCTCGTTCGTACTCCGCTTCGGCAGCATCGATCGCGTCGTCGAGCGCCTCGTCCTCCGCCGCGCGTCGCGCTCGCTCCTCTTGAAGCCAGCGCGGGTCGCGTGGCGCCGAGATCGCCTCGTTGCACGGCAGCGGCGATTGCCCTTCGCGCGCGAGTTGGGAAAGCGCTCGGTCGCAACGCCGGCGAGCGAGACGTCGCTGCACTTGTCCGGCGACGTCCTTCGGTCGTTGCCAGCGCGTGTTGAGAACGCGCTCGCCGACCTGGAACGCGAACCCGAACTGCGCTTCCCACGGCAAGACCACACGTCTCGGGAGAACCAATCCACCGGCTGTGTTGGTCCCGCTGGGATCGTCGACGAGCACGGAGTCGACCTGGCTTCGAATCGCTGCGCCGAACCTCCAGCGCGCGCGGTCCGGCCTCACCAGCACACCGACCTCCGGCCCGAGTCCAGAGAAGTCGAAGATCCCGACCTCCCCGTCGCTGACGCTCATGCCCGCGATGCGCACCGCGGCGCCGATGATGAGCGCGCCGTCGAGAAGGGAATACGCGCCGCCGACGTGAGCGGTGCGGACGGTGATGTCCACGCCGCCCAACGAGAGAAACGTGAACTGACCGAGCGCGCCGAGGCCGAGGTTCGCGAACTGCAATCGCAAGCCGAGGTTTAGCGAAAGGGCGGTGTCGAGATCTCCGCCGCGCCCATTGTTGAAGAAGTCATCGCCCGCGAACGCGCCTGGGAACGAGACCGCGAAGCTGAGCCCGTAGGTGACGCGAGCGGTCTCGTAGGGTTCGCGGGAAGCGTAGCTCGCGGCGTTGAATGGCGCCCCGTCGATGCCAGTCGCGATCGCGGTGTACGCGCCCGCCATGCCGAGCACGCGGCTCCCTCCGAGGACCGGACCGGTGCTCAGGTCGAGCGTGAAGTCGTTCCGAGAAAGGGACTGCGCTTGTGCCGGCGAGGTCCCCAAGAGAGCCACAACGCAACACAGACAGCTGATTCTTGACGACCAGCCCGCCGGTCCCGTGGTGCCCCATCGCCGTCCCGCGTCCACGGCCACACGATACCTGATCACGACCGAATCGCTGGTTCCCCGCGGCGTCGTGACGGAGTTCTGGCTCGTTTGCTTGCGGAGACGGGCCGCACGACCTACCAGTCCCCCATGAAGTTCGTCGACGAGGTGGAGATCGACGTCGCCGCGGGGGACGGCGGCAATGGATGCGCGGCGTTCCGTCGGGAAAAGTTCATGCCGATGGGCGGACCCTCGGGCGGAGACGGCGGCCGCGGCGGCGATGTGATCTTTCGCGCCCAAGACCGCATGTCGACCCTGCTCGACTTTCAGTACCGGACCGTCGTCGGTGCGCCGCGCGGAGAGAACGGACGCGGCAAGGACCAGTTCGGCCGTGGTGGTGAGGATCTTGTAGTCGACGTCCCCGTCGGGACCCAGGTCTTCGATGCCGAGACCGGTGAGATGATCGCGGACCTCGACGAGCGAGACAAGACCGCCGTGATCGCGCGAGGTGGGCAGGGCGGCCGCGGCAACATGCGCTTCGCGACCTCCTTTGACCGCGCGCCTCGAAAAGCGGAACCGGGAGAGCGAGGTGAGCGCAAGCGCGTCCGCCTCGAGCTCAAGCTGCTCGCGGACGTCGGCGTCATTGGTTTCCCGAACGTCGGCAAGAGCACGTTCATCTCGACCGTTTCGCGGGCGACCCCGAAGATCGCCGACTACCCGTTCACCACCTTGGTACCGAACCTTGGCGTGGTCTCGCTCGGCGAGGACCGTACGTTTGTGATCGCGGACATCCCCGGCATCATCGAAGGCGCGGCAGAGGGCGCCGGGCTCGGGATTCGCTTCCTGAAGCACATCGAGCGCAACCGCGCGCTGCTCCATATCCTGACCATCGACTACGACGAGGACCGCGACCCCGTGAGCGACTTTGACGTCCTCATGAAAGAGCTCGCCGCGTTCAACGAGCAGCTCTCGACCCGTCCGATGGTCGTCGCTTTGAGCAAATCGGATCTCCCCGACGTCCGCGACAAAGAAGAAGAGATCCGCGCCGCGATGAAGGAGCGAGGCCACACCCTCCTGATGTTCAGCAGCGCGTCACGGCAAGGGATTACGCCGATCCTGGAGGCGCTGCACGCGCTGCTCCTCGCGAACGGCGGGTCCGACGAGAGCCGCCCGAAGCTCACCGCGGCGGACCGTCCGCATGGGCACACCAAGGGTTGGTCTCTTCCCGCGGACGCCGACATGGGTGAGGATACCGCGCAGTGATCCCGAAGTTCGTTCCGTCCCCGGTGCTCCTGTGTCCTCTCTGCGGTCAGCTGACCTACGAGTGGACGAGTCATCACGTCCGCGGCCTTAGCGTGTTCCGTCGTCAAGGGACGGAGCAGGTGGAGGTCCGAGGGGAGTCACAAAACGGGGAAGACGCCAGCGGGAAGGCAACGGTTCGACTGCGCGGGGCGGGCCCAAAGCGTGAGCGCCTGCTCCTCTTTGGTTCATGCGAGGGTCGCCATTCCTTGATCGCCGATTGCGAGCTCACAGGCGGCGCCTGGGTGAAGACGCGACTGCGCGGGATCCTCGATGGACAGATGTTGCCGCTCGCGGATGACTACGCGCTCTGGCTCGGGCCGAAGGGTGAGGTCTCGCTCGCGCCGCGGAGCTACCATGAGCCTGGCGCGGGCATCCCGCCTTCGATCACGCAGGTCGGCGCGGCATCGGGCTGTCTGGTCGCGAAACGACGTCCGCATCGCCGGGCCACTGAAGACGAGCACTGGGTCGTCTTCACCAAGTCGCGCGACGTGCGCGGACCGTTTGACGAGGAAGGTCTTCGGGTCGCGCTCGAAGCAGAGAGCCTGCAGCTTCCCGACGATATGTTTCAGCCGGAAGTGCTGTTTCGCCGCTAAGCAAACGGCCGGTCCCGTGAAACGTATGCTCGGGCCATCAGCGTGCCCTTTTGAAAGCGCCCCGCGCGCCTTCGCGAAGAAAGCGAGGTACACTGCGCGGCGATGGCAAGCCGAAATACCGGAGAGACCGCGCTTGGGGTCGCGAAGGCACGGTTCATTGATGGGCTTCCCCGCCGCGCGGGTGAGCTCCGGGCCGCGGTCGCGCTGCTGGCGAAGGAGCCAGACGGCGAGCGTCCTCGCGAGGAGCTGAGGCGCCGCCTCCACGCGCTCTACGCGTCCGCGCAGGTGTTCCGAATCGACCCGCTCGCGCTCGCGCTTCGCGAGAACATCGACCGACTCGACGAGGCTCGTGAGGAGGGGCGCGCGGTTGTCGACGATGAGCTCGACCTCTTGTCCGACCTCGCGAAGATGCTCCCGACGTTGACCAAGCCGTCACGCGCGCGTTCCTTCTCCCCGGGGTCGGTCGTCGCGATCGGACGTCCCGACGCGCAGCCCTCGGTCCCGCCGTCGAAGAGCTCGACGCGGATGGGGCTCGGTCGTGAAGAGCGGCGTCGCGTGACAGATTCGATTCGCCCGAACGAGCGATTGGCGCTCTCGGTGTTGGTCGTCGGCGACCGCGCGACGGAGGAGACCGTCGGTGACGCGCTGGCTGACACGGTGGTGGATGTCTTGAGCGTTCCGGATGGAGAGGCGGCTCTACGCGCCGCGCGAGTCCAGTCCCCGGACGTCGTGATTGTGTCCCGTGGGCTCGCGCTCGAGACCGACTTCATCGAGAGCTTGCGCACGGATCCGCTGACGGACTTGGTGCCTGTCGTCTTGCTCGACAGCGCCTCGGGGGCCTTGTCGGCCGAGGTCGTTCGCGAGCTCGGCGCGACCACCGCGGTTTACCCGCCGCTCGACTCCGACAACTTGGTTCGCCTCCTGACGAAGACGGGTCGCGTCCGGCGCGAAGCGTACGGCGATGTCGGCGATGTCACCGTTCGCGACCTCGCCGATCGACTGAGCCGCGAGCTTCAGCGTGGGTTGGTTGAATCGGTGGAGCGCGGAGGCAGCGCGCGCGTTCCGCTCGGCGACGGGTCTGAGGTGCTCGCCGCCGCCTGGTCGCTGATCGCCCGGGTCCGCACGGTGGTCTCCGAGCGTTCCTCGGGTCGCGTTCGCTTCGCGGATCACGCGCGCGGTGGAATGTCGTTGGTCGCGCTGGACAGCGCCGAAGAGATCGCTACCGACGTGAAGGTCAGCCTCGAGGGCCGCCGCGTGATCGTCGCGGACGATGACCCCGCGGTGGTCTGGTTCTTCGCAGGGCTCCTCCGGGAGCGCGGCGCGGAAGTGATCGAAGCCGAAGACGGTCTCGAGGCGCTCAAGGAAGCGCGCCGTGAGCGACCGGACGTCATCATCAGCGACATCCTGATGCCGCGGATGGATGGGCTCGCGCTCTGCCGCGCCGTCGAGCGCGATCCGCTTCTGTGTCAGGTGCCGGTCATTCTCTTGTCGTGGCGCGAGGATTTTCACCAGCGCATGCGCGAGCTCTCGGCGGGCGCGAGCGGGTACCTTCAGAAGGAAGCCGAGGCGACTCGGATCTTGGGAAAGGTGCGGGACGTGCTTCGTCCGCGCGCGACGCTCGAGGCGCGGCTCCGCGCGGGCGGTGAGGTGCAAGGCCGTATCGAGCGGGTTGGGCTAATCCCGCTTCTTCGAAGCGTCTCCGCGCTGCGCCCCGACGCGCACATCACGGTTCGCGACGCGCGGAACCTCTACGAGATCGGGGTCACGGGTGGCGAGCTGAGCGACGTCACCTTCACGACGAGCGATGGGTCGTTCGCGCGAGGGGCTCGCGCGCTTCGTCAGCTCGTCGGCGTGAACACCGGCCGGTTTAACGTCGGGGAGCACTCCACGAAGAGCCGCAGCACCTCCCGGCCTGTCATGTCCGACGCGCTCCACGAGGCGACCGAAGAGCTCTCCGTTTTGATCGAAGCGGTCTCCGGAAGCGGGCTCTCGCAGGCCGAGAGCGTCGACCTCGACGCGGAGGTCGCCAGCATGTTCTTGGAGAGCTCACCGGACCACGTCTCGGTGCTGGTCGATCGTCTCCGCTCGGGCGAAGGACCGCGGGCGCTGCTCAGCGCGGAAGGGGTTGACCCGCGGACGCTCGAGTCCGTGCTGGTGGATCTCGCGCGACGTGACGGCATTCGCTCGGTTCTCGGCGCCGCGGGGAAGGACCGCTTGCTCGCGATCCGTGAAGCTCGCGCGCAGGCGCCCGTTCGGCGCGTCTCGACGCCGACCCCGCCCGCGGCGCCCACCCCAGAGCCGCCCGTCGCGCCACCCGCCGCGCTTGATGCACGCGTCGCAGAGGTCTCCGCTGCGCTGGATCAGACCGAGCCGGTCGCGCTCGTCTCGGAAACCGAGATCATCGACGAGACGACGGGCAAGAACAGCCTCGACCAAGGCGAAGAAGATCCGACGCTCCCGTTCCGGCGCGAGCGCGACGAGCGCGCGGAAGTGGAAGAGGACGACGGCGATCCTCTCGGCTGGCTCGGCTGGGGTCTCCTCGGGTTGATCGTGATCGCCATCGTCTACCTCGGCGCGCAGCTCCTGAGCGGTCCGCCCCGGGTCGCCGAAGAGAGCGCGCGGCGTCGAGCGGAGGCGGCAGCTGCCGCGGTAGCCTCCGCCAGCGCGATGAACAGCACCGCGATGAGGGCCAGCGCGATGGGCAACAGCGCGATGGGCAACACGGCGATGGCTGGAACCAAGGCTCCCGCGCAGACAGCAATGACGACGGCAATGACGACGGCAATGACGACGGCGATGACCACGACCATGAACGCTGCGCCGATTCCCGCCGGCCAAGGACGCCTGTCGATTCGTGTAGGCCAAGACGAGAGCGTCGAGGTGTTTCGCCGACAGGACGGTGATCTGCTCCCCGTCTGTGATGCGCCTTGCACCGTCACGCTGCCCTCCGGACGCCAGCAGCTTGTCTTCGAGCGCGAGAGCGGTCGAAGCGTCCGCTTTGTGCGGATCCGAGAAGGCGCCGTGCGCGACCTGACGCTTTAGGTCGCCCACGACGTGAACGGATCGCCCTCGCGGGCTGAGATCCTCGTTCTCCGTCACGCTCGTCCACAAAGCGCGCTCGAAGTCCGCTCGCGAGGTCGACCGCGAAGGGATTTGTGGTTATGTGCGGCTCATGAAGAAGCTCCGGACCGTAAAGGGCATGAACGACATCCTCCCGCCCGAGAGCGCGCGATGGCATCGACTTGAGCGCGCGTTCCGGACGACCATGCGCCGCCACGGCTTCGGCGAAGCGCGGCCACCGATCGTCGAGCCGACCGCGCTCTTCGTTCGGTCGATCGGCGAGGCGACCGACATCGTCGAGAAGGAGATGTACACCTTCACCGATCGCGGCGAGAAGTCACTGACCCTTCGTCCAGAGGGAACGGCCTCCTGCGCTCGCGCCTACCTTCAGCACAACGTCCAGGCGATCGAGCCGGTGACCAAGTGGTTCTACGTCGGACCGATGTATCGCCGCGAGCGCCCCGCCAAGGGTCGTTACCGTCAGTTCTACCAAGCGGGCGCGGAGCTGTATGGCGACCCCGGTCCGTACGTCGACGCGGAGATGATCGACATGATCGTTTCGTTCCTACGTGAGCTCGGCGTGGAGGACGTTGAGGTCATGGTGAACTCGCTCGGATCCGGCGAGACGCGCGCGAGGTTCCGCGAGGCGCTCGTCGCGTACCTTGAGCCCTTCGCCGATCAGCTGAGCGCGGACAGCCAGCGCCGCTTGCACGTGAACCCCTTGCGCGTGCTCGACAGCAAGGCGCCGCAAGACCAAGAGATCGCGGAAGGCGCACCGAACATTCTCGAGTATCTCGGCGACGAGGACCGCGAACACTTCGACGAGGTGCGCGCGACGTTGACCGCGCTCGGGACGCCGTTCGTGGTCTCACCGCGGCTCGTGCGTGGCCTCGACTACTACACGCGTACGCTCTTCGAGATCCGCGGACGCGGAGGTGAGCTCGGCGCGCAGAACGCCTTGTGCGGGGGTGGGCGCTACGACGGGATGATCGAGGAGCTGGGCGGAAAGAAGACGCCCGCGATCGGTTTCGCGATGGGGCTCGAGCGTTTGCTCCTCGCGATGCCAGAAGAAGAGGACGCGGGAAGGGTGGACGTCTTCGTGATCGCGCGGAGCCCCTCGCTTCGCCGCGAGGTCGTGAGCGTTTGTCGGGACCTTCGGGCGAGCGGACTGAGCGTCGACGCGGATCTGCGCGGAGGGTCGCTGAAGAGCCAAATGCGCCGCGCGAACAAGAACGCCCCACTCGCGATCATCGTCGGCGAAGACGAGGTCGAGCGGGGCGTGTTGCAGATCAAGAACCTGAGTGATTCTTCCCAGCACGAGGCGACCCGTGCAGGAGCGCCCGCGTTGATTCGCGAGCTCCTCGGCTGAGAGAGACTACATCCCGGGCGGGCGCTCGTTGTCGAGCGCGTTCATCTCTTCACGAGACATCTGGCGCGGCCCGGACGTGGGCGTTGGGGTCGGCTCGCGTACGATTTGACGCGGCGCAGGAGCGGGAGCCGGAGCCGCGGCTGCCGCGGGTCGAACGCTCGCGCTGCTGTTCGCAGGAGCGGCTGACGGCGCGGGCGCGCGAGTCGTCGTCGCAGCGCTGCCGGAGGTCGGCGGGGAGGGCGCCCAGCTGCCGCGCGGGAAGTCGATAAAGAGGAAGAAGAACTCGCCGTCGGCCTGCACAGTGACGTTGGGCGTGACGTTGTCGCGCATCTGCAGGACGAACGCGAGGTCACGACGACCGCGGCGGTGAAGCTTCGCGGACTTGACCGGCGTGTTGAAAAACTCGGTAACGAGCGGACGACGCGTGTTTCGCGCGTGCGTGCGTACGTTCTTCAGGAGGATCTCGACGCGTCCTTCCGATGCTGACGCGGAGGCCTCCGGTGACGCGGAGACCTGAAGGAAAAATCGGCTGCCGCCGTCGGGCCGCATCTGGAAGCCGGGCCACGTGATGACCTGAGCCGAGCCGGAGCGCGCGCGTTGGATCACACCGGTCCGCGGCGGCGCGTTACCATTTCCAGGCGCGACGCCAGCGTAGTCCGTGATCGATCGCGTCGGGTTCACGGTCGCGCGTGAGTCCTGTGCGGAGAGCGTTGTGACACCGACCACGCAGACCAAAGCAGACAACGTGAGGAGGAGTAGAGAGCGAGTGCGAGACGAAAACATGTCTCAGGGATGGTACGCGATGAGACACAGGCCCCGCAAAGATCCGGGTATGGTGAATACGTGAGCGTGATGGCCACGGTCCTGATCGGATGCGCCGGTATCGCGGCGTATCTCGCGATCTATTTCTTGGTGCTCTTCCTCGTGCGCCGGAGCCGTGATCATTTGTTCTTCGGTCTGAGCTGCGTCGGGCTCTTCGGGGTCGCCGTTGGAAACGGCGCGTTGACGCTCGGCACACCAGCGCTTTCCAGCGTCACGTTCGTCGGCGCGACGTTTGGGATCGCCGCGTTCTCCCACTTCGTCGCTGTACGGATCGCGGACGACAAGCACCTGCGGATTGTCACTATGGTGCTGGTCGCGTGCGCGGTCGTGATGCACTTGTCGCCACGAGCCGATCCTCGAGCGCACATCATCTTCTTCCACGCGCCGGCATACGTCGGCGGCTTCCTGAGTTGGCCGGGCGTCATCGCGGTCGCGATCACGAGCGCGCTCGCGCTCCGCGCATCTGCGCTCTTGTACCTTCGCTCCTCCCATCCACTCGGCGCGGGGATCGGCGTGGCGTTCGTCTGCCTCGCGATCGCCACTGCGAATGACGTCGCGCTCCGCGCGGGGGTCGTGCGCTCGTACTACCTGGTGGAGATCACTGTGCTGGGGCTCCTCTCGCTCGTTGGGTATTCACTGATCGACGAGTTCAACTCGATGCAGGACGAGCTCGCGGCGCGTAACGCGGAGCTGGCGGAACGCGTGCTCGCGATCGCGGACGCACGTCAGCGCCTCTTGCGCAAAGAGCAGCTCGCCGCGATCGGAGAGCTCTCGGGCGTGATCGCGCACGCGGTTCGGAACCCGCTGGCCATCATCAAGAACTCGGTCTCCGGTTCTCGGCGGGCGCCCGAGCCACCCGAGATCTTGCTCGACATCATGGACGAAGAGATCTCCCGGCTCGCGCGTCTCGCTGAGGAGCTGCTCGAATACGTGCGTCCGCTTTCGCGTCGGCCGCGGAGCGTCTCTTTGAACGACATCGTGTCGCGGGCGATGGAGCGCGTCTCGGAGGAGGCTCCGCGTGAGGTCGTGGTAGAGGGGACGGATCACTTGGTCTCGGTGGACCCCGACCTCGTCGCTCAAGCCGTTGCGCGATTGCTCGAGAACGCGTTCGTCGCGGCAGGCGCGAACGGCACGGTGACGGTTCGCTCGTCGAAGGCTGACGACATCGTAGAGCTATCCGTTAGCGACAGCGGCGCGGGGTTTTCGGAGGAGGGGCTCGCCCGCGCGAAGCATCCGTTTTTTACGACTCGCGCGACCGGGACCGGCCTGGGTCTCGCGTTCGTGGAACGCGTCGCGGAGGTCCACGGAGGATCGCTCACCGTCGCGAACCGCGAGGAGGGCGGCGCGACCGCGACTCTCCGCTGGAGCGCAGGCGCGTGAAGTACGCGTTCGTCGCCGCGACCGCGATCGCGCTCTTCCAAGGTGTCGGGGCGCTCGCGCTCTACCGCCGGCGCCCGGAGTCGGAGTACGCCTCGTTCGCTGCGATGGCCTTTTCGCTCGCCGGTCTCGTCGCCGCGACGGCGCTGGGTGAAGCGATGACCACTCCGTTTCAGTCCGCGATCTTGCAGCGCATCGAGCAGCTCTTTGGCGTCTGCGGCTTCGTCTCGTTCGCTCACTTCGCGATCGACGTTCTCGAGACAGACCCGCGCCGCGTGGCGCTGAAGCGCGCGTCCCGCGTCGTGTTCGTCGTTCACCTGGTCGTCAACTTCACCGGAGGACTGGTGGATCCCGCGCAGTCGGTCCTCGGCCAGTGGCCGGTCGCGTCACGGACGGTAGCGGCGCACGTACTCGACGTGGTGAGCGTGTCGCTGGTCGTATGGATCGCCGTTGAGCTCTTTCGCGACCGACGCGCGACCGGCGTTCGCGTGATCGCGACCGGTACCGCGATGCTTCTTCCATCGTGGATACACGACATCGTCGTGCAGACCGGTGGAGGCCGCCCGCCGCGATTCGTGGAGGTGTCGGGGATCCTCTCGCTGACCATCTTCAGCTTCTTGCTGCTCAAGCGCTTCGTCGCGGCGGGCGACCTGCTCGAGTCGCAGCGCGAGCAGCTGAACGAGAGCATGCGGCAGCTCTCAGCCACCGAGCAAGAGATCCTCGAGAAGGAGCGGCTCGCGGCCATCGGTGAGGTCTCCGCGATCATTGCGCGCGAGATGCGGGACCCACTGACCGTTCTCCGAAACGCCGTCACCGGGTTGCGCAAAGAGAAAGACACTGAAGCGCAGGGCGAGCTGCTCACCGCGCTCGACCGGGAGACGAGTCGGCTCAACGAGCTGATCGGTGACCTCCGGAGCTACGCGCAAGTGATCGATCCGCACCAGCGAGCGGCGTCGCTTGGCGACATTTTGAACCGCGCGCTGGAGGCCGCGGCGGAGCTCAGTCCGTTCGCCGAGGTTCGGGTCGAGCGCGAAGAAGATCCCAACGTGGCGCTCTTCGTGGACCATCGCCTCATCGAGGAGGCGTTTACGACGCTGCTCAAGATCTCAGCGCACGCGGCGCCGACCGGGACGCTCCGGATCGAGAGCGAGGAGATCGGGGACGACGCGCTGGTCCGATTTATCGACGACGGGCGCTCGGGTCGGGAGCGACCGATGGGGACCTGGCTGGGTCACGCGATCGTCGCCCGAGTCGCGCTCGCGCACGGCGGCGACATGGACGTCGAAGATGGCGTGACGCGCACGCAGGTTACGTTACGGCTCCCGCTGGCGCCGACAGTGGATCAGGAGCCAAAGCCAAATGACATCGACCGCGCGAACACGTAGGGTCCCTCGCATGGAGTTTGACTGGCTTGAGTCTTCCGCGCCGAGCGGCCCCACGGTGCGTGACCTCGATGTTCTTCGGGACGAGGTTCGAAAGCGGGCGGCGATGCTCTTTCGCCTCGGGCACGAGCGCGACGCGGTGGTGACCCGTTGTCAGCAGAACCTGCGCTGGGAGCACGGAGAAGGCTCGCTGATCGACGCGGAGATCGAGGACCTGGTCGCGAGCGTTCACAACCGAACGCTCACGCTTCAGCCCTAGCCGGACGCACTACGCGTCTTCCGAAGCCTGCTAGCCCCGCCCGGGCCGCAGCAGTTCGTCGACGCCTTCGCCGAGGCCTTCAAGCGTGAGCGGGAACATCGGGAACACCTGCCGGATGTGCTCGATGGTGTTGCCGTTCCAGAAACGGGTCGGCTCGGGGTTCAACCAAACGCTCCGGTGGAAGTGCTTCTGCAGCGTCATGAGCCACATGATGCCTTCCATCCGCGTCTCGTCACCGTAGGTGATCGAGCCGCCGGGCGAGAGCAGTTCGTAGGGCGCCATCAGCGCGTCCCCGACCATGATGAGCTTGAAGTGCGGGCCGCAGTCGGAAAGGACGTCTTGCACACGAACCGGATCGTCGAAGCGCTCGGTCTTGTAGACCTGCCCGTAGACGCAGTTGTGAAAGTAGTAGGTGCGCAGCTCACGGAAGTGCGTGGACTTGTGCGCGGCCGAGAAGAGCCGCGACATCAAGAGCGCCCACGGATCCATCGAGCCGCCCACGTCCATCATCAAGACGACCCGCGTGTTGCTGCGCCGCGGAGGGCGCGTGACGATCTCGAGCTCGCCGCCGTTGCTCGCGGTCGCGTCGATGGTCTCTTCGATCGCGAGCTCCTCTTGGACACCGTCGCGGGTAAACGCGCGGAGCTTTCGGAGGGCGACCTGCATCTGCCGTACGTCGAGCGAGAGGTCGCTCCGGTACGGTTTGTAGAGTCGCGCGTCGGCGCTCTTGATCGCGCTCTTGTTGCCGCCCGGCCCGCCGACCCGGATTCCCTGCCGCGCCGCGCCGCTGTGACCGAAGGGCGAGGTGCCGCCGGTGCCGATCCACTTGTTTCCGCCGTCGTGTCGCTCGGTCTGTTCGTCGAGGAGCTCGTTGAACATGCGCTCAAGCTCGTCCTTGTCGAAGCGCTCCAGCATCGCGAGCTCTTCTTCGCTTAGCTCGTGTTCGCGCTCTTTCGCGTCCTTGAGCCACTCCAGGAGCTCGTCCTTGAGCTGCTTGGCTTCGACCTCGATCCCGCGGAAGACTTTGCCGAACGCGAGATCAAAATCGTCGTAGTCCTCGACCCGGTGAATGAGCAACGAGCGCGCGACGTAGTAGAAGCCGTCAAGCGAACTCTCGTGCAGACCGCGTGACATCGCGTCCGCGAGGGAGACCGCTTCCTGGGTCCCGACCTTCACGCCGCGTTCGCGGAGCGCGTAGATGAGCGGGAGAAACATCAGCTCCGCCAGCGCCTCCCGCCGGCGAGTTGATCCGCGAAGGCCACCAGGTCTTGCTCCTTCTTCAGGAGCGTGCCGAGGAAGGGGAGGTTCTTGTCGAGGCGGACATCGGCGACGCCCGCGCGCTTGAGCACCGCGATCCAATCGATCAGCTCACTGGTGCTCGGGTGCTTGCGGATGCGCTTCATCGAACGAAGCTCGTAGAAGGTCTCGATCGCTTGGTCGACGAGAGTCTCTTCGATGCGCGGGTGGTGCACCGCGACGATGCGCTTCATGAGGTCTTGGCTCGGGAAGTCGATGAAGTGAAAGACGCAGCGGCGGAGGAAGGCGTCCGGGAGCTCCTTCTCAGCGTTGCTGGTGATGATGACGATCGGGCGAACCTTGGCCGCGACCTCTTGCTGAGTCTCGTCGACCCAAAAGCGCATCCGATCGAGCTCGTTGAGCAGGTCGTTCGGGAACTCGATGTCGGCCTTGTCGATCTCGTCGATCAGCAAGACGACGCGACCGTCGCGGCTGAACGCTTGACCCATCGGACCAAGCTTGATGTAGGCGCTCACGTCGTTGACGTCCTTGTCGCCAAAGCGTGAGTCGTAGAGCCGCTGAACCGTGTCGTAGACATACAAGCCGTCTTGCGCGCGGGTGCTGCTCTTTACGCCCCAACGAATCAGCTCAAGGTCCATCCCAGCGGCCAGCGCCTCCGCGAGCAGGGTCTTCCCGGTGCCAGGTTCGCCTCGCACGAGGAGCGGTTTCTCCAGCGCCAACGCGCAGTTCACCGCGGATTCAAGGGCTTCGCTGGTGAGGTAGGTCGAGGTTCCGGTAAATCGCGTGAAGTCGTCGCTCATCTGTTCTCCGGCCACCAGTGGCAACGTCGGGTTGCTCGCTGAATGGCGATTCAGTTTAGCATACGTTCGCTCGCGCGCCTCTGCTCATCGCGGATCGTCTCGCGCGCGCGCGTGGTATGGAAGCGGCGTGACTGGCTCGTTCCGCTGGCGTTTCTTCACTGCGCTTGTCCTCTGCGTGAGCTGCGACTGCGGAGACTCGCTCTGGGTCGAGGGACCGCATCCCTACGTGCGCTGCTTCGCGACGGAGCGTGAACCGATGACGGTGTCGGCAGGTGGTGTGACCGCGACGTTGTCGGCCAGTCGCGTGCTGACGATCGATGGTCTCGAGAGCGGCGCGACGATCGCGGCATACTCCATTCCCGCCGGCGAGGTCTCCGTTCCGGATCCCGAGACCGTCCGAACGGAAGCGGAGGCCGACCTACACATTGTGTTTGGCGGCTTCGCAGAATCCGAGGCCCCCGCGGAACGTGTCGTGTCTCGACTCCGCGCGCTCGACAAGATCGTGCTGGTGCTCCCGGGACTTCGCGATCGCGTTGAGGTGCTCGACGACGTGCTCGATGACACCGACCGCGTGATCGACCTTCGCGGCGTTCGCGCGATCGACATAGGCGGTGTCCTCGCGGTGCCGCTGGCCGGTGCGATGGACGGTCACTATCGCGTCGACGGTGCGTGCGGTTACACCCAACAAGACCTCGCCGAGATCGCGACCGGGTTCGAAGGCGACGGTGTCCGCTGGTTGTTCTCGACGGTCGCGCCAGCGGGCTCCGACGAGGCGCGCGGGTACCTCGGCGTTGACGTTGGGGAAGACCTCTCCGCGCTCGGGCAGATCGCGGGAGGCATCAGCGCGGTGCCGGGCTTGGCCGCCGAAGGCATGGTCGCGCCTCCTCTCGGCCGGACCGTTCGGGATGAGCAAGGCGGGCGTTTTGCGGGGCCGCTGTCGCTGACGCTCCGCGCAAGCGGCTTCTCTCGCCAGAACCCCGAGGAATAAGCCGGTTTTCCGGCTCCACGCGGGCTTGACAGGACCTTAGTCAGGACTAGAGTAGCGCGTCCTGCGACCCCTTCGTCGCGGTTTTATTTGGTTTTTCGTTGGTCCAATGTCCGAGTTCGTTCTGAAAATTCAAGACCTTGAGGAGACGCTCAAGGACTTCGCCTTCGTCATCACGACGGACTGGCTGAAGAACGCGCTGTCGGACACCGATTGCGGGGTCGATCCCGCGAACGAAAACGGCTCTCTCGCCGTTCAAGCCCAGTTGTCGGGTGACGACATCGTGGTGCTGAGCGCGATTCAGACGAGCATCACGGCGCCGTGTGCCCGTTGCTTGGAGCCCGTCGCGCTCCCCGTCTCGACGAACAACTCGTCGGTGCTCAGTCCGATGCGCAAGCGCGGCCCGCTCCCCGAGGATCTGGAGCTGTCGCAAGAAGACCTCGAGGTCACCTTCTTTAGCGGTGACCAGATCGTGCTCGATGACTTCGTGCGCGAGACCGTGTTGTTGGAGGTGCCGATGCGCCTCGTCTGCAACGACGGATGTGACAGCGAGCACGTTCGCAAGTACCTGGGTGACGATCCTGACAACCCAGAACCCAAAGAGAAGATTGATCCGCGGCTCGCGCCGCTGATGGAAATGATGGCCGCGATGAAGCGTGGCCAAAAGGAGTGAGCCGTGGCGGTCCCGAAGCGACGAACGAGCCGAATGAAGCGCAAGCAGCGTCGTGCGAATCACGACAAAGTGACAGCGCCGAACCTGTCTGATTGCCCCAGCTGTGGTGAAGTGATGCTTCCGCATCGCGCCTGCCCGGCTTGTGGTTTCTACAAGGGCCGCAAGGTAACGCGCGGCACCGAGACCAGTTGATCACGACGCGATGTTCTCGCTGACCGAGAAGGTCGCTCTCGTCACGGGCGGCTCCCGCGGAATTGGGCGCAGCGTCTCTTTGACGCTCGCTGAAGCTGGAGCCCACGTCGTCGTGAACTACCGAAGCAACGCGGACGCTGCGGCGTCTGTCGTGGCCGAAGTAGAGCGTCGTGGTGGCAAGGCGGAGGCGCTCCGTTTTGACGTGAGTGATCCCGAGGCAACCGACGAAGCGGTTCGCGCGGTCGCGAAACGTCTCGGCCGTCTCGACATCTTGGTGAACAACGCGGGCATCGCGATTGACCAGCTCCTCTTGCGGGTCAAACCCGAGCACCTTGAGCAGACCTGGGCGACCAACGTCAACGGCACCGTCTTCTGCTGCAAGGCCGCGATTCGGCCGATGATGCGCAAGAAGACCGGCCGGATCATCAACATCTCAAGCGTGGTCGCCGAATCGGGGAACCCGGGCCAAGCGGTGTACTCCGCGTCGAAGGCCGCGCTCATTGGCCTCACCAAGACGCTCGCGCGCGAGTACGCCTCGCGCGGCGTGACCGTGAACGCGGTCGCTCCTGGGTTCATCGAAACCGACATGACCAGTGAGCTCCCCGAAGAGGCCAAGACCTCGATTATTTCCCAGACGCCGCTGGGTCGCGTCGGGAAGCCGGAAGAGGTCGCCGCGGCGGTGCTTTTCTTGGCGAGCGATGAAGCGAGCTACGTCACCGGGCAGGTCGTCCGTGTGAACGGCGGGATGTACGTCTAGCTCGATATCGTGAGTCGCGTGGGCGTTGTGTCCCGCGACCTAGTCAACGTTTTAGCGGCCTCGGCCGCGGAGGAAATCAGGAATCATGGAAATCGCGAGCAAGGTCAAAGAGATCATTTCTCAGCAACTCGACGTCGACGCCGCCAGCGTCGCGGACGCAGCGTCGTTTATCGACGACCTCGGAGCGGACTCACTCGCGATCGTGGAGCTCGTCTTGGCGTTCGAGGAGCAGTTCGAGATCGACATCCCGGACGAAGACACCGAGAAGATCCGCACCGTGGGCGACGCCGTCTCGTACATCACGGAACACGCCAAGCAGTAGCGAGCGATGCGTCGCGTCGTCGTCACTGGTGTAGGCGCGGTCAGCCCGGTTGGGCTGACCGCTGCGTCGTCGTGGGACGCGGTGTGCCGTGGAGAGAGCGGGGTCGATCAGATCACGCTCTTCGACACGAGCGCGTTCGCGTCGACCATTGCCGGCGAGTGCACCGGGTTCGACCCGCTGACGCTCATCGAAAAGAAGAAGATGCGTGAGTGCGCGCGCTTCGTTCAGTTCGCGATCTCCGCGAGCCACGACGCGATCACGAGCGCAGGCTTCGAGCCCGATGACGCCGCGCGTGATCGGGTCGGTACGTTTATCGGTGTCGGCTTCTGTGGGCTCGAGGTCGTCGAGGCGACTCACGAGCGCCTCCGCACGAAAGGTCCGCGCCGGGTCAGCCCGTACTTCATCCCTTCCGCCATCTCGAACATGGCGCCGGGTCAGGTCTCCATGCGCTGGGGCCTTCGCGGTCCGAGCCTGACGACCGTGAGCGCGTGCTCCTCGGGGGCGCACGCGGTTGGCGACGCCTTTAAGTGGATCCAGCGGGGCGCGATCGACGCGGCCATCGCGGGTGGCGCAGAAGCGTGCCTTACACCGCTCGGGGTGGGAGGGTTCGCCGCGATGCGCGCGCTGAGCAAGCGCAACGACGATCCGAAAGCCGCGAGCCGTCCGTTCGACACGGGCCGCGACGGCTTCGTCATGGGTGAGGGCGCCGGCATCATGGTGCTGGAGGAGCGCGAGTCCGCGATCAAGCGCGGCGCTCCCATCGTCTGCGAGATCGTGGGCTACGGCGCGAGCGCCGATGCCTATCACCTGACTCAACCTGCGCCGGAAGGCGAGGGAGCCCAACGCGCGATGCGCGCCGCCCTTCGCGATGCCCAGCTCACGCCCAGCGCGGTGAAGTACATCAACGCGCATGGCACCTCGACGCCGACCGGTGATGGCCAAGAGCTGCTCGCCATCAAGGGCGTATTTGGAGCGGGCGCAAAGGACGTCCTCATCTCCAGCACCAAGAGCATGACGGGGCACTTGCTCGGCGCCGCCGGTGGTCTCGAAGCTGTGTTCGCCGCGCAGTCGATCCAAAACAAGATGGCCCCCGCGACGCGCAACCTCGAGAACCTGGACGAGGCCGCCGAAGGGCTAGACCTGGTTCGAGGCGAGGCGCGCCAGGCCGACATCGACGTCGCGCTCACGAACTCGTTTGGCTTCGGCGGCACCAACGTGTCGCTGATCTTTCAGGCACACTCTTGAAGTACTTCGTGGGCTGCGACCACGCCGCGCTTGAGTTGAAGCGGGTGATCGTCGCGCGGCTCGAAGAGCGAGGCCACGAGGTCGTCGACCTCGGCACGCACGACACCTCGAGCGTCGACTACCCCTCGTTCGCGCACCAGGTCGCGCGACGCGTGATGTTCGGCGGCGCGCGTGGTGTGTTGGTGTGCGGCACCGGCATCGGCATGTCCATCGCGGCGAACCGTCACCGCGGCGTTCGCGCGGCGCTCTGTCACGACGTTTTCAGCGCCAAGGCGACCCGCGAACACAACGACGCCAACGTCTTGTGCCTCGGCGCGCGCGTGGTCGGACGTGGGCTCGCGCTCGCGATTGTCGACGCCTTCGATGCGACCGAGTTCGAGGGCGGGCGACATCAGCGCCGCATCGACCTCATCGAGGGCTAGCGCTGTTTCTCCGGGGCTGTTCCTGAAGACCCTGCCAAGACACGATTGCGCGGACTTCGTACGTCGCGAGCTACCCAAGCTCGAAGTGCTTACAGAACAAGATCCCGGCGCTGTGATCCAAGTACCGCTTCCTCAAGTGCCGCGCCGTCGGGAATCCGTGGAGGCAGTCGGCTTGCGAGCCCTCCGCGGTACCGTCGCGCGGACCGCGGAAGAGGACGCAGTCTTCGCAGTTCCAGCGAAGGTTGTGTCGCTTGGCTTCTTCTCGGAAGCGCTCGTCTTGCGGGATCTCCATGCTCTTTGTCGCACCGGCGGGAACGCCGCACTTCTATCACTCCAAATCAGCGCCTGAGCGCTGAGCGCGCACGCTATCAGAAATGCGTGGGGTCAGTGAGGAACGCGCGCATCGCGCCGACCATCTTGTCGACGTCCGCGGCCGCGCAGAGCTCGCGGCAGGAATGCATCGACAGCATCGGGTTACCGACGTCCACCGCGCGAACGCCAAGGCGGGCCGCGGTGATGGGGCCGATGGTGGTGCCGCACGGGAGGTCGGTGCGCGTGACGAAGTGCTGCGGGACCACGTCGGCGGCGCGGCACCATTCAGAGAAGCGTGCCGAGGTCTCGTCGTTCGTCGCGTACGACTGGTTGATGTTCTGCTTAATCACGGGGCCCGCGCCGAGCACTGGGCGATGCTTGGGTTCGTGGCGATCGACGTGGTTCGGGTGAACCGCGTGCGCCATGTCCGCGGAGACCAAAAACGAGTTGGCCATACAGGTGTAGAAGCTGGTCGCGTTCGTTGAGAACGAGTTCACGATCCGCTCGATGACGCCCTGCAGGAACGAGGACTGCGCGCCCTGCGCCGAGCGGCTCCCGCACTCTTCATGATCGTAAAGCGCGATGAGTCGGGTGGCAGGCTGCGGGTCGAGCGCGCCGAGGAGCGCCTTCACCGCCGAGTGGCTGCTCCCCAAGTTGTCGAGACGCGGCGCGTGGATGATCTCGCGCGAAAGACCCGAGCGCACCGACGGTACGGCGTCCGCGGCCGCGAGATCCCAGCTCACGATCTGCGCGCTCAGCACGTCTTCCAGTTCGTCGGCGACCACGTCCCGGAAGTCGAGCTCGCCGCCGGTCTCGAGACTGAGCATCGGCGCGAGGTGCTTCTGCGCGTTGAGCTTGAGACCGTCCTTGTTGACGCCGCGGTTGAGGTGAATCGCGAGGGAAGGGATCCGCATCAGCGGCCGGGCGAAGTTCACCAAGCGCGTCTCGAGGCCCTTGTCTGCGCGAATCACGACGCGGCCGGCAAGGGTGAGGTCGCGATCGAGCCAGGTGTGCTGAAGGACGCCCCCATACGTCTCCATGCCGATGCGGAAGGCGCCGCCCGCGCGGGTCAGCGCGACGGGCTTCACGCGGAGGTTCGGGGAGTCCGTGTGGGCGCCGATCATCCGAATGCCGTGTTCGGTTGGGTCTTGTGTGCCGACGACGAAGGCGATGATGGTCCCGCCGCGCACGATGAAGCAGCGATCGCCACCGCTGACGTCCTCTCCCTTCCGCGGGTCGAGCTCGACGAAGTCGTGCGCCAAGAGCCGGCGCTTGGTCTCTTCGACGGCGTGGAACGCGGTCGGGCTTCGGTCGATGTAGGTGAGGAGATCGTCGGCCAGGTCAGTCACGACGGCATCGTAATCGGTCGTTCCGGTCGCGACCATCAGCAAGTCGCGAGCGTCGTTCGCTTTGGTGGTCTGCGTCGCGCGAGGGTTGTGGCACCATCTTCGCGATGTCGCCGAAGTTGCGTTTGTTCTGGCTCGCTGTGGTCTGCGTCGGTGCGCTCTTGGCGTCCGGTTGCCCCGAAGAACCGCCGCCGCCCGCCCCGGTCGTGACACCTCCGCCGCGCATCCCGGTCGCCGCTCCGCGCTCGGTCCCCTCGGCGGTCGCGTTTGATCTGCTTCTCGCGGGGGGCGAGCCGGTCTTGATCTTCGGCTCGCCGACGCAGCTCGGGGGCGGCATTCAGATGCTCAAGCTCACCCGCTTCGGCAACGCCGAGGGTCCCGAACAGCGGTTGATCGCGGGCGGGAACGCGCTCGATATTCCTCCTGACGCGGTCGAGATCGCGGCCGCCGAGCGCGGAGGCAAGCTCGCGGTCGCGTGGCTTGAGCGTGAGCAGACGGTGCTGCGAACCAAGGCGGTCTTGATGGACACGAGCGGGACGCGCGTCGGTCGAGAACGTGACCTGGGGACCACCGAGCTGACGCGAACGGGCCGACGCGGAAACGTCGCGGTCGCGATGGATGGGACGGGACGCGCGCTCGTGCTCCACCGAAAGAACCGGGGCCCCTGCGGCGGAGCGAACGGTGACTCTTGCGCGCTCTTCGGGATGTACGAGCTCGGCGGCCGCGCAGGGGGCAACGCGCGGCGCGGTGTCGCGCTCGCGGTGCCGAGCCCGTGCACGATGCCGATCACCGGTTTCGCGTTCGCGGGGCGGAGCTTCTACTATGGGCTCTGCGCGCAAGATACGGGGCCGACCACGACGGTCTACGCGATTCAGTTTGAGCCTGAATATGCGCAAGCCGTTCCTTCGTTCCCGGGTTGCTCTCCAGTTGGGTTCGCGCCGTCCGGAGACTCGGTGACTTACGTCGCCGATTGCGGGGAGGCGCGCTCGGGGCGGCGCTTCGAGCACGCGGGAGAGACCCAGATCGACACCGAGCTCTCGGGCGTGCGGTGTGAAGACGGGCGCCCCGTGCTCGCGGGCGAGTCGGAGCCGCTTCACGGTGCGCGCGATCGCATCGGTCCGCTCCTGCCCACGGATGCCGCGCCCATTGGGTCGCGCGCGCTCTTCACGGGGAACGTCGTGTTGATCGCCGCGCCCATCGATCGTGAGGTCTCCTTGCGCCGCTACCAATGCGAGAACGGCCAGTTCCTCCGGACCGACCTGTGACCCGCGCGCTCGTCTGTCTAGCGCTGATCGCCGCGCTCGGCTGCGGAGACGACGACGACCTCTTTCTTGACGCCGACACCGGAACCGACGCCACTGACGCTTCGGACGCGCCCGACGGCGACGCGAGCGACACCGATCTCGCGGACACCGAAGAGCCGGAGCCAACATGCACGGTCTCGCTCTACGATCTCGACAGCGAGGTGCTCGCGAATTGGCCAGAGCGTGAGCTGCTCGTCGAGGACGACTCCACCGACACCGGGGTGCGCGTTACCTATGACGCGGAGCGCTTCCCGATCTTGAACGGGCGCCCGAACGGGTACGTGCCGGTGTTCACCGAAGACCTCCCCACGCTCGACGGGTTCGGGATTAACGCGGAGGCCTTCTTTCGCTTTGGTCGCGCGTTCGACGTGACCCAGATCCCCACGGGCGACGTGACGCGGACCGCCGACGCGGGGATCGGTTTCGTCGTGCTGGGAGAGCCCGGCGCCGCGCCGCGCCTCGAAGGCGCGCTCGTGACGACGACCGACGAGGGGTCCACGTTGATGCTCGCGCCGATGGCGCCCTTGCCGGAGCAGAGCTTGGTCGCGGCCTATGTGACGCGCGCGCTGACCGACGCGGGGCGAGGGTGCCTCGAGCCTTCTCCGCGATTGGTGGATCGACTCACCACGCCCGACGCGCTCGACCAGCGCGCGATCGATGCCCTGATCGCGCTCGACGTGATCGCCGGGAAAGACGAGCTGGTCGCGCTCACGACCTTCCCGACGCAGACCGTCACCCGGGACTCGCTCGCGATCGCGGCGGACATCGCGGAGCGGAGCTTCACGCTTGTCGCGTCGACCTGTGAAACGGAGGCGCTCTTCATTCGCTGCGAGGCCTCGTTCGTCGCCAACGACTACCGCGGGGAGGGCGGCGTGATCGCGCCACGTTCGAGCGCACCTGTAGCGCAGTACACGCTCCCGATCACGGCGTGGTTACCGAAGGAGGGCGCGCCGCCCTACGACACGTTGGTCTGGGGGTCGGGGCTCGGGAGCGGACGCGAACAAGGTCGTCGCCTCGCGAGCTTCGCGGCGCCGGCAGGCATCGCGACCGTCGCGATCGATCCGTTCTCGCATGGAGACCACCCCGCGATTCCGGAAGGGGAGAGCCGCGAGCTGCTGCCGACGGTGCTGCGCTTCTTTACGATCGGGGACCTCCGCGAGCGCGCCGTGCGGCCGCTGGTCTTGCGAGACAACTGGCGGCAGGCGGCGTACGACAAGCTCCAGTTTACGAAGCTCTTGATGGGCGGCGTGGACTTCACCGGCGATGGAATGAACGACGTGCGCCCGGAGACGCTCAGCTATCTCGGCGTCTCCCTCGGCGGCATCATGGGCGTGGAGCTGCTCGCCTTGAGCGAGGACTACGGTGCGGCTGTTTTGGTGGTCCCGGGTGGACGGGTGTCTTCCATCGTCAGCGACTCAGCGACCATCGGCGCTTTGGTCGAGCTGCTGCGCCCGCGCGGGACCAGTGAGGGCGATGTCGCGCGCTTCTTCCCCGTCCTGCAGACGCTGCTCGAGCCAGGTGACGCCGCGAGCTACGGCCCTCACGTGATCGGACAGCGGCTGCGCGGGGACCGCGCCCCGCACATCATGATGGGTGTTGTGCTCGATGACGACACCGTTCCGAACGTCGCGAACTACACGCTCGGCCGCGCGCTTGGCTTGCCGATCATGCCGCCGGTCTTGCGCGCCGAGCCAGGCTTTCCGCTTTCCCCCATGCCTCCGTTTTCCAATAACTTGCTGGACGGAACGGTGACGGGCGGGATGCTCCAGTTCGACGTGGTGCGCAAAGACGGCGAGGTTCGTGACGCGACCCACGGGAACGTGGGAGACAGCGAAACGGGAGTGTACGCCTGGCTCTCGTTCCTCTCTTCGTACTTCGAGGGCGGCGACGTGGTGTTTGAGGATCCCTACGCCGCGACCATGCTCGACCACGAGTAGTCTCGCCGCCCTCTACTTGGCGAGAGAGCGCACGCCGGCTTGGTGCACCTTGCCGGGGAGGTCGCGTCCACAGACCGCTTCCGCGACCTGACCGGCTTCCCAGAGCTTGGCGAGATCCACGCCAGTCTCGATGCCCATGCCGTGCAGCGTGTAGACGAGATCTTCCGTCGCGAGGTTTCCTGCGGCCCCGGGCGCGTAGGGACAGCCACCGAGCCCGCCCACGGAGGCGTCAAAGGTCGTGATGCCCATCTCGAGACCGACCAGAACATTGGCGAGCGCCGTCCCGCGCGTGTCGTGAAGATGGAGCGCGATCTTCTCTTTGGGAATGTGCTCAAGAAAGAGCTCCAGGAGCTTCCTCGTTTGCACAGGCGTCCCCACTCCGATCGTGTCCCCGAGCGACACCTGATAGCAGCCTCGATCGAGCAAGTGCTTCGCGATGCGTAAGCCGGCTTCGGGATCGACGTCGCCTTCGTATGGACATCCCCACAGCGTCGAGACGTAACCGCGTACCCGCAGACCCGCACGGACGGCGGGTTCGATCACGCCCTCGAACGCGTCGAGCGTCTGCGTGATCGTCTTGTTCACGTTTTTCCGGTTGTGGGTCTCGCTCGCGCTGATGAAGACCGCGACCTCTTCGACGCCCGCCTGCTGAGCACGGCGGAGGCCGTAGGCGTTGGGGCAGAGCGCGGAGTAGATGATGTCCTCTTCGCGATCCATCATCGTGCAGACCTGCTCACCATCGCCCATCTGCGGAACCCACTTCGCCGATACAAAGCTCGCGACCTCGATGCGCTTGAGACCCGCAGCCGCCAGCGCTTCGATCAAGCGGACCTTGGCGTGTGTGGGGACCTGGGCGCCCTCGTTCTGAAGTCCGTCGCGGGGAGAGACTTCGTAAATCGAGACAGCCTGAGGGAGGTTATCGAACAACATCGTACTCCGTTTTCACGTGTCGCCCGCGCGAGAGCCAGCGTGAGCGTTTTCTCTGAACAAGAGCCTAGCCCGCCAAGGACCCGTGCGTCCGAGCTTTGTTCGTGCGTTTTGGGCTCTGGAGCGAACGAGCCGTAAGCGAAAGACGCTTGGCGGCCGCGGGGCGGGCATGGATACTTCGCCGCATGGGAACGCTTGCAGCTCTTGTGATCGCCACGCCGCTCTTCGGTCTCTCGCTCAGCGTGAGCCCTGACATCACGCCGCCGGACGCGCTCGCGATGCAAACGATCGCCGCGACCATGGTGGAAGAGGCGCCCGCCGACGGTGGCCCGGGCGACTCCGCGAGCGAAGCGGGCCCAACCATTCCGCAGCAGATGCGCGAGCGCGGTCGTCTCGCCAAGCTTCACAAGTGGCTGGGGATCGCGACCTGGGCCTCGATGGGCGTGACCCTCCTGTTGGGTGGCTTCCAGTACCACAACCTCTACGGCTTCTTCGCGGGACAAGAAGACAACCCATGTGTCAGCGGTGGGGCGATCTTTGGACAAGGCCAATGTACGGGTGTGCCCTGGCCTCACTTGATCAGCTCCATGCTCACGACCGTTCTCTACTCGGCGACCTTCGCGCTCTCGTTCCGGATGCCCGATCCGATGAACCTGAGCGAGGGTGACAGCGACTACGCGCGAAACCTTCGGCGCCACAAGCGGCTTCGGTGGGTTCACTTCGCTGGCATGATCGTTCAGATGGGTCTCGGCTTCATCGTCGCGAACAGCGAGCGACTGGGCCTCGATCGCGCGAATGACTACGGCACGCTCCAGGCGCTCGGCACGGTTCATATGACCGTTGGGCTCGTCACGTACGCGGCGATGACCTGGGCCGGCGCGATTATGGCCTTCTAAATGCTGACGGCTTGTTGACGACTCGTTGTTGACGACCGCGCCTCGCAAGAAAAATCCGCCGAGACCTGGTTCGGCTCCGCCGCGCGCTCGACCCGCAGGTCGAGCGCGCGTGCTGATTAAGACGGCACTTCGCACGAAGTCGTTACCCAAGGGCGACGTATGCTGCGCAAGTGCACATGTGCGACGTCGGGCTCCATGATGCGGCGGGTGACCGCCCCGACCGACGAACTGACGTTGAGATGAATTGGGTGTTGCGGCGTTGGAAACGTCGCCGCTACCATCGCGGCGTCGGCGCCAAAAGCGCTGTGCGTCGGGCGAGAAGTACGGCGCAGATACATTTGCGTCGGGCGAGAAGTACGACGCAGAGGCGGAGCAAAGAATGAGTCAACACCGGGGCCTCCAATGGGCCTGAGCGTCGCGAACTTTTTAGGGCAGCTTGAACAGCACCCTGACGATGACGGTTTGATTCAAGGGCTGCGCGAAGCGCTCGCGAGTGATGACCCTGAGATCGTTGGCGACAACCCCACGCGCTTGATCGAAGCGGCACGGGTCGGACACGAGCGGCGCGGCGAATGGGTCGCGCTCGCTGCGTTGCTGGACCTGGAGGCGGAGCAAACGCGCGACGACCCCAAGTTCCGCGCGGCGCTCCTGAAAGAGCTCGGGCGGATCCGCCATGAAGAGCTGCTCGACGACGAGCAAGCGCTGGTCGCGCTTCGCAAGAGCGTTGAGATCCATGACTCCGAAGAGGTCCGCGACTTCATCAAGCGGGTCGAAGAGAACGAGGCCAACTGGCGAACGCTGGCCGACCGTTTCATCGAAGAAGCGGACGACGCCGCCGACCCCGCGCTCAAGACCGGCCTCCTGGTGCGCGCCTCCACCTTGGTGTGGCAGTTCCGCCGAAAGGGACGCGCTCGCGAAACGGACAAGCTGTTCAAGCAAGCGCTCAAGTCAGACCCCTCCTCGACGCGCGCCGCGCGTCTCTACGCGGTCACGCTCAAGGCGCGCAATCGCTGGAAGGACGTCGCGAAGGTCTACACCGACACCGCGGGCGCGGCGCGGAACCGCGACGAGAAACTGGCGCTCTTCCTTCACGCCGGTCGCGTCTACGCGCACAAGCTGTCGGAGCCCGCTTCGTCCGCGGTCGCGTTCAAGCGCGTCCTCGACTTCTCCCCGGGTCACGAGGAAGCCCTCCGCTTCTTGGTCGAGTACTACACCGAGCGTGAAGACTGGGACGACCTGGTCGCGCTCTATGAAGACGCGCTCCGCTCGCGACAGAAGCTCGAGAGCGAGCAAGGGATCCTGCTCCAGATCGGCATGGTCCACTGGCGCATCCGCAAGGCCCCCGCCGAGGCCGACCCGTACTTCTCACGTCTGCGAAAGATCGACCCCGCGCATCCGGGCGTCGTGGATTTCTATCGCGAGTACTTGTCGCGCGAGAACGCCGGCGAGGATGGCGAAGCGCGACTCATCACGATTCTCGGTGACGCGCTCCGCGTCGCGCAGACCTCCAAGCAGAAGCTCGAGCTCGCGACTGAGCTGGCGAACGCCGCCGAAGAGAAGGGCGCGACCGAGCGCGCGATCGACGCATGGAAGGCGGTCCAGAGGATCGATCCGACCAACGACCGCGCGGCCACCGCGCTCCGGACGCTGTACCGAGATGGTGAGAAGTGGAACGCATTGGTCGAGGTGATGCGCGCCGAGATCGACGCGCTCCCGGACGAGGAGTCGGATCGTCGGGTGCAGCTCCTGCGTGAGCTCGTGCCGATCTACCGCGAGCACCTTCAGCTCGATGTGATGGTGATCAACACCTACAACGCGATCCTCAGCGAGCGCTCGACGGATGAAGAGGCGCTGGCGGAGCTCGCGCGAACCTACGAGTCGATGGGTCGCTGGAACGACCTGATCCAGGTTCACACCAAGCAAGCCGAGGCGACCGAGGACGTCGCGACGAAGGTCGACCTGCACATGAAGGTCGCCCGTCTCTGGGTGGATCGCTTCGCGAACTACAACCAAGCGACACGACCGCTTGAGAAAATCGTCGAGCTCAACCCAGAGCACCGCGATGCGCTCACTCAGCTCAAAGAGATCTACACGAAGAAGCGCGCTTGGCAGTCGCTCTACGAGGTCGTCCGCAAGGAGTCAGAGCTCGCGAGCGATCCGACCGCGCGACTCGCGATGCGGGTCGAGCTCGCGACCTTGGCCGGGGAACGCCTCCACCGGCACACTGACGCGATCGCGCTCTGGCGCGGCGTCATTGATGAAGCGCCCGAGACCGAAGGCGCGCTTCAGAAGCTCGAGAAGCTCGCCGACCGCGAGAAGGACTGGGCGACCCTGGCGCACGCGTTGGAGATGAAGGCGGCCGGTTCCGTCAACATCAAGGAGCAGACCAAGACGCTCCAGAAGCTCGGAACGATCTACGGCGAGCACCTCGACGATCCCGTCAAGGCGGCGAGCGCGTGGAAGCGGATCCTCGAGCTCGACCCGAAGAACGGTCGCGCGCTCCGTACGCTCCGAGAGTCGTTCCTGGCCGCGAAGGACTGGGAAGGCTTGCATGAGCTCTACGCCGACGCGGGGGACTGGGAAGGCCTGGTCGACGTACTCGGCAGCGCCGCGGAACGGAGCGACGACAACGATCTCAAGATTGAGCTCTCGCTTCGCGCGGCGCGAATCTATGAAGAGCAGCTGGAGGCGCCTCATCGCGCGTTCCGAAACTACGAACGTGTCCTCGGGGTCGACGCCAACCATCCCGTCGCGGCGGAGCGGCTCATTCCGATCTACGAGCGAGACGAGAAGTGGAGCCGACTGGTTCCGCTCCTGGTCGTTCAGCTTGACGGTCTCCCCGATGACGCCAGCGATGACGAGCGCATCGCGCTCATCACGCGCATTCGAGATCTCTCGGGTTCGCGTCTTCGAGACGACGCGGCCGCCTACAAGTGGGCGGCGCGTGGTTTCGAAGTTCGCCCGACAGATCCTGAGGTCGTCACCGCGCTTGAAGCGTGTGCCGACGCGGCCTCGCGCCACGCACAGGTGGTGGGTCTTTACCGCGCGCGAATCGATCACGAGGACGCTTCCGGTGATGAACGTCTGGCGCTTCGACGTCGGGTCGCGGAGCTCTCCAGCGAGCGGCTCGGCAAGACCGAAGACGCGATCGCGGAGCTGCAGCGCATCCTGGAAGAGACGCCGGGGGACCGCGGGTCCGTCGAGGTCCTCGACCGGATCTACCGGGCAGAGGCGCGACAGGATGACCTTCGCGATTTGTTCAACCACCGGCTTGAGCACGCGGATGAGGAAGACGAGAAGCTAGAGCTCCTGCGGGAGGTCGCGGCGCTCGAAGAGGACGTTCTTGGGGACGGGTCAGCAGCGTGTGCGCGCCACCGCGCGATCCTCGATATCAACGCGAGCGACGAACGCGCGCTGACCTCGCTCGATCGCTTGCTCGTGAGCGCCCAAGAGTGGGGCGAGCTCGCGGGCGTCCTGCGCAGGCGGCTCGAGGTCTCTGATGACGCGGAAGAGCACGTTGAGCTCACCGGCCGTTTGGGCGTGGTGTGTCAACGACTCGACGATCCGTCGGGCGCGATCGACGCCTACGCATCGGTGCTTGAGCTCGACCCGACTAATGAGTCGGCGGTCTCCGGACTGGAAGAGATCGGCGAGGACGCCAAGTACGGGGTTCGCGTGGGTCGACTCCTCGAGGATCCCTATGAGGAGACCGGCCGCTACGAGAAGCTCGCCGATGTCCTGCGTGGACGCTTGGCGGACGCAGAGACGGACGCAGAAGAGAAGCGGACGCTCCGGCTGCGCTTGGCGACCCTCTCGGCGGAGCGGCTCGGCGATGTCGCTGGCGCGTACTCCGCCCTCGAGAGCGCGTTCCTCGACCACCCGAGCGATCCCGAGCTCTGGGATCGGCTCGCGCAAACGGCAGAGAGCGCGAACAAGCAAGACGACCTGGCCCAGGCCTACGCGACCGTCTTGGAGAGCGCCGAGCTTGACCCGAGCGACTTTGCCGAGCTCTCGCGGCGACTCGCACACGTATACGACGTGGTCCTCGCGCGACCGCTCGAGGCAGAGCCGCATCACCGCGCGGTTCTCGGGAGCGATCCACTAGATGGTCGCGCCTTTGAGGCGCTGAAAGAGCTCTACACCGAGAACGAGCGCTGGGACGAGCTGCAGGTCCTCTACCGCAACCGCATCGCCGAGACCGTCGACACCGAGTCCAAGCTCGAGCTGTTGAACCAGGTCTGCTTCCTCTTTGAAGAGATCCTCGACGACCCGGCGCTCGCGATCCGCGCGCATCAAGAGGTCATCGACCTTGAGCCGAACCACGCGCCGTCGCGACGCGCGCTGGAGCGTCTCTTCCGCCGCACCAACCGCTCCCGTGATCTCGTCGCGCTCATCCAACAAGAGGTGGGCCGCGTTGAAGGCGCAGAGCGTATCGAGCGGATGCAAGAGCTCGGTGAGCTCTACGAGCAGAAGCTCGACGAGCCGGGATCCGCGGTCGACTACTACGAGCAGATCCTAGACTCGAGCCCGACGCACCTTCGCGCGCAGGAGGCGCTCGAGCGTCTCCTCGACGAGAAGTCGCAGCGTCAGCGCGTGGCCGCGATCCTCGAGCCGCTCTACGAGAGCCAAGGCGCGTGGGCTCCGCTCGCGCGCGTGATCGAGGTGGAGATCGAGGACCGGAGCGATCCGGTCGAGCAGGTCTCGCTTCTGATGCGCGCCGCCGACCTTCACGAGAACCGCCTCAACGATCCGGCCGCGGCGTTCGCGTCATTCGCGCGGGCCGTGAAGATCGAGCCGACCAACCGTGACGTTCGCGGAGAGCTCGCTCGCGTCGCCGCCATTCGCGGCGCACAAGCAGAACGCGCGACGGTTCTGGAAGAAGCGGTTGG
Organism: uncultured bacterium; assembly: GCA_938024995.1. Taxonomy (GTDB): domain Bacteria; phylum Myxococcota_A; class Polyangia; order Polyangiales; family Houyiibacteriaceae; genus CALJDU01. The sequence continues at coordinate 30,088 of CALJDU010000015.1, forward strand.
CGCCGCGGAGGGCTCGACGGTTCTGCAGAGCGAGCTGCTCCTTGAGCTGGCTGAACTCTTCGATGGTGTCGACGACCTGGAGAGCGCGGAGCGCACTTACCAGCGCCTCATCTCGACGGACGGCGACAACCCGGACGTGGTGCTTCCCGCCGCGCGTGCGCTTGAGCGGATTCACCTTGGCAGCCGCAACTTCAAGTCGCTCAGCGAAGACCTTCGTCGACAGATCAAGCTCGTCACGGATCCCGATGAGCGCGCGCGTCTCCTTGTGCGACTCGCGGAACTCTTGGAAGAAGAGCTCGGCGACGACGAGGGAGCGATCGCGGCCTACCGTCAGCTCCTCGACGCCGACCCCACGGACCTCACCGCGCTCACCGCGCTGGAGCGTCTCTACGAGCGCCGGCAGGACTGGCTCAAGCTCATCGGCGTTCTTCAGTCGCGCGAGCAGGGCATCACGAGCGAAGACGAGCAGCGCGCCCTGAGCCGCCGCGTCGGTGCGATCTATGAGGCGAAGCTCGAAGACGTCGACAACGCGATCATCGCGTACAACGACGTCCTCAGCCGCTTCGGACCCGATCGCGAGACCCTCGCAGCGCTGGCTTCGCTTTACGAATCGGAGAGCAAGTGGACGGACCTGTTGGAGGTCGTGGAGCTTCAGCTCGACTCCGCCGATGGACCGCTTGAGCGCGCGGAGCTCTTGTTCCGGGCGGGTGAGTTGATGCGCGAGCGGACCGGCGACGTGGAGCGTTCCATCGACGTCTACGGTGAGGTGCTCGCGTTGACGCCAGGGCACGCGGGAACGATCGCCGCGCTCGAGGCGGTCCTCGCGAGCGACGCTCAGCGTCCGCGCGTTGACGCCGCGCGCGCGCTTGTTCCGCACTACGAGTCATCCGCGGCGCACGCGAACCTGATCGCGGCGCTTGAGGTGACGGCCGAGGGAGACGACCCGGTTCAGCGGCTCAGCGCGTATCGACGCGCCGCCGAGGTCGCCGATGTGGGTCTCAGCGAGCCCGGTCGCGCGTTTGAGCTGATGGGCCGAGCGGTCGTGAGCGGCTCGAGTGAGCCGGATCTGCCCGTCATGCTCGCGGATCTTGAGCGCCACGCGGCAGCGTCCTCGAAGTGGGCGGAGTACGCGGGTGTTCTGAAGAACGTGGCGCCCGACGTCATGGACGAGGACCAGCAGACGTCCGTCTTGATGAAGGTCGCCGAGGTCTCCCGGAACTTCCTCGACGACAGCGGTGCTGCGCGCTCGTACTACGGCAAGGTCCTCGAGAACCGACCAGAGCACACAGATGCCCTCGACGCGCTCGAAGAGCTTCACGAGGAAGCGGGCGACTTCTCTGCGCTCCTGACCGTGGTGCGCCGCAAGACGGACATCACCGACGATGGCGCGCAACGCGTCGAGCTATTGCTCCGGCAGGCGACGATTTGCGAGACGCAGCTCGATGACGTCCCGGCGGCGATCGATGCCAATGAGCAGGTGCTCGCCGAGACCGAGCGCGAAGAAGCGTACGGCGCGCTGCAGCGACTCTACACGCGCGCTGAGCGCTGGCACGACCTCTCGTTGCTCTACGAACGCCAGCTGGACGGCGGCACGGGCAACCCGGTCGAGCTTCGTTACTCGCTCGGTAAGGTCTTCGTCGACCATCTCAACGATGGCTACCGCGGCCTCGACTGCTTCAAGCTGTCGGTCGAGCAAGACAACAGCCATGACCCGTCCATCGCTGAGCTCGAGAAGCTTATGGCGACGGATGAGCATCGCTCGACCGCCGCGTCGATCTTGGAGCCCGTGTTCCTGCAGCGCATGGACTGGCCCCGGGTCACCGGTGCGCTTGAGGCGCGGCTCTCGGATGAAAGGGATCTGGTCGAGCGGAAGCAGATCCTGCGCCGTCTCGGTCAGATTCATGAGGACTACCTCGAGGATCTCGACGGCGGTCTTGAGGTGTACGCGCGGCTCTTCCGCGAGGACCCGGTCGACCGTGAGGTCTGGGACACGCTCAGCCGCTTGACCAACGTCCTCGAGAAGTGGCCGCGCCTCGGTGAGATTTACGCCGGCGCGCTCGACACGATTACCGATGACGATCCCGACACGGCGCAGCTCTCCGCGCTGACCGGGCGCATCTTTGACGAGCGGGCGGGAGACGTCGCGCGGTCGATCCCGTTCTACCGTCGCGCGCTCTCGTTCGACGCGAACGACACGCCGACGTTCGAGGCGCTGGAGTCAGCACACGAGCGTCTTGAGCAGTGGTCCCCGCTTCTCGATCTGTACTCGGAACGCGTCGAGATCGCGGACGAGGACGCCGAGCGAGTTCGCCTCCTTCACCTCGCCGCACGTGTGCGGGAACAGCGCACCGACGACGCGCCCGCCGCGATCGACACCTACCGACGAGTCCTCGAGATCGCGCCCGGCGATGAGAGCGCGACGCTCGCGCTGGACCGTTTGCTCACGACCGGTGAGCGCTGGCCGGAGCTCGGCGAACACCTTCGCTTGCGCATCGACAACGCGGACGACCCGCGCGCCGCGGCCGACCTCAAGCATCGCTTGGCGACGCTCTCCATCGAGCGACTGGGAGACAAACACCGCGCGATCGATACGTGGGAGGAGCTCCTCGAGAGCGACCCGGGTTACGCGCCGGCGATCTCGGCGCTCGAGAAGCACGTGATGGACGACGACCTTCAGCTGCGCATCACGCAGCTGCTGGAGCCGATCTACCGCGGGAGCGACGAGTGGAAGAAGCTCATCGCGATTCTCGAGGCGCAGGTGAGCTTGACCGACGCGCGCGAAGAGAAGACGCGCCTACTCGGTGAGGTTGGACGTCTTCACGAGGAGCGCGGCCGCGACGGTGCGCTCGCGTTTAACGCCTGGGCGCGCGCGTTCGCGGCTGACCCAAGCTCGACCGACTCGCGTTCCGAGCTCGACCGCTTGGCGGCCCTTCTGTCCACCTGGGACGAGCACGTCGCGGCGTACGGACAAGCGATCGACAACGCCGATGACCCAGCGCTCGTTTCGCAGCTCTTGGCGACGGTGGCGCGCGTTCATGACGAGCGCCGCGGTGACCCGCGCGCGGCGATCGAGACCTACGAGCGCCTCGCCAACCACGACCCCGATGACCCGAGCGCGCTCGACGCGCTGGAGGCTCTCCACACGATGGTCGGCGACTGGCGCGGTCTCGTGGACGTCCTCAACCGGAAGGTCGACCGCAGCCTCGACCCAGCTGAGCGCGCGGAGCTTCTCCGTCGCGGCGGCAGCGTCTTGGAAGAGCTCCTGGGCGATCCTCGCGGCGCGATCGAGATGTACGAACGCGCGGTCGACGAAGACGCGGACGACGATGTCGGTCTGGAGGCGCTGGACCGTCTCTACGGCGCGGCGTCCATGTCCGAGAAGCTCGCCAACGTGCTTCGCCGTCGAATCGATCTGGAGCAAGACGCCTCGATGCGCTCTGAGCTCGGGCTTCGGCTCGGTCAGCTTGAAGACACGCAGCTCAACCGTCCGCTCGAGGCGATCGATGCCTACACTTCAGTGCTCGGCGCGCACGCCAGCCATCCCGAAGCGGTCCATGCGCTGACGCGGCTCTACGAGCGGCAGGCGATGTGGCCGGCGCTCCTCGACAACCTGCGGCTCGCGGCCGGCATCGCTCCGTCGACGCAAGAGCGCGTCGGCATCGTGCATCGCTCCGGAGAGGTCCTTGAGCGTGAGCTCGACGACGTGGTCGAAGCGATCACGATGTACCAGCAGGCGCTTCAGCTCGACAACCGTCACGAGCCGTCGCTCCAGGCGCTCTTCCGAATCTGCCACTTGGAGGACTACCGCGAGCGCGCCAGCGAGACCCTCGAGCCGCTGCTTCACGTGCAGGAGCGCTGGGACGAGCTCGCCGAGTTGATCAAGCTCAAGGCGGGCGGCGCGCGCGATCCGAGAGAGCGCCGCGATGAGCTCCGTCGCTTGGCAGAGGTCCACGAGAACGGTCGTCGTGATCTCGACTCCGCGTTCGAGTCGCTCGCGGAGGCCCTCGCGGAGGATCCATCCGATGATGAGACCGCGCGGCACCTTGAGCGAGTCGCGAGCAAGAACGACGGGTGGGCGCAGCTCGCAAATGTTCTGCAGCGGCGCGCGGCGTCCTCGCTTCAGCCCACGGTGGCGCGCGCGCTCTTCCAGCGGCTCGCGGTCGTCGCGGAGGAGCGTCTCGGTGACGAGGCCATGGCGGTCCAGGCGTACTCACGCGCCGCGGAGCAGGTCGGCGACGATGAGGAGCTCCTCGAGTCCCTCGACCGGCTTCACAGCAAGGCGCGCAACCACAGCGAGCTCGCGGACGTCTTGGAGCGTCGCGCCGGTCTCGCGGGTGACCCGTCGCAGCGGTCTGAGCTTCTCATTCGTCTCGGACAGCTTCGCCAAGAGCACTTCCAGGACCTGCGCGGCGCGTTCGTCGCGTTCCGCGAGGTTCTCGATCGCGACCCGACCGACCTCCGCGCGATGGCGGCGCTCGAGGGGCTCACCGAGAACCCCGAGCTCGCGCGCGACGTGGTCGAGGTTCTCGACAATGCCTACCGCGAAGTCGGCGCGACCGATCGCGTGGCCGGTCTCTATGACACGCGCATCGAGCTCGCCGAGTCCGATGGTGAGCGGGTTCGACTTCTTCAGGAAGCGGCTGCGCTTTGGGAGACCGAGCTGGGTGACAACCAACGCGCCCTGGACGCGGTCCGACGCGCGTTTGAGACAGACCCACGCGACGCCGATCTCCTCGGCGATCTCGAGCGCCTCGCGGCGGCCTCCGGAAACTGGGAGTCGCTCCGCGGTGTGGTCGAGCGGGTGTCGGAATCATCGCACCTCGACAGGGACCTCGTTCGGGACATCCATCTACGCGCCGCGAGCTGGTACCGCGATCGCCTCGGGGACGTCCCGAGCGCAGAGGCGTGTCTCCAGAAGGTGGTCGAGGCCGACCCGGACACCGCCGAAGGACACGCGCAACTGGTCGAGCTTCTTCGTCAGCCGGGTCGTGAGGAAGAACTGGTCGAGGCCCTCCGGGTCTGGTCCGGAGTGGAGTACGACGAGGACGCACGGAAGGAGCGCCTGCGAGAAGCGGCGCGACTGGCGGAGTCCGCCCTTGGCGACAACGCGACCGCGGGCGACTGCTACGAGGCGGTCTTGTCGATCGACCGTGGCGACACGATCGCGATCGACGACCTCGCGCGGATCCGGATGGCGGAAGGCCGCTGGAGCCACGTCGCGGATCTCCTTGAGCGTCGCGCAGAGGTGACGGTCTCCCCTGACGATCGTCTCGACATTCGTAGGCAGCTCGCTGAGGTGTACGAGGGGCCGCTCGCGGATTCGGCTCGCGCGATGCGGGCCTACCAAGAGATCCTCGACGACGCGCCAGAAGAGCTGGAGGCGATCGACGCGCTCGAGCGGCTCTATCAAGAAGGCGAGCGCTGGACGGACCTACGCGGGCTGCTGGACCGGCGCCTGGACATCGCGTCGACAGACGACGAGCGCATCGTGGCGCGGGTCCGTTTGGCGCGACTGCAGGAGCAGGCGTTCGGGCGACGCGCGGAGGCGATCGAGCAGCTGACTGAGATCCTGGAGATGCAGTCGGACAACGTCGAAGCGCTCAACGAGCTTGAGCGATTGCTCGCCGCGGAAGAAGCGTGGAGCGAGCTGGTCGGTTGGCTTGAGCACCGCGTCGGGCTGACCGAGGGCGCCGCGCAGGCGGAGGTTTTGCGACGCCTGGCTGCGGTTCATGAAGAGCGACGCGGGGACGCACCGGCCGCGATCGCTTCGCTCGCTCGCGCGATCGATGTCGACCCGACCGACGTCGACTCGATCAAGCGCCTCGAGCAGCTTCACCGAAACGCCGGGAACTACGCGGAGACCGCGTCGACGCTGGAGCAGCTCATTTCGCTCCTCGCGCCGGACGAGTCAGTGGCCTACGCCCTCTCGCTCGCGAACGTGGCGGAGGAGCATCTCGGCGACGCCGCGCGCGCGGAAGCGGCGCTTCGGCAGGCCTATCAAGTCGCGCCCGACCAGGCCCTCGAGCCGCTCCGTGAGCACTTCGAGAAGCACGGTCGTTACCAAGAGCTCGCGGAGCTCCTGGTCGAGGAAGCGATGGCGACCTCGGACGATGCGCTTCAGGTCGACCTGCTCAAGCGCGCGGCGTCGATTCACCAAGAACAGCTCGCGGATCCCGCGACCGCGGCGTCGTATCTCGAGCGCGCAGCCCAGCTGACGCCAGATGATCGTGACGTCCTCTTGCCCCTTTGCGACCTCTACATCGAGGCGGGACGGGAAGTGGACGCGGTCCCGGTCCTCGAGCAGATCATCGCGAGCTTCGGCAAGCGCCGGAGCAAGGAGATCGCGAAGTACCACCACCGCCTCGGCCGTGCGCTTGAGGGGATGGACCGGATCGACGACGCGCTCTCGCACTACGACTCTGCCTTCAAGATCGACCTCACGAACGTGCCGGTGCTGCGGGACCTCGGTCGGCTCTGCCACGCGCAGGGAGACCTCGCCCGAGCGCAGAAGACGTTCCGGGCGCTCTTGCTTCAGAAGCTCGGACCGGACGCCGGGATCGCGAAGGCGGATGTCTACTTCTTCTTGGGCGACATCAGCGCGAAGCAGGGGGACGCCCGAAAAGCGATCTCGATGCTTGAGCGCGCGCTCTCCGAAGACCGCGGACACGCACGAGCGCGTGAGCTTCTCGACTCGCTCAAGTAGGCGGACGGGTCGCTTCACGTTTCGCGCTGAAGCGACCCGCGCGTCTCGATGATCGTCTGCTCGATCAACGGCGTCCTTGGCCCGGCCGTCGTGTCGGTGCTCGATCGCGGCGCGCTCTATGGCGACGGGGTGTTCGAAGTGCTGCGGACGTACGGCAACGCGCCTCACGCGTTGGAAGCGCACCTCACGCGATTGACGCGAGGAGCGGCCGCGCTGGGGATCACGGCGCCGAGCCCGGCGACGTGGCGAGACGAGCTGCGGGCCGTCGTGCGGGAGCGGACGTTTCGGACTGGAGAACAGGACCACGCGATCCGCATGGTGGTGACGCGCGGGGAGGGCGCGGGGCTGGATCACGACGGGCCAGCGTCGTGGCGGATCATCGCGAGCGCGCTTCGCTTGCCGTCTGCGCAGATGTACCGCGCTGGGATCGCGGTCGTGACCCAAGAGGTCCGTCGTGAGCGGGCGTCGCTCAAGGGGTTGGGATATGTCGAGAGCGTCCTGGCGACCCGTCACGCCCGCCAAATGGGCGCGCACGAGGCGATCTTGGTTCGCGACGGCCTCGCGCTGGAGGGCGCCTCAAGCAACGTCTTCGCGGTCATCGAAGGGGCGCTCCACACGTACCAAGGACAGAGCGCGTTGATGGGCGTCACGCGTCGGCTCGTCTTGGAGGCCGCTGGACGGATGGGCCACAAGATCGTCCTTTCCGCGCCTCGCCTCGAGGAGGCGAGCGAGGTGTTCATCACGAGCAGCATCCGGGAAATGCTCCCGGTGACAAAAGTGAACGACCGCCCGTTGGGATCTCCGGGACCCCTGTTTTCGAGGCTCCATGAGGTCTATCGAGCGGCGATCGGCCAGGAGACGGGTTGGACGCTCACTACGGATTGACGGAGGCGCTTTCAGAGGGTAAGCCTCGCGTCCCATGTCTGACACGAAGAAGACCTCCAAGCGCCGTGAGATCCGCAAAAACCGGATGGGCCAGGACCGTAAGAAGAAGCTCGCCAAAGAGGGAACGACGCCGAAGTTCCCCATTCACGTCGAGAAGAAGTAGTTCTTCGGCCTTCACGGGCCAGTGAACATGAGCGGGCGCTTCGTGGGTCACAGCCGCTGACCGACGGGGCTTTCTTGCGTCCCACGCGAGCCACGAACGCTAGTGCAGGGTGTGGTTTCGGCCTTCGTACTCGACCGTCGGGATCCCGGGTTCCCGACCCTGGGGCGGCGCGTCGGACATGACCATGATGTAGCGCTCGTCGCCTGAGAGTTCTCCTGGAGGCGTGAGCCTCTGCGTCAGGTTCTCGTCCATCCTGTTGAAGGCGGCGAGCTCCTCTGCTTCTTCGATGGCCCAGCGGCGGAGCTTCTTCTTCGCGTCGCGCTTCTTCCGCAGCCAGCCGATGAAGAGCAGCAGAGCGGCGAGGACCCAGACTGTTCCGCCACCGATCAGCAGCGGCGCCGCCTGATGTCGTCCTTCCGCTTCTTCTCGCCACTCGCGCTCAAGTTGTCCGGGCGTCAGGAAGTAGGTGTCCAGGAGCGCGTCATCAAACGTGTCTCCTTCGCGAACGTGTCGCAGCAGGTCCCGGAACTTTCGCTCGCCGCGGGGACGCTGCCTCAAGAAGCGGACGAGGTCAGCGCTCTGCGCGTACGCGATGTTCACTTCGTGTGGCTTGCTGGGAAAGCGTCGGTCCAAGCGCGAGAGGCGAATCAAGCGGTCCTGAAGCGAGGCGTCCCAGAGCGTGCGCATCCGATCGATCGTCTGTTCGCCGGCCTGGTAAATCGCGACGCCTTCGAGGAACCAGCGCGGGAGCGGCGCGCCACCGACGGCGCGGTGGAGGAGCGCGTGGGAGAGCTCGTGCTTGAGCACGGTGCCGACGTTCGGTCGCTTCCAGCTCTCTGGGGCGGTGAGGGTCAGCAAGATGACGCCGAAGCGCGGATAGGCGACCCCGGACGCGTATTGGGGCGCAGGAAAGCCGACCGGGGCGAGCGCGTGCATCTCCGTGGGGTTTCGACCGATCCGGATGACGAGGCGGGCATCTGGGCCGAGCGACGCGCTGCTCGACGTCCCGAGGTCGGCGGCGAGCTCCGCGATCACGTCGTCGAGCTCGTCCATCAGGTCTTCTGCGTCGTCCGTGGCGGCGATGGGGTACGACCACTCCACGTTGTTTCGCTGCACGGTCCGGTAGTCGTCGGGCGGAGCGGGGAGGGTCACCTCGCTGGCGTCGGTGCTCCAAGCCGCGACATCGAGCGGGGTCTCAGGCTCGTTTGATGGTTCGCCCCGCTCAGCGTCGCGTGTGTCTGGCTCCGCTGGGGGCGCGAGCGGCTGCGCGTGCGTCGTCCCGGCGAAGAGGACGAGCAAGAGCGCTACTACGATCGCGAAAGGCTTCCTCAGCATCAGCCGCCTGGCCGAAAGCGTAGCACCGGTGGCGGGATCTCGTCATCGCTCCGGACCTGGCGGACGATGAAGAAGGTGGCGACACCGGCGAGCAGCGCTGCACCAGCGAAGTACGCCCAGTTTTTCTGAAAGAACGTGCGCTCGGTGACAGGTTCCTCTTCGGTTGGGATCTCGGGAGACGCGGTGGCGACGACGGCTGGGCTGATGACGCGTCGTTGGGAAGCGGCAGCGCGCCGCTCCACGTACCGGGCGACCCCGGCACCGTTGACGGCCCGATCTCCCTCGTAGAAACGCCCGGCGGAAACATCAAAGACCTCGAGTCGAATCCCGTTCGGTCCGCGCGTCAAAACCGCGAGCGCATTCGCGGAGAGCCGCGCTCCGATCGCGCGGAGGGAGGTCGTGACGTTCTCTCCATAGAGCGCGGCGCGGAGACTCACGAGCCCGTCTTGGGCGTCGTCGCGCTCGCCCAAAAGCGCGCGGGTCGCGCCCGCGCTGGGCAACAGGACCTCTTCCCGTGACGAGAGTTCGTCCACCAAGGCACGGCCCGCCGCCACAATCGCAGCGTCGGGATCTCCCGCGACCACGACCGCTGCCTTGGGCGCGCCCTGCGCCGACGCAACGCTCGCGTGCCCGATCAGGAACGCGAGCGCGCCAACCGCGAGCGCCGAGCGGTGATGGGTGATAGTGCGCACAAAGACAACGTAGCGCCCGAGGGTCCGAGCGTCGATGTCCCGTGTTGGCGGACCTGCTAGATCGCGGCGAGCTCGGAGACCAGGCGATCAAGGTCGGCGCGCGTGTGCTTCTCGGTCACGGCGACCAGGAACTTGTCCGCGTGTTCTTGATCGAAGCGCCCAAGATCGACGCCCGCGAGGATCCCCTTCGCGCGGAGCGCCGCGAGCAGGGGCGCCGACTTTCCGGACGACCGCTGTACGACGAACTCGTTGAACGTCGGTGCGCTAAAGGGAACGTCGAGCGTCGGGAGCGCGCTGATCTTCGCCTTCAGGTACTCCGCGCTTCGCAAGCAGCTTTGGCCCGCGTGGACGAACCCGCTCTTGCCGAGCATGGCGGTCCGGATCGTCATCGCGAGCGCGATGAGGCCATGGTTCGTGCAGATGTTCGAGGTCGCGCGCTCACGTCGGATGTGCTGCTCACGCGTCGAGAGGGTCAGTACGAAACCCCGCGCGCCGTCTTGGTCGACGGTCTCGCCTGCGAGGCGACCTGGCATCTGGCGGACGAATTTCTTTCGGGTCGCGAAGAGCCCTACGCCAGGGCCACCGAGCTGCGGCGGGACCGCCATCGCCTGACCTTCACCCACCGCGATGTCCACGCCGAACTCGCCTGGTGGCGCGACGAGCGAGAGCGCGTAGGGCTCGTTGGTCGCGGTGATGAGGAGCGCCTTGTGCTCGTCGCAGATCGCGCGGAGGGCGCGCAGGTCTTCCACACAGCCGAAGAAGTTGGGGTAGCCAACGACGACCGCAGCGGTGTCCTTCGTGATCGACGCGCGGACCGCGTTGAGATCGGTTCGTCCGCTCTCGTCGATCGGCGCGAGCGTCATGTTCGGCTCGCCCTTTTTGCCGGGCTCGCCGTCTTGTCCCGCGAGGTAGGTGTGCACCGTCTCGCGGTAGTGCGGGTGCACCCCCGCGCTCATCACGATGTGTTGTCGCTTGCCGCGGAAGATCCGCCGGGCCATCAACACCGCCTCCGCGGTCCCGCTCGCTCCGTCGTACATTGAAGCGTTCGCGACCTCCATCCCGAGGATCTGGCAGACCATCGTCTGGAACTCGAAGATGGCCTGAAGCGTCCCCTGGGAGACCTCCGCCTGGTATGGCGTGTAAGCCGTGTAGAACTCGCTCCGGTTCAGGAGCTGGTCGACCGCGGGCGGGATGTGGTGGTCGTACATGCCGCCGCCCAAGAACGAGAGCGCCTGCGCGGACGAGTTCTTCTGGGAGAGATCCGTCAGCTCACGCATCAGCGTCGGCTCGTCGAGCCCGTCCGGGAGCTTCAGCCCTTCGCAGCGCTGGGCTTCGGGAACGGGATGAAAGAGAGCGTCGACCGACGGCGCGCCGATGCGCGCGAGCATCTCTTCAATCTCAGACGGCGTGTGGGGGAGGTAGCGCATGGTCAGCTCCATCGATCAGATCAGAACAGGTTCATTTTCGTTCCGCGCGGGAGCGAGGGCCGCACGGAACCTCCGGCGGCGCGGAACAGATAACTTTGGGATCGAGTCTCGGGTCTTGGGTCGCGGCCGCGAGATGTCGAGGCTCAAACGTTTCCGAGGAATCCTTCGTAGGCGCCGGCGTCCATCAGCTTGTCGACCTCGGAGGAGTCGCTGACCTTGATCTTCACGAGCCAGCCCTCGCCATACGGCGAATCGTTGACCAGCTCGGGTTGGTCCGCGAGGTCCTCGTTGATCTCAGTGATCTCGCCGCTGACCGGTGCGAAGAGCTCGCTCGCGGTCTTGACGGACTCGATGTCTCCGAAGGCGGTCTCGGCGTCCACCTCCGTGCCCGGTTCGGGCAGCTCGACGTGCGCGATGTCGCCGAGCTCGCTCACGGCAAACGCGGTCACGCCGACGACGACGATGTCGCCCTCGAGCCGCGCCCATTCGTGGTCTTTGGTGTATCGGAGGTCGCTGGGGTAGTGGGCCATGAGTCGTTTGCTTCCTTGCTGCACGTTCGCTCAGAGAGCGACGCCGCGGGTTCTTTAGCAGGCCACGCTCTTCAGCGCGCGCACAAGTTTGACGGGGACGGTTCTACGGCTTTTGACGACGATAGAAAGGGGTCTTCACGATCTTCGCGCGGACGACCTTTCGGCGGACCTGAATGTCGATCTCTTTGCCGATTTTCGCGATCTTTTTGGGCACGTAGGCGAGGCCGATGTTCTTGTCCAGCGTCGGGGCTGGCGAGCCACTCGTGACCACGCCCACCTCCTCGCCTTCGTACAGAACCGGATAGCCGTGTCGCGCGATCCCGCGGCCTGTCATCTCGAAGCCGACGAGCTTGCGCTTGAGGCCTTGTTCCTTGATCGCGACGAGCGCGTCGCGTCCGATGAAGTCCCCCGCGTCGAGCTTGACCACCCAAGAGAGGCCGGCCTCGATCGGGTTCGTCGTCTCGTCGATGTCGTTGCCGTAGAGCGAGAGCTTGGCCTCGAGGCGCAAGGTGTCCCGGGCGCCGAGACCGACCGGGACGACGTTGTAGCCGTCGCCGGATTCGAGCAGCGCGCGGAAGATCCCGGGAGCGTCTTCGTTGGCGCAGAAGATCTCGAAACCGTCCTCGCCTGTGTACCCCGTGCGTCCGACGCGGCAGGCGTACCCCGCGACCTCGCCTTCGCCGGCGTGGAAGAACTTGAGGTCGGCGAGCGCACCTGCGCCCGCGCCTCGCAACGTGGCCTCGGCCATCGGTCCTTGAAGCGCGAGGAGCGCGGTCTCGTCGGAGAGGTCGCGAAAGTCGCAGATGCCCGAGACCCGTTCGCCGATGTGCTTGCTGATCTTGGCGACATTGCTCGCGTTGCAGACCACGAGGACCTTGGTGGCGCTGAGCCGGTAGACGATCAGGTCGTCAAGGATGGTGCCCTGCGCGTTGCAACACACGGTGTAGAGCGCCTGCCCGTCGACGAGCTTGAAGATGTCGTTTGTGATGAGGGTATTGATCGCGTCGAGCGCGCGGTCACCTTCAAGCAGAAGCTCGCCCATGTGCGAGACGTCGAAGATGCCGGCGCGTTGCCGGACCGCGTGATGCTCGGCGACAACGCCCTCGTAGCGAACCGGCATGTGGAACCCGGCGAAGGGCACGAGCTTGGCGCCGAGGCGCTCATGTTCGGCGTGGAGCGGGGTCTTGCGAAGTGTGGCGTCGTCCAAGATGGCGCGACGGTATCCGCGCGCCTCGGTCGTTTCAAGCGAGGAAGATCAGGTCTGGCCGGTGCACGTGGACCGTGTCCAGGCGCGAGCGAGCGGGGACCGTCGGCCGCGGACCGCCGGGACGTACAAGAAGGGCCGCGTCGCGTGCCGGGTCGGATACGCTGACCACATACATGGGACGACTGACGAGATCTGCGTGGGCGGTCCTCCTGCTCTGCGGATGCCCAGAGCCCCCCGCTCCCCCCGTCGAGTCCGCGGGAGCTGAGCAGGGAGATCGAGCAGAAGAGACCGCGAGCGAACCTACTCGCGAGGCCGAGTCGCGTTCGGAAGCGCAGGCTGCGTTCCTCCACCGACTTGATGATGAGCGCGCCTGGAACGCGATGGCGTTCGCATCGTCGGAGCACGCGCTCGCGCGAACCGACGTGGTCAAGGTGCTCTGGGACCACGCGACCGACCTTCTCTACTTTTGTCAGTCCGAGCGCTGGCCGCTGCACTACGACTTCGCCGTTCGATTTCTTCAGAACGACGAACGCGTTCTTGGCGACCGACGGACTTTCAACACGCGTCAGTACCTCCGCCCCGATCGGCAGATGCAGATGGCGAGCATCGTTCGCTATCGCGACAGCGACATCTGGGCGCTAGAGCTGGGGCCAGCCGACAATTTGAGCGGCGCCGGGGTGGTCGCGCTCCACACGCGGATCAAGACCGCGGTCTACTTTGGGGATGCGCTTCGCTACAAGCCGCGCTCCGAGCTTCATCGTCGTCGGGTCCGCCGGGTCGACCTCCCGATCGTTCAGGCCAACGACGTCTGGACCGGCGCGCGCTATCAAGCCGTGACGCTTGGGGAGACCGCGGGCCGGCTCCGTTTCGTTGATGGCGCGCTCGATCCGGCTTCGGTGTTGCCCGACCAGATCTTGGTGCTGCGAGAAGTGCCAGCGGACCTCCCGGTCTGCGCAGGCGTGATTACCGCGGAGCTCCAAGCCCCGCTCGCTCACGTGGCGGTCCTGAGTCAGTCCCGCGGCACCCCAAACATGGCGCTCCGTGACGCGTTCGACTCCGCGCTAAAGAGACTGAGCGACCAATGGGTGCGGCTCCGGGTCGGCGCGGACGACTACGTGGTCGAGCGCGTCGGCCGCGAGGTCGTGGAGGCGTCGTTGCGATCGCGACGACCGGCGGCCGTTTCGCCTCCGGTGATCGATCGCGCGCGAGATGTCCTGACCGACACATGTGACGTGCGGCTCGCCGACACCTCATGGGCCGGCGCCAAAGCTGCGCAGCTCGGGGAGGTGTGCGCCGCCGGGGTCGAGACCTCCGGCGGGTTCGTGATCCCGGCGCACTTCTACTTCCAGCATCTCGAACGGAACGCGATCGACAACGCTGCGGACACGTTGCGCGCCGCGGAGAACTTCGACGCGAACGGGCAGGTTCGTGGGCGCGCGCTTGGTGATCTGCGTCGTCGCATCGAGCGCGCCCAGGTCAGCGAGTCCCTGATCGCCGCCGTGCAAGCGCGTCTTGTCTCAAGCGAAAGCCGCTTCATCTTTCGCTCTTCGACCAACGCGGAAGACCTCCCAGGATTTTCCGGCGCGGGGCTCTACGCCTCGGTCGTGACGGAAGCGAACCCCAGCCGGTCCGCGATCGCGCAGGCGATCACGCAGGTATGGTCCAGCGTCTACACACGACGCGCCTGGGATGAGCGCGCCTGGTACCGCATCCACCACGACGCGGTCGGTATGGCGATTCTCGTGCAGCCCTTCGTCGACAACGTCGCGGCCATGGGCGTCGCCATCTCGCTCAACCCGTTTAGCGACCGGCGAACCGGCATCCTCGTCAATCTCGCGCCGCCCGGCGGCAGCGTCACCGCGGCAGAAGGAGAAGAGCTGCCGGAGCAAGTGCTGCTCTACCGTCACTCACGCGCGGAGGTCTTGAGCCGAAGCACGAGGAACGGCGGGCAACGTCTACTGCGTGAGCGGCATATGCGACCAATGCGCGATGTGCTCGACCGCGTGCACGACCACATGATGTCGAAGTGGGGCGAACGCGCCGACGCCGCGGACATCGAGCTGGCGCTACGTCGCGACGGAAGCGTGGTGATTCTCCAGGCGAGACCCTACCGGCGAAGCGCGCGGCCGCGGTGAGGCGTTCGGCGCCTCAGGGGACGTTAGGGATCTCGCCTCGACGTTCTTGCGTCTCGTCGCACGCACTGTGGGCGGACACGTAGAGCGGGCTGCCGACCGATGCTCTTTCCGAGGTGAACGCTCTCGGTGATCACGCCGATGAGCACAGGCATCTTCTCCGCGTCGGTCGACCGCGAGATGGGCAAGGATAAGCTTGGACCGGTCGAGCCGAAGCCAGCCTGCTAGACGAACGTCGTCTTCGCGTCGGCGAGGTTCAGCTCAGGCGGCGGAGAGCTCGCCCACTTTGCTCCCGCGTCGATGGTGAACTCGGTCAAGCCGTGGCTCTTCAGCGCTTCCAAGTAGCGCCCGGCGATCGTCGCGTCGGGGGTGCGCGACGTACATCGGAGGACCGCGCTCTTTGAGCGCAGCTCTACGATGAAGCCCAAGACCTTTCGATCGTCGGTGACTTCTTTGGCGGGCGTCAGCGTCAACGCTTCGAGCGCGCGCTCGGCGCGAATCGATATCCATCTCGGGAGCTCGGCGATGATTGACGCGACGCTTTTTCGGCCGAGGTCGAGCGTCGTGAGGGAGGGAAACGTGCCGACCGCGTCCATGAGCGCGTGGGCGCGCTCCATCGGCGTCGTCACGGTCGCGCGGCGGAGGCTGAGTCGCGCGACCTGGGGAAACTTTGCGCCTTGAGCGCAACACTCGAGGACGCCAGCGGCCGAAGCGCGCGCCACGACCTCGAGATTCGTCAGCGCCGCGTGTCCGATGACAGCGCGGTCTTCGCTCAGAGACGGCCGGAGCCCCGTCAGGGTACGGAGCCGGGGCGCGGTTGCTTCGCTAAACCCGTTGCCGCGTCCCGAGCGCTGCCAGTGAATGGTGCGAAGGGAACGCGCGACCGGGAGATCCGTGATGTCCGCTTTGATGTTGGCCTCGACGAGCATGCCGAGCTCAAACACTTGGCCCTTGGCGGCGAACTTGTAGTGCTGAGGACCGAGCCACTGCTTCTCGTACTGCTTGAGCAGCGCGCGCTCCTCTTTGGACGGACGCCCGGTGGTTCCGCGGGCGAGCTGGAGGTTGATGAAACGCCCGCGTGGGTCCCCTTGCTCATCGAGCCGGTCGGCGAGCACGCCGAGAACCTCGACGTCGGTCGGGTTGTTGATCGCGGCGTCGAGAAGTGAGGAGACGTCCGCTTCGGGCTTCTTCGCTTCGCGGCGCTCTCGATAGGCGTCAGGTGAGGTGCGGCGGCGGAGCTCGTCGCGCACCGCTTTGTCCTCGTCTGACGCCGGCTTCACTTTTGGCGCTGACCATTTGAGCGCATCGAAGAGCGCGTGCACTTCTTTGCCGTATGGCTTTCGGCGACCCTTGCCGTCGCTCTTCACGCGCAGAACCGTCTCGGACGTCCACGGGTCCTTCTTGTACTGACGAAAGACAGAGAGCGCTTCCTTCGCTGCCTCTTCCCGATATGCGCCGAGCACGGTTAGCGCGCCGTACGTGATGCGGGGATCGAGCGGCAGCTTCTTGAGCGCCTTCAACCGCTTGGCGGGGTGCCGGTACTTCTTCTCTCCCAACGTGCTGCAGAGAAGAGACAAGTCCTCGGGGCGCGCCTCGGCGACGCGTTCGAACCACGCGTCGAGGAAGCTCGTCTTCTTGGCGATAGGCTCGACCGTGAGCGTCCGGCCGAATTCTCGAATGAGCTGCCCAAGCGCCGGGTCGAAGCTCGTCCGCCAGGCCTCCAGCGCGCGCGTCAGCAGCTTTTCCGGGGACCATTCCTGCATGTTCTCGTTCGCCGCGTCCGTCATTTCGCATCTTGTTACCGCAGCCGACCCCCGGCGTCATCGCGCTTCGGCTAACAGTTCGCACCCTCACTCGAACCACCAGTTCGCGTCGCGGCTGACGCTCGGATCAACGTGTTCACGTTGCGGGAGGAACCACGCGCGGAGCACGTCGCGGTCGATGGCGTCCGGGAAGCGCGGGTCGCTCGGTCGAAGGCGTTCGTATCGCGTGACGGTGACGTCGATGGTGTCGCCGCCGCCGAAGATGTCGTAAGGGTCGGCGTCTTCTTGAACCGTCTCGCGGTGGATGGCGTAGGGCACCCCGCACCCGCAGAGCGTGATGGGCTCGACCGCGGGCGCTTCGAACTTTGACGGGCGCGTCTCTTGCCCGACCCGTCCGCGCAGGCGGCAAGGTCGACAGAAAGGGGCACCGAGCACGCGACGCAGCGGCTCGGGCAGGGGGAGCGCCTCTACGTTCAACGCGAGGAGCGCGTCGAGGTCTGCAGGGTCCGCGTCCCGAAGCGGTCGCGCCAACTTGAGCGCGTGGCGAATGAGCTGCGTGGCCGGGTCGAACGACGTGAGCAAGCCTCGCGCGAGCTCCTCCACGAGGCGCGCGCGATCCGCCGGGCGCTTGAGCAAACGCAACGCGTTCCCGAGGAGACGTCCTTCCTCGTGGTCACAAGGCTCACCCAGGATCACCAACGCGGCGGCGAGATCACGTCGCGCGCGGAGACCATGCGGGTGTTCGCGGAGCGGCTCGATCATCCCCGTCATCAGCGCGGCGCGAATCGGGGCGGCGTCCGAGAGACGACCATCCAAGACGCCGCGGAGGACATGTTCGGCATAGGTGTGGGCCACGTAGGACGGAGTCGCGAGCGCCTCGAGCGCGACGCGCGCTTCCACGCCGGCATGCGGGGTGCGCGCGAGGAGGAACTTGTGTGGCGCTCTTCGTCCCACCGCGAGGGCCGCGTCGTCGACCGATTCTCCGCGCGCGGCCACGTAGCGGAGATACGCCGAGAGGTAGGAACGGTCTCGCTGCATCGCGGCGACCGTCAGCGACACGGGGTCAACCAATGTGAAGAGCGGGAAGACGCTCGGGAGCAAGACGTGCTGCGACGTGATCTTCGAGGCGGCGTCGAAGTCGGTCTGGATCAGCTCGGCGGCGGCCCAGTAGAAGAAGGGCTGGCGAAGCGCGCGCTGGATGGTCTTGTGCAGCGCGGCGGGGGTGCGGAGGTCGATTCTCACGCGCGTATGGATCTTCTCGCCGCTCGCCCGTCGCGCGGCAGACACCACCTTGAGCGCGAGCGGCGAACCCGCGAGCGCGGCGTCGAGCGCGACCCGCGCCGCTTCGTGATCGTCAGGGTTCGGCGTCATCATCGCGAGCGTCGATTCGAAGTGGAGCGCGCGGTTCCGTCAACGCGCCAAGAGCGCGGCGAGCGCACCTTCGGGCACGACGAACACGTCGTGGTGAGGGACGTCATCTCCGCAGTGGAGTCCGTTGACCTGAGCCCAGCTGATCGCGAGACGCCGAGTGGCGCGGTCGAACGAGACGTCAACGAGGCTCGGGACCGATTCGCAGACCTCGCGGGCGGGGGCCTCTCGGTCGTCTTCCCAGCAGTAGGCGGGCGGGGTGGCGGTACCCACGATCGCTCCTCGTTCATCGCGTCGCGCGACCGCGAACGTGACGACGCCATCCTGCTGCGAGACGCTGAGGAAGAGCCCCGCGAGTCCGCCCGCGAGGAGCACAGACTCGGTCGCGCCGCGCAGGCCGAGCCCTTCACCTTCGAAGCGGAACGAGACGATGCTCGCGGCGCGCTCGCAGGTCGCGTCGACGTTCTCCGAAATGCGCGACCACAGATGCGCCTCGGTCGTGACGGGGACTCGCTGATCGGCGGTCGTCAGCACGGCGTCTTCGGGCCACTCTGCGCAGCTGCTGATCGTGGGGGCCTCAAGGGAAACCACCGCGTCCTCGCAAAACGCGAGCGTGCGCGGCGGAGGGCGCGGGACGCAATCGTCGCCGCTCATCGGGGCTCCGGTTTGCGCGCGCTGCCAGCACTCCGCTGCGTCTTGCTCCGCCCGGCCAGCTGCGCCGGACCGGGCCTCCGCGACCAGTTCGTCCAGTTCGTCGGCGGTCACGCTTTGCTCGAGCCCGAGCGTAATGGTGCTCAGCGCGATCGGCTCTACGTCCGCGAAATCGATCTGTGTCGCGACGTTGGTGGTCTCGACGGTTGGCTCTGGGTTAGGCGGAGTCTCTCGCGGAGCGGTCACGCCGCCGCACGCAACGAGGAGCAACAAGCTGAAGAGGGGACGAGTCGTCATGGAGTTCGTTTCTGCGGAAGCCGCGAAAGAAAGCGGGGAACGAAAAAACCTCCGCCGCCGGAATGGCGTGGAGGCTTTTTGAGCGGACGCGAGTGGTTCAGAACTCGTCGAGACCCTGGAGGTCGCTGTCGTCGTCCATGCCGCCGCCGCCGCCGCCGCTGAAGTCGTCGGTACCGCCGCCGCCTGCGCCGAAGTCGTCGCCTTCGTCGTCTAGGTCACCGAGACCTCCGAGGTCGCCTCCGTCGTTGTTTCGACCGCCCACATTTGCGCCCGAACCCTGACACTCATCCGGGTTGCGTCGACGAAGCTTCACCGCGTTCCAAGGGCCGCCGCGGACCTCCGCGTCGTCGTGTCCCCACTCGCCGAGGAAGTACTGGTCTTCATCGTCGCCGACCTCGAGCTTGAAGTAGCCGCGTCCGCGCGTGATGGTCGGGCGACCCGGAACGAGCTCGCGATGGTCCTCCCATTGGAAGCGCAGCACGTTGCCTTGGATCGTCCCTTGGACGCGGCCGTTACGCTCGTTCTGGGTGTAGGTGCCCGCGACGTTGCTGCCGGTCTGGCAGAGGTGCATCTCGCCGTACTGCGGCGACTGCCAGACGCCGTGGAAGGTGCCGTTGGCGGGCATCGCGCCGATCGTGATGTTCGCGCGGTTCGAGACGCCGCCGCATCCAATCGCGAAGGCCGCGGAAAGGATGACGAGGCAAATGAGGGTGAGGCTCTGCTTCATGAAAGTTCTCCTAAGCGCGCTCTGGTTTACATCAGAGCGCCTCTCGCGGCGGAACATACTGCGTCTCTCGGGGAACCGGAAGCGGAGCTTTGTTGCAGGGTTTGCGCGGCTATTCGATCTCGGGCACGCCACAGGCGTACATCAAGACCTTGTCCGGACCCTTCGCGAGCTCGATCAAATCCGCGACCTCCGGCGCGAAGTCGTTCAAGAGGGAGCGCGTGACCGCGGCGGTGGCGAGCTGCGCGACCTGAGCTGCTTTCTGCGGCGGGGCGGGCGGAACGTTGCCTTGCTTGACCCAAACGACCGCTGGCTCGAGCCGCTCGACGACCGCGGCGGGACCCTTGATGCGCTTCTTGAGCTCCGCGACGGCCACATCAAGGCCGCCGAGCGCGTCGACGAGCCCGTGCTTTTTGGCGTCGGTGCCTGACCAAACGCGACCTCGCGCGAGAGGTTCGACCTCGTCCTTGTCGCGCCCGCGACCGTCGGCCACGAGAGAGACGAAGGCGTCGTAGAAGCCGTCCAGTTCGCGATCGAGAATCGCGCGCTCGTCAGCCTCGAGGGCGCGCGTGGGCGAGAACATATCGGCGTGCGGAGCCGAGCGGATGGTCTCGGTGTTGACGCCGAGCTGGTCCATGAAGCGCTTCGCCATGAATCGCGCCGAGACGACACCGATGGAGCCCGTGATGGTGGTCGGCTGCGCGACGATCGCGTCTGTGCCGGCGGCGACGTAGTAGCCACCGCTCGCGGCGACATCACCGAAGGCAGCGACGACCGGCTTCTTCTCTTTCACGCGCATGACCTCACGATGAATCAAGTCGCTGGTCATGGCGGAGCCACCGGGAGATGTGACGCGGAGGAGAACGCCGAGGGCGCGCGGATCCTTGCGCGCGAGCCTTAGCGCGGGGACCGCGGGGTGGGTTCCCTTCGCGCCGTTGATCGCGCCTTCCACTTCGACGACGGCGATGTAAGGACGCGGCGCGAACTGCGCGAAGAAGCTCGCCTCCATGAAGCCGTAGTAGCCGCTCGCGGCGACGATGCGCGCGAGCTTCCCGGTGGTCTTTTGGTTGAGAACGGTCGGGAGCTCGTCTTCGTAGCAGGTGCCATCGGCGAGCCCGAGCTCGACCGCGTGGGTGCCGCGGATCATTCCCTTGTCGAAAATCTCTCGCGCCTTCTCTTGCGTCATGCCGGGGCGAGAGGCGATCGCGTCGGTGAGGGCGCCATCGAAAGCGTTCATCAGGCCGGTGAGCTGCTCGCGCTGCGGCTCGCTCATACCCTCGCGCGTCATCGACTCCGCCGCGGTCTTGTACTCGGCGCGGGCGAAGCGCTCGACGCCGATGCCGATCTTGTCGAGGAGCGTCTTGTAGTACTTCGATGAGAGGGCGAGGCCGAGCGTCATCAATGTGGCTTGCGGAGCGAGGTACACACGGTCGGCGGCCATCGCGAGGTAGATCTCCTTGTTGCCGCCCGCCTCGGGGATGTACGCGACCACCTCTTTGCCCGACGCCCGGATCTCGGCGAGCACATCACGCACGCTTTGGATGGTCGCCCACCCCGCGCGCAGGCCCGGTACGTGGAGCACCACGCCTTTGATCTTCTTGTCCGCCGCGACGTGTCCCGCGAGCTTGCGGAGCGCCGCGATGTTGGTCGGCAGCTTCGCCTGGAGCTGCGGCACGTAGCGGTAAAGCATGTGCCGTGGCTTCGGCAGCTCCTCGATCTGGGATCGAAGCCGAATCTCGATCCAATCACCTTTCGGCCGACCAAAGAGCCGCCCGGCCCACCAAAGAGGCAAAAGCGGGAGCTTGAGGAGGTTCCCGATGCCGCGAAGCGCGTAAGTGATCACACCACAAGCCTAAGGCCGCTTGGCCGACGTCGCTAGTGGGGCCTCCGCTCCAGTTTTGTGCGACAAAATGCCCCCGTTCGGTCGCGGCATTAGCGCTACAGTCGCGCGATGCGATTGCAGCTCGCCAACGCTCTGCTTCTCGGCAGCCTCTGTGCGTGTCAGAGCGCGGTCGTCGAACCCGCGCCCACGACGGCCTCCCGCGAGAGCCGGGAAGCGCCATCCGCTGTGGCCCAAGGCTCGAACGACGACACCGGGACCGCGAGGGTCGCTGATGACGAGCTTGAGCGCGCGATGCGAGGGAGCCATCGATCACTGCGCGACTGCTATGCGGGTGACGACAGCGTCATGTTGATAATCCGTGGCGATGTGGACCGCTCCGGTATCGTTTCGTCCAAGGTCGTCGGCGGACGCGAACAAACGCATCAGTGCGTGACGCGTGTGGTCGACCGATGGAGATTCTCCCCCGCCGACAACCCGCGACGCTTCGCGATCCCGGTGGTCTTCGAGTCGACCCGGCCGCTCGCTCCCGAGCGCGAGGTCGCGGTTCCGTCGATGCCGTCGAGCAGGTTGACCGAGCAGCTCGGGCGCGGGCGAGGAGAGCTGCGCTCCTGCGTAACGCAGTACGAGGGTGAAGCCGCGGTGCGTTTCGATGTTGAGGTCTCGGTGGAGGTCGATGGCTCCGTCTCAAGCGTCAATCTCGTGGGGGAGGGACCGCGCTCTCTGACGGACTGCGTCGAGTCCGCCGTCCGTGGTTGGCGCTTTTCTCCGGCTGTCTCGGAAATGAAGGAGCGAGCCATGTTTCCGCTCGTCATCCAGGGTGGTGACGAGCGCTGAGAACGGCAGACGACAGCACGGAGAACGGCAGGACGCGCACGGACACGGGCGGACTTGAAAAAGGACGGCGTTTCGGCGATAAAAATGTATGCCGCACCTCAAGTTCTCCGTTTTTCTGTGTGTGCTCGTGGGTTGCCAGCCCGGCTTCGAAGTACCGGATTCGCCTGACGAAGACATCGATGTGATGGGAGACCGGGAAGTGGCTGACGAAGCCAGCCGCGACGATGCGCCCGCTGGTACTTACGACGAGCCCGCACCGCCGGCGGAACCCTCCGACGATGACGAGCCATCCGAGACATCCGAGGAAGCCTACGACGCCACGGGCTACTGCTCGTGGTGGGCGTGTGGCGAGCCGAGCAACCTCGACGCGGACTGCGCCGACCCCAGCGGCTCTGAGTGCTGGTGCGAGTGGGAGGCCGAGAACTGCGAGTCCGCCTGCGGCGGGAGCTGGTGCACGGGACCGCGCCCGACGACCGCCGCTCCGACGTTTCCCATGCCCGCCGCCGGCAACTGTTTCGTCACGCCGACCTACTGTCCAACGGGGAGCTACTGCAGCGAAGACAGCGACGGCGCGTTCAGCTGCCGCGCGGTTCCGGCGACGCTCTCGTGGAAAATCGCGAACCTCACCACCTACGAGTCGTACCCCGACCCTGGAAGCGATGAGTGCCTGTACTACAGCGGCTGCCGCTGGTCCGGCTGGTTCTCGGCGCTCCCGACTCGGATGAGCGAGGCTTGGGTGCAGAGCCACAACATCGTCGCCTTCTTCAGCACGGATGGGTGGGGCTATGACCACCACGAGCTCAAGACCATCCGGATGCGGGAGCCGGGGACGGACAACACGATCGACGTGGTGGTCTATGACACCTGCGCGGACAGTGACTGCTCTGGGTGCTGCTCTGCGAACGCCTGGCAGAACGGTGGACGCGGGACGTTGCTCGACATCGAGTCTTACTCCCGTGAACGCTTCGGCTTCGGGGGCTGGGACCAGGTCGAGTGGACATGCTTGGACTGCGACTGAAGCGACGTGACCGGAGCGACGTGACCGGAGCGACGACCGAACCACCCGCGGACGCTCGCTAGCGAAGCAGCGCGAGCGCGTTGTTCGTCATCCGCTCCGTGTACGAATGCGCCTTTGGGTGGCCGGGCGCCCATCCCAGCAAGAAGCGATGAAAGTCTGCCCACGCGACGGGGTAGAGCGGTCGCCACTCTGCTTCCACCTCGCGCGCGAGCGGTCCCTCGCCGCGGGACCCGAGCGCGCTCCGGAGATGTTCGAAGTAGAGGTCGATGCACTCTTGGTCACGCGTTTCGCATTCGTTCTCCGTGAGCGCGCTCCCAAGGAAGTAGACGAGGTCCTTCATGCCGCATCCGCCGCCGACGTACTGGAAGTCCACCGCGGCGACCCGGGCTTCCCCGAGAGCGTCCACCCCGAAGCAGAAGTTGGCGAGCTTCGCATCGCCATGCACGAGTCCTTGGAAGCGGCAACTCGAGAGTCTCGTGTCGAGCTCCGCGGCCGCGTCCTTGAGGGCGCTGGGACCCATTCGCGAAAGCTCGTCCGGTCGCGTCGCGAGGTGCCAATACGTACCCTCGGGCCAGAGCCCGTTGGGCGGCTCGTGCGCAGCGCTGAGAAAGCGCGCGTGGAAGCCCGCCAACCATCGAAGACACGCCGATAGCTGCGCGTCATTCAGCCTCGAGCAGCGCGCCGCGTATCCCGCTGCGTCAAGGTCCTCAAGGAGCAGCCAGCGTTCGTCGCTTTCGCCGACGTGATGTCCGAGCAGCGTTGGCACCCGCTCCGAGAGGCAGCGTGAAGACCAGTCTTGATAGAAGGCGGACTCGACCGCGTAAGACCGAAGCTTACGGGCGTGGCTGGTCGGGCCGCCGGCGCCGCGCGGGTGGGGAGCGCTTGCGCGAGGTGAGATCCACTTGAGGATCGCGGTTTGGTCTCCCGCGCAGATGACGCGTTCGATGCGACCGTAGCCGCTCCACAGGCTCTGGAGGGTCACGCGCTGGACGACGGCTGCGCCGAGGGTCTGCTCCAACCAAGCCGGCAGGGTCTTCATCGCGTCACTCTTCGAGAACCTCGCGTTTGGATCAAGGGGGGAGCGAAGCGACCGGTCGAGGAGCGTCGCGCAAGTCTAGCGCGCAGCAGAGCTGACGACGTGAGCCGCCAAGCTCCCGTCGCTCCTCGGCCCCGTGACCCCCTGTGCTGCGTTGCTGCGTCAGTCGGACACGACAGTGTCCTCCTTCCTCGCGCCTTGCCCAGGACGCCACGGAACTCGAGGCGCTCGGTCCGCTTGACGGCTCACGCCTCGCGAACGTTTGGGGGAATCCGCGAAGCGGAGGGGGTCTCGAAAAAGACCCCAAGATCAAGGCTGAAGCCGACGGAAGTAGATGTCGCCGAAGGCGCCACCTCGGTTGTCGACCCAGCTCACGAAGATCTCGTCGTCCGACACAAAGACGTCGGGGTCGGTCGAGTCGCTGGTGCCAACGGTCGAGGTGTCGAGGCGAACATCGCTCGGCTGCCAGACCGCGCCACCATCGAGGGAGTAGTTCGCGTAGATGTCGAGCGCGCCGGCGCGGTCGTCGACGAAGACCGCGCTCACGAGGTCGCCGTTCGCGGAGAGCGCGACCTGCAGGCTGGAGTCGGTGCCGGGATCGGTGCCCGTGTCGAGACGCGTGATCGGCTCAAAGCTCGCGCCCGCGCTCACGGTTCGGCGCGTCACGATGTCCGGGAAGCCGTAGCGGTAGTCCACCCACGCGACGATCGCGGTGCCGCCGCTCGGGGCGACGATCTGCGGCTCGATGGAGTCGTGAGGGAGCGGGTCGTCGTCGAGCTCGGTCGGGGTCGCGAAGGACGCGCCCGAGTTCGTGCTGCGGTTGAAGAGGATGTCGAACGAGCCCGCGTCGCGATCGTCCACCCATGCGATGTAGACGTTTGCGCCTTCTGCCGCGAGGGTGGGCGCGAAGCCAGAGGACGCGCCCGCGGGTTCGCCGGTGTCGATGCGCGTGTCGCTCGCCGCGAAAGACGCGCCACCGTTCGTGGAGCGGTTGAAGAAGACGTCGAGGCCACCGTTGCGGTTGTCTCTCCACGCGACGTAGACATTGTTGCCGACCGCCGCGACGACTGGCGTTGCCGCGACGAAGCCTGGGACCGCCACGTCGTCGCCGCGATCGACGCGAATGGGCGCGGAGAAGGTGCGCCCGCGGTCGCTCGACGCGACCAAGAAGATGTGGCGGTTTCGGAACGAGGTGAAGTTCTCGTAGACGACGTAGACGCGGCTCCCGGCGCTGGCCATCTCGACGTTGAACGAGTCGGAGTTCTGCGCGGGGTTGCGGCGCACGTCTCCGCTGAACGACGCGCCCTGGTTCGCGGAGTGTCGCGTGTAGATCTCACGGAAGCTCGACCCGCCGCGGAAGTCGGCCCACGCGGCCGCGAACTCGTTGGCGTTGGTCGGGGCCAGGCGCGGTCCGATCGCCGCGCCGCCGCCTCGGTCGACCTGGACGGGGCTCGACCATGAACCGGCGTTGCCTCGCGAAGCGCTGCGGGAGAAGAGCACGTGCGCGTCGCCAAAGCGTCGGTCCATCCACGCGACGTAGGCGGTGTTCGCGCCGTTGCCGGACGTGACCGGCTGTACGGAGTTCGCCGCGCCGCTGGCGTCCCCCACATCGATCCGAACGTCGCTCGCGGGGCGCGGCGTCAGGCACCCTTCGTCGCGCGCACCGTCGCAGTCGTTGTCGAGTCCGTCGCAGAGCGTCTCCGTCGCGAGGTAGGTGTCGGGCAGGGTGCAGCCCCAGCCGCGCGCGCCGTCGCAGGCCGCGGTACGTCCCGCGCACACGCCGCGGGTCTCGCGGCACGACGCGGGCGTACTGGCCGGCGGCGTTGGAGAGTCGTCGGTGGTGCCGTCGCAGTCGTCGTCGATGCCGTTGCAGGTCTCGGTGGCCGGCCCGATGTAGCTGCCTCCGCAGGCGAGGGCGCCGCTGATGCACTCGACGGTCCCGAAGCGGCACGGGCCCACGTTGGTCTCGCCGCAGCGCGCCCCGACCCCCGCGATCGGCTCGGCTCCGGTCGACTCGTCGGTGCGCCCGTCGCAATCGTCGTCGGTCGCGTTGCAGGTCTCTGGAGTCGGCTCTCGCCCGCCCACGCAGACGAGGCGCCCGAACTGACAGGCGTTGATGCCGCGCGCGCACGCCCCCGTGTTCACGCCGCAGGCCGCGCCGACCATCGGGTCGCCTTCGTCGGTCGCGCCGTCGCAGTCGTCGTCTTCGCCGTTGCAGACGTCCGCGCCGGAGACCGTGCAGGCGTACTCGCAGCCGGTCTCCGGTCGTCCGTCCACGTCAAAGAAGCCAGGCGCGCACGCGCCGATGCCGCAGACGCCCGCGGTGCACACGCCGGTCGCGTTCGGGAACGCGCAACGGGTCCCGCAGGTGCCGCAGTTCATTGGGTCACGGGTCGTGTCAAAGCCCTCGTCGGTCGCGAGGTCGCAGTCGTCGTCCACGCTGTTGCAGGTCTCGGCACCGGTCGGGGTGCAGCGCAGCTCGCAACCGTTCGCCATGTCGCTATCAAGATCCGAGAAGCCCGTGTTGCAATCGCCCATCACGCAGGTGCCGGCTTCGCAGGTCGCGGTGGCGTTCGCGAAGACGCAGAGGTTCCCGCACTCGCCGCAATGCGCGAGGTCGCTGGAGGTGTCGATGCCTTCGTCCGTCGCGCCGTCGCAATCGTTGTCGACGGTGTCGCAGAGCTCTGCGCCCGAGTCGATACAGGCGTACTCACAGCCGTTCGCCGTCACGCCGTCGAGGTCGTTAAACCCAACCTCACAACGCGCGATCGCGCACGAGCCCTCATCGCACGCCGGGAAGGCGTTGGGGAGAACGCACTCCTGGCCGCATCCACCGCAGTTGCCGGGGTCGATCAGAATGTTGAAGCCCTCGTCGACGAGGCCGTCGCAGTCGTTGTCTTCTTCGTCGCAGATCTCATCACCGGTGATGACGCAGCCGCTGGTGTCCTCGGGCGGACTGGTGTCGACGCCGGGCCCCGTGTCGACCGGGTCCTCTTCGCAATCACCGAAGCAGTAGGGGTCGACCGCGCAGCCGCTCGTCAGGGTCAGCGCGCCGACAAGCGAGAGGAAAGAGACGAGCGCCCGGGTGACCGCGGCGCGACGGGAGGCCTTGGCGCGCCTCGAAGAGCGGCGTCGCGCCATCACGAAGAGACCGAAGAGGCCGAACCACGCGGGGCTCGGAGACTCACGCGGGGCCGAGCCCGGAACCGCGCAGCTGCACCCGCCGCCGCCCGTCGCGAGACCGAGTCGCGGAGCGGAGGGGGGCACGACGACGCCTTCGTCCGGCAAGCACTCGCCGCGTCGGCACGTGAAGTCGGTCGGGCAGCGGATGTCGCCGCATGGGTCGTGGACGCACTCGCCCGCGGAGCAGATCCGTTGGGCGCCGCACGCACCGCACTCGTCGTCCACGCAGTCGCCAGCGACGCAGGTCTGGGACGCGCCGCATGATCCTTCGCAGGGATCGGTGACGCACAGTCCATCGGAGCAGACCTCACCCTCGCCACACTCGGGGCACGTGGGGATGCAGATTCCGTCGCGACAGAAATCAAGCCCGCTGCACGCGATCTCCACGCACGGATCGGCTTCGCATGAACCGTCTCGGCAGCGCTCACCGGACTCGCACCCGCGGCCGTAGCAGCTGTTCTCCACGCACGAACCACGCACGCAAGCGAACCCATCGGCGCAGCTCACGTCCTCGCACAGGTTGATGCAGGCGCCCGTCGACGGATCGCAGGTCTCTTCTTCGGTGCACTCCACTCCGGCGCACATGCCGGGGACGCAGAGGCCGATGATCTCGTCGTCGGCGAAGCTGCGATCGCAGACGCGGCCGGGCGGGCATGGGAACTCGGAGTCCGAGCAGCTCGACGAGCACATGCACGCGACGCAGCGCCCGTCGGGACACAAGGTCGCGTCCGTCCCTTCGTCGATGATGCCATCGCAGTCGTCGTCCTCGCAGTTGCAGATCTCGCGGGTCGGGCTGCCCGCGCCGCGACACACCAGCTCGCCGGCGATGCAGGTCACGCGGCCCGCGACGCACGCTTCGGACAAACGCGGATCATCCATCGTCACGACTTCGTAGGTGTCCGGTCCGGTCGGGATGCAGAGCGCGCCGCCCCCGGGGTCGCCGTCGTCGATCACTCCGTCGCAGTCGTCGTCGATGTTGTTGCAGACCTCAACGCTCGCGGTCGGGGCGTCGCAGCCAACCCAGCTCCCGGCGTCACAGTTCTCGGTGCCGGTTCCGCACGCTGAGGAACAGGCGCGCGCGAGGTCCTCGTCGGTCCGGCCGTCGCAGTCGTCGTCGTTGTTGTTGCACGCTTCGAGTCCCGGCGCGGCCGCGGTGCACCCGACGAACGAGCCGGAGATGCATGTCTCTGTTCCGGAGCCGCACGCGGACGAACAAGCACGCGTCAGGCCTTCGTCGGTTCGCCCGTCGCAGTCTTCATCGCTGCCGTCGCAGGTCTCGGCAGACGGGCCGCTCGCGGTGCAACCACCCCAGCGTCCGCCGGTGCAGGTCTCGGTGCCGGAGCCGCACGCGCGGAAGCACGCGCGGGTGAGGTCCTCGTCCGTGCTCCCGTCGCAGTCGTCATCGTTGTTGTTGCAGCGCTCAATCGTGGGGGCGGGGGCGCTGCAGTCCGCGTAGTCGCCCGCTACGCAAATCTCGGTTCCGCTTCCGCACATGTTGGAGCACGCGCGTGAGATGCCTTCGTCGACGCGGGTGTCACAATCGTCGTCGCGATCGTTGCAGCTCTCGGCGGAAGGGGTCGGCGCGGTACACGTTCCGTAGCGGCCACGGTCACACACCTGCACGCCGTCACCACACGCGGTGCTGCAGCTCCGGTCGATGCCTTCGTCGACGTTGAGATCACAGTCATCGTCAGCGTTGTTGCACGTCTCCGGTTGCGGCGAGCAGATCGGGACGAGCCCGGTGACCCGCGCGAGCACGTCTTCGTAGTCGTTGTCGCCGCCCCGGAAGAGGTCCTCGAACCCGAAGTAGTAGGTGTTGTCGACGGTGCTCTCGTAGACGAGGAAGTGGACGAAGTCGCCGTCGTCGTTGAGCGCCGCGCTGGTGAAGTAGGTCCGGTGGTCTTGGTTGGCCGCGCTCGGTCCGCCGCAGTGGTTGTTGTTGCGCCCGCCGCTGAGCTGCTCCGGTGTGCGGATGAAGAACCCGATCGCGCGTCCTTCGCTGAAGCCCGGCTCGAGCGCGAAGTTGATCGTGCGCTGCCAGGAGTAGGGCGAGCCATCGCTCGTGCGCATCACGGTCGGGTCGCAGGGGCAGTTGCAGATCGAAGGACCGACGCCGCCGGGACCGTCCGCGCCCTGACGGCAATCGAAGATCATGTGGAGGTTCGCGGGGTCGTTCGGATCCTCGTCGGTCCAGTAGTAGCCGAAGATGTTGAGGAAGCCGGCGCCCTCGCCGATCATGTTGAAGGTCACGTCATGCCGGCCGGCCGCGTTTCGCACGGGGCGGTAGGCCTCCGGAAGAGTCGCGGCGTCCGCGATCGCGTCGACCGCTCCCGCGACGGGTTCGCCGGTCCCGGGGCGGTTTAAGCAGGCCTGCATACGTCCTGTTTGCGGAACGAGGGTGGCGTCGACCTGGCTCACGTAGGCCCCGACGGGAGCGGCGCGGAGCATGAGGAGGGAGAGCAGCGTGAGCGAGAACGCGAGGCGAGTACGCATGCCTCACTCTAGCCAGCGAATTCGACCAACGGTGTGTGACTTCTATCGCGGTCCCCCGTCGGTCGAGATTTCTCCTGCGACCGGTGTTATGGAGGCAGCGACATGGACCGATACGACCCGAGCGCGATTGAGCCCAAGTGGCAAGCCTACTGGGACCAGAACGAGACGTTTGCGACGCCGGAAGAGCCTGGCGAAAAGCGTACGTATATCCTCGATATGTTTCCGTACCCGTCGGGCTCAGGGCTCCACGTAGGTCACCCGGAAGGCTATACGGCGACCGACATCCTCGCGCGCTTCAAGCGAGCGAACGGATACGACGTGCTGCACCCCATGGGCTGGGACGCGTTTGGTCTGCCGGCGGAGCAGTACGCGATTCAGACCGGGACTCATCCCGCGACGACCACCGCGAAGAACATCGACACGTTTCGGCGTCAGCTGAAGATGCTCGGCTTCAGCTACGACTGGAGCCGGGAGGTCAACACGACCGACCCCGAGTACGTGCGGTGGACGCAATGGATCTTCCTTCAGCTCTTCAAGCAGGGGCTCGCCTACCAATCGGAGATCAAGGTCAACTGGTGCCCGGCGCTGGGTACTGTGCTCGCGAACGAAGAGGTCATCGATGGTCTGAGCGAACGCGGCCAGCATCCCGTTGTGCGGACGCCGCTGCGTCAGTGGATGTTGAAGATCACGCAGTACGCCGACCGTCTGCTCGACGGCCTGGCGGACGTCGACTGGCCCAACAGCACGCGCACGCAGCAAGCCGAGTGGATCGGCCGAAGCGTCGGCGCAGAGGTGGAGTTCGCCGTCGAGGGGCAAGCGGAGCCGCTCACGGTCTTCACGACGCGGCCCGACACGCTCTTCGGCGCGACCTTCATGGTCGTCGCGCCTGAGCACCCGATGGTCCTCGGCATCACGACCGACCCGCAGCGCGACGCGGTCACCGCGTACGCCGCCAAGGCCAAGAACAAGAGCGACCTCGACCGTAAGGCGGCCAAGCAGAAGACCGGCGTCTTCACGGGCGGCTACGCGATCAACCCGGTCAACAATGCGCGCGTCCCGATCTACGTCGCGGACTACGTGCTCATGGACTATGGCACCGGCGCGATCATGGCGGTGCCTGCGCATGACGTTCGCGACTTCGAGTTCGCGACGACCCACGGCATCGAGATCATCGAGGTCGTGAGCCAGAGCGGGGAGCCGAGCGGCGAGCCGCTGACGGAGGCGATGGTTGAGCTCGGCGTCGCGGTGAACTCAGGCGACTACGATGGTCTCGAGAGCGCGGCCTTCAAAGAGAAGATCGCGGCCGATCTTGAGGCGCAGGGGAAGGGGCGCGCGAAGGTGCAGTACAAGCTGCGCGACTGGGTCTTCTCGCGTCAGCGTTACTGGGGCGAGCCGTTCCCGATCTACTTCCCCGTGACCTGCGACGGTGATCCGCGCAAAGACGACCCGCACACGATTCACTTCGACCAGCCCATCGCGGTCGAGGAGTCCGAGCTGCCGGTGCGTCTGCCTGAGCTCGACGACTACCAGCCCGGCGACGACCCGGCGGGCGTCTTGGCGCGCGCGAAGGACTGGCGCTTTTTCCAGAAGGACGGCGCGTGGTTCGCGCGCGAGACGAACAACATGCCGCAATGGGCCGGCAGCTGCTGGTACTACCTGCGCTACCTCGACCCGCACAACCAAGAGATGGCGTTCAGCGAGGACGCGCAGAAGTGGTTGCCGGTCGACCTCTACGTGGGTGGCAACGAGCACGCGGTGCTCCATCTGCTCTACGCGCGCTTCTGGCACATGGTGCTCTACGACCAGGGTCACGTGAAGACGCCGGAGCCGTTCAAGAAGCTCGTCCACCAAGGCATGATCTTGGGCGAGATCGAGTACACCAGCTACGAGGGTGAAAACGGTTTCGTGAGCCGGCAGTACGCCAAGCCTACGGACGACAAGAAGGCGCACTTCGACGTGCGCGACAAGTCGCCGCTGACCGCCAAGTCGCTCGCCTTCGAGCAGGTCAAGAAGCTCAAGGGCGGCGAGTTCGCGCTGGCGGAGGACCCGACGATCGTGGTCGACGCGCGCGCTCACAAGATGAGCAAGTCGCGAGGCAACGTGGTCAACCCGGACGCCATCGTGAAGCAGTTCGGCGCGGACAGCTTGCGCGTCTACGAGATGTTCATGGGGCCGCTGACGGCCACCAAGCCGTGGAACACCGCGAGCATCTCGGGCGTGCGTCGCTTTTTGGACCGGAGCTTCACGCTCGCCAAGAGCGCGAGCGACAAGCCGCTGAGCGATGAGCTCAAGCGCTCGGTGCACAAGACGATCAAGAAGGTCGGGGCCGACATCGAAGCCCTGCGCTTCAACACCGCGATCAGCGCGATGATGGTGCTCAGCACCGAGCTCCAAAAAGCGGGCGCGCCGCGCGAGGGTGTCGCGATCCTGGCGCAGCTGGTGCACCCGTTCGCGCCGCACCTCGGCGAAGAGATGTGGGAGCTCTTGGGACACGCCCCGAGCGTTCAAAACGCTCCGTGGCCGGAATACGACGAGGCGCTCACGATCGACGCGACCGTCAACGTTCCCGTCCAGGTGAACGGCAAGAAGAAGGGCGTGCTCTCGCTCCCGAAGGACGCGAGCCAGGAAGACGCGCTCGCGGCTGCCAAAGAGCTGCCGACGGTCGCGGAGATGCTCGAGAAGGGGCAGATCCGAAAGACGATTTTCGTCCCGGGACGCATTCTCAACCTGGTCGTGAAATAGCGTTTCGGCCTCTGCCCCGAGCGGCCTCGGCCCCGCTGGGCAGACGTCATAGATTTTCCGACTTCGCGCAGCGACGCGAGCCAGTACGGTCACGCGATGAGAAACGCGTGGGTCGGGGTGAGTTGTCTGTTGCTGTTGGCATGTGGCGCGAAGGAGGAGCCTCCTGCGCCCGAGCCCGCGGCGGAGGTGACGGGAGCGGCGACGGAAGCGGCGAACGGGAACGCGGCAAGCGCGATGGGAGCCGCGGCACCGATCGGGAGGGGCGGTGCTCCTGCTGAACTGGAGAGGATCGCGCACGGCGCGGTGGAGCCGCCACGCGTTTTGACGCCACAGGAACGTCGACGCACTCAGCGCGAAGCGACCGCTGCGTTTGGCGCGGAGAACTTCGCGGTGGCGTTTGAGAAGTACCGCTTGCTCGCGGAGAGCGTCAGGAGCGACCCGCGTCTCTTTTGCAAAGCGGGCTTCGCGGCCAAGCGCGCGGGCGACACCGAGAACGCGCGGACCTATCTCTTCCGCGGCGTCGCGCTTCACGCGCGGACCCTAAGCGGTGACGCGGAGGTTCGGCGCGGTCGGGCGATGTGCCTCTACAACTTCGCGCGGCTCATCGAGGAGAGCGACCCCGCGGGCGCGCGCCAAGCGTTGAGCGAATCGCTCCGCTTGCGCGACAACCGAACGGTTCGGGCGAAACTGGAAGCGCTCGGCGGAGAGCCCGACGCGCCCCTGGTCGGAGGTGACCTCGGGGAAGGTTCGCGCGTGGAGCTGCACGCGGACGGGAACGTCCGGGTCGCCTTCGCGCAGTACGAAGACGACGGCGAGGCGGTCCAGATCGGCGGCGAGGTGCTCTTCCAGATCAAGGAGGGCGCCCGATGGCGGACGCAGGTGATCGGGATGAGCATCGATAGCTCCCGGGAGCGAGACGCCGCGGAGTCGCTGAACCACGGGACCTCGATCGCGCTCTCGTCCGGAGGCCGTGACTTCATCGCGGTGCGCTGGAGCTCCGAGAGCGAGTGGTTCGACTCCATGATGGACGAGGAACCCGAGGTCGAGACCCGCGACGGCATCACGTGCATGACGTATGACGAGACCCACTACACGACCACGACCGAGTACCTCGCGCTCTGCCCAGTAGATGGTCGCGATCGGTGCCGCCGGATGATCGTCGGGGACAACAGCTGGTCCAAGGTCACGCCCTCGTGCGACAACGACGGTGATCCCCCCGCCTGGGCAAACGCGGAGGAGACGCGGTCGCGCTGGAAGGTCGCGTTCGAGTTCGAGGGCGAGGACGTGAAGCTGCGCGTCGTCTATGGGACCGCGCCGGACTACTTGCGCCACGACTCCATTCCGCTGAGTCGGATGTTCGCGAACACCCCACCCGCGCCGCGACCCATCGCCCCGTGGACCGGCGACCTCGCGAGCGAGCGGGAAGGGTTGCGCCGCTAGCCCGAGCGTTTTCAAAACCGAGCTCTCGCTACAGAGTCAGGTCGGCTCCACGAACGTCGCGGTGTAGTCCTCGTGTCGCGCGCGAAGGGTCTCGACGTCGATCCCGAAGTCTTCCACGCGATAGACGTGCTTTCCGATCCGGCGCCGCGCGGTCTCGCGCTCTTGCAGGACATCGTTTGCGCGGCTCGGAAACGAAGGGTCGGTCGGGAGGCCGGCGCGCTCCGCGATCTGTCCAGCGACGCGTACGGGATCACGCGCGAGATCAGTCATGCGGACATCGATGATCGACGAGTGCGCTTTTCGCATCCGCAATCCACGCTCCAGCCCGAGGTTCGAGAACGCTGCCCAGAACGCGCCCAAGGCGCCGGGGTCATGATCGCGGACAAGCTTCTGCGTCACGATGTTCGAGAGGCTGGCGGTGCTCGCGATGGCCTGGCCCACGTCGCGATGCAGGTGGACGATGACCGCGTCTGGAAAGACCTCGAGCAGCTCGTCGAGCTTCCACAAGTGGAAAGGACACTTCATGACCCAGCGCGGTCTGGTCGCTTCCGGGCGTTCGCGACGCTCCGCATCGTGCGTCATGAGCTGCATCTGTAGCCGCTGGAATCGGTACGTCGGCGCGAGGTCTTCATCCAGCAACGCGAAGGCGTAGCGACGGCCGCCAAACGAATGAAAGACGCTCGTCGAGACGCCTCCGTTCTCCTGAAGGAAGAAGCACTCTTCGGGGCCGTCCACGGTGATGCGATGCGCGCGCTTGAGATCCGGCGCGATGCGATCGCTGGCCGTGAAGGCGAGCTGGGCGCGGCGCCGTCGAGCGTTCGGGTTGGACGCCGACAAGGAGAGCGGAGCGGGATAGAGCAGCTCCCAGGTACGGGGCGCGCGGAGACCGCGGTGGCGCGCCAGTAGATTGTGCAGCAGCGTCGTCCCAGTCCGGTAGAGCCCCAGAATGAAGATGGGGCGCTCCACCGGGATCGCGGTGACGTCCGGATGCGCTTCCACGTAGCGATTGATCCGAAGGCGGTTCTCGAGCCGCGTCGCGAGGTAGCGACTCGTGACCATCACCCCGGTACGGGTCAGCGACGTACGCGCGAGCGACTCGCACCAGGCGTGGACGTGATGATGAAAGGGATCCCCGATCACCGAGGCGAAGGATCCCGGGACGCGATGCTGCGCGCGGGCGAGGAGCGTCTTGGCGTCGAGTGGGAACATCGCGCGCGTCGCTCGGGTCCGCACGGGTCAGCCGTAGTTGGCGTTCGGGTAGAGCAGGTTCACCGCGAAGACGAAGATCGGTGAGAAGAACTTGCCGAACACCGCCCAAGCGATGAAGAGCCCGAACATCGCGGAGGTTGAGCCGCGCCACATGTTGGTCCACTTCCGAGCGAGGGACTCGCTCAAGAAGAGCGGGACGACGCCGTTGCCGTCGAGGGGAGGCACCGGCAACAAGTTGAAGCAGAGCAAGAGCAGGTTCAGCGAGAACATCACGCTGAGGAGGGTGGTCAACCAGGTGACCGACTGGTCCACCGTGGCGACGACGTGGTCGAAACCAAGCGACGCGGGATGGGCGAACGCGCCCATCGACATGCCGACGTGAATGGCGACCGCGGCGAGCACCATCAAGATCAAGTTGGCGATGGGGCCGGCGAGCGCCATGAGCGCGGCGCGTTTCGGATAGCGCGACGCCCAGAGCGGATCGTAGGGAGCGCTCGCCCAGCCGATCATCCAGCCGCCGCCGTTCATGAAAAACGAGATGAGCGGGACGACGATCATGCCGAAGGGCTCGCGCTTGACGTGCGGGGTGGGGTCGAGAGTGACCTGACTCGCGGCGGTGTCGTCTCCGCCCCACTTGCCGGCGAGGGCGTGCGCCGCCTCGTGGCAGATCGTTGAGAAGAGGAACGCTACAAACCAAACAGGGAGCGTCTTGATGATCGCGAGGTCCACGGCGCGAGCATAGCGCGGGCCGCTCGAACCGCGAGGATCTCGCGGTGATGTGGAAACCGTGCGTGGATCATCGGCCCTCGGTTCGTTCTGGCGAGCGGCGGCCAGCGCGTTATAACTAGCGCTCTGATGGAGCCGCTGGTCGCGCTTTTTGATATCGATGGCACCCTCGTTCGCACAGGCGGGGCGGGTCGACGGGCAATGGACGAGGCGTTTGCGTACGTCACCAAGCAGCCCGAGGGGCTCGCGGATGTCCGCTTTTCGGGGATGACCGACCGCGGGATCCTTCGCGCGGGCTTTGAGAACCTGGGCGAGACGCTGACGGAAGCGCGCTTTGACGAGGTCATGAGCGACTACCTGATCCGTCTCCGGCGCTATGTTCCCATTTCGCCGGGCTACCAGGTCATGCCTGGTGTTCACGGGATCCTGAGCGCGTGTCAGGAAGCAGGTGTCGCGATGGGCCTCGGCACCGGAAACGTGGAGGCAGCGGCACGGGTGAAGCTCGACCGCGCGGAGCTCTCCTCGTTCTTCACGTTTGGAGGCTTCGGGTCTGACGCCGAAGATCGCGCCGAGCTTTTGCGCATCGGCGCGCGTCGCGGGTTCGACTCCATCGGCGGAGGCGCGCGGGTGGTCGTGATCGGTGACACGCCGCTTGATGTCCGCGCCGCCCGCGCGATCGGCGCCAAGGTGATCGCGGTCGCGACCGGAACGTTTTCCTTCGACGAGCTCGCGGCGTCCGAGCCCGACGCGACCTTCGAGAGCCTGACGGTTCCTGGGGCGCTCGACGCGGTCCTCTCATGAAGCAGTGGCTGACGCTCGTCAGCGCGAGCCTCGTCGCGGGTGTCTTTTCGACGAGCGCGAGCGCGCAGTGCGCGACCGACGAAGACACCGTCGGCGTGATCGTCAGGCGCTGCATGAACGCGGAGCGAACCTGGGTGGAGCTCACGGTCGATCTCACGTCGCCCGACCTTGGGGTGCTCGTCTCGCGACCTTCCGCGCGCGGGTCTTCGTTGAGCACCTGGGCCGCGGACGTTCCCGGTTCCGTCATCGCGGTTCCCGCGGGCGACTTCGGCTTTGACGGGTTCGCGCCGCACGGCCTGACCATCGGCGCGGGTGAGCAGTGGACCGACACCCGCGATGACGCCGCGCTCTCCGTGCTCGCGTTTGACGTGGGCGCGGTCCCGCTCTTCGTTCCGGCGGAGCAAGAGGTGGTGCGCGAGCCGTGGATGCGTCACGTGCTCTCGGGTCCCGCGGTCCTGGTGGACTCCGTCCCCCAGCGCTGCGCCAATGCCGGGTGCGAGATCGCGCCGCGAACCGCGGTCGGGATCTCGCGGGACCGACGCACGCTCGTGATGGTGAGCGCGGCCGGGTTTCTCCCGAGCGCGCTGGGCGTCGATGACGAGACGCTCGGTGAGCTGTTGCGGGAAGCGGGGGCGAGCCACGGTATCCGTGTCGCGATGGGCGCACCGAGCGAGGTCTGGGGTCGCGGTGGGGCGGTGATGGCGAGCAGCGATGGGCGCTCGCGAAGCATCGCGGCCCATCTCGCGGTGATTGAGCGAGGGCGCGGAGAGACCTTCCGTTTGGTGGGCGTCGCGAAAGAAACCGGCGACGGTGGAGCGTTGCTCCCGGACGCGCAGATGCGGGTCGAGACGGTGGACGGGGAACTGGTCGTGAGCAGCGGAACGCTGACGGCGGGTGCGTACTGGGAGTTCGAGCTTCCCGTCCGCGACTACATCGTCCGGTCGACGCATCCAGGCTACCGAAGCGGGTGTCAGTACTGCCGCGGCGAAGCGAACGTTGAGGTTTGGTGCAGCGTCTTCCTCACGCCTGGATCCGGCGCTTCCACTTGCGAACCACGGCCGCGCGAGATCGACGGCAACACCACCTGGCCGCGCGGCACCGTGCCGCCGCCTCCCACCGATGCAGGGGTCGTGGTCCCGCAACCCGAGATCGAGAGTTGCGCGATCGGGAGCACCGGCGGTAGACGTAGTCCGTTGGCGGTCGTCTTGCTCGCGTTTGTCGCGCTTGGCCTTCGCCGACGATAGACACTCCGATGGGGCCGCGGACTCACACATGACCAGCTCGATACGTACCGGGCTCCTCACGACCGCGGCTGGCGGCGAGGTCGTTTTGCGACGGGTGTTGGTCCGCGTGGTGTCCGGGACGTCTGCGGGGGCGTTTGGCTGGCTTGACCGCGGAACCCTGGTCATCGGGAGCCACGAAGACGCCGACCTGACGGTGCAAGAGACCACCGTCTCCCGCTTCCACGCAGAGCTGGGCCTGCTCACGAACGGCGTGCGACTGCGCGACCTCGGGAGCACCAACGGGACGTTCGTGGGCGACTCACGTGTCGAGGCGATCGTGATCCAGCCGAACGCCGAGTTCCGCGTCGGTCGGGCGACCATCGCGCTCACCATCGAAGACGAGAAGGTGGAGCTTCCGCCGCAGGTGTCGCGGCTCGGGCGCTTGTGCGGTCAGACCGAGCGCATGGTCGAGGCCATCGCGGTTCTCACGACCGCCGCCGCGTCGGACGCGCCGGTGTTGATCGAAGGCGAGTCCGGGACCGGCAAGAGCGAGGCAGCGCGCGCCGTTCACCAAGCGAGCCCGCGCGCTCGCGGTCCGCTCATCTCGGTGGACCCTCGCGCGACCGAGCAGGTCTTGGTGAGCGCAGAGGCGGCCCGAGGCGGAACGCTCGTGATCGACGCGGTCGACGAGGTCACCGCGCAGCAAGCGAGCGCGTTGGTCGCGGTGCTGGACCGACGCGAACAGGGCGAGCTCGACTTCCGCGTCATCGCGACCAGCCGAAGTGACCTCCGCGGGCGGGTCGAGCGCGGCGCGAGTCGGCGCGACCTCTACTTCCACGTCGCGGCGATCCGCACCGTGATGCCGCCGCTTCGAGAGCGACAGGGCGACGTCCCGCTCTTGGTGCATGAGCTGCTCACGGACCTGGGCGCCGCCTCCCATCGCCTCGCGCGGGAAGAGCTTCGCGCGCTGGCTGTGCACCCGTTTCCGGGCAACGTGCGCGAGCTCAAGCGCTGGCTCGAGCACGCGATCGCCCAGCAAGCGCCATCGGCCGCGGCCGCGCCTTCCCGTCCGAGCGACCCCGACCTCGCCTCGCTGCCCTACAAGCAAGCGAAAGAGAAGCTCCTCGACTCGTTCGAGAGCGAGTACATCGCGGAGCTCCTCGCGCGGCACGAAGGCAACGTCTCGCGCGCGGCCCAGGAAGCGGGGCTCGACCGGAACTACCTGGCGCGCTTAGCGAAGAAGCACGGGCTGCGCTGAGTCGCTCGCGAGCTAGCGCAGGTCGAAGAAGAGACGCTCGTCGGCGTTTTCGCTGACCATCGCTGAGCGTCGGTGCTCGGTTCCGTCTCGGTCGACGAGCCTGAGGCGAACCGTTCCGGCCGGGACGCTTGCGCGGCCGATCGGCGTGGTGCCGAGCAAGCGGCGGCCGACGTAGACCTTGGACCACGGTCGAGTGTTGATCGAGAGGCGACCCGATGCGCTGGCTTCCATGGTCACGCGATCGGCGGCGCCCATCATCGAGCTCATTCCGCGCGTGCCATTGGCGACTCGTCGTCGCGCGGTCATCTCTTGCGCGACCTCAAGGACGCCGCCGGCTTCGATCGTGATGGTGCGACGGTGGGTCCGGAAGTGATCCATACGCAGCTCAACCAGGTGCTCGCCGGGCGCGATGTGCGGAATCGAGAGCGGAGTGCGTCCGACCCGAACGCTGTCGAGGAAGACCGTGGCGCCCTCCGGCGTGGAGCCAAAGCGAACGGCTCCAGGAGCGTCGGCCGCGGCGGAATCATCGCCGCTCTCGGGATCGTTCTGAAACACCTCGGGCACGCCTTCGATGGTGGGCGCGTTGATCGCTGCGGCGTTGTCACTCACCTCGCCGGCCTCACCGGCCTCGGCGGGAGCGCCCGCGACCTGTTCAGGCGGCGCGACTTCGTTGTCACCGCCCCACATCCACATCGCTCCGACGCCCAAGCACAGAAGGAGCGCGGCGGCGGCGGCGAGGATGGGGAAGGGCGAGCGTTTCTTTTTGTAGACGACCGCGTTGGCGAGCTCGGTGTCGCTCGGGGGAGTCTGCGCAAACTCGATCTTCCCCGTGACGCTGCTCTTGAACGACTCGCCAAAGGGCTTGCTGTCGACGTTTGGCCCTTTGCGGATCTCTTCTTCAAAGACGTCCTCAAGCAGCTCCACGATCGCGTCGGCCGCGATGACGTGACCGTTCTGGCCGAGCCAGCGGTAGAGCGCGACCTGCAGCTCGCCGGCGGTCTGGTAGCGGTTGTCAGGCT
Source organism: uncultured bacterium (assembly GCA_938024995.1). GTDB lineage: Bacteria > Myxococcota_A > Polyangia > Polyangiales > Houyiibacteriaceae > CALJDU01. The sequence continues at coordinate 70,790 of CALJDU010000015.1, forward strand.
TCTTCGCGAGCGCCTTGCGCGTGACCTTGTCGAGGTCTTCGTGCTCCGGCAGGTACTTGCGGATCGAGGGCACGGGCTTCTCGACGACCGCGCGCATCGTCTCGTACTCCGTCTTGCGGTGATAGAGCGCGCGTCCGGTCAGCGCCTCGTAGAGGCAGATGGCCAGCGCGAAGACGTCCGTGCGCGCGTCGATGTCCTCGCCCTTGCACTGCTCGGGCGCCATGTAGGCGAACTTGCCTTTGACCTGACCGATCTGCGTCTTGGTGTGCTGGATGTTCGTCTTCGCGATCCCGAAGTCGATCAGCTTCACCGCGCCGTCGTACGCGATCATGATGTTCTGCGGAGAGACGTCGCGGTGGACGATGCCCATGACCTCGCCGTCGTCGTCCTTGGCGCGATGCGCGTGATGAAGCGCCTCGGCGACCTGCGCGATGATCTTGACCGCGATGGGAACGGGAATCCCGCCGCGCTTCCGCGCGTAACGGATGAGCTTCCCGAGGGGGACACCGTCGATCCACTCCATCGCGAGGAAGTAGCTGCCTTCTTCTTCGCCAAACTCGTAGATGTGGCAGATGCCAGGGTGGTTGAGCCGCATCATTAAGCGCGCCTCGTCGAAGAACATGTCGACGAAGCGTGGGTCCTCCGCGACCTTGTTCGTGACCCGCTTGATCACCACATACCGGTGACCCGCGCCTTCGACCTCCTCCCGCTGCCGCGCGAGGAAAATCTCCGCCATGCCCCCGACGGCGATTCGCCCGAGGAGGGCGTATCGGCCAAATTCGCATATGGCCGGGAGGTTTTTTACAACCGTACGCTCTGCAGCCATCGCAGGGCGGGATACTACATCCTGCGGTATGGTCCAGGCGATGATTGGCGCAGTGTTTTTTGGAGGGTCTGTGCGGACCGCTTCGCTCAGTCGATTTGCTTCGCTCAGCTTTGCTGCCGGGGTGATTTTCGCGTGTGCTTTTTTCCTTCCAGCCGTCGCTGGAGCGCAAGAAGCCCCGCCGGCGGAGGAACAGCTCTCGCAAGCGCGGGAGCAGATCCTCTACGCGCGGTACGACGAGGCGATCGCCTCCGCGTTGACTTACCTCGATCGCGTGGACCTGAGCGCCGCGCAGCGAAACGCGGGTCTCGAGGTTCTCGCGACGGCGCACATCGCGAACCGAGATGACGCGAACGCGAGCCCGGTGCTCCGCGAGCTCTACACGCGTGACCCAGGGCATCGCCTGAGCGATCCCGACGCGAGCCCGTTGGTCTCGGGGGCGTTCGCGCGCGCTCGTGAACAGAACCCGCCACCCGTGCGCGTTCAGCTCTTGAACGAGTCGCCGGTGGTGTTGAGCCGCCGCGAGTCGCCGGTCATCTCGATCAACATTTCGACCGGTCGCGACGCGGTGCAAGAGGTGCGTCTGTCGTTCCGAACGGGAACCTCACCGCGCTACACCGAGGTCGTGTTGAACGTGGACGCGGACGGTCACGCGCGCGGACGCATCCCGCTCGTCGGTGACCCGAGTCAGCCGCAGCGGGTCTACTACTACCTCCACGCGCTCGCGCCTTCCCTGGCGCCTCTCGGTCAGCTCGGTTCGATGGAAGAGCCGCTCTCGTTGACGGTGCCGCCGGTCGTCGGAACAGGTCCCGCGCCCGCCGCTCCAATCCTTGACGATGAGCGTCCGCCCGCGCTGCTGGGGACGACGCAAACGAACGGTCAGCCAAACGGCGCGCCCGAGCCCACCGAAGAGGCCAGCGGTAGCAAGTGGTGGGTCGGTCTCCTGGTCGGAGCGGTCGTGGTCGGCGCTGGCGTCGGGCTCTACTACGGACTTCGCGGCGAAGAGCCGATGGGAACCTTGGGAACGGTGGAGCTCCAGTGAGCGAGAGGAACGCGATCATGAAGCAGAACAAGAGGGTCTTTCGGTTCGGTCTTTTGCGATTCGTCGCGGCGCTCGGCGCGAGCTTGTTTGTTCTCAGCGCGGCGTCGATGGCGTCCGCGGACGAAGCCGAGGTGCACTACCGCATGGCGCTGGCGCACAAACGCGCGGGCCGGATGCAACAGGCGCTCGACGAGGCGCGGACCGCGATTCGTCTCCGGCCGAGCCACGCCCAAGCGCACATCACCGCGGGCATGCTTCACCATCGCCTCGGCAACAACGACGGCGCGCTGGCGTGTCTTCGCTACGGCGTTCAGCTTCAGCCCGAGCAGGCCGACGCGCATGGTCTGATTGGCCTCATCCTCATTCGCCAAGAGAACTACGCGGACGCGGTCGAGCCGCTCCGTCGCGCGGCGGAGCTCGAGCCGGACGACGCGAGCCACTGGAGCAACTTGGGGACCGCGTACCGTCGTCTTCGCCGCAACGGCGACGCGATTCGCGCGTACCAACAAGGCCTCGAGCGTTCGCCAGGCGACGCGACGTTGCTCAACAACCTCGCCGTCGCGTTTCGGCGCGATCGTCGGAACGAAGAGGCCATTACGTTGTTGCAGGAAGCGATTCAGCAGGTCGATGACAACGCGCGGATACACCTCAACCTCGCGGTCTCACTACGCGCTTCGGAGCGATACGACGAAGCGGTGCAGCACTATCAGCGCTCGCTGGAGCTCGAGCCGAACAACGAGAACGCGCTCTTTGATCTGGGCATTTGTTACGAGCAGCTCGCGCAGACCGAGCTCGCGATCGAGACCTACGAGCGATACGTGCGCGTGGTCGAAGCGCGCGATCCAGCGGCGGCCACCCGAGCGCGCGATACGATTCAGCGGCTCCGCGACCGCTAGCGTCTCGTGCGGGTCGTGATCGTCGGCTCGGGCGCGCGTGAGCACGCCCTCGCGCATCGGCTCGCGCGCGAAGCAGAGATCGTCTGTGTCGGCGGCAACGCGGGAACTGCGGAGGTCGGCGCGAACATTTCGCCCGGAGACTCCAGCGTCGCTTCGCTCACGTCTGTGATCGTCGAGCAGTCACCCGGCCTCGTGGTCGTGGGACCAGAAGCCCCGCTCTGCGCCGGGCTCGCAGATGCGCTGCGCGCAGAACGGATCGATGTCTTCGGACCGAGCGCCGCGGCCGCGCGACTGGAAGGGTCGAAAGCGTTCGCGAAAGAGATCATGCACGCGAAGAACGTCCCGACCGCGAAGGCCGCCGTGTTTGGTGACGCCGCGAAAGCAGAGCGCTTCGTACGTGACGCCGGGTGCGCTTTCGTTGTCAAAGCGGACGGCTTGGCGGCCGGCAAGGGCGTGGTGGTCGCGGAGACGGTCGACGAGACCCTCGCGGCGGTCAAGCGCGTGATGGTCGACCGCGCGTTGGGGGAGGCTGGCGCGACGGTACTGCTCGAAGAAGTGCTGACCGGTCCGGAGATCAGCGTTCACGCCTTGTGCGATGGAGAGCGCTTCGTGTTGCTGGGCGCCGCGCAAGACCACAAGCGCGCGTACGACGGAGACCGCGGACCGAACACCGGCGGCATGGGCGCGTACGGGCCGCCGCCGATGTTCACCGATGCGCTACGCGAACAAGTCGCCCGTAACGTGATCCGCCCGACCTTGGACGCGATGCGAGAGCGCGGCGCGCCGTTCCGCGGGGTGCTCTTCGTCGGGCTGATGCTCTCGCCGAGCGGACCCAAGGTGCTTGAGTACAACGTTCGTTTTGGCGACCCCGAGGCGACCGTACTGATGAGTCAGTGGGACGGGGACGCGCTGCCGTATTTCGTCGCCGCAGCGCGTGGCTCGTTGGAGTCGCTCCCGGCGCCCGCGCTCGCGCGCGGCGCGGCGCTGGCGGTGGTGCTGACCGCTGGCGGTTACCCCGCGGCTTACGCGCGCGGAAAGCGGATCACCGGCGTCGCGGAGGCTCGAGCAGTGGAAGGGGTCACGGTGTTTCACGCCGGCACGCGGCGGAATGGCGATGTGCTCACGACGAACGGTGGGCGCGTTCTCGCGATCACGGGACGCGGCGACGATGTCGCGCAGGCAAGGGCGCGCGCGTATCAAGCCGCCGAGCGGATCACGTTCGAGGGCGTCGCATACCGCCGTGACATCGGGTACCAAGCAGTGGGTAAGAGATGACGTCCGAATTTGACTCCGAAGACGCGCTTCGAGAAGCCGTTGAGATCCTCTCTCAAGGAGGCGTGGTCGCGTGCCCGACCGAGACGCTGGTCGGGCTGCTCGCGGACGCGACGAGCCCCGCCGCGGTGCGTCGCGTCGCGCAGATCAAAGGGCGCGCGGAAGGGGTCCCGATCGCGGTGCTCCTGCCCGAGCGCGCGGCGAGTCGTTGGTTCGTTGCTTCCCTCGGGGAGCTTGGGGAGAGCCTCGCGAACGCGCACTGGCCGGGTCCGCTGACGCTTGTCGCGCCGGCCAAACGCGGGGTCGCGCCCGGGCTCGCCCTGTCCGGAAAGGTCGGCATGCGCGTCCCGAGCGCTTCCCTTTGCGCCACGCTCACCAAGCGATTCGGGAAGCCGCTCACGGCGACCAGCGCGAACCTCAGCGGCGAGCCGTCGGTCGCGAACACCGCCGAGCTCTCCGCGGCGATCCGCTCCGGCGTCGACATGGTGCTTGAGGGCGTCTCACCGGGCGGCCCGCCGTCAACGGTCGTGGACGTCACGGGACCCGCGCCGGTCGTGCTCCGACCCGGCGCGATCTCCTTGAAGTAGACCCGCGATGGCCCGACGGGGCGCAACCGACGAACAGAGTCGATCTTCCTGACGCGATCGGTGATGATCAAAGCGTGGCTGAGATTCGTCCTCTTCGCGCGCTTCGGTTTCCCAAAGAGGAACTCCGTGATCGACTCGCGCCTCCCTACGACGTGATCGACGAAGAGCTTCGTCAGGAGCTGATGGCGCGCTCACCGCACAACATCGTGCACCTCGACCTCCCCGAGGGAGAAGGTGACGCGAAGTACGAGAACGCGGCCGCGATGCTGCAAGAGTGGATCGAGAGCGGGGCGCTGGTTCGTGATGAGCAGCCGCGTTTCTTGATCTATGAGCAGACGTTCTCGCCGCCCGATGGTGGTCCTCGTCTCGCGCGTCGCGGCTTCTTCGCGTTGGTACGAACGGCGCCTTACGAGACCCGCGACATCCTCCCGCACGAGCGCACCCTGAGCGGCCCCAAGGTCGATCGCTTCAAGCTCTTCACCGCGACGCGCGCGGCGCTCTCTCCCATCTTCTTGCTCTATCGCGATCCCAGCGGCGAGGCCGAACGCGCGCTCAGTAGCGGGCAGCTCGTGACCGAGTTCGAGACCGAAGATGGCGTGACCCATCGACTCGGCGAGCTGACCGACGCGGTCGCGATTCAGAAGGTCACCGCCGCGCTCGCGAATGAGTCGTTTTTGATCGCGGACGGGCACCATCGCTACGAGACGACCCTGTCGTACGGAGACGAGATCGACGCGGCGCGCGCGAAAGCCGGGGAGCCGGCGTCGCCGAACGGCGCGCATCGATATGTATTCGCGTTCCTGGCGGACGCGGACTCGGAAGGTCTCGTTGTGTTCCCGACCCATCGCCTCGTGCACGGGCTCGATATCGACAAGGGCGGCTTGCTCGGGATGCTCTCGAGCGTCTTCGACATGAAGCCGGCGTCCGGCGATGTCACCGAAGCGCTCGCGCAGGCTGGCGGCACCTCGTTCGCGGTGGTCTTCCGTGATGGCGAAACGCACATCTTGACGCTCAAGGAGTCGGAACGCGCCACCCATCCTGCGCTCGCGAAGCAACCCGACGTTCTCCGGAACACCGACGTCGTCGTCCTCCACGAAGTGATCCTCGAAGGCCTCCTCGGGATCACCAAAGAGATGCAGGCCAAGAAGACGAACATCAAGTACTTCAAGAGCACGCAGAAGGCGCTCAAGGCGATCACGGCGACGCGGAAGCGCGACGTGCTCTTCGTCATGAACGCGACCCCCGTCGCCCAGGTCCTCGACGCCTGCTTGGCGGGCGAAGTGATGCCGCAGAAGAGCACGTTCTTCTACCCGAAGGTGCCGACCGGCTTGGCGATCCACGTGCTGGATCCGGAAGACGAGATCTAGGCGGACGTCGTTGTCAGCGCCGTGAAGTGGCTCGCGCGATCGTCCGGGGTACAGTGCGGAGGTGGGCCTTTGCGCGAGCGGTGAGAGTACGTCCGTGACGGCGACCGCGCGGCGCCTCGGTCGGGAGGGCTCTCGATGCTGACGGTGCTGGTGATCGACGATGACGATGACCTGCGTGGGTTGCTTGTCGACATCATTTCGCGCGAGGAGCATCTCGTGGTCGCGGCGGAGTCGGCGGAGAAAGGCCTCGAGCTGCTCCCACACACGACCTTCCAGGTGGCGTTCGTCGATCAGAACTTGCCTGGCATGGATGGCTTGTTGCTCGGGGAGTACCTCCGCAGGAACAACCCGCAGATGACCATCGCGCTCGTGACCGGGTCGGATGACCGCAAGCTCCCGAAGGCGACCGAAGACCTCGACATCGAGTACATCCCGAAGCCGTTTACGCAGCCCGACATTCTCCGTGTGCTGGTGCGCGCGAAGCAGCGCTTGAGCGACCACGACGCGCTCCGCGCGGCGGCCAGTGCGGACCACTTCGCGCCCAACTTCGTTTCGCATCTGGACGCGCTCGCGCTCGAGATTCCAAAAAGCTCCGACCGGGTCGAAGCGAAGCTCGTCGAGAACATCCGGCGCTTGCTGGCCAACCTGCGTCACGGCAAGCGCTACAACGAGTCAGACCGCGCGACGGCGCTCGCGGCGCTCTTGAGCGCGCGCGTTCTCGGCATCTCGCTCCCGGTGCGCGAGGGGCTGACGCTCTATCAAGAGTATGACGCGATCATGCGGACCCACGGTCGCCGCACCGAGTTCGAGTAGCTCGCCGCTGAGCAGGCTACGCGAGCGGCGTCTCGGCCGTGGTCGGCTTGTTCGCTCGCGCGGCTCGACGGCGGGCGGCGGCGACGGACACGAGCTCCTGGCGCGTGATGCCCCAGTGCTTGATCGTCGGGAAGTAGACCTTCTTCAGGAAGAAGTCGCGGTCCATCTTTCCTTCTTCACGCATGACCTCAACGCGCTTGTCGTAGTCCGGAACGATCCCGACGCCAGGCATCTGGAAGTTCGCCGCGACGAAGGCGATGTCGGCGATGGTGGCCTCGCGATCCTCGTCGAGGTAGCACTTCACGACGTCCTCGTAGAACTTCGCGTGCGCGCATTCGTCGCGGGCGTTGAGGCGGTAGCAGGTCGCGAGCGCGCCGTCGCCGAACTCTTTCGCGAGCTTCTCGTGGCGAAGGTAGATCACGAACGTCGCCATCTCCTGAAACGTTCCGTAGATCGTCATCTGGCGCGCGGTGTTGAACGGCACCTGCCACTCTTCTTCCATGAGCGAGGAGTGGAAGTCGAACATCTGCTCTTCGGTTCGCTTGCCCGAGCGAAGGAGCCACTCCGTGAGCGCCATCGAGTGCTTGAGCTCTTCGTAGCCCCAGTTGGCCGCGAACCAACGCTGCGCCAAGGTGCTCGCGCGCACGACGGTCAGGCCTCCGCGGATGTAGTCGGGCAAGAAGCTCTCGACGCCGAGGAAGGTCTCGGCGCACAAGGCGAAGTCATCCGGGACATCCTTGTTGATCTTGTCCCACGGCACGTCCTTCACGGGGTGCCAGCGACGCTTCTCTTCGGCATCGTCGAAGAACTTGTGGAACTTCTTATAGAGCTTGTCGTGGAACTCGAACGTCGCCATGTTCGCCTCGGGTCTTGAGCTTAGGAGAGACGCTTCTCGACGACGTCGATCAGCTGACCGACGGTCTCGATCCCGACGAGCTGGTCGTCGGGAATCTGGATCTTGAGCGCGCGCTCCATCTCGCCGACAACCTCAAGCATCGCGAGCGAGTCGACGCCCATGTTGCCGATCACCGAGTCTTCAGAAAGCTCGGGGAAGTCGCGCTCGGCGACCTCGCTCGCGGTCGTCTGGAACATCGTGATCAGCTTCTGGCGGTCCATTCTCTCGACTCCTCTTTACATCCCGGCCTTCGCCAGGACGGTCGCGGTTAACCACGCATTCCGAGGCGCCGCAAGCGGTTGGTGGGTTCGCAGGCCGTTGAGATCAATGACATTTTGACCGGCCGGCCGAGAACCCGCGGAACCGAAACGTGGCCGATGAATGGAGGCGGCCTCCTGACCGTCGAAGTCCGCGTGAACGTTCACGAAGTGGCCCCGAGCGGCGTCTTTGGCGACACTTCTGCAATGCCGCGGCTCCTAGCGTCGATCTTCCTGAGCGCGATCGTCTGCGCCCTCGGGACGGCCTGGGCCGCGGGGACCGTTGCGCAAGAGACCCCAGCGCAAGAAGGCCCAGCGCAAGAGGCCCCAGCGAGCGATGGGGTCGAAGCGGGAACAGCGGCGCCCGATGTGGGCCAAGTCGCCGGCGAGGACGAGGGACCACCGGCGCCGCAGCTGACCGTTCGCGATCCTGGCGACCCCGAGTTTGGCCAGCGCACGGATGAGGTGACCGTTCCAGAGCGGACGCCGAGCAAGAGCCGCTCGCAGGGGACGACCAAGAGCGGGCGACTTCGCGACGGCGTTCGCGTGGTGGACGAACACATTCGCTTCAAACGGAGCAACAGCGCGCAATGGGGAACGCAGGAGATGAACGATCTCCTGGTCTACGCCGCGACCGAGGTCGCGCGGCAGTTCCCAGGGTCTGTCATGACGCTGGGGGACATCAGTGCGCGTCGCGGCGGACGGATTCACCCACACAAGTCGCATCGCGCCGGCCGCGACGTCGACATCGGCTTCTATTACCGCGAGCCCGACGGCAGCCAAGCGGACCGCCCGCGCTTTCACCGTACCGGGCGCCGCGGCTCGATGGAGCACGATGGCGTTCGCTACACGTTCGACGTCGCGCGCAACTGGGCCATGCTCGCGTCTCTCCTGTCGCATCCGTACATCGAGGTGCAGTACATATTTGTGGTGCAGCACCACGTCCGCCGACTGCTCGCGCACGCCGAAGAGATCGGAGCGCCGCAGTGGCTCATCGAGCGGGCGAGCGTGATCGTGCAGCAACCCGAGCACGGCGCGCCCCACCGGACGCACTTCCACATGCGGATCTTCTGCGACGCGGGAGACCGACCGGGCTGCGTGGACGCACCGCCGTTCTACGGATGGAACGCAGAGCTCACGCCAGAAGAGCGCCGCGTAGCGTTCGCGTTCGCCCGCCGGATGCGTAGTCAGCGGCAAGCACAGCGGAGGCGGCGCGCCCGGGCGACCAAGCGGCGCGCGACGAGGCGACGGGCGGAGCGCAGACGACTGCAGAACCGACGTCGCGCCAGGGCGAGACGACGTGCACGCGCGCGAGCGTCGAAGATGCGTCGCTCGCGGATGCGAAGCTCGCGGATGCGAAGCTCGCGCATGCGAAGCTCGATGCGCTCACGGATGAGTTCACGAATGCGTAGCTCAATGACCTCGATGTAGAGCTCGCTCGCAGCTCGCTCGCGGCGCTCCTTGCGTCGCGTAAATGAGCTTGTCGGCACACGTTCTTCACGAGATGGTGACGCGGTGGCGCGGGTACGAATTCGAGTCGTCGACCTGCTTCGCGCAACGGCGGAGCTCCGCGAAGAGACGCGCGCGCGCGAGGAGCGTCTCCAGCGCGAGTGTTTCCCGCCGAGAGAAGGAGCCGCCCTCGAAGCCGCTGCGCGCATCAGCGCGTTCGTCGATGAGATGTATGACCTCGAGACGCACTCGCGGTTCAACCGCGTGTCATGGGCGGAGCGCGACGGACGCTGCGTTGCGCTTTCGCACGCCTATATCGAGTCGCGGACGGTCAAGTCGCGACTCATCGAGGTGGTCCACTGCAACATCGTGGTGACCGAGGATGCGCGCCGCGAGAACCTCACCAACCCCCTCGTCCTTCGGCATATCCTAGCCTACTTCCTTCTTCACGGACTGTCGCGGACCCCGCGCTACTACGTGGGTCACTGCATCACGCCGATCACGTATCACTTCGTCTGCGAGCGTTCGTTGGAGGTCGCGCCTTCTAGCGAGGTGTCGTCCCGGGACTTGATCCTCGCCTACGAAGCCCTGACCGGCGGGACGATAGACGACGTCGCGCTCATCAGGGAACCGGTCTATTCACCGCTCTCCGCTTCCGCGGAGCGCTGGATCGCGCGCGCAGAGAGTCGTCACGTCTCGTACTTCATCGAGCAGAACCCGGAGTTTCGAAAAGGAATCGTGATGCCCTTCGTCGTCCGCGTCGACCTGCGCGCGTTCGTCTACACGCTCCGAAAGATGATGTGGCAGGAGCTGAAACGCGCCATCGGATTAAACCCACGCAGAGGGTAGCGGTCGTCGCCGTGGTGACGCCGCTCGCGGAGAACAAAAACGCGCTCGCGACAGATCTTCGTCGTCGAGTTACTCGTTCAGCTGGTGCGAGCGAAGCCCGCGCAGCGTGATCGTCGTGACCGCACCAGCGAACACCTGCGCGCGGTACCAGCCGAGCGTGGTGAGCTCGCCGTCGAGGCGTCCCATCGCCGCGACATCCACCGGACCCTCGGGGATGTCGATCGCGGCGTAGAGCCCGAGCAAGCTCGTCCCGTCGCGACGCGTGGTCTCGGGGAGGGGGTTGTCGGGGTTGTCGTTGAAGTAGGTCGTCACGATCGCGGTCGGGTTGGTCGCGACCTGGGCGAACTCCAAGCGCACGTCCGCGCAATCGTGGATCTCCCCGGCGACCACGCCGCTGCTCGGCCGCACGCCTTCCACCACGCCCGCGGTGAGCGGGATGCTGTTCCAGTCGGAGCTGCTCAAGATGCGCGGGCGGTTCTCCCATCGCGCGCCTTGCAACGCAGGGGTGGCGCCGAAGGTCTCGCACGCGTCGCCGGCGGGGGCGTCCGTCTCGAGCTCCTCGTTGAGGATGACGACGTTGAACGCATAGATGTCTTTCCAGAAGCTCGCGTTGCCGCTGGTGTGAATCACGAGCGGGCGCTCGGTCGGGATGTTCTCGAGGAAGTAGAAGCCGAGCTGACGCTCGCCGACCGGGAGATCGTTTTCGATCTCGGTCTCGGTCTCGCTGCAGGGGTCGTCGGTCGTCGCGGTGGTCGTTCCGAGCATCGCGCCCAGGGTTCCGTCGGCGTTCTCTTCAAAGATCTCGACGGTGATGTTGTTCGCGTCCGCGCCGTTTCCGAACACGTCGACGACGCCATAGACGGTGACCCTCTGGCTCTCGCCGGCGACGCGGTAGCTGCCCTCCAAGTTGCAGTCGACGATCGGCGCGCCGTCTGCTCCGCCGTCGTCACAGAAGTCGTCTTCGGGGGTACGGACTACGCCTTCGCCGGACGCGCCGAGCTCTTCGCAGCCGACGCGGTTGATTTCAAATGACTCGGACTCACGAGGCTCATCGAGGCAGGTGCACGCGGACTCGATCTGACGCTCGCCACATCGCGTGCGATCGACGCACTCACCGCTGAACACTTCATCCCCCGCGATGCCGTTGTCGATCGGCCCGGTGTCTTCGGTGCCGGTGTCGGTCGCGGCGTCGCCGGTGCCGGTATCGACGGGGGCGGTGTCGTCGTCTCCGCAGCCAGCGGACAGGGAAAGGATGAGGAACGCGATGAAGAACCGGTGCATGTGCTGACTCCGAAAGAACGGCCACGTCCACGATGACGGGCGCAAGATGGCGACAAGCGCCAAGGGAAGGGCGCGAAGGTATAGCCCCCGCGGCCGCGCTGCAACGCGACCGTTCGCTAGCCTTTTGACAGCCCGCAACGCGCAGGTGATGATCCCCCCGCAATGGCCCTCATCGAAACCGAAGAAGCAGCGCGGCGCCTGGCGCGCGCCATCGCCAGCGATCTCTCGCTCTACAACGAAGAGAAGATCGTCGAGGGCGTTCAGAACGACAACCTCTTCGCGGTTCTCTCCGACGAGATCGAAGAAGGGCGCGCGCTCTTCAAAAGCCGGGTCGCCCCGGACCTCTTCAAGAAGAACTTCTACGACCGCGCCATCATCGACATCTTGGTTCGCTCCAAGGGGCACATCGCCTCGCCCATGTGGTAGCTACCCGAGTTCGTTGACCGACGGCGAGACACCCGAGACGCACACGCTCGTCGCGACCGCCGAAGAATCTGGCGAGCGGCTCGACCGCGCGCTCGCGAAGCGTCTCCCGTTTTCGCGGAGCGAGCTCGCGCGCTTCATCGCGGACGGCGGGGTCACGCGTAACGGAGAGGTCACCACGCGCAAAGCCAAGCTCGCGGTGGGCGACGTCATCGTGATCCGGATGAGCCCCCGGCCCGCGTCCACCGCCATCGCCGAAGACCTGCCGCTGTCGATCCTCTTTGAGGACGAGCACCTCATCATCGTCAACAAGGCCGCGGGCATGGTGGTGCACCCGGCCGCGGGGCATCCAAGCGGGACGCTCGTCAACGCGGTGCTTCATCACGCGAAGACAACCGGCACGATGTTGAGCGAGGGTGGAGATCCGTTGCGACCGGGCATCGTTCATCGGCTCGACAAGGACACAAGCGGCGTGATGGTGGTGACGAAGACCGTGGTCGCGCGTGATGGGATGAGCGCGCTCTTCGCCGCGCACGATATCGAGCGCCGTTACCTCGCGATCACGACCGCGGTCCCGACCGAGACGACCTTCGACACGCTGCACGGTCGGCACCCGCGCGATCGGAAGAAGTTCAGCTCGCGGGTCATCATGGGGAAGCGCGCGGTCACCCACGTCGAGGTGCTCGAGACGCTCAAGGAAGGCGCGCTGATCGCGTGTCGTCTACAGACTGGTCGGACCCACCAGATCCGCGTTCATCTCGCGGAGCACGGCGCCGCGATCTTGGCGGACGCCACCTATGGGAAGCCACCAAAGAGTGAACCGCTCGCTACCGCGGCGCGGCTGTGCGTCAAGCAAGCGCTGCACGCGGAGGTGCTGGGTTTTGTCCACCCGGCGACGAAGAAGCCAGTGCACTTTGAGGCGACGCCGCCTCAGCCGTTTCAGGACGCGCTCGCGTTTCTGCGACCGTAGCGTCGTCGGATCTTCGGCCGATCTTTGGATAAGACTCGCGCGACGAATGGCAGCACGTAGCGGATCGAAAGTCTGCTCGCTTCGCGGCGTCCGCGCGCAAGACGTCAAGAGGTCGATGAAGTCGAAGTCGATCAAGATGGTTTGAGCTCGTCGCCGGGCCACCTCCAACGAATAGCAACGCGTCTCGGTGTTCGCGTCGCTCGATTGGAGGAGGACTCGCCCGAGATGCTATCCTCCATTCGGAGGTCAGGATGAACGTTCGTTTGCTTATGGGGTTGCTCGCGGCCGCGCTGCTGGTTGGGTGCGGAGACGACGATACCTCCGGAGGTGACGGCGGCGGTGATGGGGGGGCCTGTGAGGCCGCTTCGCAGTGCAGCGATGGCGTCTTCTGCAACGGCGTCGAGCGTTGCCTCGATGGCTTTTGTGCGCCGGGTTTTCCGCCCGAGATCGATGACGGGATCGCCTGTACGGTCGACCGCTGTGACGAAGAGGCGGACGCCGTCGTTCATGACGACAGCAGCTGCGTTTTCGATGGCGACGGCGATGGCGCGGACGACGATGTGGACAACTGTCCGAGCGTCGGCAACCCCGACCAGCTCGACACCGACATGGACGGCATGGGTGACGCTTGCGACGCGGACGATGACAACGATGGCGTTCTCGACGGCGACGACAACTGCCCGATGGTCGCGAACGAGGACCAGCTCGACACCGACGGCGACGGCGACGGCGATGCCTGCGACGGCGACCGCGACGGCGACACCATCCCCGACGAGCTGGACAACTGTCCCGACGTCCGCAACCCGACCCAGGACGACCTCGACGGGGACGGCATCGGTGACGTCTGCGACGCGGACGCGGACGGCGACGGCTTTGACGGAGACGCCGACAACTGTCCCGACGTCGCGAACCCCGGGCAAGAAGACATCGACGGGGACGGCATCGGAGACGCCTGCGACGACGACACCGACGGCGACGGCCTGAGCGATGAGATCGAAGAGATGATCGGCTCGGACCCCACGTCGCTCGACAGCGACGGCGACACGATCCCGGACGCGATCGAAGGGCGGGGCGACAGCGACGGCGATGGAGTCCCGAACCTCATCGACGACGATAGCGACGGCGACGGATTCAGCGACGCGGTCGAGGCCGGTGACGCCGACCTCGCGACCGATCCTGTCAACACGGACGGCGACTTTTCGGCGGACTACGTGGACCCGGACAGCGACGCTGACGGCTTGCCCGATCGCCTCGAGCCCGACTGCGCCGGCGTTGAGCCCCGGGTGCTCGCGGACAGCGACATGGACGGTGACAGCGACCTCGCGGAGATCGCGACCGGGTCTGATCCGTGCAACGCGGCGTCGACACCAGGTGACTTGGTCGACTTCTACTTCGAGCTCCCGGTGAACGAAGAGCCGATCATGGAGCCCTACGTCTTTCGCCCCGCGGTCGGCAAAGCGGACGTGCACTTCGGCGTCGATACGACGGGCTCCATGAGCGGCGAGCTCAATCAGCTGCGCGCCGGCTTGGGCACCATCATCACGCAGACCCGCGCTCGGATCGGCGACGCGGCGTTCGGCGTCAGCACCTTCGACGATTTTCCGACGTGTGGCTTTGGGAGCGGCATCGACCGGCCGTTCGCGTTGCTTAGCGCCGTCACGACGAGCGCTGCCGCTGCGCAGGCCGCGGTCAACATGATCCCGCTTCACAGCGGTGGAGACTTCCCCGAGTCCGGGTTTGAGAGCCTCTATCAAATCGCGACCGGTGCTGGGATCTCCTGGTCCGCGTGTGGCGGCAGCGGGAGCATCCCGGCGTTCGCAGGCCCGGGAGCGGGCGGAGTGGGCTTCCGCGATCGCGCGCTTCCCATCGTCATGCACATCACGGACGCGGTGAGCCACAACACGACGGCGACCTCGCTCATGGGCGCGACCACGGACAGCGCCGGATACCACCCCCGCGGGATCACGAGCGCGCACTCCAACACGCAAGCGATCGCCGCGCTCAACACGCTCGGCGCGCGGGTGGTCACCATCCGGACCGACGACTACTCGCGCCTCGGCGCGCGCTTCGCGGTGCTCGACGACATCATCATCGACCAGCTCCGCGACGTCTCGAGCAACACCGACGCGGTCGTCCCAGCGTGTGCGTTCCGTAACGCGGCGGGCGCGTGGACCTGTGGCGTCAACCAGTGCTGCACCAATCTGCAGGGCGCGTCTCCAGCCGGCGTCGCGCCGGACGCGGCCGGCAACTGCACGCTCCAGTACGACATCCCGGGCGACGGTCGAAACCTCGGCAGCGCGGTCGTTGACGGAATCGATGCGCTCGTGAAGTACGGCACATTTGACGTCTTCACGCAGGTGCGCGACGACGGAGACGCGGCCACGCCGGACACCTCGTGCTTCCTCCCTCGTCTCGAGGCGGTCTCCTTCACGCCTCCGCCCATGGAGCCAGAGATGACGTGCACGCCGACCGCGACGCCCGCTGACCTCACCGGCATCGGCTACAACAACGGCTTCCGAAACTTCGCGACGGGGACCTCGGGTTCGCGACCAGGTTCGGTGCTCAACTTCAACATCGTCGCTCAGAACGACGACGGAACGGGCGTCGCCTGCGTACCACCGACGGACGCGCCCCAGGTCTTCACGGTCTTCATCGACATCGTGGACCAGACGACGGACACCGTCCTCGACACGCTCGAGGCGCAGGTCGTCGTTCCGCCCTCGTTCTGAACGCTTCACGTTTGCCGACGCGAGCGATGCGTTCGCGTCGGTTCGCGTTTAAGCGGGCTCCCACGTTCGGTTCCTGAGCTTGCGCTCTTGCGGTGGTATTCTCAGAGCGGATCTGGAGGTCAGGATGAAGGTTCGGTTGCTCATCGGGTGCGCGCTGCTCGCGGCGTTGATTGGTTGTGGAGACGATGACTCCGCTGGAGGAGACGCTTCCACCGACGGCGGGGCGTGTGAGTCCGCGTCGCAGTGCAGCGACGGAGTCTTCTGCAACGGCGTCGAGCGGTGCCTCGACGGTTTCTGCACCTCTGGTTTCGCGCCTGAGATAGACGACGGAATCGCCTGCACGGTGGACAGCTGCGACGAAGAAGCCGACGCGATCGTTCATGACGACGCCAGCTGCGTGTTTGACGGGGACGGGGACGGCGCCGACGACGACGTCGACAACTGCCCCGATGTGAGCAACCCCGACCAGCTCGACACCGACATGGACGGTATGGGCGACGCCTGTGACGCCGATGACGACAACGACGGCGTCCTCGACGGCGACGACAACTGCCCGATGGTCGCGAACGAGGATCAGCTCGACACCGACGGCGACGGCGATGGCGACGCCTGCGATGGCGACCGCGACGGCGACACGATCCCTGATGAGATGGACAACTGCCCGGACGTCCGCAACCCAACGCAGGACGACCTCGACGGCGACGGCATCGGAGACGCCTGTGACAGTGATGTGGATGGCGACGGCTTCGACGCGGACGCGGACAACTGCCCGGACGTGGCGAACCCCGGCCAAGAGGACATCGACGGAGACGGCATCGGAGACGCTTGCGACGATGACACCGATGGTGACGGCCTGAGCGATGAGATCGAAGAGATGATCGGTTCGGACCCCACGTCGCTCGACAGCGACGGCGACACGATCCCGGACGCGATCGAGGGGCGCGGCGACAGCGACGGCGACGGGGTCCCGAACCTCATCGACGAGGACAGCGACGGCGACGGATTCAGCGACGCGGTCGAGGCCGGTGACGCCGACCTCGCGACCGATCCGGTCAACACGGACGGCGACTTTTCGGCGGACTACGTGGACCCGGACAGCGACGCGGACGGCTTGCCCGATCGCCTCGAGCCCGACTGCGCCGGCGTTGAGCCCCGGGTGCTCGCGGACAGCGACATGGACGGCGACAGCGACCTCGCGGAGATCGCGACCGGGTCCGATCCGTGCAACGCGGCGTCGACACCAGGTGACCTGGTCGACTTCTACTTCGAGCTCCCGGTGAACGAAGAGCCGATCATGGAGCCCTACGTCTTTCGCCCCGCGGTCGGCAAAGCGGACGTCGATTTTAACGTCGACACGACCGGATCGATGGGCGGCGAAATCAACCAGCTCCGCGCCGGGCTCGGCAGCATCATCACCCAGGCGCGCACGCGGATCAGCGACGTGGCGTTCGGGGTGAGCAGCTTCGACGACTTCCCGACCTGTGGGTTTGGAAGCGCTGGCTCTGGGGATCTCCCGTTCCGCTTGAACCGCTCGGTCACGATCGACGCGGCGATGGCGCAAGCGGGCGTGAACTCGCTGCGCACGCACTTCGGCAACGACTTCCCCGAGTCCGGCTACGAGTCGCTCTTTCAGGTCGCGACGGGAGCGGGCGTGTCCTGGTCCGCGTGCGGCGGCAGCGGGAGCATCCCGGCGTACACGGGAGCTGGCCGCGGCGGCGTGGGCTTCCGCGATCGCGCGCTCCCGATCATCATGCACGTCACCGACGCGACCAGTCATGACGCGAGCCGCTACATGAGCTCCGGGCTCACGACCGCCCACTCGAAGGTGCAGGCGCTCGCTGAGCTCAACATGCTGGGCGCGCGCGTCGTCACGATCGGGTCGGGCACCGCGCCAAGGACGCAGCTCCGCGAGATCTCGAACGACACCAACGCGGTGGTGCCCGCGTGCGCGTTCCGAAACGCGGCCGGGGCGTGGGCCTGTGGCGTCAATCAGTGCTGTACGAACCTGGTGTCGTCGCCCGCGCGAGCGGTGGCTCCGAACGCCGACGGGACCTGCACGCTCCAGTACGAGATCCCGGGTGACGGTCGTAACCTTGGCGCGGCAGTCGTGGACGGCATCGACGCGCTGATCAAGTACGCGACCTTCGACGTGTTTACCCAGGTTCGCGATGACGGTGACCCGGCGACGCCTGACACCTCGTGCTTCCTGCCGCGCCTCGAGGCGGTCTCGTTCACGCCGCCGCCCGCCGAGCCAGAGATGACGTGCACGCCGACCGCGACGCCCGCTGACCTCACCGGCATCGGCTACAACAACGGCTTCCGAAACTTCGCGACGGGGACCTCAGGCTCACGTCCGGGGTCGGTGCTCAACTTCAACATCGTCGCGCAGAACGATGACGGAACCGGTGTCGCGTGCGTGCCCCCGACCGACACGCCGCAGGTCTTCACGGTCTTCATCGACATCGTGGATCAGACCACAGACACCGTGCTCGACACGCTCGAGGCCCAGGTCGTCGTGCCGCCTTCGTTCTAAGGCTGCTGTTCTAAGGCTGGCTGCTGTTCTGACGCTGCTAGCTCAACCAGCGCTGTGGCTAGCGCGTCGCGGGTGCACCCATCCGCGACGAGGCCGCGGCGCGCTCAGCGCTCCACGAAGCGCACGATCAGCTCGACCAGTTCATCGGCGAAGGCAGGGGTCTCAAGGAGCGTCGGCTCATGCAGCACCGCGGTCTCGACGACCTTCTCGATCGCGTGCACTAGGATGAACGCGAGCAGATCGTGGTTTGGGTGCTCGGCGACACCAGGCACTTCCTGCACGAGCATCTTCACGAAGTCGCGGATGGCGGTGTCCGCGTGGTCGCTCGCAGCCTCGAGCCACTCGGGCGGAACGGACTGATGGAGCTTCCGCACCGCGACCTGGGGACCGGTCGTCCCGCCCGCGGTGAGGACCTCGACCGCGATGCGCGCTTTGTCGCGAAAGGAGGCGTCCGGGCCCAGCGCTCTGATGCGCGCGATGACGTGCTCGGCCGCCTCGCGTTCGCGCCGCCGCAGGAGCTCCGCGACCGCGGCTTCTTTGTTGCCGAGGTATCGGTAGAAGGAACCGATGCTGACGCCCGCGCGCTCGGCGATCCGGTTGGAGGTAAGGGATTGGACTCCGTCCTCAGAGATGAGCGTCGCCGTTGCGTCCAAGATCGCGTCATAGATCTGTTCCCCGCCCTGCGTCTTCGGCATCGAACGAACGACTGGTGGCTTCGAGGTCATGTTTCCTATTCTGTCTCGACAATCGAGGCGACATTCTTCGTTTCCGCACGCGGCGCCATCGCCGCGAGTTCTCCGCTCCGCTCCGGAACCCGCGCCTGAGCGCCTGTGCGGAAAACGATATTGGAAAGCGACGAAGGAGCGCTGAGCGGAGCGAACATGGGAGGGAGGCTCCAAATCATTTACCTATTTGGAGGGAGGGGCGGACAGCCCCTCCAGAGAATATTCATCCCTGACGGAAATGGCGCGCGAGCGGGCACGCCAGCGCCACCGGCTCGCCGCGACGATACCTCCCGAGCAACCGCTTGGAGCGCTTCGCGAGCATCCGCCGGGCTTCTCGTCGCGCGCCTTTGACGCGCGGGATCACCATGTCGTCGTACGCGGTCGTCTGGTGGCGCATCCACGCGATCGTCGCGGCCTCTGCGCGTCGCTCGATCGGGATCCGCTTGGTGCGGGCGACGGTTCCGCTGCCGACCGGGGTCGCGTGCTCAGCGATCGCGCGCGCCATCTTCGCGGCGAGCGCTAGGTGCTTGGGCGCGAACCCAAGATACGCCAGGACCGCGCGTTCAAAGTCCTCCGCGTAGACCTCTTGATCCTCGGCGCGCTTTTTTCGCGCGCGCTCGAGCTTCCGCTTGTACTTGGGATCTTCTCGCTCGATGAGGAGACCCGCGCGGATCTCCTCGATACGATCCGTCGGCGCGTAGACGCCGCGCGAGAACATGCGGCGACCCTTCTTCTCTTTGACGACCCAGTGGGGGCCCGCGGACTTGACCCGGCGGGTCAGGGCGGCGTCTCCGGGTGGCAGAAGAGTCCATGAAGCGGGCGCCGTGAGCACGACGCCGCCCTTCGTCTTCACCTGGCCCGCGCGCGGACCGGGCGACACTTCGCGAACTTGGTCTGGCAAGGAACGCGCTAGATCTTGCGGAGCTTCATCTGCACGTCGCTCGACCAGTGGGCGTCGAACGCGCGTACGCAGGTGTCGAGGTAGCGGTGGTAGTCGTCAAAGAGCTTATCGCCCCAGCGCTCGCGGATGGTCTCCTCGTGCATGCACATGCGGCGGAGCCACTCGCCGGTGGTCTTGCCGTAGCACGTGCGCTGCGTGCGGAGCTCTTCGATCTCCCAGTACGGGTTGACCGCCGCGATCAGCTCTTCGAGACGCGGGTTGAGGCCGCCCGGGAAGATGACGTCCGCGGTGAACTTGAGGTCGGAGAGGTCTTTGCGGTTCCGCGGGATCCGGTTGCGGAGGATCGCCTGGAAGCCGAAGCAGGAGCCTCGCTCAACCCAGCTCGCGGTCTTACGGAAGTACTCACGGTAGATGTCGATCGCCATGCCCTTGTGGGACTGGGCGGGGGAGCAGAGGTGGTCGATCATCTCGATGGAGATGAGCGCGTCGTACTTCTCCTCAGGCTCGTAGTCCTTGTAGTCCATGACGATCGCTTTGACGCCGTCGAGCCCCTTTGCGTGGATCCAGTTGCACTGCTCGGTCGAGAGCGTGATGCCGTGTGCGCGCTTGAGACCGCGATCGCGCGAGAGATACTCGAGGTTGCTTCCCCAGCCGCACCCGATGTCGAGCACGAGGCTGTCCTCGGTGGCCTCGGCGTAGTCCGCGAGGATCTTGCACTTCTGGATCTGCGCTTGCTCAAGCGTCTCGTCGCCGGTCAGGTAACTGGCCGACGTGTAGTGCATGTTCTCGTCCAGCCACAGGTTGAAGAACTCGTTGCTGATGTCGTAGGCGACTTCGATCTCGCTCTGGGTACTCGTCATAACGGCGAGACCATGCCACCGATGGAAAGGGGTCGCCAGGCGGCTTATTTTCTGTTCCGCGCCGCCGGCGCTGACGCCGCTTGGTCTCCGCTTCGCTCCGGACCTCGCGCCTTCGCACCTGCGCGGAGACAACGCTGACTGACTGACCGGCCGGCCAATTTTCGTGAGTCTGTGCCGGAACGCAGCTCAGTCGGCGGCGACGAGGGCGCGGGCGAAGAGGGCCACCGCGCGCTTCAACGCGTCGTTCTCGATGTTGCTGGTGATGTAGCCGCTCAGCGCCGGCTCTTCTTCGGACAGCAGCGCGAGCGGATCGCCGATCGACGCATCGTCCAGGTTCGGGAAGCTCACGACTTTGCTCTCGACCTCAGTGTCCGCCTCCGCGCTCCTGAACTGACGCACGCACTCCGCGATCACTTCGGAGTGGAAGACCGCGTGCATCACCGCTTCGCCGCCTTCGGAGGCGAGATGCGCGGTGACCCACTTGCTGACGTTGGGCTGAGTCTCGACGAAGTGGCCGATCGCGACCTGCGCGTACGCGGGGTTCTTCATGCGCACAGACACTTCGGCCACGACGCTCGCGACGAACTTCTCCGGGACAGCCATGAAGCGGACATATCAGGTCCGCGTGCGGCGCGCAGCCCGCTCCGAGTTCAGTCGAGTTCAGTAGACGAAAGGGAACATCTTGAACTTGGCGTGGCCGCAGTACTCGGTCCAGAGCGCGCCGTACTTCTCGCTGCACCGTTTGTCGTCGCGTCCCGCGCGCTGCATCAGCAGGATGACGAGGGTGAGCGGAAGGATGTACGGGTAGGGAGACGAGAACCCAGCGCAGAGCGCGAAGCTGATGTAGACGCCGATCTCACCGGTGTAGTTGATCTTCCGACCGAGGCCCCACCAGCCGCTGATGAGCAGTCGCCCTCCGACCAGCTGGGGGGCCTTCCCCCAGATGCGAACCTTGTTGTCGCGCTTGAACGCGTCCTTCTGCCAGTTGCTGGTGCGGAACACCCAGTGGAAGAAGACGTGAAAGAGGATCAGCGCGACGAGGGCGAGGTTTCCGAGCGGCTCGTAGATCACGCCCGTCTCGCCTTCGCTAAAGCCGCGCCCGAGCACAAACCAGCCAACGATGCTGTAGAGGAACGGGACGTAGACCAGGTCGCCCCAGATCAACATGAAGCCGAAGCGCTCGGCCATGATGTCCCAGGTCGTCAGCATGAAGTCTTCGCGGACGTAGTGCGTCATCAAGTACGCCCACGTGAACGCCTGGTAGAGCGCCATCTCGGCCGTAATGACGCCGAACGCTTCGTACTGTCCGTACGCAAACGCAGCGTTCATCACCGCCAAACCGATCAGGCTCGGGTGGTAGGCGAACATCTTGAGGTCCACGCCGAAGAGCGTCGGGTTGAGCTCGACGCCGAACCACATGTCCTCTCCAAACAGGCGCCAATCGGTCTCTCCTTCCGCGGGGGGGACCGCGCCGCGGCGATGTCGCGCGGAGTCGAGACCGAGGCGTCCTCGGCCGCGAACAAAGAGCCAGAGGGTCACGGCGAACGCGAACACGTTCACGACCAAAAAGAGCGACCAGAAGTGCGTGAGAAGCGGCGTGAGCGACCAGCCCCAGAACACGGTCCCCGCGGCAATGACGAGGTGGGTCGCGATGAAGAGCACGAGCCC
This sequence comes from uncultured bacterium, assembly GCA_938024995.1. Classification (GTDB taxonomy): domain Bacteria; phylum Myxococcota_A; class Polyangia; order Polyangiales; family Houyiibacteriaceae; genus CALJDU01. The sequence continues at coordinate 93,130 of CALJDU010000015.1, forward strand.
GCTGAGCTTGTAATTGATCTGCTGGCCGTCGCGGAGCGGCATGCCCTTGCGCCAGAACCCGGGCAACGCGATCGCGCCGAGGAAGAGGGCCCCCACGAAGCCAAAGAACCAGAGGCTGGCGTTCTGCAGCGTGGCGATGGTGATCGGGAGCAGCTCGATGCCGGTCAGGCCTGAAAACATGCGCGCCTGGTATCGCGAACCCTCCCGCGCAGCAACGCTCGCTGGGGTAAACGGTGACCCCACGGGGCGAACGGGGGGGATCCTCGGTTGAGCGGGAAGGGGCTATGCTTGCCGCGATGGGAATCCTTCGGCTTCAACACTTTGCGTTCTGGGTTTTGGCGTCGCTCACGGCCGCGTTCGTTGCGGGCTGCGGAGATGACCAGCCCGGGATGCGCGATCCTGCGTGCACGCGCGTCGGCATCGTTTGCTCTCGCGGTCTCGCGCTGAACTGCCGCGAGGGCGGGGTGGTCTCCAACGTGGAGAACTGCGTCGCTGATTCGTTGATGTGCGACGCCACGGCGGGCGGCTGTGTTGAGTGCACCTCGCTCGGGTCGTCACAATGTAGAGATGGCGCGTTCATCGATTGCTCCACCGACGGGACCATCGTCAGTCGCGATGACTGCGGCGCGCGCTCACTGATGTGCGATCCGGTGGCGGGTTGTACGGTGTGCAGTCCGTCGCGCGGATCCTGTGAAGGCAACACGCCGGTCCTGTGCAACGGCTCGGGAACCGCGCTCGAGCGTGGCGAGCCGTGCGCCGAAGGCACGCAGTGCGACGCCTCGGACGGCATCTGTCGCGACCTTTGCGCGGAGGCGGCCGAACAGCGCTCCTACGTGTCGTGCGACTACTTCGCGACCACGAGCGCGAACGCGGTCGCCGCGGAGTTCGAGCCCGCGATCGTCGTGAGCAACCCGCAGTCGATCGAGGCGGTGGTCACCGTGCGCGGCCCCTCCGGTGAGCGAGTCTTCAACGTCGCTTCGGGGGCGGTCGAGACGATCCGTTTAGAGTGGCTCGCGACGGTGCTCCCGTATGAAACCGTTGGCGCTGACCGGGTCCCCGTGTCGATGATCGAGGCCGCGGGATCGTACCGCGTGACCTCCACGGTGCCGGTGACGGTGTACCAGTTCAACCCGCTCGACTACCGCATTTCGCGCGACTGCGCGTCGGACTCGGATCCGGTGGACGGTGAGTGTTTCGCGTTCAGCAACGACGCCTCGCTCTTGCTCCCGACGAACGTCTTGACCGGCGACTACCTCGCGCTCTCGCGGCCAACACTCTTCCTCAAGCAAGAGGCGTTCGACGGAGTGGGCGGGCGGCTCGCGTTTGATGACTCTGGGACCGAGTCGCTCTTCAACTACTCGCATGGCTTCGTCACGATCGTGGGCGCGGATGACGGCCCGGTCGACGTCACGATCGAGTCGTCCGCGTTCGTTGTTCCTGGCGAAGGAGTCGAAGGCATGGCGCCCGGCGACACCCAGACCATCACGCTTTCGCCCGGCGTCGCGCTCCAGTTGCTCTCGGGCCAGCCTCCCGAGGCCACCTGCTCCGGGCCGACGGATGACATCCCGATCGTGTGTCCGCCCGGCGTCACCGGCCCGTGCCGGATCCTTCAGACGTACTGCGACGTTGACGAGACCTATGACCTGACCGGCACGCGGATCCGCGCGACCGGAAAGGTCGCCGTGGTCTCTGGTCACGAGTGCGCGTTCGTGCCGCATAACCGCTGGGCCTGCGACCACCTTGAGGAGTCGATGTTCCCGCTTCAGGCGTGGGGCAACCGCGTGGTCGCATCGGTCACCCAGCCGCTCCGCGCAGAGCCGAACCTCTTCCGCATCCTCGCGGGCGGCCCGTCCACCGTGACGTTTTCTCCCGCCGTTCACGAGGACGTCACGCTGAGCGCGGGACAGTTCGTCGAGTTCGAGGCGAACGAAGACTTCGAGGTCGTGAGCACCGGGCCGATCAACGTCGGGCAGTTCATCGTCGGTCAGGACTACGCGGGCTTCGGCACCGCGGGCGCGACCGCCAACGGCGACCCCTCGTTCTCGCTCGGGATCCCCGTCGAGCAGTTCCGAACGCGTTACTCGTTCTTGGCGCCCACCACCTTCGAGGAGGCGTACGTCAACGTGGTCGCGCCGCTCGGTCAAGACGTGATGCTCGACGGCGAGCGCGTTGAGGGCGACTGGCGACCGATCGGGGACACCTCATTCCAGAGCGCACGCGTCCCGATCTCAGCAGGCGCGCACGTCATGGAAGCGGTCGCGGGCTTCGGGATCACGGTCTACGGATTCGGCAGCTACACGAGCTATATGTACCCGGGCGGGCTCGACCTGAAGATCATCAATCTGATCTGATGAAGAGGCTCACGAGCTTGCCGAGCGGAGACTGCAGGGCGCGCTTGGGCGAGACGCGCGGTGGTGTTCCATAGACGAAAACGGTCTGTTCGTCGTTGAGGGTCACGCGCCACGCGGGCACCGCGCGGACCTCGAGACGTTGCCGGCGGATCTGACCGCCCTCAGGGACGCCGGGATCGCGGGCCAGCTTCGCGACGATCGCGTCCAGCTCCTTATCGCGCGCCGCGTCCCGATAGCCACCGCGGCGACGCGGGACCTCCGTGATCCGTTCGCTCTCGTGCGACTGAACGACATCGCCCTCGCGCTCCTCGTCGAGCAGCTCGAGCAAGGCGTCGACGGGTAGGTCGCTGGCCTCGCTGATCTGCATCCGCTCGCAGCGCTTGATCTCCGAGACCGCGACCGGGCGACCGTAGACGCCGCCGGAGCCGCGACAGCTCTCGCAGTCCTGCCGTCCAGCGCCCCGACACGAGGGACACCGCCGACGCGACTTTCCGCCGCCGATCGAACCTTCGCCTTGGCAGGTGGCGCACTCGACGTCCCCGCTCGCGAAACAGAGCCCGCAGTCAAGGTGAAGGCGACCGCTAAGCGGGAGCGAGACGCGATGGTGCTCTTTCGCCTCGTCGGGCTGCTCGATGGGTTGCGCCCAGGGATCCGGCCTTGGGTCTTCCGTGTCGGGTCGCGAGGACGCCGCTTGAAGCGCGTACTCGATCCGGCGCATCTCGTAGAAGGTTGAGAGGTACACCTGCCGAGGTCCTACCGGGACCGCTTCCTTCGCGCTCGCCACCGCGACGCGCGCCCAACTCCGCGCTCCGCGCCACGCCTCAAGCGCGCTGAGCGCGTCGTTGAGGTCACCCGCTTCGTCCTGGGACATGCGGTCTGGGTAGTCACGTTCGACGCGCGCGTAAACTGTCCGCGCGATCTACGACGTAAGGCCTGAAGATCGCCGCCTGAATCTGACCGCCCGACCCTAGTCGTGAGTCACGAAGAGCCGCGCGAGCTTACCCGCGGTCGATAAGAGGTGCCGCTCGGGGGTGACGCGGGGCGGGACCCCGTAGACGAACACGTCTCGGTCATCATCGAGCGTGACCTTCCAAGCCGGGACGGCGCGAACCTCGAGACGCTGCCGGAGAACTCGGCTCCCCGGTGGGATGTCGGGTGTGTTCCCCAGCGCGATCACGATCTCGCGCAGCGCCGTATCACTCGCCGTGTCGCGATAGCCCTGTCGGGGAAGGTCAACGATCCGATCGCTCTCGTGCAGATACACCGTCTCGCCTTCGCGTTCCTCGTCCATGAGTTCGAGAAGCGCGTCGAGCGGCAGCTCGCTTGCCTCGTCCACCTGCATTCGTTCGGAGCAATGGATCTCCGAGATCGCGGTCGGACGCGCGAAGACCCCACCCGACTCGGCGCAGACCGGACAGGCGATCCAGCCGCGGCGTGAGCACTCCGGGCACCCCACTTCTCGGTTCTCGAAGTCGTGCACCTTCCCGGCTCCGTCGCACTTTGGGCAACGCGCGTCCCCGCTGCCGTGGCAGATCTCGCAAACGAGGAAGAGCTGACCCTTGAGCGGAAGGGTGATGCGGTCGTGTGCTTTGGCGTCTCTCGAGTGGTCCATCGACAACGTCCACGGGTCGGGGCGGGGATCCGGATTTGCCGGGCACGTCGACGCGGCGATGAACGCGTACTCAACGCGACGTGTTTCAAAGAACGTCGTGAGGTAAACCTGTCGCGGCGCGACCGAGACCGCGCGTTTCGCGGAGGGGACCCGCAGCCGCGCCCAGGGACGCGCGGTACGCCACGTCTCGATGGCGGCGAGCGCGTCGGCGAGAACATCGGATTGTCCCCCGGACATGACGGTCTAGGTACTCACGTTCGACTCGCTCGTAAACCGTGAGCGCGAGGGAGGCCGTCCCTCGGCGAACTCACGTCGCGCGTTCGGATGCTCAGTCGAACACTCAGTCGAACACGACCACCAGCTGCTCACTGATCGCGCAGAGCGTTCCGTCGGACGCGTAGAGCGAGCCGAGCGCGGTCGAGAAACCGTCTTGGGCCGCGAGCGTCTCGTAGTGGTAGCGGAAGTGCGGGGAGAGCGAATCCGGGACGTGATGGAGATGCGCGGTCCAGGTCACCGTGCTCGACGCGACCGGGCGATCGGTCGCGCAGATCGTCGGGCAAGGCCAGGCGTCAAGAAGCGCCATCAAGCCGATCTCACCCGACGCGATCACGGTCTCGCGAAACGTGCAGTAGCCGTCGTAGAGGGTCGGGCTCTGGGAGAAGGGGTAGCCGCCGTTCGCCCAGCGAAGGTCGAGGTGCTGCGTGAACTCGGGCGTGAGACCAGGAACGTAAGGGAGCGCTTCGAGCGCGTCGGCGGGCTTGATGGTCTCGGGCGCGCGGGGCGGAACGTGGAGGGAGCCTTCCCGCGGGTTGACGAAAACCAGTGTGGCGGTGGCGACGGGCTGCGCCTGAGAGAGCTGGACCTCGACAAAGGTCGCGGTGCTCCCTTCTCGGAGAACCTTCACCTGCGCCTCTACGTGCCCAGGCTTCGCGGGGCGCATGAGCTGCGCTTGCATCGTTCGAAGACGGCGCTTGGGCTCAACCTGCGAGCGCGCCGCGGCGACCAACGCCGCGCCGACGACGCCTCCATAGACCGCTCGGCCTTGGCCGAACCCTTCGGGAAAGTCGAAACCGCCCGACGCGCGGAAGCTGGCGACGAGCGAATCATCAAAGTGAACAGTCACGGGCGGGCCCGGATTATCGGAGCGAGTCGAGCAGCTTGGTGGCGGCGTCGTTCACCACCTCGGCCGCCTCGACGACTTCTTCTGCGCGGGTGTCGTCTTGCTCTGCGACCTCTGGCGTAGGGGCCGGAGCGTTGTCGACCGCGACCTTCAATCGGTCGAGCCCGAGCTGAAACATTGGTCCGACGATGCCATCCATCATGAGGCCGAAGTAGCGTCCGATGAGGTTCCAGCCGTTGTCGCCTTCCATCTTCCAAGTGACGGTCACCGAATCGCTGTTCTCGGAACAGACCAAGATTCCGCGCGCGGCTTGTCCATCGAAGTCCATGTCGAACTCGACTCCAGTGGGCGTCGACGCGGTCAACGTGAGGTTGCCGCTGCCGCTGTCGCCTGACCAGGACTGGTTGGCGCCGACTCCCGCGTTCGGTGTCCCGACCGTGGTCTGAATCGTGGGATCGTCAGACGTCCAGGGCTCCCACTGAGGCCAGTTGTTCAGGTCATTCAAAAAGGGGTGCACCTTGGCGGCGGATGCGCCGGGAATGGTCACGCTTCGCTCTACTGCGTAGGCACTCGGCAAGAACAAGCCAACCACGACCACGAGCACAATGAGACCGATAAGGCCTAAGCCAAGGAACTTCAGCGCCTTTTTCATGCGGCGAAGATACCGGTCGTCCAGCGTGAATCAAGCGGTCCGGTCCCGTGGACACAGGGATGTGAGCGGACCCGTTGCGCACAGGCGAAATTCGCGGGAAACCGATTCCCGATATGACTAAGCCGACCATCATTTACACGAAGACCGACGAAGCCCCCGCGCTCGCGACGTACTCCTTCCTCCCGATCATCCGCGCGTTCACCAAGGACGCCGGCATCAACGTGGAGTCCCGTGACATCTCGCTCGCGGGTCGGATCCTCGCGGCCTTCGCCGATCGCCTGACCAAAGACCAGCAGACCGAGGCGCACGACGCGCTCGCGGAGCTCGGTCGACTCGCGAAGACGCCGGAAGCGAACATCATCAAGCTGCCGAACATCAGCGCGTCAGTGCCGCAGCTCAAGGCCGCGATCGCGGAACTTCAGGCGGCCGGTTATGGGATCCCCGATTTCCCGGAAGAGCCGTCCACGGACGAAGAGCGCGAGAACGCAAAGCGGTACGGCAAGGTGAAGGGGAGCGCGGTGAACCCGGTGCTCCGCGAAGGCAACTCGGACCGTCGCGCGCCCAAGGCCGTGAAAGAGTTCGCGCGCAAGAACCCGCACCGCATGGGCAAGTGGACCTGCGAGAGCAAGACCCACGTCGCGACCATGGGCGACGGAGACTTCCAGGCGTCGGAGCAGTCGGTCACGATCGGCGCGGCGACCACGGTCTCCATCGAGCACGTCGACGCTGCCGGTAACGCGACCACGCTCAAGAGCGGACTCGCGCTCCAAGAGGGCGAGATCATCGACACCACGCGCATGAGCAAGCGCAAGCTTTGTGCGTTCCTCGACGCGCAGATCGCAGACGCGCGCGAACAGGGCGTGCTCTTCTCGCTTCACATGAAGGCGACGATGATGAAGGTCAGCGACCCGATCATCTTCGGGCACGCCGTCCGCGCCTACTTCAAGGATCTCTTCGCGAAGCATGGCGCGACCTTCGAGGAGCTGAACGTCGACGTGAACAACGGCTTCGGTGATCTCGTCGCCAAGATCGCGACCCTCCCCGAGGCCAAGCAGGCCGAGATCAACGCCGACATCCAGGCCGCCTACGCAAACGGTCCCGACCTCGCGATGGTCGACTCCGATCGCGGCATCACGAACCTCCATGTCCCGAGCGACGTGATCATCGACGCGTCCATGCCCGCCATGATCCGCACCAGCGGCCAGATGTGGGACAAGGACGGCAAGACCCAGGACGCGAAGGCGACCATCCCCGACAGCAGCTACGCGGCCGTCTACCAGACCGTGATCGACTTCTGTAAGAAGCACGGCGCGTTCGACCCGACCACGATGGGCAGCGTCCCGAACGTCGGTCTGATGGCGCAGAAGGCTGAAGAGTACGGGAGCCACGACAAGACGTTCGAGATCGAGTCGGCCGGCGTGGTTCGCGTGGTCGACGCGAGCGGCGCAGAGCTCACGCGACACGAGGTCGAAGAGGGCGACATCTGGCGCATGTGTCAGGTCAAGGACGCGCCGGTGCAGGACTGGGTGAAGCTCGCGGTGACCCGTGCGCGCGCGACCGGAGCGCCCGCGGTGTTCTGGCTGAACGCGAACCGTCCGCACGACCGTGAGTTGATCAAGAAGGTCAACGCCTACCTCCCGAACCACAACACCGACGGCCTTGAGATCCACATCAAGGCGCCTGCGGAGGCGACCCAGTTCTCGCTCGACCGCATCAAGGACGGCAAGGACACCATCAGCGTCACGGGCAACGTGCTCCGCGACTACCTCACGGATCTCTTCCCGATCCTCGAGCTCGGGACCAGCGCCAAGATGCTCTCGATCGTTCCGCTCATGCAGGGCGGCGGGTTGTTTGAGACGGGCGCGGGCGGTTCGGCGCCGAAGCACGTGCAGCAGTTCGAGAAGGAGAACCACCTTCGCTGGGACTCACTCGGTGAGTTCTTGGCGCTCGCGGTTTCCTTCGATCACATCGCCACGCGTTACAACCACCCGCAGGCAAAGATCATGGGCGACGCGCTCGACGACGCGACCACCAAGTACTTGCTCACGAACAAGTCGCCTTCGCGGAAGGTGAACGAGCACGACAACCGTGGCAGTCACTACTACGTCGCGCTCTACTGGGCGCAGGCGCTCGCGGCCTCCGGCGACAAGGAGCTGGCTGCGCGCTTCGCTCCGCTCGCCAAGTCGCTCGCCGAGGCGGAAGAGAAGATCAATGCGGAGCTGATCGGGGTCCAGGGCAAGAGCATGGACATCGGCGGGTACTTCTTCCCGAACGACGAAAAGGCCGAAGCGGCGATGCGGCCGAGCGAGACGCTGAACGCGATCATCGAGGGCTTCTAGGTCCAGGTTCCTGGGTTCGAAGCGATGAGGCGACTCCGTGGGTTCACGGAGTCGCCTTTCGCGTTCTTGTTGCTCCGACTTGAACGAGTCTGAGGGCGTCGAGCACCGATCAGTCAGAGGACTTCGCAAAGCAGATTCAAGACGCGGCGGCCGAGCTCGGCGTCTTTAGGCCGCGAGGGACTAGCAGTTCGGGTTCTTCTGAATCCACGTGACGATCGCCGCCTCGGCGTCGATCGCCGCGTAGCATCCATCGACGTAGGCGGCGCCCGCTTTTTGGAGCAGATGAAGCGCGTCCCGGTTCTTCGTTTCGGGATCGTTGAGCGCGTTCCAGAGGCGTCGCTGCGGAGACTCGGGGCTCAGCTTGCTCTTCGGATCGAAGTAAGAGCTCATGCGCCCGCCGAGAGGGTAGAGCGCCATCGAATCGGCGTAGAAGTAGCCGACGCCGTCGCCGACGAACTCAACCGCAAAAGGGCTGTCCGCGGGCAGCAGATGTCGTCCGCGCCACGCCGCGTCCCCTGCAGAATCGACAACGACGGTTCGGCCAAACTCACTGTAGGTCTGAAGCTGGTCGAGGATCCCGAAGTTCTGGCCGACAAAGCAACAGAGCATCGCGCCGTGTAGGTCGCGCGGGATCAGGCTCTCGAGGACGGGCGCGCCGAGCTCTTGGAAGTTCGCCGCGTTCTTCGCGGCTTCCCGAAACATGCGCTCCTCCGACTCGAACAACACCTTCGGGGCGCCGGTGGCCCGTAGGTGCTGTGCTCTCTTGGCGCGGTTCGTGAGCGCGGCGCCGATCCACGGATGAGTCGTTTCGGAGAGAGAGAGGTCGAGGCGTTCCGCCACGTCGCGCGCTGGTTCGTTGATGACCTGCGATTCGAGGTCGGCGTAGTGCTCCACCATGGTCACGACTTGGCGATCCACGAACGCCGGCGCGTCTTCTTTCGCGAGGCCGATCATCTCGCGCGTCGCTTCGGGTCTCGCGCGGAACGCGAAGTGGAGCCACTTGCCTGCAAGCGGGTAGGTGAGCAGAGGCATCGGCCCACCACCATACCATTGGCACTCGGCGATGAGTTTACGAGAGCGCTTCGAGCAACGTCTTCGCCGCGAGCTTGCCGAGCGCGTTGGCGGCCTGCGGACTCGCGCCGGTGATCAGACGTCGGTCAACGACGCACATGTCGTCTGCCTTCTTGTTCACGAGGTTGGCGCCCAGCTTCGTCAGCTGCTCGCCCAGTCGCCACGGCATGTGACCAGGCATGTAACCGATCATCGGGGTCTGCTTGTCGACCGCGTCCGGGAAGACGCACATGTTGTACCCGCGATAGAGAAACTCGCCGCCGTTTAACGTGGTCGCCAACAACGACCCAGGACCGTGGCAGAGGCTGATCGTGAAGAGGTCGTTCTCATGCGCAGTCCGCAAGATGCCCCCGACGTTTGGGTCCTCGGGGATCCCCAACATCGCGCCGTGCCCACCCGGAACGAAGACCGCCGCGTATGAGCCCGTCTCGTTCGCGAAACGACCGACCACATCGGAGACTGAGAGCGGTTGCTCGAAGCTCGACTTGAGCTCTTCGTAAAGCCCGACCACGGCGCGGTCCCCGTGCGGCATGGCCCATTGCTCGAACACCACCGGCTTACCGGTCGGGGTCGCGATGACGAAGTCGAAACCGGCGCTCTTGAGGTGCAGCATCGGGAGAAGCGCTTCCACGGGGTGGTTGCCGGTGGAGAACTTCTTCGCGTTCTGCATCGTCATGTTCTTCCGCTCCGTGAAGATGACCAGAATCTTCGAGCGCTCTCCCCGATACGCCGAGTACGAAACGGGCTCGTAGTCGGTGACGTCAGAGGTCGAGAGTTTGAGCGCGAGCTTGGAGGGACTGAAGGACCCATCCGGCTCGAGCTTTGGAGCGATTCCGAGAAGTGACTTGAACATGTGAAATGAGATAAGGGCCGATCCGGTCCTCGTAAACGAGCGTAGGTGGACTACTCTGTCTCGGAGGCGGGACAATGAAGGATGACCTCAACCAAATGCGCGTCTTCGTCGAGGTGGTCCGCCGCGGCGGATTCGCCAGCGCAGCGCGTCATCTTGGGATGCCACGATCCACGGTCAGTCGATGGGTGAAGGAGCTCGAGGATCGGCTCGGGGTCCGACTTCTTCAGCGCACCACGCGGAAGGTGGAGCTGACCGAGGTGGGGGCGGGCTACTACGAGCGAAGCGCGAAAGCAGTGGACGCCGCCGAGCACGCCGACAGCTGGATCAAGAGCCAGTCGGAGCATCCGCAGGGGACTCTGGTCGTCACGACGTTTCAGCTCTTTGCGGAGACATTACTCGGGCCGTTGATCGTCACTTACCTCGATCAGAACCCAGGCATGTCGGTGCAGGTGATGTCGAGCGAGCGCAACATCGACTTGGTGAGCGAGCATGTCGACGTCGCGGTGCGCATCGGACCCCTCGCGGACTCGTCGTTGATCGTTCGCAAGCTCGCCGACATCGAAGGGTGGCTCGTCGCGAGTCCGGCGTACCTCGCTCGCCACGGTACGCCAGCGCATCCGCGCGAGCTCGTCGAGCACGCGACGCTCTTCTACGGACACCGTCAGGATGTGTTCACCGTTCGCTTCCGGAATGAGCACGACGCAGAAGAGTCGGTGACGCTCTCTTGCCGCTGCGGCGCGAACAGTATCAAGCTGCTTCGGCAGGTGGCCCTCGGTGAGGTCGGAATCGGAGCGATACCTCGTATCCTGGTTCACGAAGATGTCGCGTCGGGCCGACTCGTTCGGATCTTGCCCGAGTGGACCCACGATGAATCGCCGCCCATTCACGTCGTGTACCCGAGCCGGAGCCACCTCCCTCGTAAAGTGCGGGCGTTCGTCGACCTGGTCACGGAGCGGGTGAACTCCGCGACTGTGAACGGTCACGTTGGGTTCGCGCGATAAGACGATTTCGTGGCGCTTTGCGGAATCGTCTTTCACGTCGCCGCGATGTGGCCTTAGATACTCGCGATGAAGAACGCGTTGCCGATCGTGACCCTCGCGCTCGCTGTCGGCGTGGTGCTGGGGTTTCTGTTGGGAGGCATCGGTCCACGTCGTGAATTGGCGGACACACGCGAAGAGCTCGCGGACAAGACCGACCAGTTGAGCGATGCCTTGAACCGAAGCGGCGGTTGGCGCGCGCCCATCCCGGGTCTCGATCGCGTGTTGCGGGGACCGGAGGAGCCGCCTGAGCCGGCGCGTGAGGCGGCGCCGATCGCGGAGGACCCGGAGCGCGGTGAGTCGATTGCCACGGAAGACCCCGACGCCGGGATCCCCGCCGAGCCGCCTCCGAGTGCGGTCGAGGAGCGCTGGTCACGTCGCTCGCCCGAGGAGCGTCGCGAGCGCTTCATGTCCGCCTTTGATCGCGCGTCGTCGGTGCAAGACGTTCGCCGGGTGCAGTCCCGCGCGGCGCTTTTGGAGCAAGCGAACCTGAGCGAAGAGGAGACCGCGCAGGTCGACGAAGCGCTCGCCGCGATGAACGAAGAGCTGGTCGGCTATGGCGAAGAGGTCATCCAGCTGGTCTTCTCGGACGTCGCGCCGAAGCCTCGCGACCTGCTCGGCATCTCCCACGACGTGACCGGGATCTTGTCGCGCGCGCAGTCGAGCTTAGAAGACGTGGTCGGTGATCGCGCAGACGGCGTCGACTCGGGCGCGCTCGAGATCTGGAACTACATCGCGATCGAAGATCTCCGGCCGATGGCCGAAGCGGCCGCTGACGGAACGTGAGCAAGGCTTCCACGAACGGGGCGGCTCGGTTTGTCCGCGGCGCGCTTCACTGCGCGCGCTTTGACCTGGCGGAGTCGCTGCGCTCGCGCCGCGTCCTCATCTTCCTGGTCCTCTACCTCGCGCTCAGCGTCGGCTCCGCGATCTTGTTCACCGAGCTGCTCCAAGCCGTTGAAGAAGAGCTCGCGCTCCAGCTGCTGGTCGCGCGCACGGACCTGCCTGGTTCGATGACCCAGGCGGTGGTCGAGCGTCCGGAGGTTCGGCGCGTCCTTTATCGCTTCATTCGCGACAACGCCTTGGTCGACGCGGTGCTCTCCGTGCCGCCCATCGCGCTCCTCTTTGGTTGGGTCACGCTCACCTTCACGCCGCTGCTCGTGGTCCTCACGTCGAGCGACGCGATCAGCGAAGAGGTCGCCGCGGGGACCGCTCGCTTCGCGCTCTTTCGGGTCTCCCGTGGGTCTTACGTGTTTGGGAAGCTCATCGCCCAGACCGCGCTGATGTGCGTCGGGCTCCTGCTCGCGGCCCTCGGGGCGTACATCGTGGGCGCGGTTCAGCTCGGCAGCTTCGAGCCGGTCCGAAGCGCGCTCTACATCGGTCGTTACGCGCTCACCTCGAGCGTCTACGCCTTTTCGTTTCTCGGGCTCACGCTCGGCATCTCCCAGTTGACTCGCTCCGTGCCGTGGTCTCGCGCGCTCGGGCTCTTCGCGATGGTCACGGTGATCGGGCTCGAGCGCTTCCTCGTGAAAGGCAAGCTGCCGCAGCGCTTCCCGGTGACGAGCGAGACGCTTTGTCAGGTGCTCCCGCCGGCGCACAAGCTCGACCTCTGGCGCGTGACGCTCTCGGAGATGGCGCCCGCGCTCGTGATGTTGGTCGCGCTGGGGCTCACGTTTTTCGCGATCGGCGCCTCGCGCTTCGTGAGGCGCGACCTATGAGCACCAGCGCGCTCCGCTTCTATGATGTTCACAAGCGCTACGGGAAGACCCACGCGCTCGCCGGGATGTCCTTCGAAGTGAAGGCAGGCGTGGTCACTGGGCTGATCGGGCCGAACGGCGCGGGCAAGACGACGACATTCAGCGTGGCGACGGGCGCGGTCCAAGAAGACGCCGGCGTGGTCGACGTGCTGGGGAAGGGCGCCTTCGATCCGCGGGTGCACGGGTCTGTCGTCAGTGTGCTCCCGCAAGATTGCGCGCTCAGCCCGTACAGCAACGCGAAGCAGCTGCTCGGTCACTACGCGCGTTTGTCGGGGATGACAAAGCGCGAAGCGCAGAAGGAGACCGCGCGTTTGCTCGAGCTGACCTCGCTCACCGAGCGCGCGGGTTCGCGTGTTCGGGAGCTGAGCCACGGCATGCGGCGACGGCTGGCGGTCGCGCAGGCGCTGATCGGGACCCCTAAACTGATCTTGCTCGATGAGCCAACCGGCGGGCTCGACCCGAAGCTAGTGGCGTCGATGCGCGACATCCTTCGCTCGCTCCGCGGCAAGAGCGCGGTGCTCGTGAGCACGCACATCTTGAGCGATGTCGAGGACACCTGCGACGAGGTGATCTTTGTGGATCGCGGTCGCGTAACGAGGAGCGGCGCGCTCGATGACGTGACGCAGCGCGCGCGCCTCGTGACGCTCCGCGTGAGCGAGGAGGTGAGCGAAGAGGTGCTGGCGAGAGCCCGCGCGAAGAACATCTCGCTCACGCGTACCGCTTCCCTCGCTTACTCGTATTCGCTCACGGAAGGCCAAGACGCCAGCGACGCGCTCACGGCGCTGCTCGGGGCGGGGGTGCGGGTGGTTGAAGTGACGATGGGAGAGCCGCTGATGGACGCCTATCTCAAGGCGCAGCAGGAGTAGCGACGGTTCGCCGAGAAGGTCAGTTCTCGAGCGAGATGACCGTGTCGGTCGTGAGGTTCCGGAGAACGGTTCGCTCCATCGCTTCGGTCGGGGCCGCGAACTCGACGTCGTCGAAGAGGGTTGAGAGGCGACGCTCGATGAGCACGTCGTTCGTCGCGCGGAGAGGAAGGTCACGGAGCGTGCCCGTCGCGAGGTCGGTTTCGATCGCGATGGGGTAAGAGTCGTCACCTCGCGTCGCGGCGCCGACAACGGACAGAGAGCGGCCGGTGTCGTCCCGCGCGACGAGGTAGTGAACGCGACAGTAGCTCGCCTCAAGCGAGGTGGCGGAGAGCGTCTGGCGGGACGTGTTCAAGAGATCCTCGTCGAGCGGACCCACCGCGGAGGGATCGCTCTCGTCGCCGTGCCCCGCCCGCGCGATGCGGGGAAAGAGAAGTGACCCGTCGCGTGCGAGCGGATCGCAAGGCACCAGCGACGCGGAGTACGTATGAACTCGCGCTTCGATGAGCGTGACGTCAAACCCGAGGTTCGTTTGGAAACGCAGCGCGTCCGCTTCACGGGTCACGTTGGTTTCGTCCCACGTGAAGGCGTAGCGAACGCTCGACGTCGGGTCCGCGCAGCCCGCCAGCGCCATGAGAAACAGCGCGGCGAGTCGAGCGCCGGGAACCGTGAGCATCAGTCGCACACGACCTCGAGCGTTGTGGGTGACGCGTCGATCGTCATCTCGACTGTCTCGCCGCAGACCGGGTCGTCGAGGCTCACCGGGAAGAGCGCGAGAACCACGTCGCATGACGGCGTGCCTCCGACCGCGCTGCGCACCTCCACGCCATCAATGACGAGCGAGGTCAGCGCGCAGTCTCCCGGGGAGACCCCCCCGCCGAGGACCGTAAGATCCGCGACCAGGAAGTCGCCGTCCGGGGTGCGATGCACGCCGTACTCTGATCGGAAAGAGGTGTCCAAGAAGCTCCCGCACCCAGCGGGCCGCGGGAGAGACGACGCGGTGATCACGCCGTCCCGGCACTCGATGGTCTCATCCGCGCACACGGCAGAAGCGCGACACGGGGAGCCCGCGACCACAGGTGCGCCGCACCCGGGCTGTGGAACACAACCCATCCCAGCATCCGGGGCGGTCTCTTCGCCGAACCGGATGTCCTCGAAGGTCACGCTCTCACCGCCGGTCGCGACGGTGACGTCGAAGACCCCACGAAGCAGCGAGGTGTCCCAGTGCGTTCCCAGGAGCGCTGAGCGGCCATCGGCACGAACATCGGTCGGTCGCGCGGCGCTGTACGTTCGTCGCGTCTCTCCTGCTTCGTCACGGATCGTGACCACCGCTTGAAAGCAGCTCGGCGGGACGTCCGCGAACTCAACGTCCACGGCGAGCCCGAACATCTGGCTGCCCTGGCCCCCGAAGACAAAACCAACCGCGTTGTCGTCGCTCAATGGAACGGAGTCGAAGGCATCAATCACGCGGACCGAAATAACCGGAGCGTCGACCGGGTCTTCGCAGGACGCGACCTCCGGTGGACCATCGGGGCCGCTGCAGTTGCACGCGAGACAGCTGGCCAAGACGAAGAGGAGCGAAACGACGGTGCGCGGCGAGGCGGCGTTCATCGCAGCATTGTCGGCGTCACGCGAACGCTTGTCGACTGACTCAGTCCCAGGGTCGGTTCGCGGTGGGGAAGGCGTCCGGGTCGACGACCTCTCGTTCCGTGAGCACGTGGCCGGTCGGCATTTTCTGGAGCACGATCTTGGACACCGACGACGGGATCGCGGAGAGCACTTCGCTTGAGGCTTCGGCCAACACGACGCGCTTGAGGGTGCGCGGAAGAGACGACGGGCGGATGAGTTGGTGCGCGCAGAGGTGCTCAATCGTGAGCTTCGTCAGGATCGCGCCGTCGACCGTGTGGTCGACCGCGTCGAGGTGGGTGAGCGAAGGCGGGAGGTCCGCCAGGCGCAGGTCGCCCGTCTTCCAACCTGCGCGCAGCTTGAGCTCACGCAGCGCGGTCATTCCGTCGAGCGGTCCCAGGTCGGCGCGACAGACACGCAGCGTCTCAACGGAGTCCGAACGCAGCACCGGGAACGGGCGGACGTAGTGGAGCGTGAGGTGCTTCAGGCCGCCGATGACGACCGGGTCTTTGATTCCGCTGGACGAGATCGTCGCGTGCGTGACGGTCGCCGGAAGGGACTCCCCGCCGATGATCTTCGAGGCGCCCACGACCGTGAATTCCTTGAGCTTGGGGAACGCGGAGAGCGGCGCGAGGTCGACCGGCGACTTCTTCCACGCGCTCAAGAACCCGGTGAGAAGCAGGGCCTGGATCTTCGCCCGTTCCGCTTTGAGGAAATCGTCCGGAGCGTGCGCGAGCAATGCGCGCACCGCGTGTTCTCGATACGCACGAACGATCATCCCGGAATCGAAGATCTGGTTCCGGATCAGCGCGTCGTGGGACGCGCGAACGGGGCCGCGTTGAAGCATCAGACGCATGGCTTTGCGCACCACCTCGCCCGTCTTTTCTTTTCCGACGGTAGTGCCATCGAGCAGCGCACCCAACACTTCGGGGTCGTCGAGCGCGCCCACCAGCTCCGCCGCGTGCGAGATCTTCTCGTGGTCGCGGCTCAGCAAGAGCTTCTTGAGGCGCGCGCTCTGCTTGCCCGCTTTGCCCGTGCGTCGCTTGGGTTTCGGCTTCTTCGCGCGGGTTGACTTCTTGACGACACTGGGCGGCTTCACGAGCTCGTGGAACGCCGCCGGGATCCGCGTGGCCGAGAGCCGGGATCGCGTGCACTGGATCCGCGTCAGGGAGGGCGCGTCCGCGAGCGCGTGCGCGTCGATGAGGTTCTTCGTTCGGGAGAGGTCGAGGACGGTCACTTTGGGGAGCGCGGGGAGGCCGGCAAGAGACTCGATCGTGCTCCCGACAAGAGAGAGGTTCGTGAGATGGGGCGCGTTCGGAAAGCCCTGGAGATCTGTGGCGTCCAGGTTCAGGCGGAGGTCGTGGGTGCCGTTGAGCGTGTGCTCACCAAGGTCGAGCGGTGCGCTCCACGTTCTTAGCTCGACGATCTGGACCGGCTGTTCGGAGAGCCAGCGCAGCGACCGAAGCCCCGTCTTGTCGACGACGATTCGCTCTGCCGCACATGGCGCTATCTCCCTGAGACACGGCAGTTCGCGCAGGAAGATGTTGGGCTTGGACTTCACCGCGCGCAGGTCGATGCGCGTGAGCTTCGGGGCGCCGTGGATCGAGAGCGTGGTGACGTCGAGCTCGGGCAGCGTGAGCTCGAGCATCTCGTGGGGGCGAATGGTGAGCGCGCGGATCGCGACGGGGACATCGAGGTTCGGAAACGCGTCCGCGTCGGTCTCCAGCGTGAGGGACTGCAGCTTCGCGAGCTGCAGGACACGGGCGCAGTCGCGGGATTGATTGAGCCGGAGCTCCGCGTGTTGGAGCTCGGGCATGTCCGGGAGATCCGAAACCGGCGAGGAAATCTCTAGGTTGTGAACCTTCGGAAGGTGGCGCACCGATGCATCGACGTCGGAGTGAGAGATTCGAACGCTAGTGAGCTCCTCGCTCTCGAACACGAGCGGCGCGTTGGCCCCGACGTTGGAACAGTGCACGCCCTGCAGTCGCGGGAACGCGCCGACGACCAGGCCTGTTGTGGTGAGGTGCGAGAGACGAAGGGAGCTGAGCGTGTCGTGTCCCACGCCGGTCAAGTCGACCGCGCGTCGTTGCCTCCAGGTTCCGTGGATGCTGAGCGAGCGGAGCGTCTTGATCTCGCGGATCACGGAGAGGTCCTTGACGGGCCCCATGATGTTCAAGCTCTCGAGCGGGAACTCGGTCAGCGGGCGGAGGTCGGTCGGGTGGGCGCTCGGTCGCGCGCTCACGGACCAGTTGGTGATCGTCTTCCGAAGTTTGGCCGCGTCGCTGCCGACTGGCGCGAGCGAGAGGAGCCACGCACAGATCTCAAATCGCATGCAAAGGTCGAGCGGCTTCGTCCAGGCGGGAGGGGAGCCTTGGAACCCCTCGAGGCACTCATCGATGGGAGCGGGATCCGCCAAGAGCGCAGCGCGGACGTCTTCAAACGCTGCGGTTCCAACGGTGGCGAGGAGCCGTTGTTTGAGGTCGTCGATGCTCATCTTCGGGAGGACAGTCTCACTTTTTGTGACGCGCCGTCAGCCTGCTAGGCACCCCGACTTGATGAGGTTGGACACGCTGGACGTACGCGGGACGCCGCGGAGTCTTCCCATTTTCCCGTCCGCGGTGGTGTTCAGTCGAATGACCACGCCATACCATCGACTCCTTTGCTGTGGGCCGCGAGAGGCCTTCAACTGGAGGTTGTGGGGATGACTTTGGGAACTCGTTTGGCTGTCGTGCTTGTCACGGCGTCGTTGTCGCTCGTCACGGGTACGGCGCGCGCGGTGGACGATCCGTATGGGCTCGGGAACGGGAGCGATGGCGCGTTCGTCGCTGGCGCCTCAAGCGTCGTGAACCGCTACGTGGCGATCACGACAAACGCCGGGTCGACCGTCACCGTGACCAGCGCGACCGGCTTCGTTCGGGGGGACCTCGTGATGGCGTGGCGGTCGCAGGCGAGCTTGCCGGCGCCCTTTGTGCTCCGAGACGGAACCGCGCCTGACATCGACCTCACGACCGTTCCGGTGGGCTTCTACGAGCTTGGCCGGATCACGAACGTGGTCGGAAACATCATCACCCTCGACCACGCGCTCATCGGAGCCTACGGCGCGGGCGCGCAGCTCGTTCGCGTGCCCGAGTTTACGAACGTGACGATCGGGGCGACCGGGCGGATCGTTCCGCAACCTTGGAACGGAACGACCGGCGGCATCGTCGCGTTTCTCGCCAACGAGACCGTCACGATGAACACCGGCGGGATCGTCGAGGCGAGCGCGCGCGGGTTCCGGGGCGGTCGTCGCTCTGTCGACTTCTGCCTTGGTGGCTGCGCGACGGATCAGCGCCCGAATATCTCCGCGGCGTGCAACACGGCCGCTGGGGTTGGAGAGGGTCTCGCGGTTGAAGGGCTCCCCCGCGCGAATGTTTGCGGAGCGGCGAACCTCGCGACCGGTGGCGGCGGCGGAGGCTCCATCAACGCCGGCGGCGCGGGCGGAGGCAACGGCGGCAAGGGGGGCGTCGGCGGGAACGCCTGGAACCGAAACGCGGTGACGGGCGGGTTCCCTAGCGCACGCGCGATCGCCGGAGACCTCGAGGACCATCTCCTCATGGGCGGCGGTGGCGGCGGCGGTCAGATGAATAACTCCGCCGCGTCAGCGGGCGCGGCCGGCGGCGGGGTCGTCTTCATCCGGACGTTCAACTGGCGCGGTGACGGACGGGTACGCGCGATCGGCGGGACCGCGACCGCCCCCGTTCCGAACAACGACGGACAGGGCGGCGGCGGCGCGGGCGGGAGCGTGTTTATCCGCGTGGTCAACGACATCGCGACCTGCCCTCGCATCCACGTGTTCGGCGGAAACGGCGCGAGCACTTCCGGTCACGGGAACGGCGGCGGCGGCGGCGGCGGCTGGGGCCGCATCGATGAGCGAGACGCGGTCGCCTGCGCCGTCAACGTGGTCGCAGGCTCGAACGGAACGATGTGGAACTTTCCCGCGTCGGGCGCTGGGACCACCCCGCCGCAGAACGGGCGCGTCGGGGGCACTGAACCGTATGGTTGCGTCACCGACGCGCAGTGCGGCGGGGCGAGCCCGATCTGCGACCCCGTGATCCACTTGTGCCGACCGTGCAGCGCGGACGCAGAGTGCGGAGGCGCGACGCCGTTCTGCGCGCGGATCGGGACAAACGTCGGTCGGTGCGTGACGTGCACCATCGATACACACTGTGACGACGGAAACGCGTGCACGGCGGATCGATGTGCAGCGAACGTCTGCTCCAACACCCCGAGCCCGGCGGGAACAGACTGCGGTGGTGGCAACGTCTGCAGCGGCGCCACCGCGATGTGCGTGGACTGCACGACGGGCGCCGACTGCGCGGACGGCAATGACTGCACGTCTGACGTGTGCACGAGCAACACCTGCAGCAACCCGCCGCGCTCGGCCGGGACCATGTGCAGCGGCGGCGTCTGCGACGGCGCGTCGATGTGCGCTCCCTGCGTCGACGGCGCGCCAATCGGTATGACAGATCCCGGTTGCACCGCGGCGACGCCGTTCTGTGACACCAGCGGTGCGCCCGTGATGTGCAAGGAGTGCGGCGGTGATGGGGACTGCACGTCGGGCGTCTGTGACTTGGCGTCCAACAGCTGCGTCCCGTGCGTGGATGACGGAACGGGAACGATGGTCGACCGCGGATGCTCACCGATCGCCGCGCTCTGCGACGTCGGGGCGCCCTCTACGTGTCAGCCGTGCCTCGACGACTCGAGCGCGACCGACCTGGGTTGCGTCGCGGGCGCTCCGGTCTGCGACGAGACCGGCGCGACCCACGTCTGCGTGACGTGCGAGGACAGCGCTGCAGGAACCGGCGTGGACAACGGTTGTAACGCGACGACGCCGGTCTGCGATCTCTCGGGAGCGCCGACCTGCGTGGAGTGCCTGACCAGCGCGGACTGCGCGATGGGGACCATCTGCGGCGGGGCCAGTACCTGTGTTCCCGGCTGTGAGGATGACCTTGATTGCGACGGTGTGACGCCGATCTGTGACGGCGTCACGATGACCTGCGCGGAGTGCACCGACGACACGCACTGCGGCGGTGTCACGACGTGTTCGGCGATGGGGATCTGCGCGTTCCCGGACACGGATGGCGACGGCGTCACGGACGAGGTCGACCTTGATGATGACAACGACGGCATCCCCGATGTCGACGAGCTCGGCGGGACCGACACGTCGGCGGATACCGACGGGAACGACATCCCAGACTACTTGGACGCGGCGATGGTCGGCTGCGCGGATGGCGACGCGGACGGAGTTTGTGACGCGGTACCGAGCGATGTCGACCTCGACGGAGACGGAGTCCCCAACCACCTCGACGCCGACGCGGATGGCGACGGGATCACCGACACGATTGAAGGTGGCGGGAGCGACGCGGACGGCGATGGGCAGGTGGACGGCTTCGCCGACGCGAACGGGGATGGCCTTGATGACGCGACCGCGGTGGCGCCGCTTCCCTTGCCGAACACCGACATGGCAGATGGGCCGGACTTTCTTGACGTCGACGCGGACGGGGATGGTGTCCCGGACGCCTCTGAGGCGCACGATGATGACCACGACGGCGTGGTGTCCGAGCCGAGCGGAAGCGACAGCGACGGCGACGGGATCGATGACGCATTCGATCCCGACTGCGACGCGGCCGCGATATGCGCGGGCGGAGTCGGGACGCCTGCTCCGACGCCGGACCTCGATTTGGATGGGGCTCCGGACTACGTCGATGACGATGACGACGGCGACAGCATCCCGACCGCCGCGGAGGTGAGCGATGGCGCGACCTACGGCGATGACGTGGACGGCGATGGCGCGCCGAACTGGTACGACACCGACAGCGACGGCGACGAGGTGCCCGACATGGGCGAAGTGACGCCTGACGCGGATGGTGACGGTATCCCGGAGAACACCGACATGGACGCGGACGGAGTCCCGGACTACCTCGACCCGGATTCGGCGCCGACCGATATGGACGGCGACTCGATCCCCGACGTGGTCGAGTGCCCCGACCCGAGCGACTGCCCGGACTCCGACGGGGACGGCACGCCCGATGTCGCGGACCCGGACGACGACGACGACGGCGTGCCGACGCTGGACGAGGTCACGGACGCAGGAGGCGTAAACGACCTCGATGGAGACGGCCGTGAGAACCACCTCGACGTGGACGCGGATGGGGACGGAATCACGGACGATGTCGAGTGTGGCGCGGGACCCTGCGTCGACACGGACGGAGACGGATCTCCTGACTACCTAGACCTCGACGCAGATGACGACGGGGTCCCGGACGCGACCGAGGGTCACGACGCGGACACCGACGGTGCGCCGGACGCCGCGCCAAGCGGTTCGGACGCCGATATGGACGGCTTGGACGACAGCTTCGACCCGGACTCTGGCGGGGTCACCGCGCCGACGCCGGATACCGATGGAGACGGCGCGCCTGACTTCCAAGACGATGACGACGACGGCGACGGACTGCTCACGGTCAACGAGGACGTCGACGGGAACGGAGCGCCAGGCGACGACGATAGCGACGGCGACGGGGTGCCCAACTACCTCGACCCGGACGACGATGGCGACGGTACGCCGACGCTGAGCGAGGGCGCCGATCCGGACGGTGACGGCGACCCGGCGGACGCGGTGGACACCGACATGGACGGAACCCCGGACTACCTGCAGCCTGGGGAGGCGGTGCCTCCGGTCCTTGGTGGTGGGGTCTCTGGCGGCGCGCTCTGCGCTGCAACCGGAGCTCCGGGGAGCGAGGCGCCGTGGCTGGTGTTCGCGGTGCTCGGCTTCGTGTGCGTCAGGCGAAGGCGTTGATCGAGACGCGCCGCCAAGGGTTCGGGGCGGCGCGTGGATCGACGGGATCAATCTCATTCAACTCGAGCGCGATCTGAGCGACTCTGTTACTCGTGACTGAACTCCTGACGCGTTTGAAGAGCCGCATTGCGCTCGAGCTTGAGGGGGTCGAGCCGAGCGCGGCCGGCCTTCGCTCAACGGCCGATGGTCGTTACGGCGAGGTGGTCGTCGAGATCGCGCACGACGAGGAAGCAGAGTCGATCCGGGTCTCCACCGCTGTTCCGCCTCCCGCGGGAGCGGGCCGTGAGTTCCTCGTGTGGTGCTTGTCGGTCAACGTTCAGTATTGGGACGTGAAGGTCGGCATCGACGACTCGGGCTTTGTCTTGGTGCACTCGGACCTCGACGCCGCGCCGGACGCCGAGCTGGATCAACTGACCGAGGACATCGTGGAGCGCGCGGAGACGGTCGTGCAGCTACTCGATGACGATCTCGTCGAGTGGTTGCTCGCGCACGGTTTCGGGACCGCGGGACAGCGAGAGCGCTGGACCTCCTGGTAGAGCGAGCTGCTATAGAACGGCGGCGACGACCGCGCGCCACGGACCATCGTTGAGCGGCGTGGTCTCGCCCGCGACGAACAGGTCCGCTTCATCGAGGACTGCGTGCTTGGAGACCCATGCGAATGACGCCACGGGCGGCATGAACGCGCGCTTGTCGACGTAGCCGTCCACGCGCGCCTTGAGTGTCTGACGCGTCATGTCACGGAGCGCGACCGCGTTCAGGATGACGGCGTACGCCAGCGCGACGGGCCAACCAAAGAACGCGCTGCCCCAAACGCACAAGGCGAGGTAGCCGCTGATCAAGAGGCCCAGGACGAAGCGACGCTTGAACGGAGAGATCAAGTAGCCGAGGCCGACCGGAACGAAGGTGCCGAGGCTCGCGAGTCCGAAGAGGATCGCGCCGATGATGGTCAGCGCCGCTTGCCCCTTGAGGCTCCCGACCTCGTCGGCGGGACGGAAGCGAACGGACTTGCCCGCTTGCGCGTAGCCGGGGAGGGCGACGCGAGCGCTCTCTGACTCGACGTTGACGCGAACCAATCCGGACGACTCGGCGCCGTTCACGATGGACGGGACGACTCGCTCTTTCTCTGCCGGGAACAAGTGGAAGAAGCTCTCGCGGATGCCGCCCGCTTCGGAGCGATCGGAAAGCGCGACCACGCGTTCGGTCGTGAGCTCCGCGAGGCTGACCCGGGAGAGATCCTCATGGGACACCTCGTACACCAGCGTCCTGAACCACGCGCGACACGCGAAGAGCGTCGCGCCTTCGGCGAGGATGAGGTAGCCGGCGCGGCATCGCCCGACCTTCGGCGCGTGATAGGTATAGGCCTCGATGCAGCGCGCGCGCTCCGCGCCTCGTTTCTCGAGCAGCGCGGTCAGCCAGTTCGGCTTGGGCGGCTCGACGGGCTCATCCGGCGCCGACATCTTCTTGAGGATCGCGACGCCGATCTTCATGTGGATCCAGGTCAGTCGCGCGAGGAGCGGTCCGGTGAACAGACCGATGACCAAGTAGAGGCCAACGATCACGGCGACGATGGTGGTGTCGCCGAACGCGATGCCGACGCCTGAGGCGACCAGCGCGAACGCGTCATCGAGCAAAGAGTGGGCGAAGCGGAGCCCGGGGACCGGAACCATGGACAAGAGCAAACGCGCCCCGGTCTTTCCGATCGTCGCGAGGTAGCTGGCGAACGTGCCGAGGATCACGCTGAGGGCGATCACGGAGACGCCCATGTCCGCGCTCGCCATCGCGAGCTCGATCTGCTCAGGCAGCTCGACGGCGTTCGAGGCGCCGTACCCAAGGAGCGACGCGACGGCGACACCGGCGAAGGGTCGCCAGGCCGTCGAGATGGGGACCAGCCATTGCTCGATGAGCGGAATTTTGTCCGCGAGGGACTCCAGGATCGCGAGCACCGCGAAGGTGCCTGCGAGTCCATACATCACGCCTCCGCTCGCGAGGCCGTGAAGCGACGCGTGGAGGGCGGGATCCATCATGATCGCGGGCAGCTCCGCTGGCGCGGCGAGCCCAAAAATGATCGCGAGAGGGATCCAGGGGTTTTTACCTGCGGCGGCGCTGCACGCGATCGCGGTGACGACGGTCGGGATACTTTCCACGTTTTGTCCAGGCTAGCAGATGCTGAAAAACGCGCAGCTGTGGGCTTGCGTTGTCACCGGGTCGACGCTTTCAGGCCTCACGTATTCACGCGTGGTCCGCTCTGTGGAATGCGGCCTTGACCGCGAGGGGCGACACGAGAAAAGTCAGCCCCCGTGCATCCTGCTCGACCCTACGCGCCTCTCGCGCCTTGCCCGGCCTGTGGCCGACCCGTGGATCCGATCCGCGCGCCGGTCGTGGTGGCGATGTCGGATGGACTTCGCAACTTGTGCAGCGCGGCGTGTCGCGTGCGCTTCGTGGCGGGCGAGCGGGAACACGATCGCGCACGTCGCGATGGTGAGGGACGACGTTCGATCACCCAGCGGATTGAGCAGGCGACCCGACCCCGTATCAAGAGCGGGACGACGGGACAGCTGCCAGCGATTCCGAGTGACCCCGTGCCCGTTCCCTTTCCGTGGCCGAGCTTCGCGGCGGCTTGTGGTGCGGTGCTCCTCGCGGCGCTTCCGGGTCCTCTCGCCCTCGGTGTCGCTGCGGCGGTCACCTGTCTCGCCGTTACGGTGTTGGCGCTCCGGAACACCCAGATCGTCCGTGTCGATGTCGGGCTTCTCGCGTGGGTGGCCGCACCGATCGGAGTTGCTCTCGCGACCATCGCCGCGACGCTTGAGCGCGTCGCGGATCCGACCGACCAGAGCGGGATGGTCGGCGCCGCGATCGCGGCCGCGGCGATCGTGACGCGCGGATGGCTAGATGGCCGCGCCCGGGAACCGGTGCGGCGCGCGATTCATGATCTGCAGCGCACGCTCCCGCTTGAGGTCCGGGTCCCGGTGAGTGACGTGCCGACCGAGGAGGTCTACGAGAAGGTCCCGGCCGTCAAAGTGCGCGCTGGCCAAGAGGTCATGGCGCTGGAGAACGAGGTGGTCGCGATCGATGGCGTCGTGCTTCGCGGAGAGGCCCTCGTCGTCCTCCACCCGAGCGCGCGGACGGCGGTGCGCCGAAAAGCCGGGCAACCTGTGATCGCGGGCGCGCGTGTCCTTGAAGGCGCCATTCGCCTGCTCTCGACGCGAGTCGGGAAAGACCGCGCGTTGGTTCGACCCGAGCGCTTTGGTCGCGGAAGCGGGCAGGGCGCCGCGCGTATCGCGAAGCTCGCGGAGCAGACGACGCGTTGGGGCGGGCTCGCGGCGGTCGCGGGCGCGGTGGGCGGCCTCGCGCTCACCGGAAATCCAGGTCTCGCGGGCCAGTTGACGGCGGCGGCCGCGGTGTTGGTCGCGGTCCCGCTCTTGGCCGCGCGACGGTCCGCGGACGGTCCGCTTGTCGCGGGTGCAGCCTCCGCGGCGGAGCGCGGCATCATCTTCCACGACGCCAGGACGCTGGAGGACGCAGGTCGCGTGGCGGTGACGGTGTTGAACGCGCGCGGCACGGTGACGGAAGGCGCGCTCGAGGTGATCGAGGTGCAGCCGATCGGAGAAGTGGAGCTACCTGACCTCGTGGGCTGGATCGCGGGAGCCGAGCGCGCCGCGCCGACGCATCCGATCGCGGCCGCGGTCAACCGCTTCGCCCGTTCACGCGGGTTCCCCATTCATGATGTTCGCCGCACCGCGCTCCACGCGGGGCGCGGGGTCACCGGAGCGACCTCGGACGGCAAAGCGTTGGTCGTCGGCAATCGTCAGCTCTTGCTGGACGAGGGCGTCAGCGTCGCGGTCGCGGAGTCGTTGGCGTCTCGCGCTGAGGAGCGAGGCCACACCGCGCTCTTCGCCTCCGTCGGGGGACGGGTCGCAGGCGTCGTCTCGCTTCAGGACACAGTCAAGAACGGCGCGCGAGCCGCGGTGCAGCGCATCTTCGATCTCGGTGTGGATGTGGTGTTGGTCTCCGGTGACCACCGCGCGACGGTCTCGTCGCTCGCGCGCGCGCTCGATGTCGGCAACGTGAAGTCAGACCTCGTGCCGAGCGAACGCGGTGACGAGGTCCGGAGCCTCAAGGCCTCGGGTGGACTGGTCGCGTCCGTCGGCCACGCGGACATTGATCAAGACGCGCTCAACGCGGCCGATGTCGCGATTCAGATGGGCGCGGCCGGGGTCGCGTCCGGAGAGGGGTCGATCGCGCTCGCGACCGAGGATGTTCGGGACGCCTCTGCGGCGCTCTTTATCGCTCGGGCCGCGCGACGGGCCGCGACACGTAACGTCTTCGCGTCGGTTGGGGTGGGCGGGGTACTCGTCGCGGCCGCCGCGTTTGGATGGCTCCCGGTCGCGGCGGCAGCGATCTCAGCGCTCGCGTTGGACGCGTTCACGCTGCCCGCGGGTCAGCGCCTGCTGCGTCGGGTGAAGCTCCGCGTTCCCGCTCGTGCGTAAGCGCCGCTTGAATCGGCTCCCCTGATCCCAGAGCGCGGGATCTCCGGTATACGTCTGCCGACATGACGGACGAAAAGAAGGCCTGGGGTGGACGGTTCGCGGAAGAGCTCGACGGTGTCGCGCTTCGCTACAGCGCGTCGATCGATGTCGATCAGCGCCTCGCGCCGCAAGATATCCGCGGTTCGATCGCGCACGTGACGATGCTCGCCGCGCGCGGCATCGTGAGCGAGGCCGACGCCGCCGCGATCGTGAGCGGGCTGGAGCAGATCGACGGCGAGATCGCGCGCGGTGAGTTTACGTTTCGGGACGATCGAGAAGACGTCCACATGAACGTGGAGGCGACCCTCACCGACCGGATCGGCGCTGCGGGCGGCCGGCTCCACACCGGGCGCAGCCGCAACGACCAGGTCGCGACCGATATGCGGATCTTTACCCGTGACGCCTGTCGCGCGACCGCCGCGCGTGTGGATCGGTTCCTCGCGGTGCTCTGCGCGCGCGCCAGCCAAACGGTGGACGTGCTGCTCCCGGGCTACACCCACCTTCAACGCGCGCAACCGGTTCGGCTCGCGCATCACATCCTCGCGTGGAGCGAGATGCTGGACCGTGATCGGGGCCGCTTGCTAGACGCCGCGACGCGCATGAACGAATCGCCGCTCGGCTGCGCTGCGCTCGCGGGGACGACGTTTCCGATCGACCGTGAGCAGACCGCGAGAGCGCTCGGGTTTGATCGCCCGATGCGGAACTCGCTCGACGCGGTCGGTGATCGCGACTTCCTGGTGGAGGCGGTGTCGGCGCTCGCGAACTGCGCGGTCCACCTCTCGCGCATCGCCGAAGAGCTCGTGCTCTGGTCCAGCCAAGAGTTCGGCTTTATCGAGATGAGCGATCGCTACACGACCGGATCGTCAATCATGCCGCAGAAAAAGAACCCGGACATGGCGGAGCTCGCGCGCGGGAAGACCGGCCGCGTCGTCGGGGATCTCGTCACGCTCCTGGTGATGCTCAAGGGACTGCCGCTCGCGTACAACCGGGACCTGCAGGAAGACAAGCCACCCGTCTTCGACGCTTTCGACGCGGTCGACGACACGCTTGACGTGCTCGCCGGCGCGATCGCGAGCGCGACGTTCGGAGCGTCGCGTATGCGAGCCGCGCTGCGGGACGGCTTCTTGGACGCCACCGAGGTCGCGGACTACTTGGCCGCGCGCGACGTCCCGTTTCGCGAGGCCCACCACGTCGCCGGCGCGCTCGTGCGCAAGTGTGTAGAGGAGCGCCGCGTCCTGTCGGAGCTGACGCTCGCGGAGTTCCAAACTGCACACGCGGCGTTCGACGACGGCATCTTCGCGGCGCTCGACATGGAAGCCGCGGTGGAGCGCCGGGACCACGTCGGCGGGCCCGCGCGCGCGCGCGTGGAGGCCGCGATCAATGAGCTCACGGCGCGGCTCGCGAGGCGCGACATCGACGCACGCGCCGTCGCGGCAGACGTTGGCGTCGTCTTCGAGGAGGCGTGATGCGCGCGGCCAGCGAAAACGATCCCCAAGAGGTCCCGCCATCGCGTTTTTTTCGACGCGAAACCGGCGCGCTCAGCGTTGAAGGCCACGCGCTCTCCGCGATCGCGGACGAGGTCGGCACGCCGACCTACGTGTACTCGCGCTCCGCGCTGACCGCGGCGTATGAAGAGGTCACCCAGGCGATGGGGACGTTGCCGCACCTCGTCGCGTACGCGATCAAGGCCAACGGCAACCTCGCGATTTTGCGTCACCTCGCGAGCCTCGGCTGCGGCGCCGACATCGTCTCCGCGGGCGAGCTCTGGCGGGCGACGCGAGCGGGGATCCCGCCGAGCAAGATCGTGTTCTCGGGAGTCGGCAAGCGGGACGAAGAGATCGAGGCCGCGCTCGAAGCCGACATCCGCGCGATTCACGTGGAGAGCGAGCCCGAGCTGGAACGGGTCGCGGAGATCGCGAAGCGTCGCGGGGCAGCGGCCCGGGTCGCGCTGCGGGTGAACCCGGACGTGGACGCGAAGACGCATCCCTACATCGCGACGGGTCTCCACGACACGAAGTTCGGCTTGGAGCTCCCGCGAGCGCGCGCGTTGCTGCCGCGCTTGCTCGGCTCTCCACACCTTCTGCTCGAAGGGGTCGCCTGTCACATTGGCTCGCAGCTCGAGACGACGGCTCCGCTGACGGAGGCGGTCGCGCTCTTATCGGACTTCGCGCGGGAGTGCGTGGAGGCGGGGGCTCCCTTGCGCTCGATCGACGTCGGCGGCGGCTGGCCCATGGCGTACGGAAACGAGCACGCACCGTACCCAAGCCATCAAGCGTTCGGCGACGCGATTCGGAGCGGGCTTCAAAACGCGCCCGATGGACTCGAGGTGATCACGGAGCCCGGTCGCGCGCTCGTCGGGGACGCTGGCGCGTTGCTCACCCGCGTCATCTACGTAAAGCGAGGCGGCGGTGAGCCCGCTCGACGGTTCGTGATCGTCGACGCCGCGATGACCGAGCTCATTCGTCCGGCGCTCTACGAGGCCTATCACGCGGTGGACCTGGTGGAAGAGAGCGCCGCAGCGCGCGCTCCAGCCGACGTGGTCGGTCCCGTCTGCGAGAGCGGCGACTTCCTCGCGCTGGGGCGTCACCTCCCGGTTGACCTGACGCGCGGAGACTTACTGCTCATTCGCGGCGCTGGCGCCTACGGTCGCGAGATGGCCAGCGCCTACAACGCGCGACCGCCCGCGGCCGAGGTCCTCGCGGACGAAGAATCGTTCCGCGTGGTTCGGCGACGGGCGAGCGTCGCGTCCTTGTCTCTCCTTGAAGAAGAGTAGGCTGCCGACTAAGCCTGCGCGGCTTCCGGTACGTCGTCTTTCCAGAGCCGCTCGCGGAGCGACTCGAGCCAGGTCTTCGCGCTCGCGAGCCGCACCAGCGACATCCCGGCGCCCGCTTCGAGCTCGTCCCGCGCTTCGGAGCCTTCGTCTCCGGCGTCACGCGCCGCGCGGACGAGCTCCGCGATCGACCGCGTGACCTCTTCGTTGGCGGCGGTCACGAACTCGATCAGCTTCGCGCTGAACTCGTCGATACGAGCGTCGAACGCTTTGGACATCTCCTCGGCCGCTTGCTGGATGACCTTGGGGGCCTCCTCGAGCGCGCGCTCCTTGATCTGCTTGTCGGCGCGGCCTCGGAAGACCAGCGCGAGCACCGGCGCGGCCAGGGCGAGCGCGCCGCCGACCATGACGTTGCTCAAGACCATGAGCGTCACGCCGAACGCGCCGACGGCGAACACGCCCACGTCGTACGCGAAGGTGCTGACGGTCAGATCGAGATCGGTGCTGTCGTCTCCGAGGACCTCGGCGAGTCGAGCCGAGCGGGCCTTGGCGTCGTCGGTCACGAACGCGATCGCTTCCTCGGCGATTTTCTCGAGGCGACGCGCGACCTTCTCGGCTTCCTCTTCTGCGAACTCCTTGAAGCGCGACTCGATGAATCCGGAGAAGTACTTCTTGATGTCGGCGGGGGTGCTGTTCTCGATCTCCGACGGGACCTGGCCCGAGAACTTCTTCGCGAAGGACTCGATGTCTGTGTGCACCACCGCTTTGACCGCGGCGACCGACTCACGGATGCGCGCTTGTCGCTCGGCGATGCGCTCGGCTGAGGACTCGAGGTCGGCCTCCAGCGAGGTGAGACGACGCTGCAGCTCGTCTTTCTCCATCGAGAGCGCGCGCTTCTGGATCTCGATCCCGGTGTGAAGCGTTTGGGTGGTGTTGAGCCCCGCCTTGATCGCGTTGTCGAGGAGGACGCGACCGCGCTCTTCTTGCAGGAAGGTCGTGAGCTCGCCCATGAAATCGTCGAGGCCGCTCTTTTCGCGCGGCCCATCGAGCGCGAGCTCGGCGCTGATCGCGTACACGCGTGGCTCGTTGACGAGCTTCGCGAGGTTGGTGGTCGCGTACGAGATCGCCTCTTCACGCTCGTCCTCGTCGAGGAGGTCCATCTTGTTGATGACGAAGAAGACCTTGTCGCGCGACCCTGAGACCAGCTTGCTCTCGATGAAGCTGCGCTCGCTCTCCTTGAGGATCTGTCCCGCGTCGAGCAGGAAGATGATGGCGTCGGAGCGCGGGATGTAGCCGTAGGTGATCTCCGCGCGCGCCTCGTTGAGGTCGTTGACGCCAGGCGTGTCGACCAAGATGAGACCTTCGGCGAGCAGCGGGGAGGGGTGGAAGACATCGATGTGCTGGACGTTGTCCGCGAGCGCGCGACCGTCGACCTCGTAGTCCTCGAGCGCCTCCATCGGCACGTTGCTCGTCTCGCCGCCTTCGGTGAAGGCCTCCGCGCGCGGGGTGTCCGCGTGCTGGATACGGTGAATGACGGCGGTTGTCGGTGTCACGCCAGACGGGAGCACGCCGCCGCCCAGTAAGGCGTTTACGAACGTGGTTTTGCCGTGGTTGAACTCGCCGAGCACGACGAGATGAAAGCGCTCTTCCTTAAGTCGCTTGATGCGGTCTTCGCGGAGCGTGCGCGCCAAGCTCTTCGCGCCCGAGTCTTCCGCGAGCGCCGCGACTTCACGCAGCGCCTCGAGCGCCTCCCCTTTAAGTTCTCCGTATTGGCTCACTCTGCTCCTGCCTCGTCCTCGCCAGGCGTCGCCGGCGTGTTGTTGTCGGTCGCGTCGTTCGTGCTGTCGCCCTGCGCGCCGCGTTTTTGGAACCACCCCATCGAGCCTTTGCTCTTCGTTTGATCTTTGGGGTTGATGATCTTGATGATCTCGGTGGTCTGGCGATCGATCTCGTCCATGTCCGTGCCGCCCTCGAGACCGATCGCTTCCCGGTATACCGCGCTCTGGGCAAAGGTGCGCAGCGCCGAGATGCGCTTGGGCAAATATGGGTGTGACGCGAACATTTCGCCGAAGCGTCCCACCCCTTTTCGGCCGTCCTCGAGCTGATCGAGGTAGCTGTCGATGTCGAGCTGATCGTAGAGGGAGGTGCTCCCGCAGGCCATCTTGAGAAACGTGCGGCTCGCGACGTCGAGATCCTTCGCGCAGAGGAGCCCTGCGCGATCGCAGGTGATCTCCGCGCGGCGGGCCCACGCCATCAGCGCGGCTTCCGCGGGCGGCATGATCCAGCGCAAGAAGATCGAGACGCTCGTCTTGAGTAAGCGGAGCGCGGTGCCGTAGACGACGTGCTTGTTCTGAATGTGCCCCGTCTCGTGTCCGATCACGAACTTGAGCTCTTCGTCTGTGAAGTCGTCGATCAGTCGCGAGTGGACCACGATGAACGAGTCGTCGTCCGTGCCGAAGGTGAAGGCGTTCATGAACGGGCTGTTCGCGACGTAGACCGTGGGGACTTCGACCCCGAGCGTTTCGGCGCACTCCTTCGCGATGTTGTAGATGCGCGGGAGCTGCTTCGGGCCGACGCGGATGGTCGTGCCGAGGTACTGGTTGCGCATCACGCTCTTGTAGCTCCGGACCACCGATGCGCAGGCGAGCTCAACTGGGCGGACCCGCTTGAAGCCGCGCATCATCGCGAGGTCGGGGCCGTAGGCGTAACGGGCTTCGTCGACGCCGCCGACGACCCCGGACTCTTTCTGCGTGACGTATCGGCTGAAGCTGCTCATGGTGGAAACGGTAAGGCCGAGCTGGGCAATCAGCAACGACCACCCAAGGAACAACCGAACCGCTGGGTTCCTTCCATGACGGTTTACGGATTACTGACGGACAAACGCGCGGATCACTGGCAGGTCGAGCTTGTCTTCAGTAAGGCCGCCATGTGCGAGCGCGGCTAACGTCGCGCGCGACGCCGGGTGATCGCGATCGCTCAGCGCGCGCTCGACGAGGTACGCGCGGACCTCACCGTCGACCCTTCGGAGCGCGTCTTCGTCCGCGAGCGCGGAATCGAGCGCGCCGCGGGGAGGGCTCGCGCGGCGATACGTGCCCTCGTCCCGGTCTTTGTAGAGCCCGGGGAAGCGATGCAACTTGTTGTGCATCGCCAGATAGACACCCCGCGGCGCGAGCTGCACCGCGAGCAGAGCCTCGGTCAGGTTCTGCATCGAGTCCGTCGTCCGCATGACATACGGACGCATCGCGCCGGTGAACACGATCGGTCCCTTCGGCTCGCCGTGCGATACCAGTACCTCGTGACCGCTTCGAGTGACGCGATCGGTGCCGTGAACGACGACCACCCCGTCATGACGGTCGAGCGCGTCCACCGCCGCGTTCGCGATCGCGCAGTGGTCTGCGGGCGTCATGTCCAAGCTGTCCTTGTTCATCAACGCGATCCGCGAAAGCCGCACGCCCTCCAGATCGAGCTGCGCGAGCATCACGTCGAGCACCGCGACCCCGTTGACCAACACGCCCTCGAGCGGGTCGTAGGTCTTCTCGATCGTTCCGCCTGTGGAGATGAGCGCGACGCGTTTCATGGAAGCACGATAGCGCGTTGGCACCTCCTCAAGGGGTCTCGCGGTGCCCTGGGCTTAACGATTCATCGCCCCAAACGCAGAGAAGCCAGCCCAACGGACTGGCTTCTCGGCACAGCGAGCGCGCTCTTTACGGGACCAGCGTGAGCCCGAAGGGGTTCACCGCGCCTACATCGATCGGTGCGGCGTCGGCCGTGAGACCTTCTGACGTGACGGTGTAGGTGGAGACGAACGTCGAGTCTCCGCCGGAGTGAGTGAGGTAGGCGCGGACGCCGTCGGGGCCGAACCACACGTTGTGCGGCGCGCCTATCGCGGTGGCCGGGGGCCGGACCATCGCAAGTCCTTCGACAAGCGCGGTGCCGCTGATCTGCGCGATGACCGTGCTCTCTGGCGCATTGATGTTCGCCACGTAGACGATGCCGTTGTTAGCGGTGACGCCGTGCGCCCCAGGCACCGCGAGGACGGCTTGCGACGCCAGGGTGGCCGGCGCGAGGACGTGAACCTCGCTTGAGTCTTGGCATGGCACGTAGAGCAGGTCGTCCAAGAGGTAGAGGTGAGAGTCTCCGCCGACCTCTGCGCGCGCGGTCTCACTAAAGGAGCCATCCGCTTCGTCGAAGCGCACCACGAAGCTCGACATCTCAAATCCAATGTAGGTCACGAAGACGCCACCGTCGTCGGCGAGGAAGACATCATGCGGCTTCGCGCCATCCGTTGCGGCGAGGTCGCTCGGCATCGCGATCACACCGTCCTGTGCGGCGACGATCGCGCCGTCTTCGACGGTCAGAGTGAACACATGCGTCTCGTTGGCGACGTCGGCGTTCACCGCGAAGGTGTTGCCGTTGACCCATTGGTGAAAAACGCCGTCGGCGACTGAGACCATCCCAGCAGGCGCGCGTGTGTTCGCGTCGAAGAACGTGACCCGGTCGTTCGCGCGATCTCCAACGGCGACGAACCCGCCGTCGAGGTCGATGAAGTTCGCGTACATCGGCTCTCCCGTGTCGGGCATGGTCACCGTGGTGAGCGCTTGGCTCGCGTGGTCGATCACGATGATCTCGCCAGCGCCACGCGCCGCGACCCAAACGCTGGCGTCTCGACCGGGCATCGCGGCGTCGCTCGTGTCGGCACCAACGTCGTCAGACCCCGTGTCGTCCGCGGTCGTGTCTGCGCCACCTGTGTCCGTAGCGGTGTCGACCCCGGTGTCCGTGGCCGTGTCGTCGTCACCACAGGCGGACACTAGAAACGCCGACATCACTGCGGCGAAGAGGATTGGTTTCGTCATGCGTTGGGAGTACGCCAGGCCCCCGCTTCGTTCCATCGCCGAATCTGGGACGACTACTTCGACCAGGGTCAACGACGTCTCCCTTAGTCGATCACGATCGCGCCAGGCTTCGCGCGCTCTCCGGCCGCCAGGACCTCGACCGTTCTGTTCTTGAAGGACGGGTCGGCGCTCATCCGGACCGCTAGCGGCGTGACGAGGCGTTCTTCGATGACGCGGCGGAGCGGGCGGGCGCCGTACGCTCGGTCGTATCCGCGCTCAGCGAGACGATCCCGGGCGCGGTCGCTGATGGCGAGCGTGATGCCGCGGCGGGCGAAGCCAGCGCGCGCGATCACTTCGTCGAGGAGGAGGTCAGTGATGC
Organism: uncultured bacterium; assembly: GCA_938024995.1. Lineage (GTDB taxonomy): Bacteria > Myxococcota_A > Polyangia > Polyangiales > Houyiibacteriaceae > CALJDU01. Next base: position 127,750 of record CALJDU010000015.1, read on the forward strand.
GGCGGACGTCACCCGGGTCGAGGGCGCGGAACGAGACGAGCTGATCGATACGGTTGAAGAACTCTGGGCGGAAGTGTTCGCGAACCGCGCGCTCGAGCGAGCTGCCGCGACCGTCGCCGCTGAAGCCGACCGCTTCTTTGCTGCTCACGCCGAGGTTGCTGGTCATGATGATGATGGTCATGCGGAAGTCGACCGCGGCGCCTCGTGCGTCCGTGAGGCGCCCTTCGCCGAGCACCCCGAGCAAGAGATCGAAGACCTCGGGGTGCGCCTTCTCGATCTCGTCAAACAAGATGAGCGAGAGCGGGTTGCGGCGGACCTCTTGGGCCAAGCTTCGACGCCCGCGCCCGACCGCGAGCAACCGCTGCGCGGACCCGTAGGACATGAACTCGCTCATGTCGAAGCGCAGCATTCGCTTGGGGTCTCCGAAGAGATAGCGCGCGAGTCCCTTCGCGAGCTCGGTCTTACCCACGCCGGTCGGGCCAACGAAGAAGAGAGAACCGATGGGCTTGTCTGGAGCGTTGAGCCCGGCCTTGAACGGCGTGATGATCTGCGCCGAGGCGCGGCACGCAGCGGGCTGCCCGATGACGCGCTTGCTGAGCGCCGCGGCGATGTCTTCGGTGGTCGCGGGGTACTCGTCGGCGATGAGCTCAACCGGCAAACCCGAGAAGCGCGAGTAGTGCTCGGTCATCCGCGGCGGGTAGATCTCGGTTGCGCTCGACGAGGACTCCTGCGCGAGCCAGTCGAAGAAGAGGAAGCCCTTGCCGGGGAAGTGAAGGTCCGGACGCAGAGTGTCGAGGTGGTGGATCGCGCGCTTGACCGCGAGCGGGTGAGCGTTGATCTTTTTGCGCTGCGCGTACTGCTTCATGAGCGGCAGCATCTCCGCGCGCGAGACCCGGTCGAGGTGCACGACGCGCAGCTCGGCGAGCATGCTCGCGTGATCCCGTTTTAAAACGGTCAATTCTTCCGGCGTGCACTCGGCGAGAATGGCGATCTCGCGGGTCTTAACAGCGGGCTCGATGAGGTCACCGACCGAGCCGCCATCGCCGAGTGGTCGCATGAGATCGAGCAAGTGATCGACGTAGAGGTAGCTCCCCTCGCCGCGTAGCGCTTCGAGCACCTCGAGGCAGCGCTCCTGCCACATGCCGACGTAGATCATGCCCGCGAGCATCCGCTCCGCGCTGGTCGCCCAAAGACGTGGCGTGTCTTTCCCTTTTCGTTTGCGCTTCAAGAAGCGATGCGCGAACCCGCGGATCGCGGTCGACTTTCCAGACGCGTTCCCGCCGACCAAGAGGAACGATGGGCGCGGCTCCTCCAAGAGCTGAGGGAAGAGGCGGTCGACGAAAGGGAGGTCTCCAACCGGTCGCGCGAGCTTCTTGCTGCCCGCGCGCGTGACCCATTCATCCGCCACCTTTGTGAGGACCGGAAATTCCTCTTCGATGGTCCGCGCGGCGCCTTTGCCGCGTCGCGTGAACCCCTGCGCGGACCACTCGCGGACGTACTCGTCGCCTGTTTCACGGAAGTCGTAGATCCAGTTCGCCGCCGCGCCGAGGAGCGCGCTGGAGATGGCATCCGCCAGCGCACGCGGCGCGGTCGACAGATCCTCAAGCATCAACATCCACCGGAAGCGCGGGAGCATCACGCGATACGTAGACGACTTGGTCTGGGTGTAGGCGTAGGTGACCCGGAGCGGGACCTCGCGCTTCCCGATCACCGGCGTCTTGTCGACCACCGCGCTCGGGTGAATGACGAGGGAGACGGTGCGCGTCGAGAACGGTGCGGTGAAGAGGTAGCGGGAGAGCTCGTCCTCTCCGCTCACGAGCCGCTCCTGCAACATCAGTTGCAGCTGCGCGCGGACGTCGCTCTCGCTGTCGCCATAGGCGGCCGGAGGCGGCCGGTCCCAAAAGAGCTCCCGGTGACGCATGAGGTAGCCGGTCAGGTGACCGTTCTCGTGCGTGACGTAGTAGATGCGAAGCGAAGCGTCCGTCATGAGCCTGCTCCCGACGAGTGCGCGTTGAGGTCAATGACTCGGCTGGCGCGCAAGAGCAGGAGCTCGGCGTACAGGTCCGTGACCGTGTTCGCGTGGCGCTCGTCGAGGTAGGCGAGCGGGTAGTCCTCGATCATGATGGGCGCGCTCTTGTTCCCGCGCGGGGGATCAAAGCGCGTTCGTCTCACGGCGGGCAAGAGACGGTCGGGATCTTCGAAGGGGAGCCCCGCGTCGGTCTCGAGCGCCGCGTCGAACTGCTTCTTCTTCGCGCGGTGGTCCATGATGACCTGCTTTGGCGAACGACCGTCGGTCGGGAAAACGCAGACGCGCGCGACCTGGGAGCCCAGCGAGACGGAGTCCCAGATGTGGCAGCCGGTTTCGCCTCCGTAGTAGTCGAGCAGCCCGGGGCCTGACTTTTCGATCACGATGTGACGGACGTTTCTCTCGATGAAGCCCTCTACGCTGTCACCGGTGGCCGCGGCGACCCGTTCGGTCTTGCCGTGATGACTCTCGTAGAACTCCGCGAGGTGGAACGCGAACGTGCCGCCGGCTTTGGTTCGAGCCTGCCCCACGATCATGATCTCGATGAAGACGCTGTGTTGATTGGGATCCTCGACGAGCGTCACCTGGCGCTCGATCATGTGAACCTTCGCGAGCGCGTGGAGGAGCCGTCCGCGGTCGGAGATCGGGTTGTCACCGCGTACCGCGCGACGGTTCATCGTCACAACGGGAGCGCTCTCTGCGCGGCGCCACCCGCGAAGCGGAGGGGCCGGTGCGGAGCCGTCGACCTTGAGCTCCATCGCGACGAGGTCTTCGCGGTGCGCGTGGTGCACCGCGCTCTCGAGGCGCTCGCGGAACTCGGTGAAATCCTCGAGGAAGGTGTCGATGGCGTGCGCGATGTCGGCACGAGAGAGGTCGCCCTTGTACGCCTGGATGTGCGCCGCGCGCTTTGCGCGAAGCGCGTCGGTGTGGAGTTCGTCCACGGTTTCGATGCGCCTCAAGGCCGCGGGTAGGTTCTTCGCGAGCGTCTCGGCCGAGGCGTGGAGGAGCCCGTCGAGCGCGTACTCGGCGTCGATCGGCTCGGCCTCCGTGAGCTCTTGGACATCAAGTCGATACTCGCCGCCCTGATCGTAGATGCGATAGATGCGCATCTCTGCGGTCCCGCCTTTGGCCATCTCCTCGGCCAGACGTCCTCCGACCTGCCGCTCGAGGTAGCGCTTTACTGAACGCGCGCCGTCGCGAACATCAAACGCTTCTTTGGCCATTCGCGCGACCGCGCCTTCGTGCGCGAAGACGAAGACGTTGCGCTCAGAGAGCCCGCGACGCGCGAGGAGCTGCGCGAGCTCCTTCTCCGCGATCTTTCGCGCGAGCTCCGGTGTGAGCGGGGCGAAGGGGACGACGCGGTCGATGCGGTTGAAGAGCTCAGGCGGGAAAAACTCCTTCACCGCTTTGCTGATGTCGCTCTTGATGGTTTGCGCATCGAACGGCTCACCGAACCCGACGCGAGCCTTCGCGCGCGCGCCGAGGTTGCTGGTCATGATGATGACCGTGCGCGAAAAGTTCGTGGTCTCGCCGGAGGCGTCTGTGAGCCGCCCGTCGTCCAGCAGCTGAAGCAACAAGTACGCGAACGACGGGTGCGCTTTCTCGACCTCGTCGAAGAGGACGACCGAGAAGGGACGCTCGCGTACCGCGGAGGTGAGGGCACCGTTGGGGTCGAAGCGATCTCCAATCAGCCGCGCTACCGCGTCAGGCCCGGAGTACTCGCCCATGTCGAAGCGAAGGAGGCTCCCGCCGTCATAGAGCTCCTGATCGATCGCTTTGCACATCTCGGTCTTGCCCGTGCCGGTCGGGCCCGTGAAGAGATAGGTCGCGTAGGGACGGGAAGGGTCCGTGAGACCGGCGCGCACGCGTAAAGAGAGGTCGGCCGCCGCGCGTACCGCTTCGGGCTGACCCATCACGCGCATCGCGAGCCAGCGCTCTAGCGTCTCCCGACTCTCTGCTTCGTGGGGCGTGATGTAGTGCTCTTCGAGACCGGTCCGCTCCGACATGACGGCGATTACTTGATCGACGTCGCGGTGCACTCGGCCATCGCCCGCGACGTAAGGCTTGCCGGTGAGATGAGGGCCGCAGCGCCGGAGGAGCTCAACCGCGATGCCGGGCATCGCGACATCGGGGAAGAGCGTCGGGACGAGCTCGACGAGCGCTTGAACCACATCGCGGTCGACCGAGAGCTTCTGTTCGCGGATCGCGTGCAAGATGACCCGGATGGTCTCCGCGCGATCGGTCGGCGGAACCGCGAGGGTCGCGAAGGCGCCAGCGAACGCGGGGACGTCACGCTCGAGCGAGGAGAACTGCGCCTCGGTCATCTCACCGATGACGATCACCTCGCCGCGGGAGACGGGGCCGCGGAAGAGGTCCGCGAAGCAACGGTCGCTCCCGCGGGTTCGCCCGACCCGACCGAAGGTGTGGATGTCATCGAAGCAGAGCACGACCTTCTGGCCACGCGCGCTCTCAAGGACATCGATGACGCGCTGCTCCCACTCGCCGAGATAAGACATCCCCGCGATCAACCGCTTCGCCGACAACTGCCACACGTGGTGAACGAGGTCGAGGTTGCGGTGAGTGGGGTAGTCGTCCGCGTCGAGCATGTCGGCGATGAGCCGGTTGCGGAGCGTGCTCTTCCCAACGCCGCTCTTGCCGATGAGCAGAGTGGAGCGCTTGGTCGCGCCGACCAAGAGCTGCGAGAGGACGAGCCGCTGAGGGTCTCGCGGCATCCCGACATCGAGGGTTCCGTCGACCACGCGCTCCGTGAGGTTGGTGCCGAGCCGCTTGAGCAGCGGGATCTTCCGACCGCTGCGGTTGCCCTTGTTCCGTTTTTTCTCTCGGCTTGGATCGTAGTTGAGGTCGTCCCAGATCGAGCGCTCGCTCCGCAACGTTCGCAAGAGCGACGGTCGATGGACGACGAACGAGAGCGCGTTCAAGCTGTCGCGGCCTTCCAGCCGGAGCCGCTCGGTCTGAGGCGCGCTAAGGTCACGCCACACCGACTCGAAGTAGCGCTTGGCGGCGAGGTCGAGAGATACGTCCTCGGGGACGACGAACCACTCGTCCTGACGCGCAGGGTGGTAGGCGACGATGACCTTTCGGTTCGTCTCCACCTCGCGCGGCTCAAGGATGAGCGGGTAGAGGCCACCCTCACGGCGTCGTCCGGATCCGCGCAGCGTGAGGTCGAGACGGACCCGCTTGAGCCGGGTGCCGCTGCGCATCAGCATCTTGGCCACCGCGGCCGCGCCCGTATCGCGACACGCGCTCTTCAGGGAGTCGATAATGATCTTGCGCAGCTTTGAGGGGCTCCGCCCGTGGGCGCGAACGGTGTATTCGCCGAGGCCGATCGTCGTCCAGAAGAGCTGCGGGCCGACCTTGCGTTGGTAGATGGAGACGGAGACGTTCATTTCTTCTCCAAGGGCGCGCCTTCATCCGCGTCGGCGACATCGAGGGGGCTGTCCAGTACGAGATCGCGCTCGTGGTCTCCGCGCTCGTAGGCCATCAAGCGCCGGAGCAACATCTCGTCGTGGTCTCGCCAGTAGACGTCGGCGAGCGGCTCCATGTTGAGCTCCACGGTCGCGAAGTCGCAGACGATCTTCCCGCCTCTGACGAGGACGCTGGGCTTGCGCTTGCTGAGGTTCTGAACGCCGTCACCAAAGGGAACGAGCGCGCTCTTGCCCCACTCATTCTCGCCGATGTTGTGGCGCATCGAGACGCGGCGAATGAGCAACAGCTCCGGCTTCGGCCCACGATCGACGCGAAGGAGACCGTCCTCCACGGCGAGGTGAATCCCTGCGTGCGGTCCGCGGATGCGCACCAAGACCCCCATCGCGTCGCGGCTCTCGTCTTCGATCCGTTCGATGAACTTCGCGTGGTCGCGCGGCGGTCCGTAGCAGCGCGTGGTCGGCCAGTCCGAGCCGCTCGGCCACGGCTGCTTGTCGTTGTGTTCGTGGACCAGCACGTGCCAGCCGCGACGGGGCGCTTCCTTCAAGAGGGGGACCAGCCAGTCACGGAGCAGACGGCCGCGCTTGTGCTCGAACGCGGCGACCGTCGCCTCGTGGTGCGGGGTGCCGACCAGCAAAAGGTTAAGCGTGGCGCTTCGCACGGCGGCGCGGAGGCGCTTGATCTCCTCGCCCACGTCCTCGTCGATCTCCTGGCCCTGAAGCAGCGCGAGGAGGCTGAGCTCTTCGTAGACCCCCAGCTCCTCGAGCAGCGCGCGGAACGCGTCGTCCGCGGTCTTCAGCGTGTGAAGCTCCGCGGCGAGCGTCCCGAGCTCGTGATGGCTCGCGCCTTCCCGGGCCTCTCGCTTCTTTTGGCGCTTGGACTTTTTCTGCCCGTAGCTGAGCTGGCTGACGATGTACGCGATGCGCGAGCGAACGGTCTCGATGGCGGGGAAGCGCTCGAAGTCAGCCGCTTCCGCGCGTGCCGCGCGGGCCTCGTTGTAGATCGCGTCGTCGTCTCTCCGTGACTCCGCGCTGCCCGCGGCGTAGTGGATCTGAACACGGTCCTCGACGACGTCCGCCGTAAGGACAGCGTTCCGGTTTTGCTCAGGATCGCGCGCAGAGAGCATCGCCGCGGCGTCGGCCACGAGTCCATCTTCAATGTGGCGCCGGAGAGCGCGCGCGCCATACGCCTCCGAGTACCCACGCTCGGAGAGCAGGTCGCGCGCGGCGTCTGTGATCTTGAGGGCGATCCCGTGGTCCCGGAACCCGCGGCGACCGGAGATACGCGCGAGGACGAGGTCGGTGACGCGCCGGATCTCGTCGCGACGGAGCGCGCGAAACGGAACGACGCGATCGAAGCGGTTGACCATCTCCGGACGGAAGGTCTGACGGACCTGCTCTTGGTAGTAGTCGGCGTCTGAGGGCGTGGCCGCGGCGATGCCCAGCGGCGCGCGACGATGAGCGGCGCCGAGGTTGCTCGTCAGGATCAGGATCGCGTTGTGGAAGTACGTTGTCCGCCCCTGCGCATCGGAGAGTCGACCTTCGCCGGTGACCTGCAGCAAGAGATCGAAGACGTCGGGGTGCGCTTTTTCGATCTCGTCGAGGAGGACGACGCTGAAGGGACGCTGACGAACGGCTCGCGTGAGCAGCCCTTCTTCGTTGCGTGACCCGATCAAGCGGTCCGCGGCGCCGGGACCCGTGTACTCGCTCATGTCAAAGCGCACGAGCCGCTCTTCACTGCCGAAGAGGAAACGCGCGAGGGTCTTCGCGAGCTCGGTCTTGCCGACGCCCGTGGGACCCACGAAGAGAAATGTCGCGAGCGGCTTGTCGCCTGCCGCCAGTGCGCTCTTCACGACGCAGAGCGTCTCGACGACCGCGGCGATCGCTTCTTCCTGACCGATCAGTCTCTTGGCGAACGCGCTGTGCGCGCTCTCTTTGCGGAAGGGAACGTCTTCGCGGAGCAGGAAGGGTGGGATGCCGGTGAGCGCGGCGAAATGTTCGTAGATGTGGCGCGCTTTGATCGGCTTGGGGTCGCTCATGTAGGCGGGCGAGCGCGCGCCCTTGACCTCGTTGTGCAGGCGGACCGCTTTGCCCGGGAAGGGGTGGTACGGGAAGTAGCGGTCAGTCACGTCGATGATCGCTTCGAGCGCGCCTGGGAGAACGTCGGGACCGTTTTCATTGCCGAGGTCGTGCGCGCGCTGAACCTCCAGCGCTTCCTGCGCCGCCTCGCGATCGAGCCCCTGGAGCCGGATCTTGTGAAGCAGCGCCGCGAGCGACGGGGACGAGCGCTCCAGAGTCTCGAGCGTGCGGCTGTCGAGCTCACCCACGAGACGCACGCGACCGTCGTCGAGGTACGTCGTGATCGCGCGGGCGAGGTCAACTCCGCCTTCGCCCTTGCTGGACACGAGGCCGGCGAGGTCGTCGAAGTAGAGAACCGCGTTGAGCAGCTCGGCCGCTTCCATCACCCGCTTAAGGCGCTCCTGCCACTGACCGAGCATGCTCATGCCGGCGACGAGACGGGCCGCGGACGTGCCGATGATGAGGTTCGGTTCCCCAGAGCGAACCATGTCGCGAACGTATTGCTCGAAGAGCGCGGACTTTCCGACGAGCTCGTCTCCGACCAACGCGACGCTCTGCCGCGAGCCGCTCTGGAGCGCCGGGCTCAGCAGTCCGGTGAGCGTCTTGAGCTCCGCGTCGCGCTTGACGATCGGGGCGCCGTCCAAGATGGACTGATCGCGATGGAGCGCGTTGCCGATCGACAAGAGCACCGTTCGCGCTTGCTTCTTTCGCTGCGCGTCCGCGACGCGTTTTCGGAGGCCGGAGGTCGACCCGCTGACCGCGTCGCGACGCGAGACGCTGAGCTCCACCTCTTCCACGCGATGGGTCACGGGCGGGAAGAGGTCCAGGAAGCCGTCGGGCTCGAGCGAGAGCGCAGAGACGTACCGGCGGACGTCTTCGCGGACCGCTTCGGCGAGGTCCTCGTCTTCCGGAACCCAGACCGTGTGCTGCAGGGGGACCACGACGACCCAGGTCGCGCCCTGATGGGGAATGGCGACGCAGGGGAGCTCTAGGTCGACGTCGAAGCGGACCTTGCGCGGGAGGTCGTCGCGGGTCAGCGGGACCACGATCGGTTGTGCGCTCGCGCCGTCGGGAAACGAAAAGCGCGCGACCTCTTCCGCGGAGAGCGACTCCAGATGAGCGCTCAGAAAGAGCGTCTGCTCAAGGATGACGTCGTCTTCGTCGACGCCGATGCTGACGAGCGAGGGGTTCGCGACGGGGAACGCGATGGTGGAGCCGCTCGCGAGTTCGCTCACCGAGAGGAGGGTGTTGAGTGATAGCGACAAGGTGAGCGAGCGTAAGCATGATGGTCACCTGCGTGAAGGGGCTCTCTTTTTTGTGGGGTTGTCAGCGCGCTCCTTTGCTTGGAGCATGGAGCGGTGAGTGCAGAACCGAAGCCACCCGTTGAGCGACCCCATATCGCTTGGTGGATCGCCGTGTTGAGCGGCATGACCCTGACCGCGCTCCTGGGGTTCAGCGAGCCGGTCTATCAAACGTGGTTTGGGCTCTTCGGCGCGCCGCCGCGTTGGGTGTTCTCATCGATCTTTGGGGCAGCGCTGGCGGCGCATGCCGCGGAGGCCACGTACGCGCATCGGCGCGCGGACGGCGGCGGAGAGAACCCAAACGGCTGGTGGTTCCAGACGCTGCTCCTCGGTTATCCCTCGCTTCGGCTGCTGCTCGCGAAGACCCCGCCGCTCAACCGTCAGAAGGCCAAGCGACGACGCGAGCGCGCGGTGGACCCGCGGATTCACTCCTAGAGCGCATATAACCTCCCTCGTCTCGTCACCAAGTCGCTTGCTCTTCTTCTTTCCCTTGGTCGATTCACGTCGTGGTGCGTGTGAGCCGCAGGGCGTTCTCGATCGCGTCCGCGACCACGGGCACCTCTGAGAAGGCGTTCGGCCAATGGGGCGCGAAGCGAAGGTTCCCGTCCGGAATCGTGCACGCGACCTCCCGTTCATCGACCGCGGCATAGAGCGCGGTGATGTCCACGTCGGCCGGCGGCGACAGCGCGAGGATGCCCGAGCGGCGCGCTTCATCAGAGCGGCGGAGGCTCTCGAAGCCGAGCGCGACCAGGCGCGGCTCGAGGAGATCGAGGTACGTGTTGACGTGTGCGTAGATGGCCTCGACGCCGAGGCTCGCGATCAAACCCAGCGATGCGCCGACGGCTGCGTAGCCCACCGCGGACTGCGCGCCGAGCTCCACGAAGTCGATGGTCTTGCGAATCGGGCGGTCGTAGCGAAGGTGGCCCGGTCCGTGAAAGAGAAACGAGAGCGCGTCTTCGTGACTGAGCCACCCCGCCGTTCGCGGAACGAGCTTCTCAGCTACGGTCTGTCGTGCGTACAGAAACCCGGCGCCCTCGAGACCCATCAGCCACTTGTGTCCGCCGCAGGTCAGGTAGTCGACGCCGACCCCGACATCGATCGGGACCGCCCCGCAGCCCTGGACCGCGTCGACGAAGAGCTCTGCACCCGCTTCTCGAGCGACCGCCGCGATGGGACCCAGCGGCATGCGAAGACCGTTTTGAAATTGAACCGCGCTGATCGCGATCAGTCGGGTTCGATCCCGGACCTTGGAGCGCAGCGCCGCGATGCCTTCGTCGACCGAGCGCATCATCGGGGCCAGCGGGAGCAGCTCGAGCTCCACCCCGAAGTTCTTCGCCGCGACCTGCCATGGGGTGACGTTGGACGGGAACTCGCCGCTGAACGTGAGGACGTGGTCGCCTGGTTGCCAATCGATGCAGTTCGCGATCGCCGCGACCCCCGTGGTCGTGTTCGGGATGAGCGCAATGTCGGTCGCTTCCGCGCCGATCAGTTCCGCGAATGATCCGCGAAGCGCCTCTCGCCTTGGGAGCCACTCCTTGAAGCCCCAGACCCCACCTCGCGCGTAGTCCGAGAGCACCTGCTGCACAGCCTGACGAACCAGCGTCGAAGGCGGTGAGATCGCGCCGTGATTGAGATACGCGCGGGCGCGAAGGTCCGGGAAGAGCGAGCGGTCGCCGAGCTTCGAGTGCGTGTTCTGCATAGCGCGTGAACCGAACCTCATTCGTTCTCGGCGTGTCAACTCGCGGCGTCCGCGCGAGGTGGCGGCGGGTGGATCCGTTCTGCCCGACGCTCAGACCCCGCGCTGCGGAACTCCGGTCAAAACGCTCGACACCCATCTCGGCGCTTGCCGTTTTCTTGGGCGGGACTCGAGAGCGTGCGATGCGTGACCTATGCAGGGTATTTTGCCTGTTTCGACTCACCCTCACCACGTCGCCTTCGTCTGCTTGATGGCGCTCGTGCTGGGGAGCTGTAGTGAGCCTGAGGTTCTCTCGTTCGATGACGCGGCGTTGACGACGGAAGAGTCGTCGACGCCGGCTCCGGCGGCGGCGCTCGCGTCACAAGAAGCCGAGCGGGCGCGCCTCATTCAAGAGCAGGCGGCCGCGGCCGAGGCGGCTCGCGTCGCCGCGGCGGCTGCCCAGGCCGCGCAAACACAGGCTGCCGCAGCAGAGGCGCAACGCGTCGACGAGGCTCGGCGCGCAGCGGAAGAAGCCGAGGTCGCTCGCCAAGCCGCCGCGCGCGCCGAGTTCGAAGCCACCTATCCGCTTCACGGTCTCACGTTTCACTTTCTGTCACGGATCCGCGCGCAGCCTCGTCCAGAGGCGCGCGTGGTGGGTTACACGCGCCGCGGCGCGCGCTTTCGTGTGACAGAGCGGGTGGGCACGAACGGCTGCGCCCGTGGTTGGTACGAGATCGTTGGCGGAGGCTATGTCTGTCGCGAACACGGTTACTTGATCGCCCGCGAACCGCCGACCTTTGAGCCCGTTCCAGCGCCGCCCGCCCTCGACTCCGCGCTCCCGTATGCGTACGCCTTTGCGCCGCGTGACACCGTTCAGTACTGGCGGGTGCCGAGCGACGAAGAAGAGCAGCTGGTGCGCGAGACGCTGACCGCGCTTCACGCCGAAAAAGAAAACCCGACGCAGAACGAAGCCATCCAACCCGAAGACGAAGCGGCCCTGCGCGTCGAAGCGCCGCCGCCACCTGGCTCTGAGGGGAGCGAGGAAGAGGGCGCCGGCGATCCCGCGCTCGCCGTGACCGACGGTCTCGCGGAGTCGCTCGCGGGCGCGCTCGCGGACGCGGTCAGCGGTTTGGTCGCAGAGGAGCCCGAGGAGCTAAAGCTCCCCGACTTCGTTCGCATGGAGATGCTCCGCGGTTTCTACGTCAGCCTCGATGATGTCGTGGAAGAGAACGGGAGCCGCTACTACCGAACGATTCGCGGCGGCTACGTCGACGCGACGAAGCTTGAGCGCAACGATCCTTCGACGCATCGCGGCGTCGTCCTCGGCGACGAATGGCAGCTCCCGGTCGCGTTCGTTTTTCGACGCGGTGTTCGTCAGCTCCGGCGGAACCAAGCGGGCGATCGGCTGCGCAACGCGGGGCGCATCGCGACCCACACACCTCTCGCGGTGGTCTCGGAGTTTACCCAAGGGCAGCGCGACTACATCGAGGGTCACGACGGGAAGATCGTGCGGCGCGGCGCGGTGCGTTTGGCGCGCCCAGTCGAGCGACCCGAAGACGTCCCCGAGGGCGCGCAGTTCATTCACGTCGACCTAAGCGAACAGACCCTCGTCGCGTACGACGGTGATCGCGCGGCGTTCGCGACGGCGGTTTCGACTGGACGCGCGGGACACGATACGCCGACCGGCGTCTTCCGAGTGATGAGCAAGCACGTCTCGACGACGATGGACGACCTCGAGAGCGACGCGCCTTACCAGATCGAAGACGTGCCTTGGACGATGTACTTCGAAGGCAACTTCGCGCTGCACGGTGCGTTCTGGCACACGCAGTTCGGTCGGCCGCGCAGCCACGGTTGCGTGAACCTCGCGCCGGCCGACGCGCGTTGGCTCTTCGGCTGGACAGAGCCCAACTTGCCGCCGGGCTGGCACGGCATGTTCGCCCCGGTGCACGACCCGGGCACGTACGTCTACATCACCGAGTAGCGGCGTCGAACGCCGTCCCGGTCACCTCTTGCGGCTGCTAGCGGAGGAAGTGACGCGGGTCCTGTGGACGGATGTCGAAGTGGAAGTGGTCTCGGTGCCCTTCATTGTAGTTGGGCGTCAGCACTGACGTGAAGAGGTCGCTCTCGTAGAGGTCGCACGCGAGGTCGTGGAGCAGTCGCGCGCGTCGACCTCGCGGTCGCGCGGCGCGTGAACACGTCTGCGCCATCGGGGTCGCGTGGTAGTGCGACGCGACCGAGAGCCAGCCGTCCGCGGTGTAGACGCGGCTGACGTCGAGCGCGAGCCCCATGGTGTGGAAGCTGGGGCGAGGGTGCGTTCGATAGGCGGAGAGCACGTCGAGTCCGAGCACGCCGTGTCGCTTGAAGACCGCGATGATCTCCGGGAGGCGCGTCGCGAGCTCGCAGCTGATCGTGATTGGGCGGTCTTCATGCACAGAGCGGAGCCACACGTCGTCGATCGGACCGAGGATCTCCACCGGCGACGGAACCGGCGTCATGGGCGGCGTCGTCGGCCGGGCAGGGATCCCGGCTTGCCGGAGCGCTTCGTAGCACTCCTGCTGCGGCCGGATTTTCCAGATGTACTCGTCCCGCGTTCGCCAGTTGGCGCCCGGGATCTCAGCGCGGAAGTTGTGGAAGGTGGGGACGTTCTTCGCGATGCGGCGCGCGACGATACCCGCGGGATCGGCGTCGCCGGCGAGAAACGCGGTCGCACGCGGCGGAACACGAGGCGCGCGCGGAACGGGCAGGGCGGGCTCCGCTTCGGCCTCCGTCTCTTCGTTAGTCCCTTCGTTAGTCCCTTCGTTAGTCTCTTCGTTAGTCTCCTGCTCGTCGCCCGCGCCCTCGGTGGGCTCATGCGGTTGCGCGGCAGGGACGACTGTCGGCGCGGGCGCTGGAGCCGCGGGCGGGACCTCTGGGGCGTGCTCTCCGGCGAGCCGCCAGTCATCATCGAACCAACCCATCGCGTGCGCGTGATTGTCTTGGAGGATCCGTGTTTTGTTTCCGCGGAGCGTCGACCGCGCGTAGACGATCCAGTCAGGCAAAAACTCAGGCAGCTCGTTGCCGCGCATCGCCAAACGCGGCGAGGTCGCGCCCTGGACGATCACGTACCGCTCCGGGTTCTCCGGGTTTGGATAGATGAAGCGCGTCCCCGCGTTCTCGAAGCGTTCATCGCCGACCACGACGGCGTCTTCCTCGATCTGAATCGGGAGCTCGCTCTTGATCCGCTCCAGCACCGCGTTCGCGCCATGCGTCGAGTAGAGGACGAGGTGCGCGTTGGCGATCATCTCGTCGGTCACCTCGGTGTCGGCCACGACCTCCTGGCGCACGTCCCAGATCCACAGAGGCCATCCGTTTGCGCCTTCTTCTGCGGCGCGGCGGAGCGGTCCTCGGGCTTCCGGAACCTGCGTTCCGTACACATGCACCATGCGGTCGTAGTAGGCGTCCTGAATGGGTCCGCTCATGCCCGGGCGCTTCACTCGTTCGCCGTCGTCACCGGGGAACCCCAGCTCCCAGTTCTCGTCGCGACGGACGAGGTGAAGCGTGTCGCCCAAGGCCGCGCGCGGACCGATGTGGACCTGCTGGTTGTTCACGCGAATGCTGACCCGTTCTGCTTCGAGGGGCGCTTCGCGAAGGTGGAGCGCGATCGCGCGCGCGCCGGATGCCTCCAGCGTGATCTCGTCCGCGCTGCAGGTGCCGTGGATCCGCGCGAGGTCGGGATAGGTCGAGAGCCGCGTGACCTCGATCCAGTGCTGTCGCGCCGCGCGGTAGTCGCCGGTCACCACGAAGACCTCCCGCGGTTCGCGCTGCCGCGTCCGGTCATCGAGCCACTCAAACGCGCGTCCGAGCCGGATGCTCGGATAGAGAATGTCGTGCCCCGCGTCGAACCACTGGATGTTCACCGGGAGGTTGTCGATGCGTCGCATTCGGCGGATGAGCGCCTCGATGTACCGCGGGCGCATCGGGCCCGTGTCGCGACGCCCGTGATAAAAGCGGTACTCGGTGCCAAAGGTGTTCTCGATGAGGTGCATCGCAGAGTACCGGAGGAGCTCCCGTCGCTCTTCGGGGCGAACCGGGTTTCCGACGTATTGGATCCAGCTCGGCGCGCCGGCCATGGCTTGGACGAGCGAGAACTTGGACGCATGTCGCGCCCCGATCGCGTGTGCCCCCATGCCGCCGTTGCTGACGCCGCCCAGGACGATTCGGTCTTCATCGACCTTGTGGTGTCGCTTTACGTCCGCGAGCACATCGAAGACGTCGCGCTCGCCCATCCATCGCCAGATGATCTGCCCGAAGCCGTTCGGCGCGACGATGATCCAGTCCGGGTTCCACTGCGGCGTGAACTCGTCGTAGAGGTGCTGGTGGTACTCGCGCCAGTTCAGGTTGTTGCCCAGGAACACGCCCATGAAAAGGTTCGCGTTGCTCGAGCCGCCGTGGAGCGCGATGTAGAGCGGGTAGGCGCGCTCCGGGTCGTAGTCGGGCGGGAGGTAAATCGAGTAGGGCTGGAGCCGCGTGCTGATCGGTGAGCGGTACGCGCGCGTGACGATTTTGCCGCGCACCTCAGGGATCGGATCGCGACCTTCCATTACGGCTTGCAGCCACCGGTTGGCGCGACGTCGATAGAAGGGAGCGCGAGCGGGAGCGCGCTTCATCAAGCGGCGGGCGAGATCGAAGTGGTACTCGATCGACGTCAAGGTGCCATCGGGCGCGAGTCGCTCACGACGCGCGTGCGCGATCTGCGTCGCGCGTTGTTCTTGGGCGCGTCGATACGCCGCTTCGCGCGCGAGACGTTCGCGACGTTCTTCGGCGGTCTCCTCCTCTTCCTGCGCCAGCGCAGGATCGATCTCGGCGAGCAGCGCGGGCACCACGCTGACGAGCGCGACCACAAGGATCGCGAGCACCAGGCGCAGAGTTCGACGCTGGGTTCGAGGAGTCACGGTGGCGCACGATAGAGAAGTTTGAGCGGGGGAGCGACCACCATCGTCGCTCATCGACCGTGGTGTCTTGATTTTGTGGAGGGGTCGCCCCAGCTTCGGAACATGCCAAGCGCGATCACCTATTCCTGGTTCATGACGCTCGTCATCGCGGGCCTGCTGGTGTGCATCGCGGTCCTTTCGCGTGTGAACCGCACGTTCGCGAAGCGCGGCGCTTTCGCCCTATTGGGTTGGCTCGCGATCACGGGCGGTCTCGGCGCGTCGGGTGCGCTGAGCTGGGAGAGCATGCCCCCGCGACCCGTGATCGTCTTCAACATCGGGATCCTGATCACTTTCGCGATCGCGTTTTCGCGGGTCGGAAAGTCCATTGCCGAAGGCTCGAGCTTTATCGCGCTGACCGGCTATCAGGTCTTGCGTATCCCGATTGAAGGCTTCCTCGCGCACGGCGCCACGGTCGACTTGGTGCCGCGGCAGATGACGTGGGAGGGGAGGAACTTTGACATCGTCACCGGTGTGCTCGCGCTCTTCGTGGTCATCGCGCTTCTTCGGCGCCGCAAAGATGAGCCGCTCGGAAAGAAGACCCGCGCCGCGCTCCTGCTCTTCAACATCGTCGGGGTGGTGCTCCTCGTGGTGGTCATCTCCATCGCGTTGATGTCGACGCCGCCGCTTTTTGAGCAGAGCGCGGCGAACTTCCCGTGGCTCGTCGACCTCAATACTTGGATTTCTCGCGCTCCGTGGATTTGGTTGCCGACGTTTCTGGTGCCGGGAGCGTTGTTCTTTCACCTGATTTCGTTCCGGAAACTCCGGAGCGGAGCGCCTGGTCGAGACCCCGCGGAGCGCGCGATTTCAGGACCGTGAGAGTTGGGCGGGATGGTATCCTCGCGGCATGAACAGGCTCGTTTTCGTATCGCTTATTGCTCTCCCGCTCCTGATCGCGTGTAGCGACCGAGAGCGGCCCGTCGCGGACACCGGATCTCCACCCGATGACACTTCGGTGATGGGCGACACCAGCCTTCCGGACACCAATGTTCCGGATACCTCCCCCCCTGAGGATACGAACGCGCCCGACACCACTTCACCGGACACGGGGTCGCCCGACACCGGTTCGCCCGACAGCGGGATGGATGCCGGCGGCGAGGACACTGGCGGAACGGACGCCGGACCGGATGCCGCCCCTGACGCGCCTGACGCCGGAGTGGACGCCCCGCCCGGTGCGTGCGCCCCCGTCGACCTCATGACGATGATGGGAGAGTCGATCCGCATGGGTGACCTCGGCGCGACCAGCGAGGTCGACACCACCTGCGCGGGGTTCACCGACGGTCCCGACAAGACGTTCACCTGGACCGCCCCGCGTGACGGCACCTTCGTGTTCGACACCAATGGCTCGGACTCGTCGTTCGACACGGGCATCGAGCTCCGTGAGATGGGCTGCGGCGAGCTCATCGATTGCGACGACGACGGCGGCGAGGGAACCCGTTCGTTGATTCGTCACACGATGTCCATGGGCGACGTCGTGACGATCGTCGTGTTCGGCTACAACGGCGGCACCGGCAACTACGTCCTCAACGTGACGGAGGACATGGGCTCGACCGAGACGATGTGCATGGACGACATGGACAACGACCGTGATGGCGACACCGACTGCGCCGACTTTGATTGTCGCTCGGTCGACGGGTGCACGGAGACGATGTGCGCGGATGGTCTCGACGATGACGGAGACGACGACACCGACTGCGCCGACACCGACTGCCGCGACGACCCCGCGTGCATCGAGGACTGCGGCGACGGCATCGACAACGACGCAGACGGTCTCGTCGATTGTGACGACTTCGATTGCTCCGGCGACGACCTCTGCCGCGAGCTCGACTGCGCGGACGGCATCGATAACGACGATGACACTCGAATCGACTGCGATGACTTTGACTGCGATGACGACCCCGCTTGCAGCGAGACGAACTGCTCAGACGGCGTGGACGATGAAGGCGACGGGCTCGTCGACTGCGCCGACTTCGACTGCTCTGGTGACGACGCGTGTGACGAGGACGTCTGCGACGATTCGATCGATGACGACATGGATGGCTTTACGGATTGCATGGATAGCGAGTGCGCATGCGACGCCGCGTGCGCGACCGACACCTGCCCAGATGAGAACCTCGGTCGACGAACCGGCGCCGCGGTCTCCACGGGGCGCGTCGAGGGCATGGGCGCTTGCTCTCGTGGCATCCGTCGCGGCAGCTGCGCGGGCAACGGTCCCGAGCTGACGTTCCGCTTCCGCGCGACCGCGGCGGGCACGTACACCATCGACACCGCCGGGTCTGACGCGGACACCGTGCTCTACATTTTGGACGGCGCGACCTGCGCCGGCGCCGAGGAGCTCGCCTGTGACGATGACGGCGGCGACGGAACGGAGTCGGTCGTGACCGTGGACCTCATCGCGGATCAGCAGATCGTCATCGTCGTGGATACGTTCTCCTCCGCGGGGGACTACATCTTGAACATCACGGCGCCCTAACGCGATTGAAGCGACGTCCGAGAGGACGACTTCACGGCAAGCGCCCACCGCGACTCCTCGCGCTGGGCGCTCGCTCGTTAAGTCCCCTCTCGCCTCCGTGACCTCATTCGGGAGCGTGTGCACACAGCCCTTTGAACCCCTCGCGATTCGCGTTACACGACTCCCGCCCGCGGTTCCTGCCGCGAGAAGCGAGAGGTAAGCGATGGCGACCAAGAAGAAGCCGACCAAGAAGCGCAGCACAAAGAAAAAGAGCGCGAAGCGGACCACGAAGCGGACGCGCGTGAAGATGCGCCAAGAGAGCGACTCGATGGGTGTCGTGATGGTCCCGGCGGATCGCTACTACGGCGCGCAGACGATGCGCAGCAAGCGGAACTTCCCGATCGGTGACGAGACCATGCCGCGCGAGATCATCCGCGCATACGGCGTGCTCAAGAAGGCCGCGGCGCTCACGAACCACGCGCTCGACAACCTGCCGGAGGACATCTGCGACCTCGTGGTCCGCGCCGCCGACGAAGTCATCGCGGGCAAGCTCGACGATCACTTCCCGTTGGTGGTTTGGCAGACCGGGTCCGGTACCCAGTCGAACATGAACGTGAACGAGGTCATTAGTAACCGCGCCATCGAGCTCGCGGGCGGGGTGCGCGGGAGCAAGACGCCGGTTCACCCGAACGACCACGTAAACCGTTCGCAGTCGAGCAACGACACCTTCCCGACGGCCATGCACATCGCTGCGGTCGTCGCGATCGAGGACGAGCTCCTGCCCAAGGTGCGAAAGCTGAGGGACACGCTCGCGGACAAGAGCCATACCTTCCGCAACATCGTGAAGATCGGCCGTACGCATTTGCAAGACGCGACGCCGCTCACGCTTGGCCAAGAGATCTCCGGCTGGGTCGCGCAGCTTGACCACGCGCTCGGCGCGATCGAGGCCGCGACCTCGCCCCTTCGCGAGCTCGCGCTCGGCGGCACCGCGGTCGGGACGGGGTTGAACACGCACCCCGCCTACGCGGGTCTGGTCGCGGAGAAGATCGCGGAGCTCACGAAGAAGAGCTTCGTGACCGCGCCGAACAAGTTCGCGGCGCTGGCGGCGCATGACGCTTACGTGGGCATGGCGGGCGCGCTCAGTCAGCTGGCCGGCGCGTGCATGAAGATCGCGAACGATGTTCGCTGGCTCGCCTCGGGTCCGCGCTCGGGGATCGGCGAGATCAGCATCCCCGCGAACGAGCCGGGAAGCTCGATCATGCCTGGCAAGGTCAACCCAACGCAGTGTGAAGCGCTGACGATGGTGTGTTGTCAGGTGTTCGGGAACGCGACCGCGATCACGGTGGCGGGCAGCCAGGGCAACTTCGAGCTGAACGTCTACAAGCCGGTGATGGCGTACAACCTGCTGCAGTCGATCCGGTTGCTGGGGGATGGCTGCGCCTCGTTTGATGAGCGCTGCGCGCAGGGCCTCAAGGCCAACCGGGCGGAGCTGGACGCGAAGATGAAGCGCAGCTTGATGCTGGTCACCGCGCTCAACCCGCACATCGGTTACGACAACGCTGCGAAGGTCGCCAAGCGCGCCTTCAAGAAGAACGCGACGCTGCGCGAGACGGTGGTCGAGCTGAAGCTGATGACCGAAGAAGAGTTCGACGGCGCCGTGAAGCCGAAGGCGATGACGCGGCCGATGAAGGTTCGCAAGAAGAAGACGGCCAAGAAGGTCGCGAAGAAGAAGACGGCCAAGAAGGTCGCGAAGAAGAAGACGGCCAAGAAGGTCGCGAAGAAGAAGACGGCCAAGAAGGTCGCGAAGAAGAAGACG